>NZ_JBHYEO010000004.1:1959-167467 GCF_051860105.1 Microcella sp.
GCGCTCGCCGACATCGGCGCGGGCGGAGGCAAGGCCGTCATCGCCCTGCCTCCCGGTCGCGTCCTCGACCCGGCCGAGCGACGGGATGCCCTGCTCGACCTCGGCGACCTCGTCGAGTCGTTCGGCGGCGCGTACATCACGACCGAAGATGTCGGAGTCACCGAGCACGACATGCTCATCGTGCGCGAGCGGACGCAGCACGTCGTCGGCCTGCCCGCCGCCGATGGCGGCGCGGGGGAGCCGGCCGCCGGTACGGCGCTCGGCGTCTTCGCGTCGATCGAGCAGGTGCTGCTCGCCGCCTTCGGCTCGACCGGCATCGCCGGCCGGTCGTTCGTGATCTCCGGACTCGGGCAGGTGGGCTCGCGGCTGGCGCGGCGGCTCGCCGAGGCCGGAGCCGTGCTGACCGTCACCGACATCAACCCGGCGGCCCGCGCCCTCGCCGACGAGCTCGGCGCCACGTGGATCGACGCGGCCGACGCCGTCACCACCCCCGCCGACGTGTTCGTGCCGGCGGGCCTCGGCGGAATCCTGACCGCCCCCGTGATCGAGCAGCTGCCCGTGCGCGCCGTCTGCGGGCCGGCGAACAACCCGTTGGCCGAGCGCAGTGGGGCCGACGCCCTCGCCGCGCGGGGCATCCTGTACGCCCCCGACTACGTCGTCAACGCCGGGGGAGTCATCCACCTCGCCCTCACTGAGCGCGGCGAGGCGCCCGAGTCCGTCGACGCGCGCCTGCGCGGCATCGGCGGCACGCTCGCCGACGTGCTCGCCCTCGCGACGCTCGAGGGCATCACGCCCCTCGACGCCGCCGACCGCATCGCGCTCGCCCGGGTCGCCGCCGCCCGCTGAGCCCCGCTCGTCTGCACCGCCCCAGCGTCGCTCGTGGCAAATGACGGAGTTTGCGACCCTCGCAGGCATCTTGGGGGCACAACCAGTCCGGAACTCCGTCATTTGTGTTATCCCGGGTGTTGGATGGGCCCATGAGCGAGATCGACGACTACATCGCGGCGGCGCCCGAGGCCGCGCGCGAGCGCCTGCTCGCCGTGCGCGAGACGCTGCTGCGCTGCGTGCCGGGCGGCACCGAGGCGTTCCGGTACGGGATGCCCGCCGTCATGGTCGGCGCGCGCCACGGCCTGCACTACGCGAACTGGACGAAGCACCTCGCGCTCTACCCGATCTACCGCGGCGACGATGCCTTCGAGGCCGCGGTCGGGCCGTATCGCGCCAAGACCGATTCGGTGCACTTCCCGCACACGCAGCCCCTGCCGCTGGAGGTCGTCGAGCTCATCGCCACCGCGCTCGCCGCGCGCCGAACCTCTGAGGAGTGACCGCGACCCTGTGAAGTCAACCCCTGACGGCCGATCGAGCAGCCCCCTAGCGTGGCTCACCACCGACCGAACAGGGAGACCACCATGGCCACCGTGAATTCCAGCATCGACATCGACGCACCCATCTCGACCGTCTACAACCAGTGGACCCAGTTCGAGAGCTTCCCCCAGTTCATGTCGGGGGTCGACACGATCGTTCAGACGAGCGACATCCTCACCGAGTGGACCGTCTCGATCGCCGGCGTCACGCGCGAGTTCGAGGCGACGATCGTCGAGCAGCACCCCGACGAGCGCATCGCCTGGAACTCGAGCGTCGGCGAGGAGCACTCCGGCGTCGTCACGTTCCACCGCCTCGATGCTGATACGACCCGCGTCTCGTTGCAGCTCACCTGGACCCCGCAGGGCATCGTCGAGAAGATCGGCGCACTGCTGCAGGTCGACGACATCCAGATCGACCGCGACCTGAAGAAGTTCAAGCACCTCGTCGAGACGAACGGCTTCGAGACCGGCGCCTGGCGGGGCGACGTCGACCGCGCGCCCGACTCGACCGGCCGCTGACGAGGGCTCCCACCATCGCCTCGCTCGCTCCGAATAGGGTGACGAGCGAGGAGGTGGGGCCGTGAGCCGACGGGCGATTCTCGACGGCGCTAACTCGCGCGCCGCGACGAACGAACTGCTCGGCGGGCTCCGGCGCGGGGGCTTCGGCGGCCGCGCCCTCGGGGCGTTCATCGCCGACGCGACGCTGCGCAGCATCCGCGAAGCCCGCAAGCGCCCCATCGCGCTCGCCGAGGCGACCGCGGTGCACGCCGGCATGGCCGCGCTCGCGCATCCCCACGGTCGCGCGTGGGTGCTCACGAGCTGGCTCATGACCGTGACCCATCTCGGGATGCTCGAAGAGCGCCGCACGATGGGCCTGCCCAATCTGCTCACGGTCGCCCGGGCCAATCTGCCCGCCGCCGCGGCGCGACTCGGGTCAGCAGTTCCGGTTCTGGCGCTGGCCACGGATTTCGTCGATGGAAAGCTGGCCCGCCGCACGGGCACGGTCACGCGCTTCGGCACGCAGGGCGACTACCTCGCCGATGCCGCCCTCTGGACCTGGTTCACGCTGAAGCACGAGCACAGCCGCGGCTGGCAGCTCGCGACCTTCGCCGCATGGGCGATCCCGGTCGCCGGGCTGACGGTGGTGAGCTTCGCGAAGGGCGGCATGGTCGACGTGCCGCGCTCGCGCTGGCTGCGCCCGGCCGCCGCGGTCGAGGTGCTCATCGGGGCGCGTGTGCTGGCCCGCTTGGCGGCTCGACGCCGCGGCTAGAGCGACGCGAGCACGAGAGCGGCCGAGGCCACGACGAGGCCGAGCACCTGCCAGCGCGTCATGAGCTCACGCAGGAAGACGCGGCCGATGATCGCCGTGAACACGGGAGCGGCGGGGGCGAGGATCGCGAGCAGCACGAGGTCGCCCGTCTGCAGCGCGAGCACGAGGAACAGGTTGCCGAGGATGTCGGCGGCTCCGGTGATCATCGGGAACAGCACGTACCGGGTGCGGAAGTGCGAACCGACGGTGCGGGCACCCTCGCGCCAGAGCATCCACCCCAGCAGCACCATCGCGACCGTCGTGATGCCGAAGCGCGCCCCGACGATCGGCCACAGTCCGTCGGCCTGCGGGGCGGCGTTGATGGTGACGATGAAGCCCGTGAAGAGCGTCGCGGCGACTGCGGCGAGCAGCGGCCCGCGCAGGCTCGGCCGCACGCCGTCGACGGGCGGGCGATAGGTGACGAGCAAGATGGCGATGAGGCCAAGCGCGAGACCCGCGCCGCGCAGGGGAGTGATCGCGTCGCCCGTGATGACGCCGACGAGCACGAGCAACGCCGTCCCCACGACGGCGAGCACGGCGCCCGCGATGCCGACCGGCCCGATCGCGAAGGCGCGGTAAGCGACGGGAAGGCCGCTGCCGCCGAAGAGCCCGGCGAGGAAGCCCAGCCAGAACCCGGGCCAGCTCGGCGTTCCGGGCAGGACAAGGGCCAGAAGCAGCGCGATGACGATCGTCGTCGGGCCAGCGATCGCGACGACGATCGCGATCGGCAGGCGTCGGGCCGCCACCCCGCCCATCACGTTGCTCACCGAGATGAACAGCGCGTTGATGAGCGTGTAGACGACCGCCATGAGATGACCTTCGTGCCGAGGGGATGGCCGCCGAACCTGCTCGGGAGTCGCCGCCGCCAGCCTATCGAGCGCGACCTCGCCCGCCCCGCCCTGTACGGTTGCGCACGTGAGCACCCTCGACGCGGCCTTCGACATCCTGCAGTGCCCGAGCTGCGGCGAGCCGCTGAGCGCGGCCGATGGCGGCGCTTCGTGCGCCAACCGCCACCACTTCGACCGGGCCCGCCAGGGCTATCTGAGCCTGCGCGCCGCCCACAAGGGCAAGGGTGCTCCGGCGACGGGCGACACCCCCGAGATGCTCGAGGCGCGTGAGCGCTTCCAGGCCGCGGGGTTTCATGACGACATCGCGTCCGCCGTGCTCGCAGCCGTGCCGACCGACGCTCGCGGCTGGCTCGCCGACCTCGGCGGCGGCACCGGCTGGTACGCCGCGACGATTCTGGATGCCCGCCCGGGGCTGCGCGGAGTCGTGCTCGACGCCTCGGCTCCGGCGGTGCGCATCGCGGCCCGCGCGCATGATCGGCTGGCCGGGGTGAGCGCCGATGTGTGGACGGGAATCCCGCTGCGCGATGCCAGCGTCGATGTGGCCCTGCGCATCTTCGCGCCCGGCGCCGCGGGCGAGGTGCGGCGCATCCTCGCCCCGGGCGGCACCGCGGTGTTCGCCGTGCCGCACGCCGACCACATGCGCGAGCTAGGACACGGCCTCAAGCTCATGAGGGTGCCCGCCGGCAAGGCGGAGGAGGTTGCGGCGAGCATCCCCGAGGCGACCCTCGTGAGCTCGGTCGAGGTGCGCCAGCGCGTGCAGCTGAGTGTCGAGCAGGCTCTCGACGCCGTGTTCATGGGGCCCAACGCCTTCCATCAGGATCGCGCGAAGGTCGAGAAGGTGCTGCTCGAGTGGCAGGCGCCGATCAGTGTCACGATCGCCGTGACCGTGGTGGCGCTGCGGCTCGAGGCCTGAGATCTGAGGCATCGGGCAAGGGGGGGATACCCCCCGCACGGTTCGGGGGTGGCTCGGATGCCGCGGCGCGACGCCGGTCGCGAGGCTGGAGTCATCCCGGCGCGAGGTGCGCCGTGGCAGTCTGACCTCAGGAGAACACCATGACCACCACCCCTGCCGCCCCGGCCCCCGCCGCGGCGCCGGCCGTCGCCGACAGCTGGAGCTACGGCGCCCTGTGGCGCCGCGTGCCCCGCGCGCTCGGCTACCTCGTGCCGACCTTCGCGATCGCGATCGCCGTGATGACCATCCTCACCTCGCTGTTCTCGACGGCGGTGAGCCTGCTCATCATCATCGGCGGCATCTTCCTGCTGTCGCTCACGCTGCTGCTGGCCCGGTATGCCGGATCGTTCGAGATCGCGCGGCTTCGCTGGTCGGGCGAGGCCCCGATCGCCGAGCCCGAGTGGCCGGCCGACCCGACCATGGTGTGGTGGAAGCGCTGGTTGCGGCCGCTCGCCAACGGCCGCTACTGGCTGAGCCTGCTGCACGGCGCGATCATCGCGCCGATCATCGCCACGATCAGCTTCGTCGTGCTCGTCGTCTGGGTGTCGCTCATCGGCGGCGCCATCGCCCTGCCGATCACGCTCGCCCTGCGCGGGCCGGACGACTGGTTCACGGGCCCCGGCGTGCGCTTCCCCGACGCCTGGATCGCGACGGCGGCTCCGGTCGTGGCCACGATCTTCATCGTGCTCGGCGTCATCGCCCTCGTCACGCTGCCCTACGTGCTGCGCGGCCTCACCTGGTTGCACGCGGCGATCGCCCGCCCCTTCCTCGGCCGCTTCACGAACGAGCAGCTCGAGCAGCAGGTGTCGAGCCTGTTCACCTCGCGTCAGGCGGCCGTCGCCGCCGAGGGCTCGGCGCTGCGCCGCATCGAGCGCGACATCCACGACGGCCCGCAGCAGCGCCTCATCCGCTTGCAGATGGACCTCGCCGCCGCCGAGCGCCGTCTCGAGGCGAGCCCCGACGAGGCCGCCGGTCTGATCCAGGATGCCCGGCGTCAGGCGCAAGACGCCCTCGACGAGCTGCGCAACCTGTCGCGCGGTTTCGCGCCGCCGCTGCTGCTCGACCGCGGACTCTTCGCCGCGCTCGAGTCGCTCGCGACCCGGTCGAGCATCCCCGTGACGCTCGAGACCGAGCTCGGCGCGACGGCGAACCTGCCCGACGAGGTGGCGCGCAACGCCTACTTCGTGGCGAGCGAGCTCATCGCCAACGCCGCCAAGCACTCGCAGGCGAGCACGATCACGCTGAGCGTCACCACGGCAGACGGAGCACTCGTCGTCGCCGTGACCGACGACGGCGTGGGCGGAGCGGTCGAGTCGGTCGGGCACGGCCTGGCCGGGCTGCGCGACCGCGCGGCGGGCATGGGCGGCACGTTCGCGATCTCGAGCCCCGGGGGCGGCCCCACCACGGTGACGGTCACGCTGCCGCTCGCGGGCGTCGGCGCAGCATCCACCGCCCCGGCCGCCGATAGCGAGCCGAGTGCCTAATCTGGAGGGCATGTCAGCCCTTCGCGTCGCGGTCGCCGATGATTCGGTGCTGCTGCGCGAAGGGCTGGTTCGCGTGCTGCGCGATGCCGGCGTCGAGGTCGTCGGGGCGTTCGGCGATGCGGAGGCGCTGCTCGCCGCGGTGCCCGCGCTCGAGGTCGATGCGGTCGTGCTCGACGTGCGCATGCCGCCGACGTTCCGCGACGAGGGCGTGCGCGCCGCGATCGAGCTGCGGCGCCGGCACCCCGCCATCGCCATCCTGCTGCTGTCGCAGTATGTCGAAGTGGCGTACGCGCAAGAGCTGCTCGCGGCCGGAACGGGCGGGGTCGGCTACCTGCTGAAAGACCGCGTCGTCTCGCTCGACGAGGTGCGCGATGCTCTCGAGCGGGTCGCCGCGGGCGGCACCGTGCTCGACCCCGAGGTCATCACGCAGCTCATGGCCCGCCGGGTCGACCCGCTGCAGTCGCTCACGACGCGCGAGCGCGAGGTGCTCGAGCTCATGGCGCAGGGCCGCACCAACGGGGCCATTGCCGGCTCGCTGTTCATCGGCGTCGGCGCCGTCGAGAAGCACATCTCGGCGATCTTCGCCAAGCTCGGCCTCGACGCCGCCGATGGCGACCACCGCCGCGTGCTCGCGGTGCTCGCCTGGCTGCAGGCTCAGTAGCGCTCAGTAGCGCGCGAGCACCTCGGCGTCGCGCGCGTGCGTCAGGGCGCGGCGCACGGCATCGAGCGCGCCGACGGGGTCGGTATCGAGCATCGTGCGGGATGCCCGCAGCTCGTCGACCGCATCCTCCAGCCGCGCCCGCGCGCCCGCCGAGCCGCCTGAGCCGACGGCATCGCGCGCGACGAGCAGCTGCGCCTCGGCCTGCACGCGTGCGGCGTGGTACGCCTCGCGCGCGTGCGCGAGGCGCTGCGCCTGCGTGCGCGACGAGGCGAGCGACACCTCGACGGCGTCCATCGCCTCGCGCAGGTCGGCGAGCTGCTCGAGCGGATCGGCGGCGCTCGCCGCGCCGTCGCCCGCCGCCCGGTCGAGCTGCGCCACGGCCTCCGTGATGGCGACACCCGTGTCGCCGTCGGGCGCGGTCTGCGCTGCCTCGAGTGCCTCGGTGCGCGCGCTTCGGGCGTCGTCGCGCAGGCGCCGCAGAGCCTCGGCGGCGTCGTCGAGCCGGTCGGTGGCGGCCGCGACCGACTCGATCGCCTCCTCGGCCGAGAACAGCAGCCGCTCGGCCTCGCTGATCGTCGCCATGACGCTGCTCGCGGGGGCCGTGCTGCCCGGGGCCGCATCCGCTGCCAGACCCTCGGCACGATCGAGCTCGCGGGCGGCGCGCTCGGGCGCGTCGGCGGCGGCGCCGAGCGCGGTGCGGGCGTGCTGGGCGAGCAGGGCATCCCGCTGCCGCGTCGCCTCGGTCAGTCGGGCTCGCGCCTCGGTCACCCGCGTGCGCAGTCGTTCCAGACGCTCGGGCGCGGTCGACTCGAGCGACCGCCGGTCGCGGAAGGCCGCGGCCTGCTCGCCGAGCGTGCGGTCGATGCGGTCGGCGAGCATGACGATGCGGTCGGTGCGCTCGCGGTTGGCGAGGCCGGCGTCGGGCTCGTCGTCGATGAGGCGGTGCAGGCGGAAGATCTCGTCGCGGTCGGCGCGCGCGCGGCGCACGGCGCCACGGTAGTCCTGCGCGGCGCGCTCGCCGAACTGGGCGATCGCGAACTCGACGTCGGCCTCGCCCTCGCCGATGCGGTCGTCGGCGCGCACGAGGGCCGAACCGGCGCGGCGGCGGATGTCGTCGGGGGCCCGCAGCAGCCGGCCGGAGCGGCCGCGACGCCGGGCGACGATCACGATGCCGCCGATCAGTACCGCGGCCACGACGACGAGCAGCGTGACGCCGCCCGCGACCAGCGCCGACACGACTCCGCCCACGAGCTCCACGCCCCGATCCTAGAACGGCAATCTTGTTCGCAACTCAGGCTGACGTGCCCGATGTGCTGCGCTGTGCACGCTCCCACGGCAGTTCAGCCTGAGTTGTGAACACGGCGGTCGGGTTCGGGGGCAGACCGGTAGAAATCCCAGGGATTCAGCCGGAGCAGACATACAGTGGCCGCGTGTGGCGTGCCGACCGATACGACGATCATGAGATCGATGCCGATGAGGGGAGCGGGGCCAACCCGCTCTCGCCCTCGACGGTGCGGTTCGACGACCCCCGCGTCGTGCCGATGAACGTCGCCGCGCCCATCTGGGATCGCTGGCGCACCGAGCTCGCCCGCGTGGGCGGCACCAGCACCCTGCTGCACTTCGACGACGACCCGCGCGGTCGCATCGAGCTCGGCACGAGCCACCCTGGCGGTCTGGCGCGCTTCATCGCCGGCAGCCCGACCCTGCTGAGCAACCTCGTGCGCGACGATGTGGCCCTGCGTCAGGCGCGAATCGCCGCCGAGCGCATCGCCGACGCGGGCGCAGAGCTCGCGAGTGTGCGCGGCATCGATGCCGTGGCGCTCGGCATCGGCCTCGTGTCGTGGCACCATCAGGGCGTCGATCACTGCGCGCCGCTGCTGCTGCGCCCGCTGCGCATGCGCCGTCGGGGCCGGGATGTCGAGCTCACGCTCACCGGAGTCGTCGCCGTGAACCCGGCCCTTGTGCGGGTGCTCGCCGAGCAGTTCTCGCTGCACCTCGACGAGGCGGCGTTCGTCGCCCTCGCCCACGACGGCGAGGCGTTCAAGCCGAACCCGCCGCTCGATCGGCTGCGCGGCCTGACCGCCCACCTCGACGGTTTCACGATCAGCCCGCGTCTTGTGGTCAGCACCTTCGCCGAGGTGGGCCCGGCGATGGTGGCCGACGCGCACGATCTCGCGCACCCGGTGCTCGATGCGCTCGCCGGCAACACGAGCGCGCGCTGGGCGGTCACCGAGAGCCAGTCGCCCGTCGACGCCGTCCCCGCCGATCAGCGCCCGCCCGAGACCGACCTTCTGCTGCTCGACGCCGACGCCGAGCAGGAGCAGGTGATCGCGAGCATCGCCGCCGGCAACTCGCTCGTCGTCAAGACGTTGCCGGGCACGGGCGCGACGCAGACCATCGTCAATGCGCTCGGCACTCTCGTGGCGCAGAACAAGCGCGTGCTCGTCGTGAGCCCGCGTCGCGCGAGCCTGCGCACCATCGCGCGACGCCTCACCGACATCGGCCTGCCCGGCGCGGCCGTGTCGGCCTCGACCCTCCGCCGCGACCTGATCCGCGCGATCGGCCGCAACGAGAAGGCCGAGCGCCCGCGCGTCGCTGATGTGAACGATGCGCTCATCCGGTTGCGTTCGGTGCTCATCGAGTACCGCGAGGCCCTCTCGCGGCCGGATGCCGAGCTCGGCATCAGCGTGCTCGACTGCATCGCCGAGCTGAGCCGCCTGCAGCTGCTGCCGACGCCGCCCACGACGCGCGCGCGCCTCAGTCGTGCCGCGGTCGAGTTGCTGGCGGCCGACCGCCGTGAGGCGGCCGACGCCATGGTTCAGGCCGCCGAGCTGGGGCAGTTCAGCTACGGCCCGGGAGACTCGCCGTGGTACGGAGCCCGATTCCGCACGGGCGACGACGCGGCGCACGCCCAAGAGCTCGCGCGTCGACTTCACCACGATCTCGTGCCGCGCCTCGTCGAGCGCGGGCGCCTGCTCATCGCCGCGACCCCGCTGCGGCCCTTCGAGTCGATCGCTGAGCTCGGCGTGTACCTGCGGCTGCTCGCCGATCTGCGCGACACGCTCGACAAGTTCCAGCCCGCCGTGTTCGACCGCTCGCTCAGCGAGCTCATCGCGGCGACCGCCCCGCGCCGCGAGGCGGGCACGATGCCGGCGACCACGCGTCGGCGCCTCAAAGCCCTCGCGAAGGAGTATCTGCGGCCCGGCGTCGCCGTCGGCGACATGCACGAGGCCCTGCAGCGCATCCAGCAGCAGCGGGTGCTCTGGCAGCGGTTCGTGCCCAGCGGCATCACCCCCGCCGTGCCGGTCGGCATCGCCGACGTGGCCGTCGCCTACCAGCAGGTCGAGCAGGATCTCGAGGCGCTGGATGCTCCGCTCAACCACCACAGTCGCGACCAGCAGCTCGCCCACCGCCCGCTGACCGAGCTGCACGCCCTGCTCGCCGGCCTCGCCGCCGAGAGCGACGTGCTCGCCAACCTGCAGGAGCGCACGACCCTGCTGCAGCACCTCGAGCGCTGGGACGTCGGGCCGCTGCTGAGCGATCTGGCGGCGCGCCATGTTCCGCACGCGCAGGTCGCGGCTGAGCTCGAACTCGCCTGGTGGCGCTCGGCCCTCGACAGCCTGCTGCAGCACGATCGCGCCCTGCTCGGCGCCGAGCCCGAGGTGCTCGAGCGCCTCGAGGCCGACTTCCGGCTCGTCGACGAGGCGCACGCCGCGGGCAGCGCGCAGCTGCTGGCGTGGCAGCTCGCCGAGAACTGGTCGATCGGCATCACCGACTGGCCCGACGAGGCCGCCGCGCTCAAGACCCTGTTGAAGAGCGGCGCGATTACTGCCGCGCAGCTGCAGCGCGAGGCCCCGCACCTGAGCCGGCCGGTCGCGCCGATCTGGCTCGCCTCGCCTTACGACGTGCACGAGATCAGCGACGACATCCCGTTCGACACCGTGCTGCTGCTCGACGCGGGCGCCGTGACGGTCGCCGAGGTCGCGTGCTCGGTGCGTCGTGCCCGCCAGGTGGTCGCCGTCGGCGACCCCGTCACGCAGGCTCCGGCACCGTTCACGATCGCGGTCGGCGACCCCGACGACGACGGCGACGTGGATGCCCTGCACGCCGCCTCCGCCCTCTTCCAGCTCAGCGAGCTGCTGCCGGCGCTGTCTCTCACGCGCTCGTATCGCGCGGGGGGCGAAGACCTCGCCGAGCTCGTGAACCGGCGGTTCTACGCCGGCCGCATCGAGTCGCTGCCGTGGGCCGGCTCGTTCCTCGGGCATCCTTCGATCGCGGTCGACTACCTCGACGACGGTCACGGCATGCCCGACGAGGTCACGGGAGCGATCGAGAGCGTCGATGCCGAGGTGCGCCGCGCGGTCGATCTGGTGATCGAGCACGCCACGGCGCGCCCGAACGAGTCGCTCATGGTCATCACGGCGAGCGCGAAGCACGCCGCGCGCGTGCACACCGCCGTGCTCGAGGCCCTCACGCACCGCCCCGACCTGCACGACGTGCTGCTCGGCGATCGGCCTGAGCCGTTCGCCGTGCTCACGATCGAGCAGTCGGTGGCGCAGTCGCGCGACCGGGTCATCTTCTCGATCGGCTTCGGCCGCACGCCGCACGGCCGCGTGCTCACCGAGTTCGGGTCGCTGGGCCGCCCCGGCGGTGACCGTCTGCTCGCTGTCGCGATGACGCGGGCACGGCGCTATGTGCGCATCGTCAGCTGCATCCGCCCGAGCGATCTCGACGACGACCGGCTCTCGCACGGCGCCCGGGCGCTCGCCGACCTGTTCGCCGACGTCGAGGCGCGCCGCACGGCCGTCGAGCTGCCCGACGACAGCGACCCCATGCTCATCGACCTTGCTCGGCGTCTCGAGGCGCGCGGCATGACGGTCGCACTGGGGCATCGCGGAAAACTTCCGCTCGTGGCGAGCCGCGGCGGCTACTGCGTCGCCGTCGAGACGGATGCCGCGCTCGCGCACCTGAGCCTGCGCGAGTCGCTGCGCCTGCGCCCCGACCTCATGCGCCGCCTCGGCTGGCACTATGCGCGCGTGCACGTGTTCGAGCTGTTCAGCGACCCGGAGGCGGTGGCCGACCGCATCCAGGCCCTCGCGGGCGGGGTGCCGGCGGCGTCGAGCGGCGCGGGCCCCGTACCCGGCCGCGGCTCTGATCACCCGACCGACGAGCTCGCGATCACGCGCTGACGCCGCGTCGTCGCGCGCGTACGCTGAGGGCATGAGCGAGACGGATGCGGGGCGCGCCCCGCGCGTGCGAGGCCGCGGCTCGCGCCGGGTCACGACGCCACCACCGCCGGGGTCGGATCCGACTCCGAGCCCGGCGCCTGCGCGGCACCGGCTCGACGAGAACGACGCCCGCCTCACGGCCGAGAAGCCGCCGCACTACTGATGACGAGCGCGAACGCGACGCGGGCTCGGGGCGAGACCGACCTCGACGTGCTGCTCAGAACGATGCGACCCGAGCCGGTGGCCGGCGACTGGTTCTTCTCGACCGTCGAATCGCTCGAGGGTGTCGATGCCGCGGCGACCGTGCTCGAACCGGAGGGCATCTCGGTCGTACTCGACCGCGCCGAGGCTGAGCGCATCGGCGCCGATACGAGCCGGGCGTACCGCTGGATCACGCTGCGCGTGCACTCCTCGCTCGAGGCGGTGGGCCTGACGGCCGCGGTCAGCGCCGCGTTGACGTCGCACGGCATCAGCTGCAATGTGATCGCCGGGGCGTTCCACGATCATCTGCTGGTTCCTGCCGCGCGCGCCGACGAGGCGATGCGCGCTCTCGCCGCCCTGAGCGCGCGGCACTGACGGCGGCTCGGCGCTCGGTCGTCGTCGAGCGCTACGGAGCGGGCGGCGTGCTGTCGCGCTTCGCGAGCAGGTCGCGAATCTCGGCGAGCAGCTCGAGCTCGGTCGGGGGCGCCGCCTCCTCGCCAGCGGGCAGGCCCGCCTTCCGGCGCTCTTCCGCTCGGCGGTTGAGGTAGTTCATGGGCGCGACGAGCGCGAAGTACACGACGGCGGCGACGATGACGAAGTTCAACACGGCGGCAAGCACGGCACCGAACAGCAGATCCGCGGTGCCTCCGGATACCGTCGGGATCTTCACGACGAGGGCAGTGCTGAGCGACTCGGCATTGAGCAGCGCACCGATAGCGGGGTTGATGATCGAGGCAACGATCGCGTTGACGAGCGCCGTGAACGCGGTGCCGACGACGACAGCCACGGCGAGCTCGATGACGTTGCCGCGCAGGATGAACGTCTTAAAACCGGCGAGCATGAAGACTCCTTCAGGGAGGGGGCGGAATGCCCCGACTCTAGCCCGCGGCGGCCGGCGCGGGGGAGCTCTTGGCGGGGGTCGAGCTCGGCGTGGCAGGTGAGACGCTAGAGGAGCCGCTTGACGAGGTGCCGCTCGACGAATCCGAGCCCGACGACGATCCCGCACCGCTGCTAGACCCTCCGGCGCGGCTGTCGGTGCGGTAGAAGCCCGAGCCGTTGAAGGTCACGCCGACCGCCGAGAAGACCTTGCGCAGCCGGCCCTGGCACGTCGGGCACTCGGTGAGCGAGTCGTCGGTGAAGGCCTGCTGAATGTCGAACGCCGTCGAGCATTCCGTGCAGCGGTACGAGTACGTGGGCATGGGCGAACCTCCACCCTCCAGGATACGGCGGGCGGAGCATTCCCCCGCACCGCGCGGTCAGGAGGAGAAGCGCGTGATGCCCGACGGGGTGACGACGCCGTCGACGCCCTGATCGTGCGGTTCGCGGGGCAGCGCGTCGAGCACCTCGTGCTCGAAGACCACCGCGAACACGGGCGGGCGGCGGTCCATCGACCCCAGGGTCTTATCGAAGTAGCCCCGACCCCAGCCCATGCGCATGCCGGATCGGTCGACGGCCGCGGCCGGAACGACGATGAGCCCGACGTCGTTGATGGCGATCGGGCCGAGAAGCTCGGTCGTCGGCACGGGCATGCCGATGAGGTCGAGCCCTTCGTCGGCATCGTCGTAGGGAGCCCAGTCGAGCAGGCCGTCGTCGCGCGAGACCGGCAGCAGCACGCGGATTCCCTGCTCGACCGCCCAGCGGAGGAACGGCCGGGTCTCGGGCTCGTCGCGCGTGGCGAGGTAGCACGAGAGCGATCGCGGCCCGAGCGTCGAGGCGAGGGCGATGAGCTGGCGCGTCAGGCTCTCGGTGGCGAGGTCGCGCTCGTGCTGCGGGCGGATGCGCCGCCGCTCGCGCAACTCGGCTCGCAGAGCGCGTTTCGCGGCGATCGCGTCACCGTCGGGCGCGTGGGGTGGCATACCGCCATCGTAGGCCCGAGGCAACCCCCGAGCCCTGCGGAGGCCTCCCGATACGCTGACGCCATGACCCGCCGCATCAGCAAGGCCGTGATCCCCGCCGCGGGGCTCGGCACCCGGTTCCTTCCCGCCACCAAGGCGATGCCGAAGGAGATGCTGCCCGTCGTCGACAAGCCGGCCATCCAGTACGTCGTCGAAGAGGCTGTGGGCGCCGGTCTCACCGACGTACTCATGATCACGGGGCGCAACAAGACCGCGCTCGAGAACCACTTCGACCGCGTCGGCGAGCTCGAGGCCACTCTCGAGGCCAAGGGCGACACCGAGAAGCTCGCGAAGGTCGAGTACTCGACCGACCTGGCCGACATGCACTACGTGCGGCAGGGCGACCCGCTCGGCCTCGGTCACGCCGTGCTGCGCGCCCACATGCACGTGGGTCGGCAGGCCTTCGCGGTGCTGCTCGGAGACGACATCATCGACCCGCGCGACCCCCTGCTCGAGCGCATGATCGACGTGCACGAGGCGCGCGATACGAGCGTCATCGCGCTGCTCGAGGTCGATCCGGCGCAGGCGCACCTCTATGGCGTCGCGACGGTCGAGCCCACCGACGACCCGGATGTCGTGCGCGTCGTCGACCTGGTCGAGAAGCCCGCACCGGGTACCGCGCCCTCGAACTACGCCGTCATCGGCCGCTACGTCTTGAAGCCCGAGATCTTCGACATCCTCGAGCACACGGCACCCGGCAAGGGCGGAGAGATCCAGCTGACGGATGCCCTGCTCGAGCTCGCCGGCGACGCCGAGGCGGGCGGCGTCTACGGCGTGATCTTCCGCGGCCGACGGTACGACACGGGCGATCGCCTCGATTACATCAAGGCGATCGTGCAGCTCGCCGTCGAGCGCGCCGATCTCGGCCCCGAGCTGCGCCCGTGGCTGAGAGATTTCGCCTCCCGCTTAGACTGAGGCGTGGCATCGATCATCCCCACACTGCGCGATGGCGCGACGGTGCTGCGGCCCATCCGCGTCCGCGATGCGCGGGCCCTCGAGGCCGAGCTCATCGACAGCCGCAGCTGGCTGCGGCCGTGGGAGGCCACGAGCCCCTCGGCACCCCTGCACTGGGACACCCGGGGGAGCATCCGCAACCTGCTGAGCGCCGCGCGCGCCGGGACGGGACTTCCGTTCATCATCGAGACCGAGGGGCGTCTCGCGGGTCAGCTCAACGTGAGCGGCATGACGTACGGCTCGCTCGCCTCCGCGACGTGCGGCTACTGGGTGGGGGCGGGTTTCGCGGGGCGCGGGCTCACTCCCACGGCCGTGGCGCTCGCGACCGATCACGTCTTCTTCACCGTCGGGCTGCACCGTATGGAGATCTGCATCCGCCCCGAGAACGGGCCGAGCCTGCGGGTCGTCGAGAAGCTCGGGTTCCGCTACGAGGGGCTGCGTCGCCGCTACATCCACATCAACGGCTACTGGCGCGACCACTTCTGCTTCGCGCTGACGGTCGAAGAGGTGCCGCAGGGCGTGCTGCAGCGCTGGAAGGCGGGGCGCGTTCCCCCCGGCGCGGCGACCGTGCCCGAGCTCGATCTCATCGCCGCGCGCCGCGGCATTAGCCTGCCGCCCGCGCGCTGAGCGCGAGCGGCAGGCGATGCGCCGCTAGACCCAGGTGACGGGGATCGTCAGCATGATCGCGGCGGCGAACACGAAGATCGCCGAGCCGATCACGATGAGCGAGTACTGCACGCGGCGCGAGCGCACAACGGCGGCGACACCGAGCAGGAACAGCGAGATCGCCATGAGCACGGTCGTGAGGGTGAGCCAGTCGCCGCGACCGTCGAGCTCGTCGGCCTCGGCGATGAGGGCGACCGCTTCGTCGCTCTTCTCGGCGTAGGCGCCGAAGAGCACGCTCTGGTACTCCTCGTCGTCGAGCGGGCTCGTGTAGAACTCGGTGTCGGCGGCGTTGATGGCGTCGGTGCGCTCGATGGCGGCGCCGAAGTGCTCGCTCACGGCCACGAAGTAGAGGGCGTCATAGACCTCGGCGGCGATGGGGTCTCCCGCGTCGATCTGCGCCTGCAGCTCGGTCAGGCGCGCGAGGGTCTGCGAATCCTGCACGTACTCCTGGTTGCCTTCGAGGTAGAGCGACTCGGCCTCGGCGGTGGTGCTCTGCGAGAGCGAGAGCGCCTTGGCGGTCTGGCCGTCGTAGAGCGCGGCCTGGAACGAGACCCAGGCGGTGGCGACCGAGACGATGCCGAGCAGAATCACGATGAGCAGTTCGGCGTTGCCGAAGAAGCCGCGCAGTCCGGTCTTCTCTGCACCCTCGGTGGGGGACTCGGAGGCGGGCGCGGGGGCAGGGGTCGACGACATGGTGTCCTTTGAGAGGGGTGAGGGGAGGGGATGCGGCCTCGGGTCTGCCAACACTCCGCCGACCTGCCGACCGCACCGGCTCGTGAATCGTACCCTTCCGGCATGGAGTCCACGGGCGGCGGCACGGCGATCCTCATCGTCATCGCCGCGGCCCTCTGGCTGCTCTATCTGGTGCCCATGTGGCGCCGGCGCCGCGAGTACCTCGCGACCGAGCGCAACGCCATCCGCCTGCAGCAGACGCTGCGCATCATGGCGCACGCCGCCGAGGTGCCCGAGTCGGTGCGCGCCGAGCTGACGGCGCGCGATGTCGCGGCGCAGCAGCGCTCGCTCGCGGCCCGGCAGCGCGAGCTCGCGGCGATCGAGCGCGCACGTGAGGCCGCCGCCCAGCGCGCGCTGCGGGCTCGGCTCACCGAGTCGGCGCCGGGCCTCATGGCCGAGATGGATGCCGCACGCCTCGGTCAGCGCCGCCTGCGCCGCTCGCGCGCGCTCACCTCGCTCACGACCCTGCTCGCTCTCGTCGGCATCGGTGTCGCGATCGCGTTCTCGGCCTGGGCCTGGGCCGGTTTCGCGGCCTTCGTCGCGATCAGCGGCGGGATGCTGCTCACGGGTCTCGCGCGCGCCCAGCGCCGCCGCACGGCTCCTGTCGCGGGCGTGGCCGCCCCCGAGTTCGTCGATCTGGCGCCCCCGCTTCGCCGGGCTCCCGCGGTCGCGCGCCGCGAGTGGACGCCCGTGCCGCTGCCCAAGCCGAGCTACCTCAGCGCGCCGGTCGTGCCGACCGGAGCTGCGGCTCCGGCTCTCGACCACGCGGCCGCGCTCGCCGCTGCCGCGGCCGAGGCTGAGCGGACGCAGCGGGCGGCAGCCCGTGCGGCATCCCCCGACGTCGCCGCGGCCGCTTCCATAACTTCGGAGTGGAAGGCGCCCGAGGTCGCTCGGCCCGCCGCGAGCCGATTCGCCGGCATGGGCCTCGTCGACGGGCTGCCGACGCGCGCGCCCGACCTCGACGAGGTGCTCGAGCGCCGTCGCGCCGCCGGCTGAGCCCGCGCGGCACTCGGTCGAGCGCTCCGCGCGCGAATGGTAATGTGGACGACGCACCACGGGCCTGTGGCGCAGTTGGTAGCGCGCCTCGTTCGCATCGAGGAGGTCAGGGGTTCGAATCCCCTCAGGTCCACCATCCCACCGCTCTGATGCTCGGCTCTCGCTCGACGCGCAACCGCATCACCTGCGGTCGCGGGGTTCGAATCCCCTCAGGTCCACCATCTCTTCCTTTCTGACTCGTGACGCCGTCGGCACGCGGGGATACGCTCGCGGCATGGTGAACGGCTCATCCCCGATCGAGCCCGCGCTGCTGCAGTGGATGCTCGACACCGACCCGGCGCTGCGCTGGCAGGTCGAGCGCGACCTCGCCGATGAGCCCGAGCACGTGTGGCAGGCGACCCGCGCGCGCGTCGCGACCGAAGGCATGGGCGCCGCGCTGCTCGCGCATCAGGATGCCGACGGCCAGTGGGCGGGTGGCGCGTACTTTCCGGCGGGGTTCGACTGGGACAGCGAGGAGGCGCAGGAGGGTCAGCCCTGGACGGCCACCACCTGGACCCTCAACACCCTGCGCGAGTTCGGCCTCGACGCCGCGGCGCTCGCGGGCACGGCCGAGAAGCTCGCCGCTAACGCGCGGTGGGAGTACGACGACCTGCCCTACTGGGGCGGCGAGGTCGACGCGTGCATCAACGGCTTCACCCTCGCCAACGGCGCCTGGCTCGGCGCCGACGTCGATGCGATCGCCACGTGGTTCGCCGAGCACCAGATGGCCGAGGGCGGCTGGAACTGCGAGTGGGTCGAGGGCTCGACGCGGTCGAGCTTCCACTCGACGCTCAACTCGCTGAAGGGCATCCTGGACTGGGAGGAGCGCACGGGCGACACCCGTCTGCGCCCGGCGCGTCACGCGGCGCACGAGTACCTGCTGCGGCGACGGATGCTCTACCGCGCGTCGACCGGCGAGCTCGTGGCGCCCTGGGCCACGCACTTCGGCTACCCGTTCCGCCACGTCTACAGCGCCCTCAACGTCATGGACTACCTGCGACGGGCGTCACTGCTCGAGGGCACGCCGCCCGACGAGCGGGCATCCGACGCGATCGGGATCATCCGTGACGCCCAGCAGCCCGACAACACCTGGGTGCAAGAGCGCCGCCACCCGGGCCGCGTCTGGTTCGAGCTCGACGTGCCGGTCGGCGAGCCGTCGCCGTGGCTGACGTTCCTGTCACTCCGCGTGCTGCGGTGGTGGGACGACGGGATCGTCGACGGCTCGTGAGCGGGTGCCGTCGCGCTGAGCCGCGGCGCCCGCGACGATGACGATCACGATGCCGATGATCTGCAGGGGTCCGGGAAGCTGGCTCAGGATGATGAGCCCGACGATCAACCCGAACGCGGGCTCGATCGCGAGCAGCGTGCCGAAGGCCGTATGGGTCATTCGGCGCAGGGCGAGCATCTCGAGCCCGAACGAAATGACGGGCGTGATGAGCGCGATGCCCGCCGCGAGCAGGATGATCGGCACCGTGGGCGCGCCGCCGATCACCTGCGGCAGCCCGATGACGGTCGTCACGACGGCCGCGATCGGGATTGTGAAAGCGAGCCCCGTGATGCCGCTGAAGCGGTCGCCGACCCGCTGGGTGAGCAGGTTGTAGAGACCCCAGCAGATGCCCGCGAGCAGGGCGAAGACGATGCCGAGAGCATCCGTCGCCCCCTGCCACGGCTCGGTCAGCAGCACCACGCCGACGAGCGCGAGGGCCGGCCAGACGAGCGCTCGGCGCTGGCGGCTCATGACCGCGGCGACGGTGAGCGGGCCGAGGAACTCGATCGCGACGGCCGTGCCGAGCGGGATGCGGTCGAGCGCGGCCAGGAAGAACGTCGTCATGAGGCCGGTCACGGCACCGAGCATGAGCAGCGTCGGAACGTCGGCGCGACGGATGCTGCGCACGTTCGGCCGCACGATGAGCAGCAGGAAGACCGCGCCGAAGCACATGCGCAACCATGAGGTTCCGGCCGCGCCGACCGCGTCGATCACGGTGACCGAGAGGGCGTTCGACACCTGGATGAGCAGCATCGCGGCGACCGCCATCGACCAGGCGGGCGGCGTCGCGCGGGCGGTTGCGAAGTCAGCCACGGGACGCTCCGCTCGCGCCGGTGACGCCCGTGCTGCCCGCGCCGAGCCGGGCGAGCGCCGCGCCCGCGGCGTTCCAGCCGCCCATGCCGTGCACGCCGCCGCCGGGCAGCGTCGACGACGAGCACAGGTACAGCCCCGGCACGGGCGTGGCCCACGGCGTGAGCGAGAGCGAGGGCCGGGCGGCGAGCTGCCGCCAGTCGGTCGCGCCGCCGCCAATGTCGCCGCCGACGATGTTCGCGTTCCACGACTCGAGGGCGGCCGGGCCCATGACATGCCGACCGAGCACGCGCTCGCGGAACCCCGGGGCGACGCGCTCGAGCTGCGCCTCGAGGGCGGGCAGGGCATCCACCGTCGACCCGTTGGGCACGCGGCAGTAGGCCCAGAGCGTGTGCTTGCCGGCGGGCGCGCGCGACGGGTCGGCGACGGTGGCCTGAACGGCGAGCACCCACGGGTCGTCGACGTGCCGACCGCGCGCGGCCTCGCGCTCGGTGCGCGCGACCTGTTCGGCCGTGCCGATGTGCACGGTTCCGGCGCCGGAGAGCGCGGGGTCGGCCCACGGCACGGGGCCGTCGAGCGCCCAGTGCGCTGCGAAGACTCCGGCACCGTACCGCCACCGAGACAGCCGGCGAGCGTAGCGCGCGGGCAACGCTTCGCCCGCGATCGCGAGCACCTGCCGCGGCGTGAGGTCGAGCACGACGACGCGCGCGCTCGGCAGCTCGGCGAGCGATGTGACGCGGTGGCCCGTGCGCAGCTCGCCGCCGAGTGAGGTCAAGCGGGCGACGAGCGCGTCGGCGACCGACTGCGAGCCGCCGCGGGCGACGGGCCAGCCGACTCCGTGCGCGAGGCCGCCGAGCATGAGGCCGATGCCCGTCGTGAGCGGCTGCCCGAGCGGCACGGCCGCGTGGGCGGCGAGCCCCGCGAAGAGCGCGCGCGCCGGCTCGTCCCGGAAGACCGTGCGGCCGACGAGCGACGCCGGCCACAGCCCCCGCGCTCCGAAGCCGAGCAGCGCGCCCAGATCGTGCGGCGGCAGCCGGGTCGGGTCGAGCACCGAGGCGGCGAGGCCCGGCCAATTCGCGGAGAGGCGCGCGAGCATCCCGCGCCAGGCCCGCCCGTCGCGGCCGAGACCCTCGGCCGTCGCGTCGATCGAGCGGTGCAGCAGTGCCGAGCGGCCTGCGTCGATCGCGTGGCCGAGGGGGGTGGGCGGATGCACGAGCTCGAGACCCTCGCGCCCCAGGTCGAGCGCCCGCATCGCCGGAGAGGCGAGGCCGAGCGCGTGCACCGTCGCGCCGAGGTCGTGCACGAACCCGGGCAGAGTCAGCTGTTCGCTGCGCAGCCCGCCGCCGGGGCGATCGGCCGCCTCGAGCACGAGCACCCGCAGGCCCGCCTCGGCGAGCCGCACCGCGGCGACGAGCCCGTTCGGCCCCGCGCCCACGACGACGGCGTCGACGTCGGAGGAAACGGAGGGACTCATGGGCTTGATCCTGCCCCATGCTGGTGCACCAGACTGAGCGGATGACCGATGCGAGGCACCCCGCCGACCGCCACGACCTCATCCGGGTGCAGGGGGCGCGCGAGAACAACCTGAAGAACGTCAGCGTCGACCTTCCGAAGCGTCGACTGACCGTCTTCACGGGCGTCTCCGGCTCGGGAAAGTCGAGCCTGGTGTTCGCAACCATCGCGGCCGAGTCGCAGCGCATGATCAACGAGACCTACAGCGCCTTCGTGCAGAACTTCATGCCGAGCCTCGCCCGCCCCGACGTCGACCGGCTCGAGGGGCTCACGACCGCGATCATCGTCGACCAAGAGCGCATGGGCGCCAACTCGCGCTCGACCGTCGGCACCGCGACCGACGCCAACGCGATGCTGCGCGTGCTGTTCAGCCGGCTGGGCCAGCCGCAGATCGGCCCGCCCAACGCCTTCTCGTTCAACGTGCCGACGACGCGCGTCAGCGGCGAGCGCGAGAGCTCGACAGGCGAGCGCACGGTCATCGAGAACGAGATCTACCTCGGCGGCATGTGCCCGCGGTGCGAGGGCATGGGCAGCATCACCGACATCGACCTGAGCCAGCTCTACGACGAGAGCAGGTCGCTCAACGAGGGCGCCATCACGGTGCCCGGCTACACAGCCGAGGGCTGGTACATCCGCATCTTCACCGAGTCGGGCTTCGTCGACGGCGACGTGCCGGTGCGCGACTTCAGCCCCGAGATGCTGAACGACTTCCTCTACAAAGAGCCGACCAAGGTCAAGATCACGGGCATCAATATGACCTACGAGGGGCTCGTGCCGCGCATCCAGAAATCGATGCTGAGCAAAGACGTCGACGCGATGCAGCCGCATATCCGCGCCTTCGTCGAGCGGGCGGTCACGTTCACGGCGTGCCCCGAGTGCGAGGGCACGCGGCTGAGCGAAGCCGCGCGGTCGTCGCGCATCGCCGGGGTGAACATCGCCGAGGCGTGCGCCATGCAGATCAGCGACCTCGCCGCGTGGGTGCGCGCGATTGACGACCCGGGCGTCGCGCCGCTCGTCGCCGGGCTGCAGCACACGCTCGACTCGTTCGCCGAGATCGGCCTCGGCTACCTGAGCCTCGACCGGCCGGCGGGCACCCTCTCGGGCGGCGAGGCTCAGCGCACCAAGATGATCCGGCACCTCGGCTCGTCGCTCACCGACGTGACCTACGTCTTCGACGAGCCCACCGTCGGGCTGCACCCGCACGACATCCAGCGCATGAACGAGTTGCTGCTGCGCTTGCGCGACCAGGGAAACACCGTGCTCGTCGTCGAGCACAAGCCCGAGGCGATCGCCATCGCCGACCACGTCGTCGACCTGGGCCCCGGCGCGGGGTCGGCGGGCGGCGAGATCGTCTTCGAGGGCGACCTCGCCGGGCTGCGCGCGAGCGGCACGCTCACCGGGCGGCACCTCGACGACCGCGCGGCCCTCAAGCCGGGCGTGCGCACGCCGACGGGGGCGATCAGCGTGCGCGGAGCATCCAGCCACAATCTGCAGTCGGTCGACGTCGACGTGCCGCTCGGCGTGCTCGTCGTCGTCACGGGCGTGGCGGGATCGGGCAAGAGCTCGCTCATCCACGGCTCGGTCGCGCACGATGCCGCGGGGGCACCGCGCGAGGGGGTCGTCGCGGTCGATCAGGGCGCGATCCGCGGCTCGCGCCGCAGCAACCCCGCCACCTACACGGGCATGCTCGAGCCGATTCGCAAGGCGTTCGCCAAGGCCAACGGGGTCAAGCCCGCGCTCTTCAGCGCCAACTCTGAGGGCGCCTGCCCCACGTGCAAAGGCGCCGGCGTCATCGACACCGATCTCGGGATGCTCGCCTCGGTCTCCTCGCCCTGTGAAGACTGCGGCGGCCGCCGCTTCCAGGCCTCCGTGCTCGAGTACCGCCTGGGTGCGGCGAGCATCACCGACGTGCTGGCGATGCCCGTGAGCGACGCCGTGCACTTCTTCGCCGCGGGGGAGTCGCGCGTGCCCGCCGCGCACGCCATCCTGCAGCGCCTCGTCGACGTCGGACTCGGCTATCTCACGATCGGGCAGCCGCTCTCGACGCTCTCGGGCGGTGAGCGGCAGCGCCTCAAGCTCGCCATGGCGATGGCCGACACGGGCCGCGTGCTGGTGCTCGACGAGCCGACGAGCGGCCTGCACCTCGCCGACGTCGAGCAGTTGCTCGGCATGCTCGACCGGCTCGTCGACGGCGGCACCTCGGTCATCGTCATCGAGCACCACCAGGCCGTCATGGCCCACGCCGACTGGATCATCGACCTCGGGCCCGGCGCGGGCCACGACGGCGGCCGGGTCGTGTTCGAAGGCACGCCGGCCGAGCTCGTCGCCGCGCGGTCGACCCTCACGGGCCAGCACCTCGCCGACTACGTCGTCGCCCCATGAGCGTCGGCGCCCGCAGGTGGGTCGTGCCCGCGCGTCCTGATCGAGCAATTCTCGCCACTGATAGCCTCGCCCGATGAGCGCTTCCTCGGCACTGACGACGAGCATCCACCGCTCATGATGCTCGTTCGCCGACTGCGCAGTCGCCAGTCACTGTTGCTCGCGACCGCGGGCGTCGTGGCACTGTCTGCGGGGCTCGGAGCGGGGCTCGGCAGCCTCGCTCAGGCGACCGTCATCGACGGCGCGGGTGCCGTCATCAGCGCGGCACGGGGCGGTGATGCCGTCGTGCGGGTCGCGATCCGCTGGGCCGGCCAGGGCGCCGCGAGCGAGTCCGCCGCGCTCCGCGCGGCGGAGGAGCAGGATGCGGCGGTGCGCGACGCGCTCGACAGCCTGATGCCGACGGCGGCGTTCGCGCCGCAGCCGAGCATTCGGAGCGAGCCTCTCGAGGTCGCCGAGGCTGACGATCCCGTCGTGCTCCTCAGCGATGAGCGAGTGCTCGACCGGGTCGAGATCGTCGGGGGCACATGGCCTGCGACACGGCGAGAAGCGGCCCTTCACCGCCTGGCGGCCGACGCGCTCGACCTCGAGGTCGGCGACCGCATCACCCTGCCCGGAACGAGTGATGAACCGATCGAGGTCACGGTCACCGCGCTGTGGCTGCCCCTCGACAGCGGCGACCCGGCCTGGGCGGGCGACCCACTTGTGGAGAACGGGGTGGTGGGCTCGACCGTCGGCCCGCTCGTCGTCGACGAGGGGCTCTGGCGCGGCCTCTCGACTCGGCCGATCGCCCAGTGGGTCTCGGCGCTCGATCCGCGCAGGGCGCAGCCCGTCGCGCTCGACGAGATCGCGGCCGGGTTACCGCTGCTGGCGCAGCTGATCGACGACGACCCCCGCAGCCAGGGCACCGGCATCGTCGTCGACGGCGGGCTCAGGAGCACCGTCGCCGAGGTGCAGCGCGCGGCCGCGGGAGTCGGGGCCATCATCCCGGTGGCGCTCGCGCTCGTCGGGGTCACCGCGCTGACGACCCTGCTCGAACTGCAACGCCTCCTGACGACCGTGCGGCGGGAGGAGACGACCCTGCTGCGCTCGCGAGGAGCCTCGCCGCGGCGGCTCGCATCGAGCGCGGCGGTCGAGTCGCTCATCATCGCTCTGCCCTCTGGCGTATTCGGCGCGCTCGTCGGCGCGGCCATCACCCTCACCGCTCGCCCCGGGGCTGTCGAACGGGCGCTCGCTGATCCCGCGCCGCTGATCGCCGTCACCGGCGGATGCGCGCTGGCGGTCATCGTGGTGACCGTGCTGCTCGCGGTCGTCATCACCGCACGCAGCGCCCGAACCGCCCTGCGCCGCGACACGCTCCTCGATTCCGGCCGCCCGTCGCGCTCCGTGAGCGCCGCCGCCCTCGTGGTGAGCGTCATCGCTGCCGGCGTCGCCGTGAGCCAGTTCCTGCTCTATCGCGGACCCGTCGCGCCGACGGCAGACGCGGGCATCGCTGTCGACCCGCTCGTCGCGCTCACCCCCGTGCTCGTCCTCGTCGCCGGGGCGCTGCTCATCGTCGTGCTCGTCGAACCGCTCGCTCGGCTCGCATCGAAGGTGGCGGCGCTCGGCGATCGTCTCACCCCGGTGCTCGTCGCGCGACCGCTCGCGCGCTCGGCAACGATCGTCACTGCACCCGTGCTGCTCATCGCGCTGACCGTCGGGGGCCTGGTCATCGCCGCGACGGTCGACACGACGACACGATCATCGGAGAGCGCGAGTCGCGAGCTCACGCTCGGCGCGGAGCTCGTGGTCAGTGGGGGAGTGCTCGACGCCGACGCGCGTGCATCGGTGGGGGCGATGGGCACTCCTGTCACTCTGGCCGGGGTCGCCTGGATGGGCGCACCCGTCTCCGTAGTGGAACTTTCGGTCGCCGGTGAACCGGCAACCCTGGTCGCGATCGATCCGTCGACGCTCACCGAGGTCACCGCGAGTGCGGGCGGCGCCGTCGACCGCGAACGGCTCGCCGCGGCGATCGGGGTCGAACCGCTGCCGGGTGTCGAGATCGGCGCACCGGCCACGACCATCCGGCTCGCCGACGAGGGGATGCGTGCCGCGTTCTGGATCGCAGACGCGCAGGGCGGTCTCACGCGCGTCACCTCGAACGAGGGCGGGGTGGCCTCGTTGCCTGCGGTCGGCGGCCCGTGGCGGCTCCTCGCCGTCGACGTGCAAGCGGTCGCGAGCGAGCGCGAACTCGACGTCGTGCTGTCAGGGATCATCGCGACCGACGCCGTGGGAGCAGAGAGCGTGGTCGCTGTCGATGAGCAGTGGGATGCGCGCCCCGGCGTCACGGGGGTCGTTCGCCTCATGCCCGAACCGACCACCCTGCGTCTCGCGGTCACGGCGCCCGCAGCTGATCGTGTCGGGGCCGAGACGGGTGACAGCATCACGGTGACCGTCGCGGGGTCGGGGCGGCAGATCGTGGGGGTCGTGACCGACATCGTGCCCGCCGTGCCCGGCGCGGTGACCGCCGCCGCCGTCGCCGTCGAACTGGTCGCACTCGCGCAGTCGCAGCTCGCTGTCTCTGAGAGCCCCCTGCCGGTCTCCGCCGTGTGGGTGGCGCCGGTCGGTGGCGCCCGAGTCGACGCGGCGTCTCAGAGGAGGGCGGCCGACGAGCTGCGGGGTCTCGCGCCCGCCGGGTCGTCGGTTGAGGTCGTTGCTGATGCGCCCACGGGGGTGCTCGCCGAAGGAGCCCGCGTCGCTCTGTGGGTGGCCGCGCTCGGCGCCGTGCTGCTCGCGATCGTCGCCTCCGCGATCGTCTCCCGGGCGATCGGCGGAGTTCGTGATGGGGATGTGGTGGTGCTTCGAGCGATCGGGGTCGCCGAGCGCGTGCAGGCCCGCGCGCGCGCCCTCGAGTTCGCCGCCCTGCTGACCGTCGCGACGGTGGGCGGGATCCTGGTCGGAGCTGGTGCCGCGCTGCTTCTCGTGGGCGACCTCTCTCGAGCCCTCATCGTCGATGTTCCGCCGGCTCTGCCGGTGATCGCGATCATCGAGCCGGTGCCCGCCGCGGCAGTCGTGACGCTGATGGTCGTGGTGATCACCGCCCTCAGCCTCGGCGCCGGACGCCATGCCGCTCGTCAGGCGCGCACGCTCTCGGCCCGGGAGGTGCTGCGATGACGCACCCTCTCCGCATCCCTCTCGCCCAGTTGCGCTCGGCCGGAGCCACGCTCGTGCTGCTCGGCATCGTGGTCGCTCTCGCGGCGGCGATCGTCGTGGCCGCACCGATCGGGGTGACCCACGCCACCTCGCAAGAGTTGCGCACCGCGATCGCGGACCTTCCCGACGACCGACGCGACCCGACCGGTGAGATCCTCGACCTCACCGTCATCGACCTGCCGATCTTCGCCTCCGAGCCTCTGACCGAGGAGGAGGCGTACGGCAGCCTGTTCAGCACCCTGCAGGAGGCGCGGGAATCGCAACCGGAGCCGCTGCGGTCGTCGCTCGGCGATGCCGAGATCGTCATCATCAACGAGCCGGTCACGGTGCCGGCGCAGACTCCGGAGCCCGCTGACCCCCTCTTCCGTGTTCGCACCGTCATCGATCCCCTTCTCGATGAACGCGTCGCCATCATCGAGGGCCGGTTCCCTGACCCGTGGGTCGCGGGCGCGTCGGCACTGCCGCCGGGCACGCTCGTGCAACCCGAGCCGGAAGCCGGGCAGGCGGCGCCCGTCGAGCTGGTGCTCACTGCCGAGGGAGCGGATGCTCTGCGCTGGTCAATCGGAGAACGCCGGGTAGACCGTGTGTCGGCTATCGACCTCCTGCTCGTCGGCATCGTCGAACCCGTTGATGCGGACGACCCCTACTGGATCGGAATCCCGGGCGCTCCCGAATCCGAGCGGTTCGACGATGGCAATCAGCAACCGCGCGAGACCGCCGCGGCCTTCGTGAACCCCTTGAGCGTCGGCGCTCCGACGGCGTTCGGCCCGATCATCGTCAGGTACCCGCTCGATGTCTCCCGCCTCGATGCGCGCTCGATCGACGTGTTCCTGCCCCAGCTCCGCGCGTTCGTGTCGACGGGCGTGACTGTTCCCTTGATCGTCGGCGATGACTCCCTCTCGATCACCGCGACGCTCAGTTCGGATATCTCCGCCGCCGCCGACGATGTGCTCGATCGCGCGTCGGTGACGACTGCGGTGCTCGCCCTCATGGTCGCCGGTCCGCTCGGCACACTCGCCGTCGTGCTGCTGCTCGCGTCCCGCTCCACGATCGACCGACGTCGATCGGTGCTCGCCCTGCAACTCGCGCGCGGTGCCTCACGCACGCGACTGCGGTGGGGCGTCGTCGTCGACTCGCTGCTCATCACCGTTCCCGCCACGCTCGTCGGCGCCGTCGCGAGCGCGCTGCTCTCGGGTTCGCTGATCGGTGACAGCCCCAGCGCACTCATCGCCGGTCTGCTCTCGCCCGCGCTCGTCACGGCCCTGGCGCTCATCGCCCTCGTGCCAGCCGCCATGCTCGCTAGCCTCGTCCCGCGCGCGGCCGATGTGCGCGAGCGGCGGGCCGACCTCGCGGGCCCAGGTCGAGTGCGCCAGCTCGCGGAGCTGGTCATCATCGCGCTCGCCGCGGTCTCGGTGTCGCTCGTGCTGCAGCGCGGCATCGTCACGTCGGCCTCCGCGGTGGGGGCTGATCCGCTCCTGGCGGCCATGCCGCTCCTCGTCGCGCTCGCCGCGAGCGCGATCACCGTGCGGGTGTACCCGGTGCTGCTCACCGCCGTGCACCGCGTCATCGGCCGGACCGGGACAGCGGTGTCGATGATCGGCTCGCGCCGAGCATCCCGCGACCGAGCAGTCGGCGTTCCTGTCGTCGTCGCCACCGTGATCGCGGCGTCGGTCGCCGTCTCGTCGCTCTCGCTGCTGGCTGTTCTCGACGCGGGGCTCGACCGATCCGCCCGCGATGAGCTCGGGGCTGCCGTGCGCATCACCGGTCCGGCGGTGAGCGGCGAACTGTTGACCGCCGTCCGTGAGCTGCCTGAGGCGGCGGCTGCCGGCGGCATCGACATCGTCGGCCCCGCCGTGCTCGGCATCGACGGAGTGCGCGAGAACGCAACCGTGATCACGATCGACGACACCACCGCCCGACTGCGTTCCGACGCGCCGTCCGACTGGCCTCCGGCATCACCGACAGCCGAGGGCGACCGCGTGCCCGTGATGCTCAGCGACGACCTCTTGCCCGACACCGATGGTCTTCCCGCACCCGATGCCGACATCGCGGTCGGGGGAGTGCCCGTCACCGTCGTCGCCACGGGCCGCGTGTCAGCGGGCTTCGGCGCTCCAAGTTCATGGGTGCTCGTCGGCGAGGCGGATGCGGAGCTGTTCGCGAGCCGTCCCGCCATCGACACCGTGATCGCGGAACCGGCGCCGGGAGTGAGCCCGGCGGAGCTCGGGGCAGCGCTCCGCGACCTCACTGCCGACGTGCCGGTAGGGGATGCGCGGGTCGCGATCGCAGAGTCCCTCGCGGCCGAGCAGCGCGCCGTGCCGCTGACCGCTGCACTGCGGGTCACGCTGTCCTCTGCCGCTGTTCTCGCGGTCGCCCTCGCGATCACCGCGCTCGCCGTCGCCGCGCTCGTCGGTCGTCCGCGACGCCAGCGCGTGCAAGCGCTCGCGCACATCCTCGGTGCCCGGCGATCCGCATCCCTCGTGGCGTGGGAACTCGCGCCACCGGCGATCCTCGGCACACTCGTCGGCGGGTTCGTAGGCGTCGGCCTCGTGCCGCTCGCGACCGCCGCGATCGACCTGCGGTTCGTGACGGGTGCGGCTGACCCGGTGGGCGCATCCATCGATCTCGCCCTCGTCGGTGGTGTCGTCACCGCAACGCTTGCTGCGATGATCGCCCTCATCGTCATCGCGACCGCCATCGACCGCCGGCCCCCGCTGCTCACCGCCCTGCGAACGGAGTCACCATGACCGAACCGCACATCCTGTGCACCGACCTGGTGCGCATCTTCATCGCTCAGGGCGTCGAGGTGCAGGCGCTGCAAGGCCTCAGTCTCCGCGTCGAGCCCGGTGAGCTCACCGCCGTCGTCGGCGCGAGCGGGTCGGGGAAGTCGACCTTGCTGACGATCCTCTCGGGGCTGGATGCTCCTACCGCGGGTGCGGCGAGGGTTGCCGGCCACGATCTGCTCACCATGACCGAACGTGAGCGCGTGCTGTATCGGCGGCACACGGTGGGCTTCATCTGGCAGCAGACGAGTCGCAATCTGGTGCCCTATCTCAGCGCGACCGACAACCTCGAGCTCGTCCTGTCGATCGGCGGGTCGCGGCGTCGCGAGCGGGCCGCACGCACGGCCGAGCTGCTCGAGCTCGTCGGCGTCGCCGAGCTCGCCGATCGACTGCCCGCCGAGCTCTCGGGCGGGCAGCAGCAGCGCGTCGCGATGGCCGTGGCGCTCGCCAACACCCCGACCGTACTGCTCGCTGACGAGCCGACCGGAGAGCTCGATGACGACAGCACCGCCGACGTGCTCGAGGCGATGCGCGCCGTCAACCGCGAGTTGGGCGTCACCACGCTCATCGTCACGCACGATGCGAGCGTCTCGCAGCATGTGCGGCGCACGGTTCAGATCCGCGACGGCCGCACGGCGACCGAGACGCTGCGACGCACGGCCGACGACACCGGTGAGTTGCATGCCGAAGAGTTCGTGGTGCTCGATAAGGTCGGCCGACTGCAGCTGCCGCAAGACTACGTCGATGCCCTCGGCCTCAGAGAGCGGGTTCGGCTCAGCCTCCAGCCCGAGCATGTCGAGGTGAGGCCGGGGCTCGATGCCGTTGCGCCTTCTGCCGCGCCGCCCACGACGACGCCGAGCCCGAGCGCCGAGGAGCCGTCATGACTGTCGTTCTGCAGACCGAGGGCCTCAGCCGCACGTTCGGTTCGGGCGACCGCGCCGTCACGGCACTCGATGGCGTCGATCTCAGCATCGACGCCGGTGAGCTCGTCGTGCTGCGCGGCCCGTCGGGATCGGGCAAGACGACGCTGCTCACTCTGCTGGGCGGTCTCGACGTGCCGACCGCTGGTCGTGTCGTCATCGACGGCACCGACCTGGGAACTCTCAGCGAGCCGGCGGCCGCTGATCTGCGCGCGCGGAGCATCGGATACGTCTTCCAGAGCTTCGGCCTGATCCCCGTGCTCTCGGCCGCGGAGAACATCGAGATCCCGCTCCGGATCCTGCGCACCCCCGCCGCGGAGCGCGAGGCGCGGGTGGCCGAGCTGCTGGATCGCGTCGGTCTCAGCTCCCACAGCGAGCAGCGGCCGTACGAGCTCTCCGGCGGGCAGCAGCAGCGGGTCGGGATCGCGCGTGCGCTCGCCAACCAGCCGCGCATCCTGCTCGCCGACGAGCCCACCGGTCAGCTCGACAGCGGCACAGGGGCCGCGATGATGACGCTCATCGTCTCGGTCGTGCGCTCCGAGGGCGTCGCGGCGCTCGTCTCGACTCACGATCCCGCGGTGGCGGCCCTCGCTGATCGCGTGGTCGAGCTTCATGACGGGCGGCTCTCGCGCCGAGGGCGGCACGCGGCGCAGGTGTAGATTCGGGGCTTGCACCGCACTCCTGGTGCACCGATCGGGAGGAACACCATGGCAGGCAAAGCAGTGCAGCAGGGTGCGACGTGGGGCTTCGCCGGCCTGCTCGCCTACATCGGCGCGGCGATCTACTTCATCGGCCAGAGCGACGGCAGCTTCTGGGGCGTCATCGTCGGGCTGCTGCAGGCCATCGTCTGGCCGGCCTACGCCGTCTACGGCGGGCTGACCGCGCTCGGCGTGTGAGCACGACCCGCTTCGGAACCCTCGAGCTCGCGCCCGCGGCCGAGCACCCCGAGCTGCTCGCGGCGCCCGTGCGCGGCTTCCTCGCCGCGCACCCCGACGATCGCGTGCTCGTCGGGGCGATCGACGCGGAGCTCGCCGACACGGCCGCGTTCTGCGCGCACTACGGCGTCGACCCGTCGCAGGGCGCGAACTGCGTCGTCGTCGAAGCCAAGCGCGGTGAGACCCGCACGCTCGTCGCCTGCATGATCCTCGGCAGCGATCGCATCGATGTGAACGGGGCGGTGCGGCGGATGCTCGACGCACGTCGGGCATCCTTCGCACCCCTCGACGCCGTGATCGAGGCGACCGGCATGCAGTACGGCGGGGTGACCCCGCTGGGCCTGCCGCCCGAGTGGGTGATCCTGGTCGACGAGGCCGTCGCGGCGAGCGGGCCGCTCATCGTGGGGGCGGGCATCCGCGGGGCGAAGCTGCTCGTGACGGGCAAGTACCTCGCCACGTTGCCGGGGGCGCGGGTCGTGCCCATCGCGCAGCGCTGATCGCGCCACGCGCGCTCAGTGCGCGAACACCACTTTGAGCACCACGACGACCGCGCTCAGCAGGGCGAGCAGCATGCCGCCCGAGAGTGTGCGCCAGGTGGGTCGTCGGCCGCTGAGCCGCTCGACGATGAAGCCGATGAGGGCGAGCCGGCCGACGACCCACACGGCGGCCGTCAGCTGCGCGAGCTGCGTTGGAATGAAGCTGAACGTGGCGACGAAGAGGATGACGGCCGGAACGAGGCCCGACACCAGGATCGGCAGCGCGTCGCGGATCTCGTGCGCCATGTGCGGACGGTGCTCTCCGTGCCCGCGGCCGAGCTGCTGGCCGACATCGTGGGCGAGGATGTGCGCGCTGTAGGTCGTGAGGGCGGTCACGGTCACGAGCAGGGCCGCCTCGCCGCCGGCGATCGACTTGCCGGTGGCGATCACGATCGCCGTGAGCACGAGGATGTTGCCGTAGACGTACGCGGCCAGCCGGACGCGCAGGCGTTCGACGGACAGCTGCTCACCCGCTCGCGCGATCATCCATCCCGGCATGCGCGAGGCCGTCGTCGTGATCTCCTCGTCGGCCGGCATCCGGGTCTCGCTAGACCGAGTAGTCGACGACCGCGCGGTCGCTGATCACGCTGGCGATGTAGGCGGCGGCCTCCTTGTGCGCGGGGTGCACCTGGTAGGCCTCGAGCGCGGCGTTGTCGTCGTGCTCGGAGACGAGCGCGACATCCCAGTGCCCGTCGACGAGGCCGAGGTCGCGGTCGACGCGGATGCTCTGGATGCCCGGAATCTGCGTCTCGAGCGCTTCGAGCCGCTCGGCGATGCCGTGGGCGTCGTCGCGGCGCTGGGCGTCGTCGGTGGCGGCCAGGCGGAAGAGCACGATGTGGCGGATCATGCTCTCACTATAGGGATGGGCGGGAGGCCTCGCAGGGGCTAGATTCGCGCCATGGAGTCGAGATTCGCCACCCCTGTCGACATGCGGGCCTCGGTGTTCTTCGACGGCCCCGAAGCCCCCGCACGCTACTCGCGGTTCTGGATGCTGCTGGTGCTGTCGGCGATCATCGCCTCGGCGGGCGTCGTGGCCGATTCGACGGCCGCCGTCATCGGCGCGATGATCGTCGCTCCGCTGCTCGGGCCCATCCAGGGGACGATGCTCGCGACGGTGCTCGGCGATCGCGCGAACCTCATCCGCTCTCTGCTGCTCGTCGTGGCCGGGGCGGCGGTGGCCATCGCGATCGGCTTCGCGATCGGTCTCACGGTGACGGGCGACGTCGTCGCGGCGACGAACTCGCAAGTGGCGGGGCGCGTGAGCCCCCGGCTCATCGACCTGCTCGCCGCTCTCGGCACGGGTGTCGTCGGCTCGGTCGCGCTCGTGCGCCGCGACATCTCTGACACGCTGCCGGGGGTCGCGATCGCGATCTCGCTTGTTCCGCCGCTGACCGTCGTAGGGCTCACCCTCGAGGCGGGTGCGGTCGACGAGGCCTTCGGAGCTCTGCTGCTGTTCGTCACGAACGTCGTGGCGATCATCGCGACGGGCATCGTGGTCATGTCGTTCTACGGCGTCAACAAGCTCAGCGCTGTGGGCGCCGACGCCGTGGCGGCGGGCGGCTCTCGGGCGGCGAGCCTGCGCAAGCCCGCGGTGCTGCTCATCTCGATGCTCATCATCATCGGCATCCCGCTCTCGCTGACGAGCGTCGAGATCGGCGCCAAGTCGATCATCGAACGAGCGGTCGTCGAGGTGGTCGACGACTGGAGCGCCGAGGCGGGCTGGCGCGTGCAGAACATCGACTACAGCAGCGCGGAGCTCACACTCCATCTCGAAGGGCCGCTGCCGGTGCCCGACACCGCATCGCTCGAGGCAGCGCTCGCCGATCGCGGCGTCGACCCCGAGCTCGTCACGGTCGTGCTGACACCCGTCTACGAGGTCGAGCTCGGCGGCTGAGTCGCTGTACAGCGCGGGGCAATACCCTGGAGGGGTGACTGTTGCGCCCCTGACTCCTGCCGAGATCGAGGCGATCCGCGCGCAGTTCCCGATCCTCGCTCGGGAGGTGAACGGGCATCCGCTCGCCTACCTCGACTCGGCCGCGACGGCGCAGAAGCCGTTGCGCGTCATCGAGGCCGAGAGCGACTTCTACCGGCAGTCGAACGCGGCCGTGCATCGCGGAGCCCACACGCTCGCGGGCGAGGCGACCGAGCTGTACGAGGATGCCCGCCGCACGATCGCCGCCTTCCTTGCCGTCGACGAGAACGAGGTCGTGTTCACGAGCCACGCGACCGAGGCCCTCAACCTCGTCGCCTACGCCCTCGGTAACGCGAGCATCGGCCGCGGGGCCGGGGCGAGTGCGGCGGCGGCACCCTACGGATTGCACGCGGGCGACGAGATCGTCGTGACCGAGCTCGAGCACCACGCCAACCTCATTCCGTGGCAAGAGCTCGCGGCCCGCACGGGAGCGACCCTGCGCTTCATCCCCGTGCTCGACGACGGCGCGCTCGACCTCGATGCCGCCGCCACGATCATCGGCGAGCGCACGCGCGTGCTCGCGCTCACCCACGTCTCCAACGTCACGGGCGCGATCACGCCGCTCGAGGTGCTCGTGCCGCTCGCCCGGGCGGTCGGCGCGCTCGTCGTGCTCGACGCCTGCCAGTCGGCGCCGCACCTCACCCTGCACCCGCGCGAGCTCGACGTCGACATCGCCGTGTTCAGCGGCCACAAGCTCTACGGGCCGACCGGCATCGGCGTGCTCTACGGCCGCGCAGCGCTGCTCGACGCGCTGCCCCCGTTCCTCTACGGCGGGTCGATGATCACGACGGTCACGATGGAACGCGCCGAGTATCTGCCCGCACCGCAGCGGTTCGAACCCGGTACGCCGCGCATCGCGCAGGCCATCGGGCTCGCCGAGGCCGTGCGCTTCGTCACCGAGATCGGCCTCGACCGCATCGCGGCGACCGAGCACGCCCTCACCGAGCGCCTGCTCGCGGGCCTCGCGCGCATCCCGCACGTGCGCGTTCTCGGCGCCGACAACCCCGCACCGCGCGTCGGGCTCGCGAGCATCGTCGTCGACGAGGTGCACGCCCACGACGCCGGTCAGGTGCTCGACGAGGCCGGCATCGCCGCGCGCGTCGGCCACCACTGCGCGCAGCCCCTGCACCGCCGCTTCGGCGTCACCGCGAGCCTGCGGCTGAGCCTCGGCGTGCACTCGACGGCCGACGAGGTCGATCGGGCGCTCGAGGCTGTGGCGAGCATCCGCCCGTTCTTCGGGTTCGACGACGGGAGCACATCGTGAGCGGCCTCGAGCAGCTGTATCAGCAGATCATCATCGACCACTCGAAGCACCCGCACGGAGTCGGGCTCGTCGAGGGCGAGATCACGAGCCACCAGCGCAACCCCGTGTGCGGTGACGAGATCACCCTGGCCCTGCGATGGGATGGCGCGGGGGAGTGCATCGAGGCCGTCGCCTGGGAGGGCGCCGGATGCTCGATCTCGCAGGCGAGTGCCTCGCTTCTCGCCACGCTCGCGGAGGAGTCGGTCGACGAGGGTTCAGCGTGGACGCCGGAGGAGCTGGCGGCTCTCATCGAGGAGTTCCGCGAGGCGCTGCGGTCGCGCGGCGCGACGCCGCTCGATGAGGAGCGATTCGGCGACGCGGCCGCCCTCAGTGGGGTCTCGAAGTATGTGGCGCGCGTCAAGTGCGCGATGCTCGCCTGGGTTGCCGCCGAAGACCTGCTGCAGCGGAAGGCCAGCTAGACCTTCTCGAGAACTACGCCCGCTCGAGAACCCACAGCGGAATCTGCCGCTCGGTCTTCAGCTGGTAGGTGGCGTAGTCGGGCCAGCTCTCGCACGCCCGCTCCCACCACACGGCACGCTCATCACCGTCGAGGAGTCGCGCGCGGTAGTCGTGCTTCTCGGCCATGTCCTGCAGCTCGCACAGCGGGTGCGCCGTGAGGTTGTAGTGCCAGACGGGGTTCTCGGGGGCGCCGCCCTTCGACGCGACCACCACGTAGTCGCCGTCGTGCTCGACGCGCATGAGGGCCGTCTTGCGCAGCATCCCCGTCTTCGCGCCCAGGGTGGTGAGCACGATGATGCGGCGACCGCGCAGGTCGTTGCCCTCGGCGCCGTTCGTGCGCTCGTAGAGTTCGGCCTGCTCGCGGGCCCAGTCGGAGGTGCTCGGTGCGTATTCCCCTGTCAACGGCATGCCTCGAGGCTAGCGAGCGGGCGACGATGCGGTCGACTCGCTCATCGTGTCAACTGTCGGTTTGCCAGACCGCAATACATTCGACGAGACTCGCCTGGTGCCTACCAACGATCAATCGCTCTCTCTGGGCGAACACGCTAGACCGGCTGTAGGTTGTGTCCCGCACCCCAATCCGCTGATGCCGGCGGGCCGGTAACGATGAGGGTGCGCTTTCCGCGGTCCGTCTTCGGCGTGGGTGAGGAGCCAGACCCGCGGTTCACGCTCGCCAACGAGCGGACCTTCCTCGCCTGGATCAGAACCGCGCTCGCCCTCCTCCTCGCAGGGGTAGCACTCGAGGCCCTTGACGCTCCGATCGAGGCGAGGCTCCGCCTCGCCGCCAGCCTCGCTTTCATCGCCATCGCCTTCATCGCGATCGTGCACGGCTGGCTTTCCTGGGCGGCGACCGAGCGCTCGATGCGCAACGCGCGCCCTCTCCCGGGGTTCGCCGTGGGGGCTGTCCTGACGGGCGGCACGGCAGTGGCGATCCTCCTCGTCGTGATCGGGACATTCCTGGCGTGAGCGCGATCTACGACGTCGGATTGCAGCTCGAGCGCACGCTGCTGGCCTGGAGACGGACCTGCCTCGCACTGGCTGTTGGCATCGCGCTCGCGGTGCGCTACGGCGCGGATGCTCCGATCGCCGTCACCGCCGTGATCGCGCTCCCCGCTCTCCTCGTCATTGGGCTTGCGTACGCGGCAACGGCCCTGCGCTACCGCGCCTTCCGCCGGGCGCTCGCCGATGATCCGAACCTCTTGACAACTGGCGGCGGCACGGTGACCGGGGTGGCAGTGGTGGCGGTTGTCCTTGGGGTGGTGTCGCTCGCGTTCGTGTTGGGCGCGTTGGGAGGCGTCGCATGACCGATGCGGTCGTCAACCTCGACCTCGTCACGATCGAGCCCGGAGAGTTCGCCATGGGTTCGACCGAGTTCTATCCGGAAGAGGCCCCGGTGCGCCGGCGGTTGGTCGACCGTTTCCGCATCGCACGGGCCCCCGTGACGAACGCGCAGTTTGGGGCCTTCGTCGATGCGACCGGATACGTCACGACCGCGGAGCGGCCGTTGCCGGAGGACGACTTCCCCGGCCTCGATGACGCGGCGCGGCTCCCCGGCTCCCTCGTCTTCACAATGACGGCAGGGCCGGTGGATCTCTCTGATTGGCGGCAGTGGTGGTCGTGGGAGCCGGGGGCGTGCTGGCGCACCCCCTTCGGCCCGGGCTCGGACATCCGGGACAAAGGCGATCATCCGGTGGTGCAGGTGTCGCTCGACGACGCGGAGGCATACTGCGCGTGGGCAGGGGGCCGCCTCCCGACGGAGGTGGAGTGGGAGTTCGCCGCGCGCGGAGGGATCGACGGTGCGGTGTTCGCCTGGGGGGATGAACCGCAGCGCGCCGACGACCTCCGGGCTAACACGTGGCAGGGAAGTTTTCCGTGGTCGAACACCGGTGCCCGCGGCTGGCACGGGACGTCCCCGGTTGGCACGTTCCCGCCGAACGGCTATGGACTCGTCGACGTCGTCGGCAACGTCTGGGAGTGGACGGCGACCCCGTGGACGGATCGGCACAGCCCGGCGTGCGAGTGCTCCCCGCAGGCCGACCTCGCGCAGACTGGTGACGCGACCAGCTCAGGGTGGGTCGCAAAGGGTGGGTCGCATCTCTGCGCACCCGAGTACTGCCTCCGTTATCGGCCAGCCGCTCGCACGCGGCAGTCCCGCGACTCGTCGACGACTCACATGGGATTCCGGGTAGCGCGCGACGCCTGAAGCGCGAAGACCGAATGTCGGCTGCCGCTGGACCGCGGGGGCCTTCTCCAACGCCGTGTGCGGTAGTCGCACTTCACCGCCACGTCCTGTAGTTCGCACGGCTCGGCTTGCTCGCGGGCCCAGGTGGATGTGCTCGGTGCGTATTCTCCGGTCAGCGGCATGCGTCGAGATCGGCAGCTGGCACAGCGCATCTCTCAGCACGGGCGACAACCCGCGCGTGGCGGAGATGATTGACATCGAAAGACAAACGTGCATCTCCGTCATCGAAGGGCTGGATTCGGCGCCATTTTTCTCGTAGTTGTTCGCCAATCTTCCAAATTGACGTACGTTGTCATTGCTAGTACCGTCGACATCACGAGGTCCCACGGACAGTGACTTACCCATGGAACTCGCACCAGTCAACGACGACATCAAGAGGGAGAATCACGAGATGGCAATGAAGCACATCGCAGGGCTGGCGGTCATCGCCGTCGCGCTGACGGGATGCGCCGCGACTCCGGCTGAGCCCGAACCGAGCGACGAGATCACCGGTGAGATCACTGTTCTCACGAACCGCACCGACCTGGTTGACACGTTGTTCCAGGAATACAAGGCCAGCTTCGAGGCGAAGTACCCGGGCACGGAGGTGAACTTCGAGGCCATCACCGACTACGACGGCGAAGTGTCGATTCGTCTGAACACTGACGACTACGGCGACGTTCTTATTGTCCCGAACTCGGTGACACCTGATCAGTACCCGCTCTTCTTCGAGCCTCTCGGCACGGTGGACGAGCTCAGCCAGACGTATCGCTTCATTCCGGAGACCGCCTACGAAGGCCAGGGATACGGTATTGCCGTTGTTGGAAACGCGGGTGGAATCGTCTACAACAAGGCGGTGTGGGAAGCGGCAGGCGTGACGGAGTTGCCGACGACTCCGGACGAGTTCCTCGAAGCACTTCAGGCAATCGACGAGAACACCGACGCGATTCCCTACTACACCAACTACGCAGATGGCTGGCCTCTGACTAACTGGGGTCGTAACCGCGGGATCATGGCCGATGAGAGCTACTCGATCAACCTAACTCAGCTCGACAGCCCGTGGGCCGACGACGAGTACTACGGCATCACCGATGGCCTGCTGTACGACATCGTGGCCGCCGGTCTCAGCGAACCTGACCCTCTGACGACGAACTGGGAAGAGTCGAAGACCCTTCTGGGCACGGGCCAGGTGGCGAGCATGGTGCTCGGGTCATGGGCGGTTTCGCAGATGCGCGCCGCTGCGGAGACGGCCGGCGGGTCCGCCGACGATATCGGGTACATGCCGTTCCCGCTTCAAGTTGACGGCACCTTCCACTCCACCGTGTTTGGCGACCGCAAGAACGCGATCAACGTGAACTCCGACAACAAGGTGACCGCGCGTGCGTGGATCGAGTGGTTCGCCTCCGAGTCAGGATTCGCGCAGTCACAGGGTGGACTGTCTCCGCTTCTGGAGGGCGAGATCCCCGACACCCTTGATGACTTCGTGGCGGCCGGTGTGGAGTTCATCCAGCTCGCTCCTGCTCCCGCCGGAGAGGAAAGCCTGGAGAGCGACATCGCGAACACCGCCGAGATCGATCTCTTCGGCCCGATCTACCGTCGGCAGATGATCGACGTTGCTCGGGGGGCAGCTGACGGAGACAAAGAGTCGTTCTTCGCGCAACTGAACCAGCGGTGGGCCGATGCTCGCGCTCAAGTCTCCAACTAGGCAACGCATCATCGAGTAACGGAACCACCGACGTGACGGTGCGTCGGGGGAGAGAGACCGAGAGGATGTCAACCGTGACACCCACCGATCCCCGCCATGTGAAGACGGACTCCCCCGACGCGTCGTCCTCGTCGCGCACCCTGACGACGCGGAAACGCACTCTGCCTGTTGGTCAGCGCGTGTTGCGCCGAATCCAGCCGTGGATGTACCTCGCAGTCCCTCTGCTCTTACTTGTCGTGTTCACCTACGTACCCGTCGGCAACATGATTTGGTACAGCTTCACGTCGTGGGACGGACTTGACCCGGTCAAGGAGTTCGTCGGTCTCGACAACTATGTGAAGGCGTTCACCGACCCTCGGTACTGGCAGGTCTTCGCGGTCAGCTTGTACTACTTTGCTGCATCGTTTGTGCAGATGGCGCTTGCTCTGTACTTCGCAACGCTCTTGAGTTTCCGAACGCGGTTCCGCAACTTCTTCAAGGGTGTCATCTTCTTCCCGTACTTGCTCAACGGCGTGGCGATCGGGTTCGTCTTTCTCTATCTGTACCAACCGGGGGGAACACTCGACTCCGTGTTGGCCGTGTTCGGTATCGTCGATACTCCTTTTTGGTTGGGTGATCCGGACGTCGCCAACATCTCCCTTGCGGCCACCTCAGTGTGGCGTTACATGGGCCTCAATTTCGTCCTATTCCTGGGGGCCATCCAGTCGATTCCCGGTGAGCTGTATGAAGCCGCCGAACTCGACGGCGCGAACCGCTGGCAGCAGTTCCGCTACATCATTGCTCCTGGGATCAAGCGCATCATCGGACTCTCGTTCATTCTGGCCATCGCCGGAAGCCTGTCTGTCTTTGAGATCCCGTACATCATGACGGGTGGCGCCAACGGTACGTCGACCTTCGTCATTCAAACCGTCCAGACGGCGTTCGTCTTCCGAGGCGTTGGGTTGGCGTCGGCGCTGGCGGTCATTCTCTTGGTGATTGTTCTGCTGACTACCTGGCTGCAGCGACGAATCGTTCCTGACGAGAAGGTGACGCTGTCATGATCGCCCGTGTATTCGCGACTACTGCCAAGTACGTCACTCTCGTGCTGGCAGCGATTGTTGCCGTGTTGCCTCTGGTCGTGGTTCTTTTCGCCGCCTTCAAGACCAGCGAAGAGTATGCAACAACGACACCCCTGACGCCTCCGGCGAACTGGCTGAACGTGGCCAATTTCGTCACCGCGTTCGAGAGCGGGAAGATGTTGCTCGGCTTTGCGAACACGACCTTCATTCTTGCTGTCTCAGTGACCGGCACCGTCATCATCGGGACGATGGCCGCGTATGCACTCGACCGATTCGACTTCCGGTTCAAGAAGCTTGTTTTCGCGGCATTTCTAGTGGCGACCCTCGTTCCCAGCGTGACGACGCAGGTCGCCACGTTTCAGGTGGTCAACCAACTGGGACTCTTCAACTCACACTGGGCTGCCATCGTTCTTTTCTTGGGAACGGACATCATTTCGATCTACATCTTCGTGCAGTTCATGCAGTCCATCCCGCGGTCAATCGACGAAGCCGCAATGCTTGACGGCGCCAACCGCTTCACCATCTACTGGCGTCTCATACTCCCCCTCTTGAAGCCCGCCATCGCGACGGTCGTGATCATTCGAGGGATAGCGATCTACAACGAGTTCTACATTCCCTTTCTTTACATGCCGTCGCAGCAGCTCGGTGTGGTCTCGACCTCGCTGTTTCGTTTCCAGGGGCCGTTCGGGTCACAGTGGGAGGTCATTGGGGCGGGGGCGATGATCGTCATCATCCCCACGCTGGTTCTTTTCCTCATCCTTCAGCGATACATCTACAACGGAGTGACGGCGGGAGCAACGAAGTGAACACACGGGCAACGGCCATGATGCGCGACGTGAGAACTCTCACGGACGGCTGGGTGGTCTCGGCCGAGCCGAGTCGACACGTGCCCGACGACATTCTCGGCGTGCAGTTCCCGGCCTCCGTTCCTGGGGTTGTGCACACCGATCTCATGGCGGCAGGGCTGATCGACGACCCCTACCTCGACGACAACGAAAGCCGCACCGCGTGGATCGGCTCCACCGACTGGACGTACCGAACGCGCATCCCCGCCCCCGCGCTGCACCACGACCGTGTTGACCTTGTATTTGCGGGGCTCGACACCTTGGCCACGGTTCGTGTGAACGGCGAGGTCGTCGCGACATCCGTCAATCAGCATCGGTCACACCGGATACCTATTGACCAGCGCCTTCGAGAAGGCGACCTCGATGTCGAGGTCGCCTTCTCCGCACCCATTCCCGGCGCCGACGCTGCGAGTCTCGCGCTGGGGTATCGTCCGCATGTCAATCACCACCCGTATAACGCCATTCGGAAGATGGCCTGTTCTTTCGGGTGGGATTGGGGCATTGACACGTCGACATCCGGAATCTGGAAGCCGGCCTTCGTTGAGTCCTGGTCGGTCGCGCGCCTCGCTGCGGTTCGGCCGGTGCCGACCCTGGATGGTGACCTCGGGATCCTTGATCTCTTTGTTGACCTCGAACGCGTGCGCGACGTCGAGCTCGAGTTAGTGGTCAGTGTTGATGGACAGACGATCACCGTGCCGGTTGCTCACGATCAGACGTCCGCTACGGTTCGCGTCGAGGTCAGCAACGTACGCCGATGGTGGCCGCGCGGCTACGGATCACCAGACCTGTACTCCACCGAGTTGGAGTTGAGGAGCGTCGGCAGCGACGGGAGCCTCCTTGATCGTTGGTCGAGCGAGATCGGCTTTCGAACGGTGGAATTGGAGACCCAACCCGACGGCGCGGGCAACCCGTTCACCATTGTGCTCAACGGTCAGCCCATCGCTATTCGGGGGGCCAACTGGATCCCCGACGACGCGTTTCCCCACCGAGTCGATCGAACTCGATACTCCGAGCGCTTTGACCAGGCGGAGTTCGCCCGAGTGAACCTCCTGCGCGTGTGGGGAGGGGGCATCTACGAATCCGATGACTTTTTCGCCGAGGCCGACCGGAGGGGCGTTCTCACGTGGCAAGACTTCTTGCTCGCCTGCGCGGCGTATGCCGAAGAGGACCCTCTGTATTCAGAAATCGAGGCTGAGGCTCGTGAAGCCGTGGCACGCCTCGGCCGTCATCCGTCATTGATCATCTTCAACGGAAACAACGAGAACCTCTGGGGTTTCGAAGAGTGGAACTGGAAACACAAGCTCGACGGGAAGACGTGGGGAGCGCGCTACTACTACTCGCTTTTCCCCGACGTTGTTGCAGAATTGGCGCCTCATATTGCCTACACGCCCGGTAGCCCGTTCAGCCCGGGAACCGTTGCCGACGATCGTGGTCCTGCGCAGAACGCGGAAATGCACGGGTCGATGCACATCTGGGACATGTGGAACGAGCGTGACTACCTTCACTACCGCGACTATCGACCTCGCTTCGTGGCGGAGTTCGGGTGGCAGGCGCCACCCACGTGGTCGACCTTGGTGCGGGCAGTGCACGATGATCCGTTGACCCCAGAGTCTCCCGGAATGCTGGTGCATCAGAAAGCGATTGACGGCAACGGGAAGCTCACGGCCGGTCTGGTCTCGCATTTTCCCCTTCCTGACGACATGCGGACGTGGCACTGGGCGATGCAACTCAATCAGGCCGTCGCCATCCGGACGGCAATCGAGTGGTACCGCTCTCTGGCCTCTCACTGCATGGGCACGATCGTGTGGCAGCTGAACGACTGCTGGCCGGTGACGTCGTGGTCAGCGATCGACGGTGATGGTCGGCCGAAGCCGTTGTTGTATGCGCTACGTCGCTGTCATGCCGACGTCCTGCTCACCGTGCAACCAGACGGCGAGGGACTTCGTGTGGCACTGATCAACGACTCACCTCAGTCACGACAGGATGCTCTTCGCGTGTCTCGACGGACCTATGAGGGCGTCGTGCTTGAGCAGTGGGAGGTGCCCGTCGCGGTCGAGGCGCATTCCTCGACGTCGGTCACCCTGCCCGAGCATGTGGCTCGCGCCGCTGCCGCACGAGAAGAGCTTGTGGTGGCGGAATGGTCGGGTGAGCGAGCGCTCTGGTTCTTCACGGACTACCGGGACTCTCTCTTGGAACCGGCCCAATGGACGGCCCGCGTCGAGTCTTCATTGAACGAATCGGCCGACGACATAGTCGAGGTTGTGGTGTCGGTGACGGCGACCAATCTCATTCGTGATCTGTGCCTGGAAGCCGATCGGATCGATCTCCGCGCACGAGCATACGACGGCATGGTGACACTCCTCCCCGGCGAGTCGGTGCGGATCCCTCTCATGGTTCCGCGTGCCACCGTGGTGTCGGCGCTCGATGTGGATGGGGTTGTGCGCACGGCGAATGATCTCGTAGGCCGCTAGTCGGGGATCCTTCTGGGTCGGAGGGGTGACGGGGCGCTGGCCGCGTCGCTCCTTTGCCACTCACCTCCCGGTGAGTGCCTGGTTGGCAAGAGCGAGTGCCCCCATGGCGCCCGCGCGGTCACCGAGCGCTGGCTCGACAATGAGCTCCTTTGCGCTGAGTGAAAGCCCGTGGCCGGCGCCACGCCCGCCGGTGATCGACTCGAAGTGTTCATGCACTGACTGCAGGAGTCCGGGAGTCTTCATCACTCCACCGCCCAGGACGATGCGCTCGGGACCCAGGGTGTAGCTGACGGTCGACAGTAGCTGTGCGACGTAGTACCCCACAACATCGACCATCGAGGCGAGATGGGCAGGGTCGAGATCGGAGCCCGGTCTGCCCCATCTCGCCGCAACTGCAGGTCCCGATGCGAGACCTTCCACGCAGTCGCCGTGAAAGGGACACACGCCCGCGAATGAATCGTCGGGATGTCTGCGGACCAAGATGTTTCCCATTTCGGGGAATCCGTCACCGGCAAACACCTGCCTGTCATGAAGGAATCCCACACCCACACCGGTTCCCACCGTGGCGTAGGCCACACGAGAGAGACCCTGTGCCGCTCCCCACCGCGCTTCTCCCACGGCCGCACCTGAGACATCGGTTGCCAGGGCGCGCGGGGTCGTCTGGTCAACGTCGAGCCACTCGAACACGTCAACGTTCGACCAACCCGGCTTCGTCGTGCCGGTAATCGTGCCGAACTGCGCGCTGGTCGGATCCGTCACGAGCGGCCCGAACGACGCAACGCCGACTGCTTCGACACCGCGTTTGTCGATGGTCTTCCGGATGAGGGAGTTGATCTGCTCGAACGTTTCTGCAGGAGAAGTGGTCGCTATCCGTTCTACCCTCGTCGGGTTTCCTGGGTCGTCGGAAGAGCTGAAGGCGCACAGCACCTTGGTGCCGCCGGTCTCAATTCCGACGATCACGAGCCGGCTCCTGATGGGGGAGCGACGCCACAGCGGCTGGGGAAGCCGTCGATGACGGGCGGCGTGGCATGAAGCTCCTTGTTGAGTCGACAGTTAGCTGATCATTTCAAGATTGTCTTACGTTGTCAATTTGTCTCCAGGTGTCTCGATACGCCCCGCCAAATAATCAGATAAAACCTGGATTCCGCTAGGCTCTGCAGCATGACCAACGTCGACAATTCTCGGGCCGTGGCGCATCGGGGCGCTCCGGCTCGGGCCACGATCGCCGACGTTGCTCGGTTGGCCGGTGTCAGTCTCAAGACGGCATCGCGTGCTCTTGGTGATAGCCCCAATGTGAAGGCATCAACGCGCACGAAGGTGCTTGACGCTGCTGCCGCACTGCGATTCCGCCCGAACTCGCTCGCTCGGGACCTGCGCAGCGGGGGAGTGGCGACAACCTTGGGATTCGTGATTGGCGATCTCACGAACCCCTTCTACGCGCTCGTCGCTACCGGCGTCAGCCAAGAGGCAAACGAGCGAGGGGTGACCGTCGTCATGGCGGCGTCTGATGACGACCCGGGGCGCGAGAGGCCGACAGTGACCAGCATGCTGGAGCGTCGCGTGCTCGCTCTCTTGCTGGTTCCGATTGCCGAAGACCACTCGTATCTCGAGGGTGAACGACAGCTGGGCACGCCCATCGTCGCGGTCGACCGGCCTCTTGCGCATGCCGCGAGTGACAGTGTCGTGTTCGACAACAGGACTGGAGCGCGCGACGGAACACGAGCCCTAATTGTCGCCGGTCATCGGCGCATCGCATTCGTCGGGAGCTCACAGCACCTATACACGCACGGAGAACGTGCCCGTGGATATCGAGATGCCCTGGAAGGGGCGGGAATCCCGTTCGATGAACAACTGGTGATGACGAATGCGCCGACCGTCGACAGTGCGACGGCTGCGACGATGACACTGCTGCGCTCTGAGAACCCGCCAACCGCCATCTTCGCGGGAAACAACCGCGCTACGGTCGGTGTCCACTTGGCGATCGCCCAGAGCGGCGCCGATGTGTCGTTGATCGGATTTGATGATTTTGAGTTCGCTGAAGCTCTGGGAATCAGTGTTGTGGCGCACTCGCCGGTCGAGATGGGGCGTGTCGCAGCAGATCTTGCCTTCCGTCGGTTGGATTCGATCAACGGTCCCCTCGAGCACATCGTGCTTCCGACCACGCTGGTTCTTCGGCACTCACACGCCCGAGCAGCCGGGTGACCGACCACTGCGTGGCCGATAACGTCGCACGCCCGTCCGCAGGCACTCTGATGTGGGTGCCGTCGCTCACGTCCAACATCTCCGAGAGAGGATCGCCCCGTTGACCGATCGCGAACGTGATGACGCATATCCCGTATTACCCACTCGAGAATCGCGTTCTCCCAATATTGTCGTCATCTACGCCGACGATCTCGGCTACGGAGACGTGGGATGCTTCGGGTCAACCGACGTGCAGACTCCCGCACTTGATGCGTTGTGTTCCACAGGGGTGCGACTGCCGAACTGGTATTCCAACTCGCCGGTGTGCTCACCATCTCGCGCATCCCTATTGACGGGGAAGTATCCATCCCACGCCGGCGTCGACAAAATCCTCGGAGGATCTCGCACGACCACCGGATTGCCCGCTCAGGTGACTCTCGCGCAACTGCTGAAAGACCGCGGATACGCCACAGGGATCTTCGGCAAGTGGCACCTTGGTGCCGACCCGGCCTCAGGCCCCATTGAGTTTGGGTTCGACACCCATTTCGGGTTTCGAGCCGGATGCGTCGACTACTACTCGCACATCTTCTATTGGGGTGATATCAACCCGATCCACGACTTGTGGCATGACACCGACGAGGTCTGGGCCAATGGCGACTATCTGACCACGCTCTTGGGCGAGAAGGCCGTCGAGTTCATCGAGCAGAACGCCGACGCACCGTTCTTCTGTTATGTGCCGTTCAACGCTCCGCACTACCCGATGCACGCTCCCCAGCACTACATGGACCAGTTCAATCATCTTGATCCGAGTCGGCAGGTGATGGCGGCGATGGTGAAAGCAATGGACGACAGCGTGCAGAACATCCTCGATGCACTCGATCGGCTGGGGCTCCGAGACAACACCATCGTCTTCATGTCGTCCGACAACGGCCCTTCCAACGAGAACCGTAACTGGCTTGGCGGAGAGGAGATCGCCTATCCGGGGGGGTCGACCGGAGGCCTTCGCGGTCACAAGGGTTCGCTGTTTGAGGGCGGTGTTCGGGTTCCCGCGATCATCTCGTGGCCGGGCGTTCTTCCGGCCGGAGAAGACAACGAGTCTGTCGGCCTCATGATGGACATCGTTCCCACACTGCTTGAGGCCGTCGATGGTGAGCCCTTGCCGGAAGGCGGGCAGGTCGTGTGCGACGGTGTGTCATTGCTGAGTCACCTGCGCGTCGGTAGCGCCGCACCGGAACGAGCCATCTTCTGGGAGTACACAGGTCAAGTGTCAGTTCGTCGAGGCACCTGGAAAGCACTGCGAAACGTCGCGGAGGATCTTGGATCAGATGTAGCTGAGGAGTCTGCACTGTACGACCTGAGCGCTGACCCTGCAGAAAGCTGCAACCTCGTGGCCGAGCATCCGGACGTGTTTGATCGTCTTGATCGCGAACTTGAGACCTGGCAGGCAATGCTGGCGGCATGGAGGCGTAACGGGGTCCATCACCCTCCCGCGTGAGCTGGTCGCCCTTGCGCGATGTCGTCGTGACGGCTCACGACGGATCACCGGGGTTCGATGTCGTGGTTGCTATATCGCGGCCCGCGACGATCCTCGGCGCACGGCGGCGCGCACGATGAGCAGCACGACGAGCCCGATGAGCCCGAGCACGAGCAGCCACGGCAGCAGCACGCCGACCACGACCAGCAGCCCCGAGCCGAAGGCGACGAGCGCCTCCCAGCCGGTGGCGATGCCGGTGAGGAAGGTGTCGGGCTCGTCCACCGGGGCGATCGCGAGTGATCCGAGCGTGAGGGTCAGGGTCGACAGGTCGACCTGATCGGCGTAGTAGCGCTGCTGCGCTTCGTAGCTCTCGAGCTGCGCCTGCCGGTCGCTGATGGCGGTCTCGAGGGCGATGAGATCCTCGACGGTCGCCGCCGCATCCTGCAGTGCCAGCAGGCGCGTGATCGACGAGCGCAGTGCGGTCACCCGCGCGTCGATGTCTTGCACCTCGCGCGTGACGTCGCTCGAGCTCAGCTGCAGCTCTTCCACCTCGCCGAGCGCTTTCAGCTTCTCGAGCGTGGCGGTCAGACGATCGGCGGGGATGCGCAGCACGAGCTCGGCTCCGCCCGCGTCGGTCGCCATGCGCGACGAGAGCGATTGCGGGCCGTACTCAGTGCGACCGTCGACCCGTCCCCCCGCCGCTTCGACGATCGTCGTCGCCTCGGCCGCCGCGTCGATCGGGGCGTCGACCGTGAGGTAGAGGTAGCCCGTCGTGATGACGGAGCGATCGGCATCGACGACGTCGCTCGCCGAATCCTCGCTGATCGGCACCTCGGCGCCTCCATCGAACCCCGGCATGCTGCCCGAGTCGGTGGCTGATTCGTACGATTCGTTCGCCGCGCATCCGCTCAGCAGCAGCGCGGTGAGGGCGAGGGCGGGGAGAGCCGCGAGCAGTCGAGGGGTGCGCATGGCGCTCACGTTAGACCTGTGCCGCCGCGCCTCACCACCCAACGTTTTCGGCCGCAACGCGATCGTGACCTGCCGCGATGACGCTCGTGATCGGGCCTCGACCCTGTGCCTGTGCCGAGAGAACGCAGAGGGAAGGGCGAGAAGGCCGTTCTGAACCCCTCCGCACGCATAGATTCTCACTATTCCTCCGCGACTAGGGGTGGACGCGTAGGTCAAGGGGGTCGGCTCAGCCGGCCCCCTTCTCTCGTTCCCGGTCTCGCACGGCGGTCGTGAGCATCCGCCATAATCGGGCCATGGCGCGATGGTCGTGGTTCCGGCGGAATTCTCCGCTGCTGTCGGTCACGGGTGACACCGGCAGCGGGCCGGTCGTCGTCATGATTCACGGCATCGCTTCGTCGTCGGTCACGTTTCACCACCTCGTGCCGCTGCTCGAGCCGACGCACCGCTGCATCACGATCGACATCCTCGGCTTCGGCTCATCGCCGAGCCCGGAAGGGGCGACCTACTCGCTCGACGAGCACGCCGCCGCGCTCGATCGCACGATCCGCTCGCTGCGGCTGCGCGAGACGTTCACGCTCGTCGGCCATTCGCTCGGCAGCCTGATCGCGGCGCGATATGCGGTGGCCCACCGGCGCGAGCTCGATCGGCTGGTGCTCGTCAGCTCGCCCATCTATCTGCCCCCCGCGATGATCGGCGACTCGGTCGACCGGGCCAGCATGGGCGCGTACTTCACGGTCTACGAGTTCTTGCGCCTGAACCCGAGCTTCACGCAGCGCACGGCCGCCGCGCTCGCCGCGATCGCTCCGATCAAGAACGTGCTCGAGCTCACCGAGAAGAACTGGCAGCCGTTCATGCTCTCGCTGCAGAACGCGATCGAGTCGCAGACGACGCTCGCCGATCTCTCGCGCGTGCGGGTGCCGATCGACCTCGTCTACGGCGCCCTCGACCCCTTCCTCGCTCCGGGCGGGCTCGCGATCGTGCAGCAGTTGCGGCACGTGCGCGCGCACCGCGTGTCGGGGGTCGCCCACATCATCCGGCCCAAGCTTGCGCAGGCTGTCGCGCGGGTGGTCACGCAGCCGCCCGCACCCTGGGGTGCGTCGAACGGCGAATAGGCTGGAGCGATGCAGACCTCGACTCTCGGCCGCACCGGTGCGACCGTCTCCTCCATCGGCCTCGGAACCTGGCAGCTGGGCGCCGACTGGGGTGACGTCAGTGAGAAGGATGCCCACGCCGTGCTCGACGCGGCCGTCGAGTCGGGCGTCACGATCTTCGACACCGCTGACGCCTACGGCGACGGGCGCAGCGAGCAGCTCATCGCCCGCTACCTGCAGTCGCGCCCCGACGTCTCGGTGTTCGTGGCGACCAAGATGGGCCGCCGCGTGCCGCAGACGGTCGGGAACTACTCGACCGAGAACTTCCGCGCCTGGAGCGACCGCAGCCGCCGCAACCTCGGCGTCGACACGCTCGACCTCGTGCAGCTGCACTGCCCGCCGACGCCCGTCTATTCGATCGACCGCGTCTATGACGACCTCGACCAGCTGGTCGCCGAGGGTGTCATGAAGAACTACGGCGTGAGCGTCGAGACCGCTGAGGAGGCGCTCACGGCGATCGCCCGCCCGAACGTGGCGAGCGTGCAGATCGTGCTCAACGCCTTCCGCCTCAAGCCGCTCGACGCGGTGCTGCCCGCCGCGATCGCCGCGGGCGTCGGCATCATCGCGCGCGTGCCCCTCGCCTCGGGCCTGCTGAGCGGTCGCTACACCGCCGACACGGTCTTCGCCGAGAACGACCACCGCACCTACAACCGCGACGGCTCGCACTTCGACCAGGGTGAGACCTTCGCCGGCGTCGACTACGCCACGGGTGTCGAGGCGGCGCAGGAGTTCTCGGCGCTCGCCGCCGAGCACGGTCTCGCGCCAGCCACGGCCGCGCTCGCCTGGCTCGCCCAGCTGCCCGGCGTGAGCACGGTGATCCCCGGCGCCCGCTCGCCCGAGCAGGCGCGGGGCAATGCCGCTGCGGGGGAGGTCGACGAGCTCGGCGCCGAGTTCCACGCCCGCGTTGTCGAGCTCTACGACCGGCGCTTCCGCGCGGCCGTGCACGAGCGCTGGTAGCGAGCGCGACGTGACCTCCGGCACCACCCCGGGCGCAGCATCCACCGGCCCGACCCCGCGTCGGGGGCTCGGCCGCACCTTCGCCAACGTCTTCACGGCGAACCTCGCCTCGAGCCTCGGCGACGGCATCGCGCGCACGGCGTCCCCGCTGCTCGCCGCGCGACTCACCGACGACCCCGTGCTCATCGCCGGCATCGGCGCCGTCGCCATGCTGCCGTGGCTGTTCTTCGCCCTGCCGGCTGGAATCCTGGTCGACCGCATGGATCGCCGCCGAGCTCTCGCGCTCGCCGCCGGCGTGCGCACACTGCTCGCCGTCGTGCTTCTCGTGCTCGTCGCGATGAACGCGCTCACGATCTGGTGGCTCTACCTCGTGATCTTCGTCTACGGCGTGTGCGAGACGCTCTATGACGGGGCCATTCGCGCTGTCGTGCCGAGCGTCGTGCCGAAGCAGCAGCTGCCACGGGCCAACGCGCGCATCGAGGGTGCCGAACTCGTCGTGCAGAACTTCGCGGCCGCGCCCCTCACCTCGGCACTCTTCGCCGTCGCCGTGCTCATCCCCATCGGTGGGCTCGTCGCGGCGTTCGGCCTCGCGGCCCTCCTCGCCGTGCTGCTGCCGGCGATCGCCTCGGGGCGGCAGTTCCATGCGGCGTCGACCGAGCCGGTCGTGCCGTTCCGCCGGCAGCTCGCCGACGGCTGGCACTTCATCATGGGCAACCGGATGCTGCGCACGCTGTGGTTCGTCAGCATCCCTGTCGCGATCCTGTTCTCGGCCTCCAGCGCGACGCTCGTGCTCTTCGTGCTCGACACCCTCGCCATCCCCGAGGCAGGATTCGGGCTCTTCCTGCTCTCCGGCGCCGTCGGCGGGCTGCTCGGCTCGGTCGTCGCCTCGCGGCTGGCGCGTCGCTTCGGGCTCGGGCCCGTGATGGCGGCGATGAACCTGCTCGCGGGCATCCTCGTGCTGCTGACGGGGCTGTTCCCGGTGCCGATCGCCGCGATTGTGCTGTTCGCGCTCGGCGCCGCGACAACGACCATCTGGAACGTGCTCATGATGTCGTTCCGCCAGGCGATCATCCCGGGCCGGCTGCTCGGCCGCGTGCACGGCACGTGGCGCACGCTGCTGTGGGGCACGATGCCGATCGGCTCGCTCATCGGCGGAGCGCTCGCCCTCATCGACCTCACGGTGCCGTGGATCGTCGGGGGCGCCGGCATCACCGTGCTCGGCCTGGTCTTCTACCGATTCTTGATGACGCTTCCGAATCCCGAAGACATCGACAACGGGGATGCCCCACCCCCGCCGACCGGCACCGTGCCGGTCGTGCCCGCCGCCTGAATCGAGCCGCCGTGCCGTACTCGCTCGCCCGTCACCCCTTCCCGCCCGCGGTGCGGCGGCTGCAGCTCGCCGCGCGCACGGTGCTCGCTGTCGCGGGCGGTGATGCCTATGTGCGCCTGCGGCTCGTCGAGTCGTCGCCCGGCGAGCTCGCCGGGTTCGTCGCGCCCGGCGGAGGCGACCACGTGCGCGTCGTCGTGGGGTCGCCGGATGGCGGGCCGATCGCCCTCGACGATTCGGGGGCGCCGATCGGGGAGGCCCGCACCGAGACGGTGGTCGACCACTCGGTCGACGAGGGGTGGATCGACCTCGACGTGCTCGTTCATGGCGAGCCGGGCTCCGAGCTCGGCGTGATCGGCGCGTGCGCGGCGCGGGCACCGCTCGGGTCGCCCGCCGTCATGATGGGGCCCAAGGGTTCGGTCGTGATGTCCGGCGCACCTGGCGAGGTCGTGCTCGCGGGCGACGACAGCGCGCTGCCGGCCGTGCGCCGCTACCTGCGGATGCTCGGCCCGAACGTCACCGGGCACCTGCTGCTCGAGACCCGCTTCGACCTGGCGGCGCTCGAGGTCGAGCCGCCGGCGGGGCTGAGGGTGCGCATCCTGGAACCGGGCGGGGCTCCCAGCACGGGCCTGATCGCCGCCCTGGAGTCGGTGCCGTCAGCGGTGGATCCGCTCCAGCGGTTCGTGTTCGCGTGCGGCGAGCAGTCGCTCGTCGCCGCCGCGCGCGCAACCCTCGCGGGCTGGGGCATCGACGTCGAGCGCGCCGTCGTGAAGGGCTACTGGAAGCGCTGACGGCCGCGCGCCCCTTCCACAACTTCGGAGTGGGAGCGCGTGTTCCCCCTCCGAAGTTGTGGAAGGGGCCGGGAGCGAGCCGGTCGCCGCGCGCCGCTGGCGCCGCTGCGCACGCGGCTCAGCTCGCCTGGCCGTGTCGAGGCTCTGCCTAGGGAGTCTCGCCCGCCCGCAGCCAGTCGAGCAGGTGCCGCACGGTCGCGTCGGGCGCGTCGCGATGCACGCTGTGGCCGGCGCCCGGCACGACGACCAGTTCGAGCAGCGGGTTCAGCGCCAGCACTGCGGCGGCGTGCTCGCCCGCGAACATCGACCCGTTGTCGGGGTCGGCGGCGATGACGAGCGTCGGGGCGGCGATGTGCGGCACGAACGCCGTCGCATCCCAGTCGTGGTTGTCGAGCACCATGCGCTCGAGTGCGAAGCGCGAGGCCGCTTTCACCGCGCGCACCCGGAACTCGATGTCGAGCGGGTGCCAGTGCGGAAACTGCGCGGCGATGCTCTCGACGGTCGCCGCATCGAAGTTGGCGAGCTGCCCGGCCAGCACGGCCTGGCGCGCCGCCTCGTCGAGCTGCAGGGCCGGGTCGAGCAGCACGAGCCGCTCGGTCCAGCCGGCGTCGGTGCCCGCCGCCTGCGCCCCTGCGGCCGCGCCGATCGAGTGCCCCACGACGAGCTGCCAGGGGCCGTCGCCCTCGGGCCGCGTGCCGAGCAGATCACCGGCGATGTCCTCGATGCGGTAGCGGGATGCCCGCGGCGCGTCGCCGTGCCCCCGCAGGTCGACGGCCGTCGCCGACCACCCGGCGTCGGCGAGGCTCTCGCTCAGGCGCCACGTGGTCTGGGCGGATGACCCCAGACCGTGCACGAGAAGCGCGCGTCGGGGGCTCTCGGGGTCGCCCCAGTGCCAGCGGGGCAGCGTCACCGTGCTCATGCGCAGGAGCCTAGTCGCGCCGTCGCCGGCCCGCCGAGCCGGGCCGGCCCGCGAATCGGCTGGGCACGGGAATCGAACGCGTAGCACCCCGGTTAGCCCTGAGCATGACCCGCATCATGATCATCATCGGCTCCGTCCGCCCCGGCCGCATCGGCCTGCCTGTCGCCCACTGGGTGCGCGACCGTGTCGCGGCCTCCGGCCACGAGGTCGACCTCGTCGACCTCGTCGAGCTGAACCTGCCGTTCATGGACGAGCCCGAGCACCCCGCCAAGCGCGCCTACACGAAGCCGCACACGATCGCGTGGAGCGCCCGCGTCGAGCAGGCCGACGCGGTGGTGCTCGTGAGCCCCGAGTACAACCACAGCTACAGCCCGGCGCTCAAGAACGCCCTCGACTTCCTCGCCCACGAGTGGCAGGGCAAGCCCGTCGGTGTCGTGAGCTACGGCGGAGCATCCGGAGGCCTGCGCGGTGCCGCCGCCCTCGATGCGGTGCTGACGACGATCGGCCTCGTGCGGGTTCCCGTCGACGTCGCGATCAACAACCCGCACGGCCAGCTCGTCGACGGCGCGTTCGCGCCCGACGCGAAGAACGATGCGACGCTCGCGAAGCTCATCGACGGTCTTGGCCGGTACGCCGAGGCGCTGCGCCCGCTGCGCGGCTAGCTGACGACCTGCACCGGCTCGGTGTCGGGCAGCGGGCTCGCATCGCGCCCCCGCAGGTCGGGGTGCCAGCTGCGGAACAGCACGGCCACGAGCATGCCGACCGCGGCGAAGGCGAGCGCGGCGTAGAACCCGCCGATGGGCCCGATGCCGTCGATGAGGAAGCCAGCGATGGCGGAGCCGAGGGCCGCACCGATCAGTTGCCCCGTGCCGAGCCAACCGTAGGCTTCGGCGGTCTCGCTGAACTTGACGCTCGCCGAGACGATGGCGAACATGACGGCGAGCACGGGGGCGATGCCGATGCCCGCGATGACGAGCGCGAGCGCGAGCCACCAGAACTCGAGCGAGAACGGCGCGGCCGCCATGCCGACGACGACGATCGCGAAGCGGCGGGCGAGCGCCCACGGTCCGATCGGCAGGTGCCCCATCGACAGGCCGCCGACGAGCGAGGCGACGGCCCAGATGCCGAACAGGATGCCCGCCTCGGTGCCACCCTCGCCGAACACCGCGACGACGCCGACCTCGATCGAGGCGGCCGAGCCGATGAGCAGGAACCCGCACACGGTGGCGAGCAGCACCGCGCGGTTCTTGAGCACGACCCCGATGCGGCGCCGGCTCAGCGGAATGCGCACCTTGCCGACCTCGGGGCTCGCGATGAACCAGATTCCGCCGCCGACGAGGAAGAGCCCGGCGACGGCGATGGCTGCAACGCTCGACACCTGGGTGGCGAGCAGCACGGTGATGACGGGGCCGGTCACCCAGATGATCTCTTGCGCCGAGGCGTCGAGCGAGAACAGCGGGGTGAGCTGCTTGCCGGTGACCATCTTCGGGTAGATCGTGCGCACAGCGGGCTGGATGGGCGGGGTCGAGATGCCGACGATGAAGCCCATGACCATGAACAGCCAGAGGGGCATGAGCGCGAAGGCGATGAGGCCGATGCCCGTGCTGCAGATGACGAGTGTCGTGATGAGCACGGGGCGCATGCCGAAGCGCCCCATCCAGCGGCTGGTGAGCGGCCCGGCGATGGCCTGGCCGACGCTCGTCGCGGCGAGCACGAGCCCCGCGGCGCCGTAGGAGTCGAAGATCTTCTCGATGTGGATGAGGAAGGCGAGCGAGATCATGCCCGAGGGAATGCGCGCGGTCAGTTGTGCGCCGATGATGCGCGCGACGCCAGGCGTCTTCAGAAGGTCGACGTATCCACTCACAAGGTCTCCAGCCTACGGCGTGCCGCACGGGCGTCTGACGGGTGCAGAAGGGGATGCTCACCTCCCGATTCACGGCGATCTCGCGGCTGCGCACGGCGTGTCGGTGCTTGCCCACAGGCTGGGGATAAGTCGCCCGACTTATGCACAGTTGTGGACGACACGCCCACTACATCTTGGGTGTGAACTTTGTCAGACCCCGCATATATAGTGATGGAACCGCGCGAGGGGAACAGCGCGAACGGCCCGGATATCCGGGCTTTTTTGACCAGTTCTATTCACCACCACCGGTCGCGAAAGCACCGCAATGAGCAGGGCGCCGATGGAGGCGCGAGAGGGAGAGTGGCCACGTGAGCATCACCGTTGTGAAGCGCGATGGAAGCCGTGAGGCGTACGACGCCAACAAGATCAACCTGGCGATCGAGCGTGCGGCCGAGGGTCTCGACGACTCGATCGCGTGGGTGACGCAGATCGCGAGCGAGCTCGAGCTCACACTCTTCGACGGCATCTCGACCCAGCAGCTCGACGAGGCGGTCATCCAGGTCGCCCTGCAGAACGTGAAAGACGACCCGGCGTTCGACGTCGTTGCCGCCCGTCTCCTCCTCAAGACCATCTACAAGCGCGTGCTCGGCGACTACGAGAACACCGCCGAGCTGCGCGAGCTGCACCGCGCGCACTTCGCGGAGTACATCCACCGCGGCGTCGACGAGGCGCTGCTCGACCCGCGGTTCCCCGACCTCTTCGACCTCGACGCTCTCGCCGACGTGCTCGACCCCAGCAACGACGAGCTGCTCAAGTACATCGGTGTCGTCACCCTCAACAACCGCTACGGCATCAAGGCCCGCAACGGCGAGCCGCTCGAGACCCCGCAGTACTTCTGGATGCGGGTCGCCATGGGCCTCTCGCTCAACGAGGCCGAGCCCACCAAGCACGCGATCGCCTTCTACGCCAAGATGTCGAAGCTCGAGTACCTCGCGGCGGGCTCGACGCTCGTCAACGCGGGCACGAGCTACCCCCAGCTCTCGAACTGCTTCGTGATGGAGATGCAGGATGACATCGAGCACATCGCGAAGAGCGTGCGCGACGTCATGTGGCTCACGAAGGGCACGGGCGGCATCGGCCTCGCGGTCACCAAGCTGCGTGCCCAGGGCTCGCCCATCCGCTCGAACAACACGACCTCCACCGGGCCGATCCCCTTCATGCACACGATCGACTCGGTGCTGCGCGCGGTCAGCCGCGGCGGCAAGAAGTTCGGCGCCCTGTGCTTCTACATGGAGAACTGGCACATGGACTTCCCCGAGTTCCTCGACCTGCGTCAGAACTCGGGCGACCCCTACCGCCGCACCCGCACGGCCAACACCGCCGTGTGGATCAGCGACGAGTTCATGAAGCGCGTGCAGAACGATGAGGACTGGTACCTCTTCGACCCGCTCGAGGTCGCCGACCTCAACGAGCTGTACGGCAAGGAGTTCTCGAAGCGCTACGCCGAGTACATCGCCATGGCCGAGCGCGGCGAGCTCAACATGTTCAAGAAGATCGGCGCGCGCGAGCAGTTCAAGCAGATCCTCATCTCGCTGCAGTCGACGAGCCACCCGTGGCTGACGTGGAAAGACACGATCAACAACCGGGCCATCAACAACAACACCGGCACGATCCACCTCTCGAACCTCTGCACCGAGATCTGCCTGCCGCAAGACCGCGACAACATCTCGGTCTGCAACCTGGCCTCGATCAACCTGTCTCAGCACTTCGTCGTCGGGGCCGACGGCCGCGGCGCGCTCGACTGGGCGAAGATCGACGAGAGCGCGCGCCTCGCCGTGCGCCAGCTCGACAACCTCATCGACATCACCGTCTCGAGCGTCGACGAGGCCGACCACGCCAACCAGAACAACCGAGCCATCGGCCTCGGCGTCATGGGCTTCACCGACGTCGTCGAGCGCCTCGGCTTCTCGTACGACTCGGAGGAGGCGTTCGACCTCATCGACGAGATCATGGAGCACGTCTCGTACGCGGCCATCGACGAGTCGGCCGACCTGGCGAAGGAGCGCGGCGCGTACGCCAACTTCGCCGGCAGCCGCTGGTCGCAGGGCCTCGTGCCGCTCGACACCATCGACCTCACCGAGGCCGACCGCGGTGTCGAGGTGCAGGTCAACCGCACCACGCGCCTCGACTGGGACGCCCTGCGCGAGAAGGTCAAGGGCGGCATGCGCAACGCGACGCTCATGGCCATCGCGCCCACGGCATCCATCGGTCTCGTCGCCGGAACCACGCCGGGTCTCGACCCGCAGTTCTCGCAGATCTTCAGCCGCTCGACGAGCTCGGGCAAGTTCCTCGAGGTCAACCGCAACCTCGTGAACGCGCTGCAGGCGCACGGGCTGTGGGAGCGCGTGCGGGAAGACATCCTGCGCAGCCAGGGCGACATCCAGGGCATCTCGGCGATCCCCGACGACATCAAGGCGGCGTACAAGACGAGCTTCCAGCTCTCGCCCTACGCCTTCCTCGAGGTCGCGGCCCGCGCCCAGAAGTGGATCGACCAGGCCATCAGCCGCAACATGTACCTCGAGACGCGCGACGTCGACGAGATGATCGACATCTACAGCGCCGCATGGAAGAAGGGCGTGAAGACGACCTACTACCTGCACATGAAGCCGCGCCACACCGCCGAGCAGTCGACCGTCAAGGTCAACAAGGCCGAGGCCATCAACGCAGACGCGAGCAGCGCCCCGAAGAAGGGCTTCGGCTCGGCCGTCGCCGCGGCCCCGGCCGAGACCGCGAGCGCGGCACCAGCCCGCAAGGGCTTCGGCTTCGGTGGCGCCGCGAAGGCGGGGGAGTGAGCACCATGACTCCCACCGGAATCCAGACCAGCACCACCACCCTGAGCACCACATCGTTCACCTACGAGGTTCCGATCGACCCGATGGACGAGCTGCACTGCGAGAGCTGCCAGTAGGCGGCGCTCGCCATCCACCCCACCTTCCTCTATCCCGCACCACCCACCAGAAAGACGCGAAATCATCATGGGAATCCTCGGAACCGGAATCCAGGAGGGCCTGCTGCTCAAGCCGGTCACCTACAAGTGGGCCATGGACCTCTACGACCAGGCGGTTGCCAACACCTGGTTCCCCAACGAGATCCAGCTCGGTGAAGACATCGCCGACTTCAAGAAGATGAGCGACGAAGAGCGTCACGCCATCACGTTCCTCATGTCGTACTTCAACCCGAACGAGTTGCTCGTCAACAAGGCGCTCGCGTTCGGCGTCTACCCCTACGTCAAGGCTCCCGAGGCGCACCTCTACCTCGCGAAGCAGATGTGGGAGGAGGCGAACCACTGCATGAGCTTCGAGTACGTGCTCGAGACCTTCCCGATCGACCGCGCCGCGGCCTACGACAGCCACATCGATGTGCCGTCGATGGCGCGCAAGGAGGAGTTCGAGGTCACGTTCATCCGTCGCATGACGGAGGACACGCTCGACATCACGACGACCGAGGGCAAGCAAGACTTCATCCGCAACCTCGTCGCCTACAACGTGATCCTCGAGGGCATCTGGTTCTACTCGGGCTTCATGGTCGCGCTGTCGTTCCGCCAGCGCAACCTGCTGCGCAACTTCGGCTCGCTCGTCGACTGGATCGTGCGCGATGAGAGCCTGCACCTCAAGTTCGGCATCAACCTCATCCTCACGGTGCTGGAAGAGAACCCCGACCTGCAGACGCCGGAGTTCGCCGCCGAGATCCGCCAGATGATCCTCGACGCCGTCGAGATGGAAGAGGCGTACAACCACGACCTCCTCCCCAACGGCATCCTGGGTCTCAACGCCAACTACATCAACCAGTACGTCAAGTACCTGGCCGACCGTCGCCTCGAAGAGCTCGGCTTCGAGCCCGAGTACAACGTGTCGAACCCGGCGAAGTGGATGGCGACGGCGAACGACACCCTGCAGCTCGTCAACTTCTTCGAGTCGACGAACACCTCGTACGAGGTCAACGCCAAGACCTCGGCCTAGCCCCGGCGGAAACGCCCTTTCCCACCCCCCACCACTGCGGCCCGTGCACCCGGCAGATCTGCTCTTCATCGGAGGAGTCGTCTATCGGGGGCCGGGCCGCAGTGCTGCGCCCGAGGCGGTGCAAGTCGCGGTCGTCGACGGCCGCATCGCAGCGGTGGATGCCGACCTCAGTGCCTGGCGCGGCCCCGAGACCGAGGTGGTCGATCTGGCGGGCGGGATGCTCCACGCCGGTTTCGTCGACGCGCACATCCACCCCATCCAGGGCGGCCTCGAGCGGCTCGGCTGCGACCTCAGCGCGGGCTCGTCGGCCGAGGACTACGCCCGGCTCATCGTCTCGTATGCGCAGCTGAACCCTCCCCGCGGCTGCGACGCCTCTCGCGCCTGGATCACAGGCGGCGGCTGGGCGATGAGCGCCTTCCCGGGCGGCACGCCGAGCGCAACCGAGCTCGACGCGATCGAGCCCATCCGCCCCGTCTTCCTCTACAACCGCGACCACCACGGCGCCTGGGCCAACTCGGCCGCGCTCGCGCTCGCGGGCATCACGGCCGACACCCCCGACCCGGCCGACGGCCGCATCGAGCGGCTGGCCGACGGCAGCCCGCAGGGCACGCTCCACGAGGGTGCCGCCGGGCTCGTCGCCGCGGTCGCCCCCGCCGCGACGCCCGACGACGAGTACGCCGCCCTGCTCGAGGCGCAACGCTACGCGCACTCGTTCGGCATCACCGGGTGGCAGGACGCGATCGTCGGCGACTACTTCGGTGCTTCGGACACCGCGTTGGTGTACCGCCGCGCCCTCGCCGAGGGGCGCTTGACGGTCGACGTCGTCGGCGCCCTGTGGTGGGATCGCGCTCGCGGAGTCGGGCAGGTGCCCGAGCTCGTCGCACGCCGCGAGGCGCACTCGGCCGAACTGGGGCTCGCCTCCCGCTTCAGGCTCAGTGCCGTGAAGATCATGGCCGACGGGGTCGTCGAGAACGGCACGGCGGCGATGCTCGAGCCGTACCTCGGGGCGGCGGGCGAGAGCGAGCATCCGACCGGCATTGCGTTCGTCGGCGGGCAGGCGCTCGTCGACGCGATCATGGCGCTCGACGCCGCCGGCTTCAGCGCCCACGTGCACGTGATCGGCGACCGCGCGGTGCGCGACGCGCTCGACGCGTTCGAGGCCGCCGCGGCGGCGAACGACTGGGCGTCGCGCCCGCCGACGGATGCCCGCCGCCACCATCTCGCGCACCTGCAGTTCGTGCACCCCGACGACGTGGCCCGCTTCGCCGCGCTCGGCGTGACCGCCAACATGCAGGCGCTCTGGGCGTGCAACGAGCCGCAGATGCGCGACCTCACGGTGCCGCTCGTCGGCCCCGAGCGCGCGGCGACGCAGTACCCCTTCGCGAGCATCCTGCGCGCAGTAGGGTCGGATGCTCGCCCGCGCCTGTGCGCCGGCAGCGACTGGCCCGTCTCGACCCCCGACCCCTGGCAGGCCATCCACGTGGCGGTCAACCGCACCTTGCCCGCCGACGACCCCGAGCACGACCCCGAGCCGCTGCTCGCGCACGAGGAGCTCACGCTCGCCGAGGCGCTCGACGCCTACACGGCCGGGTCGGCGTTCGTCAATGGGCGCGGGCCGGGTGACGCCACGGTGACGGGAGTCATCACGGTCGGGGCGGTCGCCGACCTGGCCGCGACCGACCGCGACCCCTTCGCGGGGACTGCGTCAAGCATCCACGGCACCCGAAACGTCGGCACCTGGGTGGCGGGCCGCCGGGTCTTCGGCTGACCCGCGGACACCGCGCGGCGTCCTCCACACCAAAGTGCTACCGTGTAGCACATGGACCGGATTGGGGTGCGCGAGCTGCGGCAGAACGCGAGCAAGTACCTTGATCGCGTGAAGCAAGGCGAGTCGATTGAGGTGACCGAGCACGGGGTGCCGGTCGCGATAATCGGGCCGATGCCGACGGCAGAGAGATCGCGCGTGCAGGAACTGATCGACGAGGGGCGGATGACGCCGACTCGCGGCGACTTCGCAGCGTGGCTCGCCGCGAATCCTCCTACCCCGATCGACCCCGAGTACAGCGGGCCCTCGATCGCTGACCTTCTCGATGGACAACGCGAAGAGCGGCTCTAGGTGCTGTATCTCGATACATCTGCCGCGGTGAAGCTTCTGATCGACGAGAAGGAGTCGTTGGCACTTCGGGCGTACCTGAGTGACCACGACTGGGCTTCGAGTGCACTGGTGCGAACCGAGCTGGTGCGGGCCCTCTTTCGCGTTGACCCCTCCGTCGTGCCACGGGCGCTCGACCTGCTCGCGCAGCCCAGCCTGCTGGCCATCGACACCCAGGTTCTCGACACGGCAGCGCGGCTGTCGCCGCCATCACTGCGCAGTCTCGACGCCATTCACCTCGCCAGCGCCCTGGAGCTTCGCGAAGAGCTGACCGCCTTTGTTGCCTACGACGACCGCCTGCTGGCCGCGGCGTCGGCGCTCGGGATGCCGGTCGCATCTCCAGTCGGCTGATCAGCGTGGTGAAAGCGGCCGCGTTGAACGCGGTAAGCGGCGACTTTCCCTGACGCGGTCGCCGTATCGTGACATTTCCTCCTGAAGGCCACTTTGCGCAGGTACGATGCCCTCATGACGAACCGGTCCACTCGCGCGATGGCTTCGCTCACCGTTGCAGTCGCCGTCATTGTCGGTGTCGGCGGGTGCACTGGAGCCGAACCTGGCCCGCCGCCCCCTCCGCAGTTGTCGGAGCAGGAAATGGATGCGGCGTACGCCGAGTTTCTCGACCAATCGTGGCAGCGAGTTGAATCGGAGTTTCCCGATGCTGAGCGCCCCGACGTTGATCTTGTGCGGTTCATCGATCAAGCGGAATGGGCCGAGGTGATCGTCGCGTGCTTAGTCGAGCAAGGGGTCGACGCAAAGGTCAGCAACGACGGCCAAGGCGGATACGAGAGTCAAGGCGTGGTGGGCCAGGAACTCTCCATGGCAATCGCTGGCTACGTCTGTGATGCCAAGTACCCGGTCGACCCGTCCTTGACGCAACCCCTGACCGACGCAGAGTTGGACTACGTCTACGACTACTTCGTGAACGTTCTCAACCCGTGCCTAGAGCGGGAGGGCTTCGAGGTAACCGAGCCCCCGTCTCGCCAGGCCTTCAAGGACTCGTTGTTGACAGTCGACTCTTGGACGCCCTACTTGGCAGTGGAAAACCCTGGTCAAGAAGAGTGGACCCGACTGAATCGAGTGTGTCCGCAAGGCGCGCCCGGTCTGCGTGGGTCGCAGCCATCGAGGTGATGTCGCCAAGAGATCGGGTACTACTCCGTCCGACACGGCCTCTGTGAGCGGCTGTTTTCAAGTGCAAGGAACCCCGGGTTTGCACTACCTCGGCCTGATCGGATGACCGAGAGACTCCATCCACCCCGCTCACGAATCCTGTGAGATCGAGTTCAGGATGGAGGTAAGAATCAAGCCGGCAAACTGGCGAAGTTCTCGCTGTACAGCAGGTCCGATCGCCGGTCACGGCGTTGGCTGTGGACATGCAGCGTTCAGTTCGTACCAGTTGTCGGGTGTACCGACCGATCCTTCGACCACGAGCCGATATGCCGACCACGTACTCTCCGTCCGAAAAGTGTCGATGTAGACCTCGAGCGAGGGAGGAGGAGCTGGGTCGACAAAGCCAAACCCCTCAAGGCAGGCCCGGGTCTCGAGTTCCTTGTCGTAGAGATCGGCGAGCGTTTCATCGGTGTATTCGGGCGGCTCGTCGTACCCGAATCTAACGAGGCATTCTTGCTCGTCTTCCGCCAAGAGTTCATATTGACCTTCAGGGATCTCGTCCTGACTGTAACTGTTGTCGGGATTGGCAATGGCGTTCCAGCCTTTTTGCTGCATGCAGTTGGCCATGTTCACCGCGTACTCCGACCAGGGCGCGTTCGAAGCAGCTGGCGACGACATCGTTTCCACCTCTTGCTTCCCGTCGAGCAGAAGGCCGCAACCGGCAAGTGAAAATGCCATGAACACTAAGACGAACGCCCGGGGCGGGCCTAAGTCAGGTTGATTACGCAGGCGAGTCGACCGTTGAGTGGTGTTGACGGGAAGCTCCATCGCTCAAGCCACCCTGAGCTCGGCCAGAGGGTCACGTCGAGCCGCAGCCAACGCCGGAATGACGGCAGCGATCGCCCCGACGGCGACGGCGAGCAGGGCGACCGCCGCGAAGAAGTCGAGCCCGGGCAGGGGGTCGCCGGTCGCGGCGAGGCCGATGGCGGCTGCCGCGCATCCGATGATCGCTCCGATGGCGCTGAGAAATGCCACTTGCGTGAGCAAGAGCCCGACGATGAGGCTTTGGGATGCGCCGAGGGCGCGGCGGCGTCCGAAATCTTTGCGGCGCAGCATCACGAGGCCGTAGAGGATCGCGGCGACGAGCAACGCGGTGAGCGCGAAGATGATGATGACAAGGTTGCGGCCGAAGCTGCCGAGCTGCCCCTCGATGAGTCCGCGCAAGGTCGCGAGGCTCTCGCTCGTCGAGATCGTGACGGTCGTGATGTCGTCGACGGCGAGCACGGACTGCACGGCCCGTGAGACGGGCGCGACGAGGTCCGGGCGCTCGGCGATGACGACGAGCACGCTCACCGCGCCCGGAGTCTCCGGCGTTTGCGGGATCATGACGAGCGGCTCGAGAAACTGCAGGTAGTCAGGCACCTCCAAGCGCCCCATGATCGCGTACTCTCCCCCGCTGATCGCCGTGACTCCGCCGACCGCGTCGGGCATCCCGAGCGCGTCGAGAGCGGTGGCGGATGCCCAGGCTGACCGATTCTCGATCGCCGAGGTCGCCGGTATGCCGAGCGCGGTGAGATCAGCAGCCCATACGGTGCGCACGGGCACGCGGGTGGCGTCGTCGAACGCGGCGTTCTGCACGTCGCTTGCGGCGCCGAATGCTCCTGCCCATTCGATGCCGTCGAGGCTCGCGAGGCGGTCGAGAACGGTGGCGTCGAGACCCGAGGCGGGTTCAGCGCGCACGATGATCGAGCGGGTGCCGGCGGAGTCGATTGAATTGATGACCGCTTGCTCGGCACCCACCGTGCGCCCGGTGGTGAGCAAGACGGTCGCGCACATGCCCGCGACCATGATGATCGTAACCACCGAGGCGACGGGTTGCGCCCACGAGGTCGCGAGGGCTTCGCGAACCACGGCCATCCACCGCGGTGTGCGCAGCCGGCCGGTCACAGTTCGATCCTCCGGTCGCAGCGGGCGACGAGTGCCGGGTCGTGGGTGACGACAATGACAGTGGCGCCCGAGAGCGCTTGGGCGTGGAAGGCGTCGACGACGATATCGGCCGAGGCCGGGTCGAGGTTGCCGGTGGGTTCGTCGGCGAGCAGGATGCGCGGATCGTTCAGCAGCGCCCGGCACAGCGCGATGCGCTGAGCCTGACCACCGGATACCTGCCCGGGTTTGGCGTTCGCGCGCAACTCCACGCCGAACTGCGCCATCAGCTCGCGGGCGCGGCCCTGGGCATCGGCGCGCGGTTCGCCCCGATACAGGGCGGTCTCGAGCACGTTGTCGATGACGGTGCGGGTGGGGTCGAGCGCAGCATCCTGAAACACGAAGCCGAACAGGGAGGCGCGCAGGTGCGCCCGTCGCGCGTCGCCGAGGCCGGCGACGCTGTCGCCTTCGATGAGCACCTCGCCGTCGCCGGGTTTGAGCATGAGGCCGAGCAGGTAGAGCAGGGTCGATTTGCCGCGGCCGGAGGGGCCGGTGACGGCGACCACTTCGCCGGCGTCGAAGCGTGCTGACCAGTCGCTGAGGATGGGCGCGTCGCGGTCGTAGCCGAACGTGATGCCGCGCGCCTCGATCACGCTCAGCCCTCGGTGGCGGGAACGCGAACGCGAGTGCCGGCGTCTACGCCCTCGATGATCGAGAGGCCGCGGGCGCTCGTGACCACGGTCACGGGGTACTGGATGCCCTCGCTGTCGATAACGACGATCGAGCCGTCGGCCCTTGACAGCAGGGCCGCGCTTGGCACGGTGAGGCCGGTGACGCTTTCGACGATGACGATGCGCGAGGTCAAGAACGACTGACCGGTCACGGGCACCTGCGCGCACTCGTCCGCACAGACCGCGGCTCCGTCGGCGCCGGAGAGCAGCACGCGGATGCCGTTGTTCTCATCGGTGACCCGGTCGATAACGAAGCCCTCCCAGGCCGAACCTTCGGGGCTCGTGATCTCGACGCGGGTTCCCGTGGGCATGAGCGACGCCTGCGCGTCGGTCACCGGCACAAAGAATGAGGGCGATGCGCCGAGGCCTTGCACGACGGCCTCGCCTCCGCTGAGTGAGGCGCCGCGCGACACGAGCTCGGTGTCGAGTGCGACGCGCGTGGGCAGCGTCGGCACGTAGACGATGTCGCCGGCCTGCACAACGCCGTCTTGCGGGAGGCCGAGTGACTTCTGCCACGACCGCACCGCTACGGTCGTTGACCACCGGAACTGGCCATCGACGGTACCGCTGTAGTGGCCCAGTGCTGTCAGCATCGCCTGCAGCTGTGCGACGTCCTGCCCGGTGTCGCCACTAGTCAGCGCACGAAACGCGGGAATCGCGCCCTGTGCCACAACGACTGGCCGCAGATTCACCGAGTACAGCGTCGTGCCGGGAGTGACTTCGGCGCCCGCGGCGATGTCGACGGTCGTGACGGTGCCGCCCGCCAGGTTTGAGCCGACCGGCGCCGGCGTCCACTCTGCAACGGTGTTGAGCATGATGCTCGACCCGACCTCACCCGTGACGACCTCGGCGGTCGTGAACGCGGTCGAGGCGAGCACGTCTTGCGGCGGTGTAAGAACCGTTGCGGATGCCCAGCCGATCGCCGCGCCCGCGACCAGTACGCTCAACCCAATCGCAAGGGCAACGGCCCGCCGCTGAGGTTCATGCTCGCTCTCGCTCATGTGCATCCTTTTCGACTGTTCGTCAGACTATTGGCTCCTCAGAAGAAGAGGGCGCGTTGGACCAGACACATTTGCCATCGTCGACCTTGCCCCCTTTCCTGCAGGGCCGTGCTGGCTTGAATGTATAGGCCGTTGTACATCACGATCAGCGCCGTCCACTGGCTTGACGCCAAAACAGGGCATGTCTGAATGTGATCGGGTCGCGCGCCATGAACGCCATCGGGCAACTGTCCTTTGCTGAGATCGTTATGCCCACTCTTCGAGCGGCGTGGACAGTTCGACCGCCAACGCCTGTACAGTAACTGGCGTTCGCTCACGCGCTCTTCGACCACATCGAGGTCTGCGATAACAGAGCACGATGCCACTCCGGTACCGGCGACCGCGCGCCTTCAACTTCGAACACCAGCCAGTAACGCATCACATTCCCGTCAGCGCAGCACTCGCTCTCGGACGGCAGAAGCGTGGGTCCGGTCAAAGGCGCCCACTGATCTTCAACAGTCCGGTGCAAATGACCATGTGGTACGGAGTGGCACGGACATGACACCAGATAACCCGATTAAGGGGCGGCGGCCATCTGGGCAATGCTCCTGGTAGCGCGCCGGGCACCCGCAGCGAACTTTCGCACGGTACCGATGCAGACAAGTGGGTTGTGCCAGTGTTGAGAGCAGCCGCTCCACAATCCGGCGGCGACCGACCGCACTGAAGAACTACCATGTCTCAGCCGGCCGCCACGTTGTCTCGTTGAGACGAAAGAGGAACTCCTCCACTCGAGCGGAGCACTCCGGTACTTCGCTACAGGTCGACGTAGCAGCCCGCCGCGCCCGCTCGAATGAGCGTATAGGTGGCGTAGTTTGCGTTGGAAATCGTCTTGGTCGAGAAGTGGGTTCGACCCTGGTAGACGGACGTGCCCGCCCATGATTGACCAGTGTTGTTGCTGCTACTAGTCCAGACAGTGTGGGACGTGGCTCCTGTCGTAGAGGTCGTGATGTAGATTCTCGAGCTCCCCGAGCAACTCTTCGCTCCGAAGTTTGAAGTCGCTGCATGGGCCGCAGTTGCCCCCGCTGATAGTCCGACGACGATCAAGGCTGCCGCCGTGAACTTCAAGGTCCCATTTCGAATCATTTGAATCCTCCTTAGGTGTTGAGATGCGGGCTCAAAGTATCGAGAAATCTTCCACATCGCAATGACGGGTTTTTCACGACCCAGTGGAAGGGTTCAAAGGTCACGCCACGGGAGTTTCACTCTGGCGCTGGGGAAGTCTTCTGGACGATCACGATCTTCTTGGCGATCCGATCGCGCGAAAGAGAGCACCTGCTATGCGCATGAATAATGGGGGGGCGTCGAAATCGGTTCTGGGTCTGAAGTTCTACCAAAGGTCCGGAGGAAGTTGCGGGCACCGGGTTTCCAACTCTGCAGTCGCATTTGGTCCTGAAGGAGCCGCGAGCAGGGAGGCTTCAACCCATGGGAGCCATGGGTCAGATGCGTAACTGTCAATAAAGCCCTGTAATGACGGAGCGGGGGATGGTTCATACCCAAGTTCACGCAAACAGGTCGAGAGCTCGTTGACGTAGTACTCGTACAGTTTTTTCATCTGCGCTTCGTCAAGCGGCTCGTTGTACTTCGGGTCGAGTGGGTAGCGCGCAGCGCAGACGTAGAGCGCCAACTGGTAGGCGGATCTCTGAGCTTCGGCGAGGTCCCCTACTAGGACCCCTTGTCCACTCGCATCAATTGTGACGTCCTTGAATCCTTCATCTGCAAGACAAGAAGCTGTGGTCGGTGCCCATTCGTCGAGGCTTACCAGGCGAATCAACTCAACGTCTGGGCGGACCGCACCTGGATCGACTGCAACGACTTCTCGCCAAGCTTGATCAAGCGTTTCCTGCATGACTTCGGTGCCCTCGGCCCGGTCGGTCACCGCAGAGAGGTGTTCCCCCGGTGTCGCACATGAGGCGAGAATAGAAGTGGCAAGAACAGATGCCGCCACCAGTGCCGATGTTCTCCAAGGACCTCTTGGCTTCAGCTTGCTCATCTTGCTTCCTTGCCTCGCTCTGTCTCGATCGGTCTCAGGAACGGAGTCAAGAAATGAGAAGTTCTTGGGACCTCACCGGAATCGTAACGGAGTTTTCATTGCGCGACACTCCTGTGCACGTTTCCGAGCAGACTTCGCCTTTGGGTGGGCGGGGACTCAGATTGCGTGCCTTCAGAACCTGGGCGTCAACGCGACGGCGGACGCACAAGGCGGAGTGCTCTATCCCAGCGTCCCCGAGGAGCAGGGTGAGTTTCTCAATCGAGCGGCGTTCGAGTGTGAGATGGCATATCCGATCGATCCACGGACTCAGATTCCGTTGCCGAGAGTTCGTGCAGAGGCGCAGTACCAGCACCTCGTGAATACCGTGGCGCCCTGCGTAGAGGGTCTCGGCATCGCGGTTTCTGACCCGCCCAGCCTCACGACATGGCTGGAGGCGTACTACGCCGAGACCGAGATCTGGGATCCCTACAGCGATCTCCTCGAACAAGTTACGGCTGGGAGCTCGTTGCTCGATGAGGCGTACGCCCAGTGCCCTCATGATGCCCCTGACCTATACCCACCCATCGGGTGACGACAACTGGCTGGAAATCTAGGTCCTCATCCTCACCAACTCGCGAGCTGCTTGCGGATGCGCTGCACCGAGATCGGGCCCTGCGCGCCGAGCGGCTGCGCGAAGAGCGAGAGGCGCAGCTCTTCGAGCATCCAGCGGGCCTCGCGGATGCGCGGCTCGGGGTCGACCGCGAGGGGGAGCGTGCCACCCGCCGCGGTGTAGAGCTCGGCGGCCTGCTGCACCTCGAGCATCCAGGCGCGGTCGCGGCCGAGGTTGTCGGCGAGGCGCTCGACGCGGTGGATGATGCCGCGGAGGTAGATCACCAGCCGGGGGAGGCGGGCGAGGCCCGTGCGTCCGATGAATCCGTCGTGCACGAGGGCGTTGAGCTGCTCGCGCGCGTCGGCAAGCGGCGCCATCAACTGCAGACTCGAGCTGCGACCGATGAGCACGTCGACCTCGCGCGCCGCCGCCAGCACGGCCGCCGCCGTCGCCACGATGCCGAACAGGCGGTCGGGCAGGCCGGCGTTGACGCGGTCACGGAGGGACTCGAACTGCTCGCGCGACCAGGGGAGGGCATCCCGAGCATCAGAGAGTTCGGCGTCGATCACGGCCCGCAGCGCATCGTCGATGAGCGCGGCCGTCGAGCGGTAGGGCGACGCCCCGAGGCTGAGCTTCTCGGCACTCGTCAGGTGCTCCTGGATGTACGCGAGCGGTGACGGAACCCCCAGCTGCACGAGCCGGCGAACCCCCGCACGGTGGGCGGCGACCTGGTCGGCGACCGAGGTCTGCAGTCGGATCGCCACCGAGCCGCCCTCGTCGACGAGCGCGGGGTAGGCGCGGATCGTGGTCTCGCCGCGGCGCATGTCGAGCTGCCGGGGCAGGGTGCCGCCGGCACCGCCGTCGCCGCCCGACCCCGTGCCGATGGTGTCGTCCCACGCCGTGATGCCGCCGCGCTCGATCGGGCTCTTCGCGGCGGCCGTGGCCACGCGAGCGACCGAGTCGCGCGTGCGCTCGCGCAGCTTCTGCTGCAGAGCGGTGAGGTCGGTGCCGCGCGCGAGCTTGCTGCCGCGCTCGTCGACGACGGCGTAGCCCATGCGCAAGTGCGGGGGCAGGCGGTCGAGATCGAAGTCGTCGGGGTCGACGGGCGTGAAGGTCTGGCGGCGGATCTCGGTGGCGAGAAACTCGGTGATCGACTGCTCGCGCAGGTCAGCTCCGGGCGGCACGGCCGCCAAGAGTCGAGCGGCCCAGTCGGCCGCGGGCACGACGTTGCGGCGGATCGCCTTCGGCAGCGTCTTGAGCAGCGCGGTCACGAGCTCGAGCCGCAGACCCGGAACGAGCCAGTCGAACCCCGCCGTGTCGAGCCGGGGCAGCAGCGGCAGCGGCACGGTGACGGTGACGCCGTCGTCGGCGGCACCGGGCTCGAATCGGTATCCGACACTGAGCGTCTGATCGCCGAGCGTGAGCCGCGTCGGGTACGAACCGTCGTCTGCCGGCAGCTGCTCGGCCTCGACGAGGTCGTCGCGGGTGAGGGTCAGCGTTTCGGGATGCTCCCGCAGGGCATCCCGCCACCACCGCTCGAAGCGGCGCACGTCGGTGACGTCAGCGGGGATACGTGTCTCGAAGAACTCGACGATCTTCTCGTCGTCGAGCAGGATGTCGCGGCGCCGGCTGCGCTCTTCGAGCTGCTCGAGCTCGCGGCGCACGCGCGCGTTGTCGCGCAGGAAGGCGGTGAGGCGCTTGTCGAGTCGGGAGGTATCCCACTCGCCTTCGACGAGCGCGTGGCGGATGAACAGCTCGCGCGCCAGCGCCGGATCGATGCGGCTCAGCTGCGCGCGCCGGCGCGGGATGATCGGCACCCCGAACAGCGTCACCTTTTCGTCGACGACCGCGGCGCCCTGGCGCTTCTCCCACCGCGGCTCGCTGAACGAGCGCTTGGCGAGCTCGCCCGCGAGGGGCTCGGCCCACGCCGGGTCGATGACGGCGACGGTGCGCGCGAACAGCCGACTCGTCTCGACGAGCTCGGCGGCCATGACGGCGTCGGGCTGCTTCTTCGCGAGCCCCGAGCCCGGATAGAGCACGAAGCGGCGCTGGCGCGCACCGAGGTAGTCGCGCTTCGCGGTGTCTTTCAGGCCGATGTGGGAGAGCAGGCCGCTGAGGATGGCCTTGTGAATCGCGGTGGCGTCGGCGCCGCTCTCGCCGTCGGCGGGATGTTTGCCGACACCCTTGGTCTGTCTCCTGATCTGTCGTTCGACATCGGCCCACTCGCGAATGCGCAGGTAGTTGAGGAACTCGCTGCGCACCTCCTTGCGGAACTGGTTGCCGCTGAGCTCGCGCTGCCGCCGCTGCAGGTGGTTCCAGAGATTGAGCAGCGTGATGAAGTCGCTCGTCGGGTCGCGGAACCGGTTGTGCAGCTGATCGGCGCGCTCGCGCTTCTCGACCGGCCGTTCGCGCGGGTCTTGGATGCTCAGCCCCGCGACGATCGCAATGATCTCTCGCGCCACCCCGAGCTTCTGAGCCTCGACGACCATGCGCGCGTAGCGCGGGTCGAGCGGCAGCTGCGCGATCTCGCGACCGACGCGCGTGATGCGGTGGGCGCCGTCTTTCTTGTCCACCGCGCCGAGTTCCAGCAGCAGGTCGAGCCCGTCGGCGATGCCGCGCTTATCGGGCGGCTGCAGGAAGGGGAACTGCTCGATGTCGCCGAGCCCGAGCGAGATCATCTGCAGGATGACGGCCGCGAGGTTGGTGCGCAGGATCTCGGGGTCGGTGTACTCCGGCCGCTTCGTGTAATCGAGCTCGCTGTAGAGGCGGATGGCGATGCCGTCGCTCGTGCGCCCCGAGCGGCCCGACCGCTGGTTGGCGCTCGCCTGCGAGATCGGCTCGATCGGCAGCCGCTGCACCTTCGAGCGCGCGCTATAGCGGCTGATGCGCGCCGTTCCGGTGTCGACCACGTAGCGGATGCCCGGCACCGTGAGGCTCGTCTCGGCGACGTTGGTCGCCAGAATGATGCGGCGACGGATGCCCGCGGGCGCCCGCTCGAAAACCCGGTGCTGCTCGGCCGCACTCAGCCGGCCGTACAGCGGAAGCACCTCGGTGCCCGCGCCGCGCGGCCCCTGGCGGGCGAGGTGCCCGGTGAGGGCATCCGCCGCGTCACGAATCTCGTTCTCGCCGCTGAAGAACACCAGCACATCGCCGTCGCCCTCGCGGCCGAGCTCGTCGACCGCGGCGATGACGCCCTCGATCATGTCGATGGCCTCGCCGGGGGTGCTGGGGCCGTCGGCTTCGTCATCGTCGGGGTCTGTGAGGTTGTCGGTGTCGGCGCCGTCCGGCACCAGCGGCCGGTAGCGGATCTCGACCGGGAACGTTCGCCCGCTCACCTCGATGATCGGCGCGGGGGTGCCCTGCGCATCGGCGAAGTGCTTGGCGAAGCTCTCGGGGTCGATCGTGGCGGAGGTGATGATGAGTTTGAGCTCCGGGCGGCGGGGGAGCAGCTGCTTGAGGTATCCGAGCAGGAAGTCGATGGTGAGGCTGCGCTCGTGGGCCTCGTCGATGATGATGGCGTCGTAGGCCCGCAGCTCGCGGTCGCCGCGGAGTGCGGCGAGCAGGATGCCGTCGGTCATGAGCGTGACGCGCGTGTTCTTGCCCACCTGGTCGGTGAAGCGCACCTTGTAGCCGACGAGCCCGCCGAGCTCGGAGCCGAGCTCGTCGGCGACGCGCTCGGCGATCGTGCGCGCGGCGATGCGGCGCGGCTGCGTGTGGGCGATGCTCTCTCGGCCCAGCTCGAGCAGGATCTTCGGCAACTGCGTCGTCTTGCCCGACCCGGTCTCACCCGCAACGATGACGACCTGGTTGTCGCGGATTGCGGCTGCGATGTCGTCGCGCCGCTGGCTGACCGGCAGGTCTTCCGGGTAGGCGATCACCAGGCCCGGGATGCGGGGCTCAGGGTGATCGGCGTCGGCAGTCATCAGCCCTCCAGTCTAGAGCGGCGCCGCTTCCGGTGCGCCGTCCGCAAACCTTCTTGACACGCAAACTGGTTTGCGTTACAAAGTACTCATGACCGACCAGCACGCCGATCCCGACCTCGACGAGGCGCCGCCGAGCGCCGACGAGGCTCTCGCGCTCATCCGCCAGCAGCAGAGCGCGCTCGAGCGCGACCAACTCAGCGGCATCCCGTGGATCCTCGGGGTGTGGGGCGTTGCCTGGACGGTCGGCTTCCTCGCCCTGTGGTCGGGCTACGACGGCGGCAATCCGTGGTTCCAGCTCCCGCTGGGAGTTGCCGCGACGACATTCGGCATCCTGCTTCTCGGGTCGATCATCGTCTCTGCCGTGATCGGCATGCGCCTCAACCGCGGCGTGCGCGGCCCCTCGAACTTCTCGGGAGCGGTCTACGGCATCGCCTGGCCGGTCGTCTCGCTCGGGGCCTACCTCATCGGGGTCGCCCTCGCACTCAACGGCATGGATCGAACCCTGCAGAGTCTCTACTTCCCCGCCATCTACGCCCTCGTCGCCGGCGTGATGTACCTCATGGGTGCAGCTCTGTGGCGATCGATCGACCAACTCGTGCTCGGTGCCGTCATCATCGTCGCCGGAACGGTCGCCCCCTTCTTCGGCGCCCCGACCAACAACCTCGTCATGGCCGTGCTCGGCGGCGGCTCGTTCCTCGTCGCCGGCCTCGTCATGCAGCTGAATCTGCGCCGGAGTCGGTGATGGCCGAACTTGACCCGGTCATCCACGCTGCCGCCCGGCTGCGCATCTCCGCAACGCTCGCGAGTCTCGAGGAGGGCGACCGCATCACCTTCCCGCGGCTGCAGGAGCTGCTCGACATGACGGCCGGCAACCTCTCGACGCACCTGCGCAAGCTCGAAGACGCCGAGTACGTCGTCGTCGAGAAGACCCACCAGGGCCGCACGCCGACCACGTTCGTCAGCCTCACCCGGCGCGGCCGCCGCGCCTTCGAGGACTACACCGAGACCCTTCGACACCTCTTGGGAGAGAAGCCATGACCGCCACTGCGCATACGACCTTCGCGCGCCTCGAGAACGCGACCCGCCGATTCGGTGAAACCGTCGCGCTCGACGATGTCACCCTGTCGATCGGCGGCGGTGAGCTCGTCGGGCTCCTCGGCCCCAACGGCGCCGGCAAGTCGACGATGCTGAGCCTGCTGCAGGGCCGTCGTCGCCCGTCATCGGGAACCGTCGAGCTCTTCGGCGGTAGCCCCACCGACCCGCGTCGTCGGGCCCGCCTCGGCAGCACGCCTCAGGAGACGGCCCTGCCCGACACGCTTCGGGTCTCGGAGGTCGTCGACCTGGTCGCCGCGCACTTCCCTGACCGCGTGCCGACGGATGCTCTCGCCGACGAGTTCGGATTCGCCGACCTGCTGCGCCGCCCGTGCGGAGCTCTCTCGGGCGGGCAGAAGCGCCGCATCGCCGTCGCTCTCGCCTTCGTCGGGCGCCCGCGGCTCGTGCTGCTCGATGAGCCGACGACGGGGCTCGACGTCGATGCGCGGCACGCGCTCTGGCACGGCATCCGTCGCCATCATGCTGCCGGCACGACGATCGTCGTCACCAGCCATTACCTGGAGGAGATTGAGGCGCTCGCCGAGCGCGTGATCGTCATCGACAACGGGGTCGTGCTCGCCGACGACTCGCTCGCTGCCGTGCGCGACCGTGTCGACTCGGCCGTCGTCGAGCTGGCGACCGGCGCACCCGATGCCGTGCGCGCCCTGCCGGGCGTCGTGCGGGATGAGATGGCCGGCGAGCGGCTGCGCCTCACCGTCGATGACGCGGACGCGTTCGTGCGGTCGCTCGTGCGCGCCGAGGTGCCGTTCTCGGGCCTCACCGTGCGCGGGGCATCCCTCGAAGAAGCCTTCCTCGCCCTCACGCTGACCGATCGGAGCGCCGCATGACCGTCACGACCCCCGACATCTCTGCCGTCGCGCCGCGCACAGTGCCGATGCTTCCGCTGTATGCGATGCACGTGCGCATGCTCGTGATCGAGACGCTGCGCGTGCCGATCGCCGTCATCGGCACGATGGTGTTCCCCGCGCTCAGCCTGCTCTTCTTCGTCGTGCCCAACCGCGGCGTGGCCGACGACCCGGTCTTCGCGACGCAGGCCGTGGCATCGCTCGCGGTCTTCGCCGTCATGGTGAGCGCCCTCTTCAACCTGGGTCTGACGATCGCCGAGAACCGCGAGAAGCCGTGGGATCCCTACCTGCGCAGTCTGCCCCTGCCCGCCGCGGTGCGCATCAGCGCGCAGATCACGGCGACCGCGGTGTTCAGCTTCCTCTCGATCGTTCCCGTGCTGATCGTCGGGGCACTCGCGACCGAGGCGTCGGTCTCCGCTGTCGGTCTCATCGCGGGCCTCGCAGTGCTCGCGCTCACGAGCATCCCGTTCCTGCTGCTCGGTGCGGCGATTGGCTACGCGTTCTCGTCGAAGGCGGCGATCGCGGTGATCCAGGTCGGAATGTTCGGCTTCGCGTTCGGCGGCGGGCTGTTCTTCCCGCCGCAGTTCTTCCCCGACTGGCTCGAGACGCTCTCGCGCTTCTTCCCGTCGCGGCACGCGCGCGAGCTGACCCTCGCGGCGGTCGAGGGGACGACCCCTGAGCTGTGGATGCTCGCCGGCGCCCTCGCCTGGACCCTCGCCACCGCGGCTCTCGCCGTCTGGTTGTACCGCCGCGACGAGGGTCGCCGCTACCGCTGAGGCTCAGAGCGCGGCGTCGCGGCCTCCTCGCGCGTGATCATCGGCCTGTCGCCGGGACCGCGCCCCCTGCGGCTCGCCGCTATGCCCATGTGTCCCTGTTGTCACATGACAACGGGGACACATGCGTGCTGAGGGAAAACTCTTCCCGAGAAGCGGGAACCGGCGGCCTCCGCCGGGCTCCTCCTCAGAGGCGCGCCCGAGGCCGCGGCTCAGGAGCGAGGGGTGCGGGGGCGTGGTCACGTGACACGAGTGTCACACTCGCCCGATGGAGACCTTCTTCCAGCTCGGGCATCCGGTGCGGTGGCGCATCGTCGAGATCCTCAGTGCGGGTCCGCATACAGCGGGGGAGATCGCTGAGGCCATCTACGCAGACATGCGCGTGGAGCGGACGGTCGTGTCGCACCAGCTGCGGCGACTTCGCGACGCCGAGCTCATCCGAGTTCGACGCGACTGGTCGAACCTCATCTATCGGCTCGACCCCCGAGTCAGTGCGTTCCTTCGACGTGTCGCCGACGGGCTCGACGCGCATGCCGTCGGCGGCCATTACGACGACATCGTGCTGCACAAGGAGGCCGTCGCAGGAAGCGACGATGCAGAAAGCGCGCTCGATCCCGTTCCCGACTGTTGGTGTATGCAGAGGACCAGAGATCGGCACCGTTTCTAGCGCAATAGCGGCTCAATGTATACATTAGGGGGATGAGCACTGCCGCCGACCGCGCGTTCGACGCCCTGCAGGCGGCGATCGTCGAGGGCGAGATCGCGCCCGGTGCTCCGCTGACAGAGGTCGAGCAGGCCGACCGGCTGGGTGTCAGCCGCACCCCCGTGCGCGAGGCCTTCGCCCGCCTCATCGCCGCCGGGCTCGCCACCGAGCGCGGGCCCCGCACCCTCGTCGTGAGCGAGATCGAACCCGACGACGTCACCGCCCTCTTCGAGCTGCGCACCGCGCTCGACGAGCAGGCGGCGCGCCTCGCCGCCCGCCGCGCGACCACCGGCGAGGGCACCGCACGCTTCGCCGGGCTCGCCGCACGCTTCGCCGCCGTCGACGCCGCGACCCTGAGCGCCGACGACCCCCACCGCCACGGCTACTACGCCCTCGTCGCCGAGTTCGACGCCGCGCTCGATCAGAGCCTGAGCGGCAGCCCCTACCTCGCCGCCGCAATCGCGAGCACGCGCGTGCACCTCGCCCGCGTGCGCCGCCTCGCGCGCGACGACGACGCGCGGCTCGCGGCCAGCGCCGCCGAGCACGGCGCCATCGCCCGCGCCATCGCCGACGGCGACCCCGAACGCGCGGCCGCCGCCACCCGGCTGCACCTGCACGAAGCCCTCACGAGCATCCACGCCCACCTGCCGCGCAGCGGCGACGACCAGAAGAAAGAGCGACCATGACGACCACCCACACCGTGCGCACCTACAAGAGCAGCGAGCCCCTCGCCGCCGCCGACCAACTCGCCGGGAAGCTCGCCGCACTCGCCGCCGAGCAGGACCGTCCGCTCGACGACGCTGCCGTCGACATGGTCATCAACCGCGTCATCGACAACGCCGCCGTCGCCGTCGCGAGCCTCGACCGCGATCCCGTCGTCAGCGCGCGCGGGCAGGCTGAAGCGCACCCCTACCGCCCCGGCGCGACCGTCTTCGGCACCCCCGCCGACACCCGCTACAGCCCCGAGTGGGCCGCGTGGGCCAACGGCGTCGCCGTGCGCGAGCTCGACTACCACGACACGTTCCTCGCCGCCGACTACTCGCACCCCGGCGACAACATCCCGCCGATCCTCGCCGTCGCGCAGCACACCGGCGCCGATGGAGCCCAACTGCTCAAGGGCCTGCTCACCGGCTACGAGATCCAGATCGACCTCGTGCGCGCCATCTGCCTGCATGAGCACAAGATCGACCACGTCGCCCACCTCGGCCCGAGCGCGGCCGCCGGCATCGGCACGCTGCTGCGACTGCCGGCGGAGACGATCTTCCAGGCCATCGGCCAGGCCCTTCACACGACCACGGCCACGCGCCAGTCGCGCAAGGGCGAGATCTCGACCTGGAAGGCGCACGCCCCCGCCTTCGCCGGAAAGATGGCCGTCGAAGCCGTCGACCGGGCCATGCGCGGCCAGACGAGCCCGAGCCCCATCTACGAGGGGGAGGACGGCGTCATCGCGTGGCTGCTGAGCGGCCCGGATGCCCGCTACGAGGTCCCGCTGCCTGACGCCGGTCAGCCGCTCACGGGCATCCTCGACAGCTACACGAAAGAGCACTCCGCCGAGTACCAGGCGCAGGCCTGGATCGACCTCGCGCGCCGCCTCGGCACCGAGCGCCCCGAGCTGCGCGACCCCGCGAACATCGAGAAGATCGTGCTGCACACGAGCCACCACACGCACTACGTCATCGGCTCGGGCGCGAACGACCCGCAGAAGTACGACCCCACCGCGAGCCGCGAGACGCTCGACCACTCGATCCCGTACATCGTCGCCGTCGCGCTGCAAGACGGAGCGTGGCACCACGTCGACTCGTACGCACCCGAGCGCGCGGGCCGCCCCGACACGGTCGCGCTCTGGCAGAAGATCACGACGACGGAAGACGCCGAGTGGACCCGCCGCTACCACTCGCTCGACCTGAGCGAGAAGGCCTTCGGCGGCCGCATCGAGATCGAGCTGACGAACGGCGAGCGCGTGATCGACGAGATCGCCGTCGCCGACGCGCACCCCCTGGGCGCGCGGCCCTTCGGTCGCGCCGAGTACGTGAACAAGTTCCGGATGCTCGCGGAGGGCATCCTCGCCCCCGACGAGATCGACCGCTTCCTCGGCGTCGCCGAGCGCCTGCCCGAGCTCACTCCGGCCGAGCTCGGCGGCCTCACCGTGACGGCCGCCCGGCCGCTGACCGCTGCCCCGAAGGGACTCTTCTGATGCTCTCCACCACCACCACGCCGAGCCAGCGCCGCCAGGCGTTCCGTGCGGGGCTCGCGAGCGGGCGCCTGCAGGTGTTCCCGGGCGCGTTCACGCCGCTGAGCGTGCGCCTGATCCAGGACAAGGGCTTCGACGGCGCCTACATCTCGGGCGCCGTCATGGCCGCCGAGCTCGGCCTGCCCGACATCGGGCTCACGACGCTCAGCGAGGTCGCCCACCGCGCCCACCAGATCAGCCGCATGAGCGACCTGCCGACCCTCGTCGACGCCGACACCGGTTTCGGTGAGCCCATGAACGTGGCCCGCACGGTGCACGAGCTGGAGGACGCGGGCGTTGCGGGCCTCCACCTGGAAGACCAGGTCAACCCCAAGCGCTGCGGGCACCTCGACGGCAAGGCCGTCGTCGACCTCGACACGGCGGTCAAGCGCATCCGCGCGGCCGTGGATGCGCGCCGCGACCCCGACCTCGTGATCATGGCCCGCACCGACATCCGCGGGGTGGAGGGCATGGACGCCGCGATCGATCGCGCCAAGGCCCTCGAGGCGGCCGGCGCCGACGCGATCTTCCCCGAGGCGATGGGCACGCTCGCGGAGTTCGAGCAGATGCGCAAGGCCGTGAGCGTGCCGATCCTCGCCAACATGACCGAGTTCGGCAAGAGCGAGCTCTTCACGCACCAGCAGCTCGCCGACGTCGGTGTGAACATGGTGATCCACCCCGTTTCGCTGCTGCGCATCGCGTTCGGCGCGATCGAGCGCGCGCTCGACAGCCTGCAATCCACCGGAACCCTCGACGGCGAGGTCGCGGGCATGCAGACTCGAGGCAGGCTCTACGAGCTGCTCGACTACGAGGCGTACAACGCCTTCGACGCGGGCATCTACACCTATAACGGCCGCTGAACGCGGCCTTGCCCTATAGCGGCCGCTGAACGCGGCCTTGCCCTACACCGGCCGCTGACCCACAAGGAGACCGACATGTTCGACGACATCAAGAAGGGCCTGGCCGGCGTCGTCGTCGACGTCACGGCGATCTCGAAGGTCAACCCCGACACGAATTCGCTGCTCTACCGCGGCTATCCCGTGCAGCAGCTCGCCGAGCGCTGCACGGCCGAGGAGGTCGCCTACCTGCTGTGGCACGGTGAGCTGCCCGACCCCACCCAGCTCGCCGAGTTCGAGACGCTCGAGCGCTCGCTGCGGCACCTCGACCCGACGGTCAAGCACGCGATCGACGCCCTGCCGTTGAGCGCCCACCCCATGGACGTGGTGCGCACCGCCGTGAGCGTGCTCGGCGCGCTCGACGAGTCGCTCACGATCGACGCCACGTGGATCGATGCCGACCTCACGCTCGAGCGCAGCATCCGGATGTGGGCGCAGCTGCCCGCGATCGTTGCGTATGCCCAGCGTCGCATTCGGGACGAGGAGCTCGTCGAGCCGCGCGACGACCTCGGCTACTCGGCCAACTTCCTGCACATGACCTTTGGCGAAGTGCCGGAGCTCGTCGTCGTCGAGGCGTTCGACGTATCGATGATTCTCTACGCGGAGCACTCGTTCAACGCCTCGACGTTCACGGCGCGCGTCATCGCCTCGACCCTGAGTGATGTCTACAGCGCGGTCACGGGCGCCATCGGCGCGCTCAAGGGCCCCCTGCACGGCGGAGCGAACGAGGCCGTCATGCACACCTTCCGCGAGGTCGGTTCGGCGGATGCTGCTGCCGGGTGGCTCGCCGATGCCCTCGCCGCGAAGCGCAAGATCATGGGCTTCGGCCACCGGGTCTACAAGAACGGCGACTCACGCGTGCCCACGATGAAGACCGCGCTCGAAACCCTCGTCGCGCACTACGAGCGGCCGGAGGTGCTCGGCCTCTACGACGCGCTCGAGAAGGCCATGGACGAGGCGAAGGGCATCAAGCCGAACCTCGACTACCCCTCGGGCCCGGCCTACGACCTCATGGGCTTCGACACCGAGCTCTTCACGCCGCTGTTCATCGCCGCGCGCGTGACGGGGTGGACGGCGCACGTGCGCGAGCAGCTCGCCGCGAACGCGCTCATCCGCCCACTGAGCCTCTACAACGGCCCCGAGGAGCGCAGCGTTCCCTCACGCGACTGAGAGATGATGGGGGGATGACCCACGCGATCCCCACTCCCTCCATCACGCTCAACGACGGCCACAGCATCCCGCAGTTCGGGCTCGGCGTGTGGCAGATCGACGACGACGAGGCGCACCGCGTGGTCGCCGAGGCCCTCGAGGTCGGCTACCGCCACATCGATACGGCGCGCGTCTACAAGAACGAGGCCGGTGTCGGTCGGGCGATCGCCGAGTCGGGAATCCCGCGCGACGAGCTGTTCATCACGACCAAGCTCTGGAACAGCGATCAGGGCCGCGACTCGGTGCGCCCGGCGGCCGAGGCGAGTCTCGAGCGTCTGGGGCTGGAGCAGGTCGACCTCTACCTGATCCACTGGCCGTCGCCGAAGTACGGCAAGCACGTCGAGTCGTGGGAGGCCATGATCGAGGTGCGCGATGCCGGGCTGGCCCGGTCGATCGGCGTCTCGAACTTCATGCAGACCCACCTCGACGACCTCGCCGCGGCGACGGATGTCGTGCCGGCGGTCAACCAGGTCGAGCTGCACCCCGCCTTCCAGCAGCGCGACCTGCGCGCCTTCCAAGAGTCGCGCGGCATCCGCACCGAGTCGTGGAGCCCGCTCGGCAGCGCCCAGTACGACCTGGCCGAGCTGCCCGGATTCGCCGCGATCGCCGAGCGCCACGGCAAGACCGTGCAGCAGATCGCGATCCGCTGGCACCTGCAGGAGGGCCTCATCGTCTTCCCGAAGACGGTGCGGCGCGAGCGCATGATCGAGAACGCCGCCGTCTTCGACTTCGAGCTCTCGGCCGATGAGATGGCGACGATCGCGGCGTGCGACCGCGACCAGCGCGTCGGCGCGCACCCGCTCAACACCGACTTCTAGGGCGCGGGATGCGCGGCTCGCGCTAGAGCGCGACCTCGGTGCGCGAGCCCATCGGCGTGTGCGCGAGCAGCGCTCCGCCCGCGGGCGACTCGAGCCCGGCGAACTCGCGCTCGAGGGCGTCGCGGCCCTCGCTGAAGTGCGTCCACTGGTCGACGTGCAGCCCGATCACTCGGCGTGCGCCGAGCGCGAGGGCGGCGGCGCGCGCGTCCGCCGCCGTGAGGGTGAGGGCGGCGTCGATCGCCGGAACGCGCGCTGCGCCCGCGAACAGCACCGCGGCATCCACGGCCCCATAGCGAGCGACGATCGTCTCGACGACCGAGACCTCCGAGTTGTCGCCCGAGACGTAGACCGTCGGGTGCCCGGGCGCCGTGAGCAGGAAGCCGCACACCGGCCCGAGCCGCTCGGCCCACTCGTCAGGCCCGTGCTGGGCGGGCAGGGCGTGCACGCGCGCGCCGGCGGGAGCACGACCGGCGACGGCCGACCCGACGACGAGCGGGTCGTCGAGCGCGAGCTCTTCGTCGTCGGCGAGCCCGATGACGCGGGCGGTGCCCCCGCGGGTTCCGAGGTCTTCAGCCCCCGCGGGGGTCGTCACGACGAGCGGCAGCGTCAGCGCGAGGTTGCGGCCCTGCTGGTCGAGGTTGTCTTCGTGGTGGTGGTGCGAGACGAGGGCCGCGTCGATGCGGCCGAGGTCGTCGAACGCGACGGCGGGGCCCGCAGTCTTCTCGAGGTCGTCGTCATCGGGCCCGTAGCGCTGCGGCTCGTCGAAGGTCGGATCGAGCAGCAGGCGCAGGCCCGCCCACTCGAGCAGGGCGGTGGGGCCGCCGACGACGGTGATGGCGATGGATGCTGCGCTCGAGGTCATGGTGCGACCCTAGCCGGGCATCCCGTGCCTAGGGGGTGCGCGCGGCGAGCAGCTCGCGCAGGGTCGTGCCCGACGGCGCGCGGGCTTGTAGCTCGTCGTCGACGAGCGAGTAGGCGGCGTTGGTCTCCGACTCCGTGGCGGGGATGCTCCACCACGCCCACGCGAGCGCGCCCGACAGGTTCGCCTCCGCCCACGTGAAAGCGCGCCGCAGGTGATCGTCGCCACCGTCGCTCTGCCCGAACTCGGCCATCACCACCGGCACGTGCTCGGCGAGCGGGGCGACCTCGGCGGCCCAGCAGGCCTCGTCGGCGCAGCGGTTGCCGGGGTAGGCGTGCAGGCTCGCGACGAGCTGGTCGTCATCGGGCGCGGCGTCGCGCCAGCCGCGCAGGTCGTTGGCGTAGTCGATGCCGCTCAGCAGCAGGGGCTGATTTGCTCGGGCGGAGCGCACGGCGGCGACGAGGTCGCTCATGCCGGTGGCGGGATACGTCTGGCCCGAGAGCGGGAACGTCGTGTCGTTCTCGAGCGGCGGCGAGCATCCGCCGGTAGCCCAGCACGCCCAGTCGAGCTCGAACGCATAGCGCTCGTTCTCGGGGTCGTAGCGGCTGTGCGGCTCGTTGAAGAGGTCGAACAGCACGCCCTGGTGCTTGCGGTAGTCGGTCGCCACCTCCGTCCAGAAGCGGGGGCTGTCGGCATCGGGCATCGGCCGCAGCCCGTCGGCGAGCGCGGGTGCCGGGGCGCTCCAGTGCAGGTCGAGAATGGCGATGAGCCCCGCGTCGGTGAGGCGCTCGACCCACGCGCGCACGGCGTTGTGGTACTGCTCGCCCGAGCCGAACGCGACCTCGGGCCGATCGTCGAACCAGCACTGCTGGTTGAGGGGCACGCGCACGGCCGTGAAGCCCCAGTCGACCATCTCGGCCACGGCGGCGTCCGTCGCGCCGCCCTCGTTGAGGCCCCAGCCCTGGATGCAGGCGTACTCGAACCCCGGCCAATTCGCCCCGACAAGCTGAAGCGGCTCACCGGTGCGCCGGTCGATGAGGTCGGCGCCCTCGACGGCGACGACGGGTGCTAAGGGGGTGAGGGATGCGAGGCCGGCGTTCAGCCCGCGTGCCGGGCCCGGCCACAGTGCGGGCGCGACCACGACGACGATGAGTGCCGTGAGTCCCACGAGCGCAGCGACGACGCCCGTGACGATCGCGGCGGTGCGCCGCCGACCCGACGTCATCCGCCGACGCGGCCCAGCCAGGTCGCGACGGCGCCCGAGTGGCCGACGATCACGGTGGAGTAGATCGCGTAGGCGGCCATGCTGGCCGTCACGACCGAGACGGCGATGCGCAGCGCGAGCCACACCCGCGACGGCGCCGCGCCCGTGGTGGCGGCGACACGGGATGCCCGTGCCGACAGCTCGGCGACGACCGCCCACACGACCGCGAGCGCGAGCGTGATGCCCGCGATGAGCGGCAGGTTCTCGCCGAGCTCCTCGTGCACCTCGGCTTCGCCGACGCGCTCCGAGAGAGCCTCGCCCGACTCGGCGGCGATCCAGGCCGCGAGCGCGCCGACGGCCAGCGCCGCCACGACGCCCCAGCGCACGAGCCGGTGCATGCGCGGCAGCGCCATCACGACGATGAGGGCGAGCGCCGCCACCGGCAGCACGACGATGGCGACGTGCACGATGAGCGGGTGCACGGGCAGGCCGCCGATCAGGTCGAAGGGGCCGCCGACCTCACGCACCAGGGATGCCGCACTGAAGGTCATGCTGCGACCCTAGCCCCGCAACCGTCGCCGCGGTGGTCGGAATGCGGTGGTCGGAGTACGACGGGCGTCACGCCCCACGTCTTCGCGGAATTACTCATGGCCATCGCGATTCGACCAGGAATACGTTCCTCTGTGTCTGCCAAATCGCTCATCGTGCCGCTCGTAGCGTGTGCACTCGTGCTCAGTTCGTGCTCGTCAGTCGAGACCGTCGACCTCTCGATCTCGTTGCCCACCGAGATCGACGACTCGCTTCTTGTTGACTCGGGAACCATTCCGTACGCGACGGCGGAGATACTGGCTGATCTCGCTTCCCTGGCGGGCGAGGTGCCAGCTGCCGACGACCTGCTGAGGAGCGAGGCGGTCGCGGGAGCGGCGATGCGCGCTGAGATTGACGTCGCACCCGTGCCGGGCGAGGAGCCATTACCGCAGGCGGCGCCCTCGGAAATCGTCGTCGTGAGCGCGTTAAACACCAGAGCCGTCCTGAACCCCGCCGAGTCTTTCTTGGCATCGAACCTCACCGCTGGCACTCTTCTGCCTTTCCTCTTCGGCGACGAGAAGAGCCAGAACCTAGAAGTGGGCCGCTCTCTCGAAGTAGGAGTGACAGACACGAGTGGTTCAGCGACCGGCTCATCGACCACGACGATCACTCGCGCGACGGAGAATTCACTTGCGTTGGAGTTTCGTCACGAAGGTTCAGCACCAGACGGAACGACCGTGTCAAGCGCCATCGCTATTGACGGCACAGTCTGCCCGGGTCTTGATGGAAACTTCGACTTCACGATCAAGCTCACCCGAAACGCAGCGACTTCGTCGGGAAATGGCGGCGACGTGAGCGAACAGCTCACGGTGAGAGTCACCGGCCGACTGGGCGAAGACGGCTTTCCAGAGAACATGACGATCGACGGATTGCCGGGTACTCGGCATGTTCCGTCGACCGGTGAACCCATCTACGTCGAAACCCGACAGCGCCTCGAGGGCGCCAACGCGTTCAGCGTTCAATCGCTCGCTGAGATGCCCGCGCAATTGGTGCGGGCATCGAGTGCCGCGACGAACGCGGATATTCGCCGCCTCGCGAGCAACGCCGCCGGACGCATGGCGTATCTCGCGTGGGGGGCAGTACTCGGCGTGCAGAGTTCGATGTGGAACAACGGATGCGTACGCGTCGAGGCGGCAGCACCGACGACAGTCGAACCTCGTTCCGGCATCGAGTTTCCTGTGGCGGTGCTTTCGCGACTTTCGGGAGAGGAGTTTCCCTCGATGGTGGAGGCCACGCTCACTGGTCCTGACTCCGTCGAACCATCGTCGTTCACGTCGACAGAGTCGATCGTGTTCGTCGCAGGAGAGGTTGGCACGTCAGCGAGCATCCGGCTGGAGGCTGCATCGCGTCGCGGCACCGCCTCGAAAACCCTCACGATCTCCACGACGGCTCGGGCGTACCGGGGCGACGGCACGAACGGCGACATCACCGTGACAGGAACAATCTGCGACCTCGCCAAGCCCTTCGAGCTCGCCGGCTCCGGCACGCTGATGCGGTTCACGCCCCAGAACGCCGCGACAGGCACCTTCGCGTATCGAGACGACGGCACGTACGGCGAGGGGCTGATCGATCTTGCCGCCTCTGGTTCGTACGACATCACCCTTGCCGCAGACGGAGCGTCTGGCAGTATCACGACCTCCGGCACCGGAACGACCGGATACGACACGCCGATCGGGCGGCAAGAGTTCGAGTTTCCGGCCAACTTCACGTTCACCCTGAACGCGCTCGATGACGTACCCGATCAGTGCTCAGGCTGAGGCACGCGCCTACCGCACCTGCTTCTTCGCCGAGATGACCCCCGTGTCGAACCCCATGAGGTGCAGGCCGCCGTGAAAGCGCGCGTGCTCGACCTTGATGCAGCGGTCCATGACGACCGTGAGGCCCTTCGATTCGCCGTACACCGCGGCCTCGTCGTTCCAGATGCCGAGCTGTACCCACACGGTCGTCGCGCCGACGGCGAGCACGTCGTCGATCACCGCGGGAATGTCGCTGGCCTTGCGGAACACGTCGACGATGTCGGGCACCTCGGGCAGCGAGGCGAGATCGGGGTAGACCGGCTGGCCGAGGATCTCGGTCGCGTTCGGGTTCACGAAGTAGACGCGGTATTCGCTCGACTGCTGCAGGTAGGTGCCGACGAAGTACGAGCTGCGGGCCGGGTTCGGCGAAGCGCCGACGATCGCGACGCTCTTCGCTCGACGCAGGATGCCCAGCCGTTCTTTCGCGCTGGGCCCCACCCAGGTGCGCTGCGACTTCAGCAGCTTCGCCAGCGGCGAGCTCGCCGGGATGTCGCAGGTGAGCCCGTTCGCGAGGGTGACAGTGGCGGTGTCGGCCGTGGTCGCATCCGTCATGCTGCAGCCCCCTTCAGCGCGGCGTCGAGCGCCTGGTCGAGGTCGTAGATGATGTCGTCGGCGTCTTCGATGCCGACCGAGAGACGCACGAGGCCCGGGTGCACGCCGCCGTCGACGAGCTGCTGCTCGGTGAGTTGCGCGTGGGTCGTCGAGGCGGGGTGGATGATGAGCGTCTTCGCGTCGCCGATGTTGGCCAGGTGGCTCGCGAGGTTCACGTTCTCGATGAGGCCCTGGCCGACGGCACGGCCGCCCTTCACGACGAAGCCGAACACCGAGCTCGGGCCGATCGGCAGGTATTGCTTCGCGCGCTCGTGGTGGCGGTGCGAGGGCAGGCCCGCCCAGTTGACCGTCTCAATGCGGTCATCGGCCTCGAGCCACTCGGCGACGCGACGCGCGTTGTCGACGTGCGCCTGCATGCGGTACGGCAGCGTCTCGACGCCCTGGGCGAGCAAGAAGGCCGAGTGCGGGGCGAGCGCCGGCCCGATGTCGCGCAGCTGCTCGGCCCGCAGGCGGGTGAGGAAGGCGTACTCGCCGAAGTTGCCGTACCAGGTGAGCCCGCCGTAGTGCGCGACGGTCTCCTCGAAGAGCGGGAAGGTGTGGTTCGACCAGTCGAAGCGCCCCGACTCGACGACGACGCCGCCGAGGGTCGTGCCGTGCCCGCCCAAGAACTTCGTCGCCGAGTGCACGACGATGTCGGCGCCCCACTCGATCGGTCGACAGAGATACGGCGTGGCGATCGTCGAGTCGATGACGAGCGGGATGCTCGCCGCATGCGCCACGTCGGCCAGACCCGCGATATCCGCGATGTCGCCGCTCGGGTTGGCGATCGTCTCAGCGAAGACGAGCTTCGTGCGGCCCGGGATGATGGCCGCGGCGTAGTCGGCGGGGTCGTCGCTCGCGACGAAGGTCGTCTCGACGCCGAAGCGCCGAAGGGTGACATCGAGCTGCGTGACCGAGCCGCCGTAGAGGTTCGACGAGGCGACGATGTGGTCACCCGCGCCGGCGAGCGAGGCGAAGGTGACGAACTGCGCGCTCAGGCCGCTCGACGTGGCCACCGCTCCGAGTCCGCCTTCGAGGCTCGCCACGCGCTCTTCGAAGCTCGCGACCGTGGGGTTGGCGAGCCGCGAGTAGATGTTGCCGTACTTCTGCAGCGCGAACCGGGCCGCAGCATCCTCGGTCGAATCGAACACGAAGGCGCTCGACTGGTAGATCGGCAGGGCGCGGGCGCCCGTCGCCGAGTCGGGAACGTTGCCGGCGTGCACGGCGCGCGTGCGGAAGCCATAGTCGCGGTCGGCCATGGCCTCAGGCTAGCCGCGCGCACAGCGACGCACTCAGCGGGGCGTTACGCGACGTAATCTTTCGCCCGCTCGGCCGCCGCGGCATCCTGAGCCTTCCGCTCGTCACGGCTCAGCCAGACCCAGAGCGCGATGACGATGACGGCGTAGATGGCGACAGGGATGAGCCACGGCACGAGATCGAGCACCGAGCCGACCTCTTCGGTCGCCGTCGGCAGCACGATGACCGAGAACGCCGTCGCCACGACCATGAAGCTCACGACCCACAGCAGCTTCGACTGCGTCCACAGCTCGCGCCCGCTGAAGAACGCGAGCGGCAGCAGCACGATCAGCAGGCCGGTGAGCGATTCCGCGACGATCGCGACGAGCGTGTCGTCGAGGAAGACGCCGGGGAGCGTCTCAAGCAGGCCCGGGATGCCGCGCAGCGCCGAGTAGGCGAGGTAGGCGATGAGGCCCACCGCGAAGGTGACGCCGAACTGCAGGAGGATCGCTTTCGCCCGCAGCGCCGCCGGCACCGAGCCGATGATGGTCAGCCCGATCGCGAGGCCGATGAGGAATCCGGGGGTGAAGTCGATGAGGCGGGCGATGACGACGCCCAGCACAGCGAGCAGAAGGGCGGTCGGCAGCATCTCGAGCCGCGACGCGACACCCCAGAGCCGCTTCATGATCGCCCCGCTCAGCAAGGCCGCGAGGCAGTAGACGATGAAGATCGACGTCGCCATCGAGAGCGTGAGCCGCACCGACACGGGGTCGAACCCGTAGTCGGGGTCGTTGAACCCGAACACGACGCTCATGACGAGCACGAGCACGGCGGCGCTCAGCACGGGCGTGCGCGTGATCGCGGTGAGGCGGTCGTTGACGCGCGCGAGGGCCCCTTGCACGGCGAGGTAGCCGCGACCCAGGCGGTGCCCCCCGGAGGAGAGCGTCGAGTTGAGCAGCTCGGAGGGGATGGCGACGAGCAGCATGAGCGCGAGGGCGAACCCTCCGCCGGCCGCGAGGGCGACGGGGTTCGAGAACAGCTGGCCGAGAGTGGGGATCGAGCCGGTTAGTGCGCTCGGTGCGGCGGGGTCGTCGCGCGGGGTCTCGCCCGGTCCGCCCTCGCCGCCGCGAGCAGGCTGTGCCGCCGGCTCCTCGACCGGCGGTGCCGGCTCGGGCTGCGGCTCGCCGTCGTCGATGACCTCGATCACCGGCTTGGGCTCGCTGATCGGCTCGACCACGGGTGCGGTGGGCGCGGCTGCCGGAGGGGCGGCGGGCGGCGCGGCGGGTGGCGCTGGCGGGGTGAGCACCGTGGTCACGATCGGCACACTGGCGAAGGTTCCGCCGGGGAGGTACGAGCCGGCGACCGGGAGCGAGCTCGTCAGCGGGGCGTTCGCGCGAGCGAGGAACTGCTTCTCGCCGGGCGCGAGCACTCCGGTGGTGCACGACCAGGTTCCCCCGGTGCTGACCGTCGTGCTGCACACCTGGTTTCCCGGCACGGCGGCCGCGGTCAGGCGGGCATCCACCGCGGACACTACGGGGGCGGAGTCGGGAGTGAGGGGCAGTGCCTCTACGATCTGCAGGCTGCTTCCAGGCTCTCCCGTGCCGCTGAACTGCACCTGACCGGTCGGCAGCGGCGTGGTCGTGCTGACGGTGGGAGGTGAGGGAACGTAGACGGTGACGGTGCGCCCGCCGACCGCCTGCGCGCGGTAGCGCAGTTCGATGTCGATCACCCACCAGCCCGGTGTCATGACCTGCGAGATGCTCAACGCCGGGCTCGACACGAACTGGCCCGGAACGATTGGCACCTCGAGGGCGAAGTTGGCGGGCGTGACGGGGTTGTAGATCGAGTAGAGGTAGTTCGACCCCTCTTCGGCCGAGACCCAGTCGATCTGCAGCACATTGGGCGGCGTGATCGAGAGGGTCGGCTCGCCCACCGGGTCGGCCGCGACGACGGAGGTGATCGGGTTGTAGCTCGGCAGCAGGGTCTCGCCCGGCTGCCCTTCGCCGGTGTAGAAGGTGATCGTCTCGCCGATCTGCTGCACCGTCTCGGTCAGCTTGAAGCTGCACGACCACGTGTTGCCCGGGTCGCCCGTCGTGAAGACGTATTCGGCGTTGCCGACATACGCCGCCTCCCCGGCGCCGGTGCACGCGAAGGGGCGGCTCTCTCCGAGGTTCGGCGAGAACAGGTGCGTCGCGACCGCCGTGCCGGCCGTCTTAGTGCCGGTGACGACGACGGTGCTCCACGCGTAGATCGGAGTGGGACTGATGCTGGTGATGGGAACGTCGGCAGCGGTTCCTTGAATCGCGTCGAGCACCGGCTCCACGACGGGCGCGTCGACGACCGGCACGTCAGCGACCGGCGCATCCACTGCCGGCACATCAGTGACCGGCGCATCGACGACCGGCTCCTCGGCGGCGGCAGCCGTCGCGCTCAGGGTGATGCCGACGACGGCGACGAGCGCCAGCAGGGCAGTGGAGCCGGAACGGCGAGCGGTGCGGAAAGACACGGGCGACCTCGAGTGCAGGAATGGGGGAGGGGGAGCAACGCGGGGCGCATCGATCGGGGGATGACGACTGCTCAACCCTACGATTCGGCGGGGCCGAGCGCCAGGGGTGCCGCCTGCGAAACCGGAGGAGCATCGGGCCTTGCGCACCGGAATGTAGCAATAATACGATGCTTGCATGACGACGGATGCTCAGCCCGCGCCCCAGCACGGCCCCCTCGCCCCGACTCCGCGAGCGCAGCGCTCGCTCGCCCCCGACGTCGCGCGCGGCCTCGTGCTGCTCGGCATCGCGGTGGCCAACGTGCCCTTCTTCCTCTACGGGCGCGAGCTGGGCATCCTGTTCAAGCCCGTCACGGATGCGGCGGCCGACCCGTGGGTCAACGCCGTCGTCGCGACGCTCGCCGACAACCGCAGCTACCCGCTCTTCGCTCTGCTGTTCGGCTACGGCCTCACGCAGATTCTCACGCGCGAGCAAGCGCGCGGCACCGAGTGGCCCGAGGCGCGCCGGCTGCTGCTGCGCCGCAACCTGTGGCTGATCGTGTTCGGAGCCGCGCACGGGGTGCTGCTGTTCTTCGGCGACATCCTCGGCACCTATGGTCTGCTCGGTCTCGCGCTCGTTCTGCTGATCAGCGCCTCGGGCCGCACCCTCGCGATCGTCGGCTGGGCCTCCTTCGCCTTCCTCGTGCTGGCCGGCATCGCCGAGGGCCTGAGCGGGCTGCTCTCATCGGTGCCCGGCGGCGGGTTCTCGACGGCCGCGCTGTTCGGCTCGGCGGCGGCCGAGACCTACCCGCTCGCGGTGCTCGCCCGCCTGGGCGAGTGGACGCTCGGCATGCTGTCGGTGCCGCTCGGCGGCCTCGGTCTGCTGGCCCCGATGATCCTGGGGCTCTGGGCCGCGCGCTACCGCGTTCTCGAGCAGCCCGCGCGGCACCGCCGCGCCCTCGGCCTCGTGGCCGGCATCGGCCTTCCTCTCTCGGTGCTGGGCGCGCTTCCCCTCGCGCTCGCCCTTCTCGGCGTGATCGAGCTCTCGCCGTTCGTCGAGCCCTTCGCGGCCATGCTGCACGCCGCGACGGGAGCGATCGGAGGCGCCGCCTACATCGCCCTGATCGCGCTCATCGTGGCCAGCCGGGGCTCGGGCCGCGAGCTCGGCAGCCCGACGGCGCAGCCGGGCGGGCCGATCTCACGACTCCTGGCGGCCCTCGGGCAGCGCTCTCTCAGCGGCTACCTCGCCCAGTCGCTCGTGTTTGTCATCGTGTTCGCGCCCTACGGCCTGGGCCTCGGTGCCACCGCGAGCGTCGCCGAGGCCACCCAGATCGCGGTCATCACGTGGCTCGGCACGCTCATCGTCGCGGCCGCGCTCGCGGCGGGCGACCGGCCCGGGCCCGCGGAGTGGCTGCTGCGCCGGGCGGTGTACGGGCGGCGGGGGTAGGCGCCGCCCCCGGCCGTGGACGCCGCGGTTCACGCGGCGGCCCTCTTGGCTCCGACGCCGCGGTTCACGCGGCTGCCTTCCACGCGGTGTCGCCGCGGTTCACGCGCTCAGATCCAACTCGGCAGCCAGTACCGCAGCTGGATCAGCTCGATCGGGGTCGGGATGCCCGTCCACAGCGGCAGGAAGAACACGCTGACCGCGACGACGATGGCGAGCATCCCGATCACGATCGTGCCGCCGACGGCTCGCCGCGGCGCGGGGGCATCGGGTCTGCCCAGCACGGCTCCGAGGGCGATGGTGAGCGCGAGCACGAGGAACGGCGTGAGCACGATCGTGTAGAAGAAGAAGATCGTGCGGTCGGGGTAGAGCAGCCACGGCAGCCAGCCCGCGGCGACGCCCGTTAGCACGACGGCGATCGCCCAGCCGTTCGCGGGCAGGGTCGGGCCGGGCCGTGAGCGCAGGGCGCGGATCGCATGCACGACGAGCAGCGCGGTCAGAGCGATGACCGCTGCGACGGCGCCCCACCAGATGAGCGGGTTGGGAATGCCGGTGATGGCCTCGGCCGTGCCGTCGCCGAGGTCGGTGTAGTGCATGTAGGTGGGCCGCAGCAGCAGCGGCCAGCCGATCGCCGGCGCCTCGTAGTTGTGCGGGCTCGACTCGCCCACGTGGTAGCCGTAGATGGTCGTCTGGTAGGCCCACCAGTTCTGCAGCGAGTCGGGAAGGGCGCCCAGGATGCCCGGCAGCCGGTTCTCGTCGGTGACGACGCGATCGCGCTCGTAGCCGCCGCTCGTCGTGAACCAGCCCCACCAGGTGAGCAGGTGCGCGGCCGCCGCGGAGGGGATCATGAGAACGAACGAGATCGGAGCCTGCCGCAGCAGGGTGCCGCTCGCCCACAGCGCGACGCCGGCGCGACGCCGGTCGATCGTGTCGGCGATGACGGTCAGCAGACCGAAAGCCGCGAGAAGGTAGAGCGCACTCCACTTGACGCCGACCGCGAGCCCGAAGGTGACGCCGGCGGCGACGAGCCACGGCCGACCCCAGAACGCTGGCCCCCAGTCGGTCGACCGCGGCGGTTCGCTTGCCCGTCGATCGTCGAGCCAGCGCGCGAGGTCGGTGCGGGCCTGGCGCCGGTCGAGCACCACGAGGATGACGGCGAGCACGATGAGCAGTGTCAGAACCCCGTCGAGCAGCGCGACGCGGCTCATGACGATGGCGTTGCCGTCGACGGCGATCAGCAGCCCGGCGATGCCGGTGAGCACGAGTCGGCCGAGCAGCAGGTGCGCGAGCAGCATGACGAGGCCGACGAGCACGACGCCTGCGACGGCGGTGCCGAGCCGCCAGCCCGCCGGGTTCTCGGGGCCGAGGGCGGAGAGCCCGAGCGCGATGATCCACTTGCCGAGGGGCGGGTGCGCGACGAAGGAGGGGAGCTCGCCCGGGCTGCCGGGTGTGCCCGCCGCCCAGAGCTCGTTGGCGCCCTCGGGCCAGCGGCCCTCGTAGCCGAGCTGCCGCAGCGACTCGGCGTCTTTCACGTAGTAGGTCTCGTCGAAGACGAGATCGCCGGGCTGCTCGAGGCCGATGAGGCGGGTGGCGGCGGCGACCCCGAGCACAGCCGCCGGCACGGCGAGCTGCAGCACGCGTCGCCGAGCTTCGTTCACTCGATCATCGTAGGCCGCGCATCCGGCCGTATCCGATGCGGTGGGAGGATGGCCGCATGATCGTTCTCGCCGCGACGCCCATCGGCAATCTCGGCGATGCGAGCCGCCGGCTCATCGAGGCGCTCGAGAACGCCGAGGTCGTCGTGGCAGAAGACACGCGCACGGCCGTGCACCTCATGCGCTCTCTCGGGGTCGAGAACCGCCCGCGCCTCCTGCCGCTGCACGAGCACAACGAGCGCGAGAAGTCGGTCGAGCTCGTCGAGCTCGCGCGCGAGACCGACGTGCTCGTGCTGACCGATGCCGGCATGCCCTCGGTGAGCGACCCGGGCTTCGTGCTCGTCGAGACGGCGATCGCCGCGGGGGTGGCGGTGACGGCCCTGCCCGGGCCGAGCGCCGTGCTCACCGCGCTCGTGCTGAGCGGGCTGCCGACCGACCGCTTCGTCTTCGAGGGCTTCCTGCCGCGCAAGGGTCGGGCCGCCGCCTTGCGTGCCCTCGCGACCGAGCCGCGCACGCTCGTCGTCTTCGAGGCGCCGCATCGCATCGCGGCGGCGCTCGCCGACGCCCGCGACGCCTTCGGGCCCGATCGTCGGGCGGCCGTGTGCCGCGAGCTGACGAAGAAGTTCGAGGAGGTCGCGCGCGGCACCCTCGCCGAGCTCGCCGAGCGGTTCGCCGAGGGCGCCCGTGGCGAGATCGTGCTCGTCATCGGGGGAGCCCCGGCGCGATCGGGAGACCTGCCCGGCGCGCTCGCGGAGGTCACCGACCGCGTCGCCTCCGGTGAGCGGCTGAAGGATGCCGCGGCGGCTGTCGCCGCCGCGACCGGGCTCGGCACCCGTGAGCTCTACGAGGCCGCGCTGGCGTCTCGCCGCGGCTGACGAGGGTCGACCCGGGTCACTCGCAGCTGTCGCTCAGATCGAGAGTGACGGGCGCCGACTGCTCGGCGCCGTCGACGGTGATGACGAGTCCGCCGACGCGTCCGTCAGCACTGCCGGTGCGCGCGACCTCGACGCCCACGAAGGCCGCCGCATCCGGTTCGATCGCGAGCTGGTCGAGGTCGACGCCGCTCGCTGTTTCGCGACCGCCGTCGGTGAAGCGCACGGCCGTCGAGCGGGCATCCTCATCGATTGCGATGAAGCGGTCGATGATCTCGACACCGCTCGACTCGGTGAGCTCGACACCCTCGATCACGATGGCCTCGCCCGAGTTGTTGGCGACGCCGATCGCGATCGTGCCGGTGTCGCCCTCGAGGCAGCCCGCGAGGCCGAGGGGGTCGGTCGGCGATCCGCTGCACCCGGCGAGGGTGCCGATCAGGGCGGCGATGGCGACGACGACGCCCGGGGGTCGCGAGGCAGCTGCGGTCATGCCGTCACGCTACGTGACCGATCAGGAGAGACGCGAACCGCATTGCGACCACGGTGGCACGAACCCGATCACGGTGTCAGCGGTGCTCGTGGCCGAGAACCAGCCGTCGTCGTACTTCACCCGAAGCTCGCGCAGGCCCGCGTACTCCGTGTAGTCCTGGGCGTGCAGCTCGACGACCACCTCGACGGTGCCGCCGGCCTCGATGACGGTGCCGTCGACAGGTTCGCGGTCGCGGTAGAGAGCCCGCTGGTCGGGCGACAGGTGCCCTCCGGGAGCATCGCCGAAGATCGTGTAGACGCTCGGCATCGGCACGATGATCACGTCGCCGACCGTTGCATTGACACTCTCGACGACGTCGACCTCGCGCAGGATGACCGCGCGCGCCGACTCGTTGGCGACGGTCACCCCGATGAGGGCGAAGTAGCCGTCGTCGGTCGTGCGTGTCTCGAAGCAGCGCTCAGAGAGCCCGCCGAAGATCGTGAGGGCGGGCGTGCCGACGCACCCGCTGAGCGTGACGACAACAGCCGCGCTCGCGAGCCCCCCCGCCAAGAATCTAGAGATCCTCACAGACGTGAGTGTACCAAGGAATCCGCGCAGGGGCGACGGTAGGCTGAACGCACTATGGCCGCTGCCGACCGCTTCTACATCGCCACCCCGATCTTCTACGTGAACGACGTGCCCCACATCGGGCACGCCTACACCGAGGTGGCCGCCGACGTTCTCGCGCGCTGGCACCGGCAGTCGGGCGTCGACACCTGGTCTCTGACCGGCACCGACGAGCACGGCCAGAAGATTCTGCGCACGGCCGTCGCCAACGGCGTGACGCCCCAGGAGTGGGCCGACAAGCTCGTCGACTCGGCGTGGAAGCCCCTGCTCGACACGATCGACATCGCGAACGACGACTTCATCCGCACGACCGAACCGCGGCACGAGAAGGTCGTGCAGCAGTTCCTCCAGAAGCTCTACGACGACGGGTTCATCACCGAGGGCGAGTACGAGGGCTACTACTGCGTCGGCTGCGAAGAGTACAAGCAGGCCGATGACCTCGTGCCCGGCACGGGCGAGTTCCACGGCCAGCAGGTGTGCTCCATCCACGGCCGACCCATCGAAGTGCTCAAGGAGAAGAACTACTTCTTCGCCCTCAGCACCTTCCAGCAGCGGCTGCTCGACCTCTACGAGTCGCAGCCCGACTTCATCCAGCCCGGCAGCCTGCGCAACGAGATCATCTCGTTCGTGCGCCGCGGCCTCGACGACCTCTCGATCTCGCGCCAGAGCTTCGACTGGGGCGTGCGCATCCCCTGGGACGACAGCCACGTCACCTACGTGTGGTTCGACGCCCTGCTCAACTACATCTCGGCGATCGGCTGGGGCAGCGACGAGGCGCAGTTCGAGCGTCGCTGGCCGGCGGTGCAGCTCGTCGGCAAAGACATCGCGCGCTTCCACGCCGTCATCTGGCCCGCCATGCTCATGGCCGCCGGCCTGCAGCCGCCCGCGCGCGTGTTCGGCCACGGCTGGCTGCTCGTGGGCGGCGAGAAGATGTCGAAGTCGAAGCTCACCGGCATCGCGCCGCATCAGATCACCGACGTCTTCGGCAGCGACGCCTTCCGCTACTACTTCATGAGTGCTATCTCGTTCGGGCAAGACGGCTCGTTCTCGTGGGAAGACCTGTCGGCCCGCTACCAGGCCGAGCTCGCCAACGGCTTCGGCAACCTCGCCTCTCGCGTCATCGCCATGGTCGGCAAGTACTGCGACGGCGTGGTGCCCGCCGCGACCGACGTGACGGATGCCGAGCTGGGTATTCAGAAGACCGTGGCGGATGCCGTGGTCGCCGCCCAGCGCGCCATCGACACGTTCGCCATCCACGACGCCATCGCGGCCGTCTGGACGATCGTCGACGAGCTCAACGGCTACATCACGCTGCAGGAGCCGTGGAAGGTCGCGAAGGACGAGTCGCAGGCGGCACGCCTGCACACGATCCTCTACACCGCGGCCGAGGGGCTGCGCGCGCTCGCCGTGCTGCTCTCGCCCGTCACGCCGCAGGCCGCCCAGAAGCTGTGGGTCGCGCTCGGGGCCGAGGGTGCGCTCGGGCCGCTGCTCGCGCAGAGCATCCCGACCGCCGGTCAGTGGGGTCAGTTGCCCGCGGGCACGCAGACCCAGCCGCTCGAGGCGCTCTTCCCGCGCATCGAGACCGAGTAGCGCGGTCGGCCGCCGCGTCAACCCCCGAAGGCGTCCAGCGCCACGCGGTACGGTCGTAGGGGAGGCGATACCGTGAGCGAGCAGTCCGACCCGCAGTCGATCGACCCCCATGTGCGCGCCCGCGCGATCATGGAGGGGACGACGCGCGACCTCAGCTACCCGCCGAGCCCCGAAGCGCTTGTGGTGCCGGTGTACGACAACCACACGCACCTCGAGATCGCCGACGGCGAGAACCCGATGCACTATCGCGAGCACCTCGACCGCGCCTCGGCCGTCGGCGTGCGCGGCGTCGTGCAGGTCGGCACCGACGTGCTCACGAGCCGCTGGTCGGCCGCCGTCGCGGCGCGCGAGCCCCGGGTGCTCGCGGCGGTCGCCATCCACCCCAATGAGGCCCCCGCGCTCGCCGAATCGGGCGAGCTGGATGCCGCTCTCGCGGTGATCGACGAGCTGGCCGCGCAGCCCCGCGTCGTCGCCATCGGCGAGACGGGCCTCGACTACTTCCGCACCGAGCCGGGCGCGGGACGCGACGCGCAGCTCGCCGCCTTCGAAGCCCACATCGCCATCGCGAAGAAGCACGGGCTGGCGCTGCAGATCCACGACCGCGACGCGCACGACGACATCGTGGCGACGCTGCTTCGGGTCGGCCCGCCCGAGAGGGTGGTCTTCCACTGCTTCAGCGGCGACGTCGAGCTCGCGAGCGTGCTCGCCGAGCGCGGCTGGTACGCGAGCTTCGCCGGCACGGTCACGTTCAAGAATGCCCGCAACCTGCGCGATGCGCTCGATGTGCTGCCACGGTCGTTGCTGCTCGTCGAGACCGACGCGCCCTTCTTGACGCCGCACCCGTACCGCGGCCGGCCGAACGGGCCCTACCTCCTGCCGTTCACGGTGCGCGCCATCGCCGACCATCTCGGCACCGACGCCTCGATGCTGGCCGCGCAGCTCAGCTCGAACACTGAGCTCGTCTACGGCTCGTGGGATGCGAACCCGGTCGTCGCGCCGGGCGATCCGTGGGCGGCGCAAGAGGTTCCCGGTGACCCGAACGATCTCGGCGACCTGGGCGGCGCGCTGCCCGAGAACTACCCGGGCGAGCGCGGAGCATCCGCGTGACCGGCACGGCAGCCCACTCGTGAGCGCCCTGCTCGGCCCGGCGGAGGTGCGCGACCTCGCCGAGCTGCTGGGCGTGAGCCCCACCAAGAAGCTCGGCCAGAACTTCGTGCACGACGCCAACACCGTGCGCCGCATCGTCGCGACGGCGGCCCTGCAGCCGGGCGAGGCCGTGCTCGAGGTCGGCCCGGGGCTGGGGTCGCTGACGCTCGGGCTGCTCGAGGCCGGGCATCCGGTCGTCGCGATCGAGGTGGATGCCCGCCTCGCCGCCCAGCTGCCGGTCACGGTCGCCGAGCTGCAGCCCGCGGCTCGGCTTGCCGTCGTCACCGCCGATGCGCTGCGGGTGGACGCCGTGCCCGACGCGCCCGGCGGCTCACGCCCCACGGCCCTCGTCGCCAACCTGCCCTACAACATCTCGGTGCCCGTGCTGCTGCAACTGCTCGCGCTCGAGCCCGGCATTCGCCGGGTGCTCGTCATGGTGCAGGCCGAGGTCGGGCATCGGCTCGCGGCCGAGCCCGGCTCGAAGGTCTACGGCGGCCCCTCGATCAAGGCCGCCTGGTACGGGCGCTGGCGCGTCGAAGGGCAGGTGAGCCGGCAGGTGTTCTGGCCCGTGCCCAATGTCGACTCGGTGCTCGTCGGCATGACGCGGCACGAGGTGCCCGGCACCGAGGCCGAGCGGGTGCGCATGGGCGAACTCGTCGACGCCGCGTTCGGGCAGCGCCGCAAGATGCTGCGGCAGGCGCTCGCCGAGGTCTTCGGCTCGTCGGCCGCCGCGACCGCCGCGCTCGAGGCCGCGGGGCTCGATCCGACCGCGCGGGGCGAGATGCTCGGGCTGCCTGAGTTCTTGGCGCTCGCTCGGGCGACGGGTGCCTGAGGGCTGCGGCGTGAGGGCCCCGGCGTGAGCGCAGCATCCGGCACCGGGGCCGCACCGCGTCGACTCTCGGCGGCCGCGACGATCGTCATCATGCTCGTCGGCATCGGGGCCGGAAGCCTCGTCGGCGTGCTCGTGCCCGCGGCCGCGAGCGTGCCCGACGGGGTGCTGCTGGCCGTCATCGCCGTGGCGATCGGCATCACGCTGCTGGACGTTCCGCTCGCCTCGTTCGGCCGCGCCGTGCTCGATCGCCGCTTCCTCGCGGCGATCCTGCTGCTCAACCTGGTCGTCTCGCCCCTGCTCGTCTTCGTCATCAGCCGCGTGGTCGTGACCGACCCCGACCTGCAGGCCGGCTTCTTGCTCATGCTGCTCGCGCCGGGCGTCGGGCTCGTCGCCGCGTTCGTGCGGCGCGCCGGCGGCGCGGTCGAGTCGCTGCTGAGCGTCGCGCCCGTGCTGCTCGTGCTGCAGCTCGTCACGGTGCCCGGCTTCATGCTGCTGTTCACGCTCGGCGAGAACTTCCTCAGCCTCGACGGTTCGCGGCTGCCGCTCGCGGTGCTCGCGGGCATCATCGCCCCCGCCGCGGTCGTCACGGCGCTGCAGCTCGTCGGCGTGCGCCGACCCCGGCTCGCCGCCGGGCTGCGCCGCGGCGCGACGTTCACCGCGCCCGCGACGGCCCTCGCCGCGGGGCTCGTCGCCGCCGTGCTCATCCCGCGCGCGGGCGAGCGGCTCGCCCTGCTCGAGGCCGTCGCGCCGCTCTTCGGGGTCTATGTCATCGTGCTCGCGCCCGTCGGCATCCTCGTCGCCACGGCTTTCGGCCTGCCGCTCTCGCAGGTGCGCTCGGTGACCTTCAGCGGGGGAGCCCGCAACGGTCTGCTCGTGCTGCCGATCGCCCTCGCGTTCCCCGACGGGTTCGCGCTCGTCGCGCTCGTCGTCGTGCTCGGCATGGCCGTCGAGATCATCGCGCTCGGCATCTACGGCCTCGTCGTGCCGAGCGTCACCGCGCAGTCGCGCAGCGTGCTCACGCCCGAATAATCACGCTCAAGCGCGCTCGTCCGGCTCACCCCCCCGCCGCGCTTCCCGCGCCGAATGACGGAGTTTTCGCGTGCAGGCTCAGTTCTGCGGGCGTGCGCGGCCCTGATCTCCGTCATTTGGTGCATCGCTGGCCCGCTCAGGCGCGCTCGAGCAGCGTGATGACCTCGAAGTGCGTCGACTGGGGGAACATATCGAGCACGCGCGCTCGCCGCACCTGGTAGCCCGGCATGGCGGCGAGGTCGCGTGCGAGCGACTCGGCGTTGCAGCTGCTGTAGATCACGTGCCGCGGCCCGCGCGACTGCAACCACTCGGCGAGCTCGCTCCCGAGGCCGCGCCGCGGCGGGTTGACGATGACCAGCTCGGGCACCTCTGTCGCCGCGAGGGCGAAAGCGGTCGCGTCGGCGGCGATGAACCGGATGCGCTGCCGGTCGCCCGGCTCGCTGTAGCGCGCGTCGCGGGCCAGCTCGGCGCTCGCGACGGCGTCGGGGGCGGCCTCGACGCCGACGACCTCGCGCACGGCGGAGCCGCCGCTGTACCCCGACGACAGGCCAGAGAGGTGCAGCGCGAACCCGCCGACCCCGCAATACAGGTCCCACACCGAGCCCGGGTCGAGCTCGTCGACCCAGTCGCGGGCCTGCGCATACAGCGCCGCCGCGATGGCGGTGTTGGTCTGCACGAAGCTCTGAGGCCGCACCTGCAGCTCGAGGTCGTTGACCGTGAACGGCAGCACCGACTGATCGGTGAGCACGTGCTCGACCTCGCCCTCGAGCACGGCCTTGTGCTCGGGGTGGATGTTCGCGGTGACGACGCGCAGCGGCGGCAGAGCATCCTGCAGCCACGGCAGCACGCCGCGCACCCGCGTGACCGACTCCTCTGACCGCACCACGAAGCGCACCATGAGTTGACCGCTCGGCGCCTCCGTGACGATGAGGTGCTTGAGCTCGCCGCGCCGAGATGGCACGTCGTACGGCTCGAGCCCAGCCCGCGTGATGGCCGCGATGAGCGCGGGGAAGGCGGCGAGGATGCCCGGCGCGATGATGCCGCATCGCCGCAGATCGACGCCTCGCCCCGCGCCGTCGAGGATGCCCAGCGTCGGCTGCTCGACGGTGCCGCCGACGACCATCTTCGCTTTGGCGCGGAACCCGCTCTCGTCGCTCGCCACGGCGGCGAGCCACTGCGCATCCGCGCCGAAAGGTGTCAGCAGGCGGCGAGCGAGCGCCTCCTTCTCGGCGAGCTGCTGGGCGTACGGCTGACCCATGAGCGTGCACGAGCGGCAGAGCCCGGCGTCGAAGTAGTCGCACTGCATGGTGGGCCCAGGCTACTGGCGGGCTGGCTTAGGGTGGAGCCATGAGCACGGGGGCGACAGACCGAGTGGTGCATGTTCGGGCACCCGGCAAGATCAACGTCTTCATGAAGGTCGGCTCGCTGCTCGACGACGGCTACCACGAGGTGGCCACGGCCTACCAGGCGATCTCGCTCTACGAAGAGGTCTACGCCCGCCCGGCCGACGACTTCTCGGTGCGGTTCTCGGGCCCGATCGACTGCAGCGGTCTCGCGACCGATGGCTCGAACCTCGCCATCAAAGCCGCTCGCCTGCTCGCGCGCGCGGCCGACTACCGCGGTGGTGTGTCGCTTGAGATCGAGAAGCACGTGCCCATCGCCGGGGGCATGGGCGGCGGATCAGCCGATGCGGCCGCCACGCTCGTCGCGTGCGACCACCTGTGGGGCACCAACCTCGGCCGCGACGAGCTGCACGAGCTCGCGGCTCAGCTCGGTGCCGACGTGCCCTTCGCGCTCATGGGCGGAACAGCCGTCGGCACGGGCCGCGGTGACCGCCTCTCCCCCGCGCTCGCGCAGGGCACCTTCCACTGGGTGCTCGCTCTCGCCGACGTCGGCCTGAGCACGCCGGAGGTCTACGCTGAGCTCGACCGGCACCGCGAGCGCCACGTGCACGACATCGCTCCGGCGCCCGAGCAGCCGACCGTCGACATCGAGGTGCTGCAGGCGCTGCGCGCGGGAGACCCGCACCGGCTCGCCGAGTACCTGCACAATGACCTCCAGGCACCCGCACTGCATCTGGAGCCGAGCCTCGCGGCCACGCTCGAGACGGGCGAGCTGCAGGGCGCGCTCGCGGGTCTCGTGTCGGGCTCCGGCCCGACGGTCGCGTTCCTCGCGGCCGATCAGGATGGGGCGCTCGAGCTGCAGGTGGCGCTCAGTGCGTCTCGTCTGACGGTGCTGCGGGCGACGGGCCCTGTTCACGGGGCACGAGTCGTCTCGGGTTGACGCCGATCAGGCTCAGCAGCACGATCGCGATCGCGCCGCCCACGAGGGCGATGTCGGCCACGTTGCCGACGAAGAAGCCGAAGTAGTCGATGAAGTCGACGATCTCGCCGCGCGCGAAGCCCGGCTCGCGGAACAGCCGGTCGCCGAGGTGGCTGATCGCCCCGCCGAGCAGCGCGCCGGCCGCGAGCGCCCACGGCACGCTCGAGATGCGCGAGACAAAGATCGCGATGCCGATGACGGCGAGGGCGGCGACGATCGTCAAGATCCAGGTGTAGTCGCCGCCGATACCGAACGCGGCACCCGGGTTGTAGACCAGGCGCCACTGGATGGCTTCGCCGATGACGGGCACGCCCACCCCGAGCTCGAGCGTCGCCTCGGCCCAGAACTTGGTGCCCTGGTCGAACACGATGATGGCGGCGGCCCACAGCAGCGTCCACGGCAGAACCTGGCGGATGGGTCGGGTCTCGATCGCGTGGCTGTGCTCATGAGTCTCGGGCATGGCTCCCATTCTGCCCGGTCGAGGCCCCCTGCCCGCGCGCCGTAGTCTCGACAGGTGGCCCATCTCCTGGGGGCAGAGTCCCTCCGCGTCGAATACCCCACCCGCGTCGTGCTCGAGGGGGTGACCGTCGGCGTCGGCGACGGCGACCGCATCGGCGTCGTCGGCCGCAACGGCGACGGCAAGTCGACCCTCCTGCGCATCCTCGCCGGCAAGCAGGAACCGGACGGCGGTCGTGTGACGCGCCGCGGCGGCGTCACCCTCGGCATGCTCGACCAGGCCGACGAGCTCGCCACCGGGCTCACGGTGCTCGAGACCGTCGTGGGCGATCGGCCCGAGCACGAGTGGGCGGGCGATCGGAACGTGCGGGATGTTCTCGCCGGGCTCATTGCGGACATCCCGGGCCACACGCTCGTCGACGACCTGTCGGGAGGCCAGCGCCGCCGTGTCGCCCTCGCCGCGCTGCTGAGCCGCGAGTGGGACATCGTCGTGCTCGACGAGCCCACCAACCACCTCGACATCGGCGGCGTGCACTGGCTCGCCGGGCACCTCAAGCGGCGCTGGTCGCCGGGCGCGGGAGCGCTGCTCGTCGTGACGCACGACCGGTGGTTCCTCGACGAGGTGAGCCAAGACACGTGGGAGGTGCACGACCGCATGGTCGAGCCCTTCGAGGGCGGCTACGCGGCCTACGTGCTGCAGCGCCTCGAGCGCGACCGGCAGGCCGCCACCATGGAAGCCAAGCGCCAGAACCTGATGAAGAAAGAGCTCGCGTGGCTGCGCCGCGGGGCACCGGCCCGCACGGCCAAGCCGAAGTTCCGCATCGACGCGGCCAACGCGCTCATCGACGACGTTCCGCCGCTGCGCAACAGTGTCGAGCTCTCGCAGATGGCCACGGCCCGCCTGGGCAAAGACGTCATCGACCTGCTCGACGTGTCGGTCTCATACGGCGAGAAGCAGATTCTGCACGACGTCGAGTGGCGCATCGCGCCGGGCGAGCGCACCGGCATTCTCGGCATCAACGGCGCCGGCAAGTCGACGCTGCTCAAGCTCATCGACGGCTCGCTCGAGCCGACGACCGGTCGCGTCAAGCGCGGCAAGACCGTGGTCGTCGCGACCCTCGACCAGCAGCTCGGCGACCTTTCGGCGGTGGCCCATGAGCGCGTGTCGGCCGTCATCGCCACCAAGCGCACGAGCTACACGGCGGGCGACAAAGAACTCACGCCCGGGCAGCTGCTCGAGCGGCTCGGCTTCACGTCGGCGCAGCTGTCGACCCCGATCAAAGACCTGTCGGGCGGCCAGAAGCGCCGGTTGCAGCTGCTGCTCATCCTGCTCGACGAGCCCAACGTGCTCATCATGGACGAGCCGACGAACGACATGGACACCGACATGCTCGCCGCGATCGAAGACCTGCTCGACTCGTGGCCCGGCACGCTCGTCGTCGTCAGCCACGACCGCTACCTGCTCGAGCGCGTCACCGACCAGCAGTATGCGGTGCTCGGCGGGCGCCTGCGGCATCTGCCCGGCGGCGTCGACGAGTACCTGCGCATCGCCGCGCACGCGGCGGCGCCGACGGGGTCGCAGGATGCGGGGCGCGCGACGGTCGCCTCCGTCACGGCCGCGGCCCCGGCATCCACCGCCCCAACGGCCCCGACCCTCTCGGGGGCGGAGCGCCGCACGCTCGAGAAGGAGCTCTCGGCGCTCGAGCGCCGCATCGCCAAGGTGCAGGGGCAGGTGGATGCTCTGCACGTCTCTCTCGCCGAGCACGACGTGAGCGACTACAGCGGCATCGCCGCGCTGCACGAGCAGGTGCGCGTCTTCGAGGCCGAGCTCGAGAGTGCGGAGGAGCGCTGGCTCGAGCTCGGCGAGTTGTTGGGCTAGTCCCGTCTCACTTGGTCTGACCGATGAGCAGGTCGAGCCGGTAGCCGCGCTTGGTCTGCACGACCTCGACCGGGATGCGCGGCTTCGCTCCGCGCCCGTCGAGCCGCCGCACGGCCTCGTCGTAGATGCTCTCGAGCCCGCGCGGCACCGTGCCGACGACCCCGCTCACGCGCCGGCCCGAGAACAGGCGCACCTCGATGGGGGCGTCGACGCGCTCGTCGTCCATCGAGCGGGCAGGCGTCGCGGTCGTCAGCGTCTCCGGGTCTTCGGCGGCGAGGGCGGCGAGCTCGTCCTGGTGCGGGTTGCTGTTCGCCAGGCGGATCGTGACGTTCTTGTTCTTCGGCACGAGGACTCCGACGTAGTCGTCGAACGATCCCGACCCGCGGTCGTCTTTCGGCAGGCTCTCGTCGACCGGACCCGACTTCTTGAACAGCGCCATGGTTCGATGCTAGCCGGGGCGGTGCACGGCGCGGCGGCCTCTACGATGAGAGCGTGACCGAGCCCCTCGACGCCATCGCCATCGCGGCGGAGGTCTTCGCCTGGCTGACCCTGCCCGTCGGGCTCGTGCTGCTGATCAGCGGACTCGCGCGTCGAGCCTGGTCGAAGCGCTACGCCCCCGTGAAGGCCGTCATCACGACGGTGCACGACCGCGACGCGAAGCTGCGCTGGTTCGCTGACGGTGGCGCGGTGCACGAGAGCACGTCGCCGCTCACCGGGCCGATCCCGGCGGTCGGGGATGCGCGCACGGTCTGGGTGCACCCCTCGCGGCCCGAGTCACCGCGCCTCGACGACCCGGCGCACGACGGACGCGTTCTGCTCACCCTCGGCGGCATCCTGACCGGTGTCGGGGTCGTCGCGACGCTCGTGTCGAACCTCGCGCCCTTCTTCTAGCCGCGCGCATCGCGCGCCGACGGCCCGCGGCGTCGGTTCGCGACTACAGCTCGCTCGCGTCGTCGTCGAAGTCGGCGCTGAGCGTGCGCAGTAGCCCCGCGAGCTTCTCCTGATCGCCGCGGCTCAGCCGCTGCAGCAGGGCCGCCTCGCTCACCATGAGCTGGTCGATCGCGCGGTCGACCCGCACGCGCCCCTCGTCGGTCATGCGCACCCGGATGCTGCGCCCATCGTTGGGGTCGGTGCGCCGCTCGACGAGCCCGCGCGTCGTGAGCCGGTCGATGCGGTTCGTCATGGTGCCGCTCGACACCAGCGTCTGCAGCAGCAGCGCTTTGGGGCTCAACTCGTAGGGTTTTCCGGCTCGCCGCAGTGCCGAGAGTACGTCGAACTCCCACGACTCGAGGTCGCTCGCGGCGAAGGCCTGCTTGCGCGCGAGGTCGAGATGCCGCGCCAGCCGGCTGACGCGCGAGAGCACTTGCAACGGCTCCACATCGAGCTCGGGCCGCTCGCGGCGCCACGCCTCGACGATGCGGTCGACTTCGTCGCGGGCGGTCATGTGTTCATTATCCCGGGCGGGGGATGAGCATCCGTCGCCCGTCGCTCATGACGCGGGATGCTCGCCGCCCGCTCGGGACCGCCCGCCGTGCTCTGGCAGACTGGAGGGGCGCGCCCAGCGCGCGATCCGCCTTGGTGTAACGGCAGCACGACAGCCTTTGGAGCTGTTAGGTCCAGGTTCGAATCCTGGGGGCGGAGCAATCCGGTGGATTGCTCCGCGCGTGGGAGTTGCTGGTGTCGACTGCCGGCTGGGCGCCGACACCGGCAAGCCCCGAGCGCGTCCTCACGGTCATGCGCCAGACCTCACGAGAGCTTCGCAGGGCGGTTCTTTTTTCCTGATCAGAGTGAATATTCGTTCCGTGGGGGAATGGGCTATGGTGGGCGGACCACGCCAGCTGACGAAGGGAAGCGTGAATCGCAATGTCAGGAAAGTCACCGCGCGACGTGAACGCGAAGAAGGAACCGAAGCTCACCCTCAAAGAGAAGCGTGAGGCCAAGCGCGAGAAGGCCGATTCAGGCCCCGCCAAGCCCCGCAAGGGTCGGTGATCGGCAGATCAGCCCACCGTGACCGCGAGTGCAGCCCCAGGCCGTGACGGCCTGGGGCTGTTTCTGTCGCTCGGGGTGCGCGCGCTCAGCTGCTGCGCCTCAGTCGATCACCCGAAGGGTGCCGCGGAGACGATCGTGATGCGCTGCTCGCCCGAGGGTGCCGCGAAGATGACGGTGTCGCCGACGTGGCGATTACTGATCGCCGCCCCGAGGGGAGAAGTCGGTGAGTAGACGTCCAGGTCAAGGCTTGAGTCCAGACCGCTCAGCGCACGGCTGCCGAGGAGGAAGGTCGACTCAGAGCCGTCCGTGGCGAACCTGACCGTGACCAACATGCCGGGCTCGACGAGGCCATCATCCGGCTTGCGATCAACGACGGCACTGCGAAGTAGCGCTCGAAGCTCGATCGCCCGCGCAAGGCTGGGCCCATCGGCGGGTGCGGCCCGGTCAAGCTCAGCGAGTTCCGTCTCGAGCTTCTGACGTGCGGCCTGTGTCATCCAGATCGTCTCAGCAGCCATGGTGTCTCTCTCCTTACCTTTCAGACCGACACGTCGGTCGCCCGCGAGGCCAAACTGCCAGCTTACCCCGCATTGAGGCATTGGGTCGACTTCTGCTCACCATTGCAGGGTGCTCACGAGGGTCATCTCGTCAGCTGAACGGCAACAGAGGGAGACTCACCGCTCGGCAGAGCGAGCGCGCCAACGCGCACCCCGCGAATCGTGCGGCCGCGAACGACCTGCGCCAGAATGGGCGCAGCGGTTCGACGGCGCCCGCACCACGGGCTGCGCCGCGCCGTCGACCCACCCCCGGTCGTGCAGCTGCCCCACCCGTGGCAGCGCCGGTCGGCCCGTGCCAAGGAGCCCGTGTGAGCATCCCCGTCGCCCTCGCCACCCCGCTCGCCGAGCGCGCCTTCATCTCGGCCCTCGACCTGTTCAAGGTCGGCATCGGGCCGTCGAGCTCGCACACCGTCGGCCCCCTGCGGGCCGCGCGCGCGTTTGCCGACGGGCTCGCGGGCCGGCTCGAGCGGGTGGCGAGCGTCGAGTGCGTGCTGTTCGGCTCGCTCGGCTCGACCGGGGTCGGTCACGGAACCCCCGGCGCGGTGCTCGCCGGCCTGAGCGGCCTGGCGGTCGAGACAGTCACGCGCGACGACGTCGAGCGCGTGGTCGCCGACGCCGATCGTGGGATGCTGCGCCTCGGCGGCACGCACCTCATCACCATCACGCCCACGGTCGCGGCGGTGCCCGGCGCGGTGCACGCGACGGGCCCGAGCCAGCCGGCCACGCCCGAGGCCGCGTGGCTTCGCTTCGCTCCGCGCGAGCTCAAGCCGCGGCATCCCAACGCTCTGACGCTGACGGCGCGCGACGCGACCGGTGCGGTGCTCGCCGAGGAGACCTACTACTCGGTCGGCGGCGGCTTCGTCGAGCGCGACGGCGACGAGGGCGACGCGCTCGAGACGACGACCGTGCCCTACCGCTTCGACACGGCCGACGAGCTGCTGCGCCTGTGCCGCGAGCACGGGCTCACGATCGCCCAGCTCGCGCGCGCCAACGAGGCCGCCGTGCGCGGTGAGGCGGCGACGAGCGCGGCGCTGCGCACGATCGCGCGCGCGATGGACGACTGCATCGATGTGGGGCTGTCGACCACGGGAATCTTGCCGGGGGGCCTGAAGGTTCCGCGCCGGGCGGCGGCGATGGCCGACAACCTGAGGGCGCTCGATGCCGCGGCCGAGCGCGACTGCTCGCTCGAGTGGCTGCAGGCCTACGCGATCGCCGTGAACGAGGAGAACGCCGCGGGCGGTCGGGTCGTGACGGCGCCGACGAACGGGGCCGCGGGCATCATCCCGGCCGTGATGCGGCACGCGCTCGACGTCATCCACGTCGCCGACCGCGACCGCGCGGGCGAGGAGTTCCTGCTCGTCGCGGCCGTCATGGGTGGGCTCATCAAGTCGAACGCGAGCATCTCGGGCGCCGAGGCCGGGTGCCAGGGTGAGGTCGGCTCCGCCGCATCCATGGCGGCCGCGGGCTTCGTGCACCTGCTCGGCGGAACCAACGAGCAGATCGAGAACGCCGCCGAGATCGCCATGGAGCACTCGCTCGGCCTCACGTGCGACCCCGTCGCGGGTCTCGTGCAGCTGCCGTGTATCGAGCGCAACGCGATCGGCGCGGGCAAGGCGGTGGCGGCCGCGCGCATGGCGATGCACGGCGACGGCACGCACCTCATCAGCTTCGACACCGTCGTGCAGACGATGCGCCAGACGGGCGATGACATGTCGCGCAAGTACAAGGAGACGAGCGAGGGCGGTCTCGCCGTCAACTACGTCGAGTGCTGAACGCTCGCGCCGAACCGGCCGGTGCCGCGCGCTGACAGAATAGGCGCATGACCGACACGCATCTCGCCGTTGTCGTGCTCGCCGCTGGGCAGGGCACCCGCATGAAGTCGCAGACGCCCAAGGTGCTGCACCTGCTCGCGGGGGTGCCGCTCATCGGCCACGTGCTGGCGACGGCCCGCGCGCTCGACCCGGCGCACGTCGTCGCCGTGGTGCGTCACGAGCGCGACCGCGTCGCCGAGGCCATCGCGGCGCTGGATGCTCGCGCGATCATCGCCGACCAAGACGACATTCCCGGCACCGGCCGGGCGGTCGAAGCGGCGCTCGCCGCACTGCCCGCCGACTTCGACGGCGACGTGCTCGTGGTCTCGGGCGATGTGCCGCTGCTCGATGCGGGCACGCTCGCCGAGTTACTCGCGCAGCATCGCAGCCGCGCGGCGGCGGCGACCGTGCTGAGCGCGGTGCTCGACGACGCCACCGGGTACGGCCGCATCGTGCGCGGCAGTGATGGCGCGCTCGACCGCATCGTCGAGCAGAAAGACGCCTCCGATGACGAGCGCGCCCTCACCGAGGTCAACTCGGGCACGTACGTGTTCAGCCTCGCCCCGCTGCAGCAGAAGCTCGCGCTCGTGTCGACCGATAACGCGGCGCAAGAGAAGTACCTGACCGACGTCATCGGCCTGCTGCGCGGCGACGGCCACGCCGTCGAGGCGCTGCCCGCCGGCCAGAGCTGGCTCGTCTCGGGCGTGAACGACCGCGTGCAGCTCGCCGATGCGGCGCTGCGTCTCAACGCGATGATCGTGCGCGGCTGGCAGCTCGCCGGTGTCACCATCAGCGACCCCGCGAGTGTCTGGATCGACCGCACCGTCACGCTCGAGGAAGACGTCGAGGTGCTGCCGGGCACCCAGCTCAAGGGTGCAACGGCGATCGCGCGCGGCGCCGTCGTCGGCCCCGACACGACCCTCACCGACTGCGAGGTCGGGCCGGAGGCGCGCGTGAGCCGCACCGACGGCACGCTCGCCGTGATCGGCGCGGGCGCATCCGTCGGCCCCTTCGCCTACCTGCGCCCCGGCACCGTGATCGGCGAGAAGGGCAAGGTCGGCACCTTCGTCGAGACGAAGAACTCCACGCTCGGCCGCGGCGCCAAGGTGCCGCACCTGTCGTACATCGGTGACACGACCGTGGGCGAGGGCACGAACATCGGCGCCGGCACGATCACGGCCAACTACGACGGCGTGAACAAGCACCGCACCGAGGTGGGTTCGCACGCGCGAACAGGCTCGCACAACGTGTTCGTCGCCCCCGTTAGAATCGGAGACGGAGCGTACACGGGAGCAGGAACGGTCGTCCGTAAGGATGTTCCGGCCGGCGCCCTGGCCGTGAACGTGGCACCCCAGCGAAACCTCGATCGGTGGGTGGCGGCGAACCGGCCGGGAACAGCGTCGGCCGAGGCGGCAGCGGCCGCATCCACCCCCGAGAGCGAGACGGATGGCGGCGCCGAGGGCGCCGCTGACGGCCCGGCGTAAGCGACCAGCACACGATCGTCGCCTCGGCGGCAGAAGGCGGGAACCCCGTGGCCAGCATCAAGATCACCGGCCAGAAGCGCCTCGTCATCGTGTCGGGCCGGGCGCACCCCGCCCTCGCGCACGACGTCGCCGAGTATCTGCAGACCGACGTCGTGCACACCGACGCCCGCACCTTCGCCAACGGCGAGATCTACGCGCGCTACGACGAGAGCGTGCGCGGCTGCGACGCCTTCGTGATCCAGTCGCACGCGGCGCCCATCAACGAGTGGCTCATGGAGCAGCTCATCATGGTCGACGCCCTCAAGCGCGCCTCGGCCAAGCGCATCACCGTCGTCGCACCCTTCTACCCCTACGCGCGGCAAGACAAGAAGGGGCGCGGCCGCGAGCCGATCTCGGCCCGGCTCGTCGCCGACCTGTTCAAGGCCGCCGGTGCCGACCGCATCATGAGCGTCGACCTGCACGCCGCACAGATCCAGGGGTTCTTCGACGGGCCCGTCGACCACCTGTTCGCGATGCCCGTGCTGCTCGAGCACTTCCGCTCGCAGCTCGACCCCGCGACCCTCACAGTCGTCTCGCCCGACATGGGCCGCGTGCGCGTCGCCGACATTTGGAGCGACAAGCTCGGCGCCCCCCTCGCGATCATCCACAAGCGCCGCGACCCGCTCGTGCCCAACCAGGTCTCGGTGCACGAGATCGTCGGCGAGGTCGAGGGCCGCGTGTGCCTGCTCGTCGACGACATGATCGACACCGGCCGAACGATCGTGAAGGCCGCCGAGGCGCTCAAGAAGGCGGGCGCGACGGGGGTCGTCGTCGCCGCGACGCACGCGGTATTCAGCGACCCGGCCTTCGAGATTCTGCAGCACGAGTCGGTCGACCGCGTCGTCGTGACCGACACGCTGCCGATCCCCGACGAGAAGCGCTGGGACCGCCTGACGGTGCTGCCGATCGCCCCGCTCATCGCGCGCGCCATCCACGAGGTGTTCGACGACGGGTCGGTCACCTCGATGTTCGACGGCGCCGCTTAAGCGGCGCTCTGTTCGACGGCGCCGCCTGACCCCCACGCCGTGACGCCGTTCGTGGGCGATGAGCCTGAACGTTCGGCGTCATCGCCCACGAACGCGGTCACCGCGTCGAGTGGGCCGCGCGGGCCTAGACGTCAAGCAGGTCGCGGATCGCGGCCTCGAAGACCTCGTGGTGGGCATCCACGTCGGCGCGCGTCGTCATGGGCGCCATGAGCGCCATGTTGTGGAACGGCGTGAGCATGATGCCGCGGTTCACCAGGAACAGGTGCAGGAAGTCTTCGAGCTCGCCGTCGGCCGCCTCGGCCGCGAGCGTGCCGTTGATGGGGTACGGCCGGGCGAAGCGGTACTCGGCCCGCGCGCCGAGCTGGTTGATCGCCCACGGCAGGTCGTAGCGGTCGAAGAGCTCGTTGACGCCGTCGGTGAAGTACGTGGCCGTGTCGATCATGTGCGCGAAGGCCTCGTCGGTGAGCACGTGCTCGAGCGTCGCGCGCATGGCGGCGACCGAGAGCGGGTTGCCGGCCAGGGTGCCGCCGACGCCGCCCATGTCGACGAGGTCGAGGTCGGTGCGGGCGAGCGCACGCTCGGCGAACTCGGCCGACAGCCCGTAGGCGCCGGTCGGGATGCCCCCGCCGATCGACTTGCCGATGACGACGAGGTCGGGCTCGAGGTTGTAGGCCGTCGTCATGCCGCCGGGCCCGGCCGAGAACGTGTGCGTCTCGTCGATGATGAGCAGTGCGTCGTACTGCCGCGTGAGCGCACGAACACCCTCGAGGTACCCGGGCTCGGGCAGCACGATGCCGATGTTGGTGAGGGCCGGCTCGATGAGCACCGCGGCGACATCACCGTGCGCGAGCGCGCGCTCGAGGCCGGGCAGGTCGTTGTACTCGGCGGCGCGCGACGTCTGGGTCACGTCGACGGGCGCGCCGACGTTTCCGGGGCGCGACATGCTCTCGCCGTCGGGCCCGACGACGACGAGCGACTCGTCGACCGATCCGTGGTAGCAGTACGAGTGGAAGACGATCTTCGGCTTTCCGGTGATCGCGCGCACGAGGCGAATCGCCCAGCGGTTCGCATCCGTCGCCGTCAAGGAGAAGCTCCAGCGGTCCATTGTGAAGCGGCGCGATAGCTCGGCGCCCACCCACTCGGCGTCTTCCGTCGGCAGCATAGTCACGAGGCCGCCGAGCTCGCCGGCGCGGCGGGTGATCGCCTCGACGACGGCGGGGTTCGAGTGCCCGGCCATCGAGCCGGTGTCGCCGAGGGCGAAGTCGATGTACTCGTGCCCGTCGATGTCCCACACCCGGTTGCCGTGGGCGCGGTCGAGGTAGATCGGGAAGGCGCCCGACTTCTTGTTCATCCACGTCATCGGCACGCGGCCGAAGAGGTGCTCGGCGCGCGCATAGGCGGCGGCCGACTTCGGGCGGGCGGCGATGAAGGCGTTCTGCTCGCGCTCGGTGAGCTCGGCAAGACGGGTGCGATCGATGCTGATCATGATGGGGTTCCTCACTGTTCGTCGACGATGCGGATGCGCCCGCCCGGGTATGCCGAACGACCGCGCAGCGGCATCGGTCCCGCGCGAATCAGTGCGACTGAGGTGACCGGAAGCGATGAAGGCAACCACCGCTCCTCGACGGGTCACGCCGCCTCGAGAGAGCCTCGGGGCGCCGTTCGCAGGCGCGGAACCCCTCCAGTGTGGCAGGAGAACCCGCGGCCTGCCAACCGTGCGCCCGTTTCGGGATGCTCGCGCGGTGCCGCGCGTCAACTCAGCGTGCGCGGCACGAGGCGCGGAGCCCCCGGGATCAGGCCGAGCAGCGCGACGAGCACGTCGCCGCTCGGGGTGACGGCGTAGCACGTCCACCCCATCGCCTCGGGCGACAGCAGCTCGAACGCGACGCGCGAGGGGGTGCGCTCGTTGGCGTAGAAGTCGACGGCGAGCCGGCACGACTGCTCGGCGGTGGTGCGGGCGATCGAGTAGGTTCCGACGGCGGTCGGCAGCAGCATCCCGATCAGCGCGATGAGCGCGACCCAGCGCATGACGCGGCGGCGGCGCTCCCACGCCGGAAGGCCGGCGTCGTCGTCGACCGCCCCGCGCAGCTCGATCGGGTCGTCGTCATCCATCACGGTCAGTCTGCCATCCGTCACCGGGTGCATGGCTTGACAGCATCCGGGGCGCGCGACCTATACTCGTTCCCGAGCGCTAATACGTATTAGCACTCTCGTCGACGCAGATGCCCGTGTGCGGTGTGGCTCAGCCGCTCGCGACGGGCGGGCTCAGAACCGAGGGGCAGCAGCACCGTGCACGATACGACTCACCTGATTCAGACGCGTGTCGAGCGCTTTCTCGTCGAGCGCCTGCGCCCGGCGCTCTACCGCGAGACGGCGGCGGTCGGCCTCGAGGCGTGGGAGGTCGAGGACGAGCCGGTGCCGTTTGCTGTCGCCCGCGTTCAGCAGTACCGGCCCATCGCGGCCGGCGACGCCTGGGGGCGGCCGTGGGGCACCGTCTGGTTGCGCGTCTCGGGCACGGTTCCGCAGCACTGGGTCGACGACAACGCGTCGACTGAACTGCTCGTAGACCTGGGATACACCACTCGGATGCCCGGTTTTCAGGCCGAGGGCCAGGCCTACGACGCCGACGGGGTGATCATCAAGGCGCTCGAGCCGCTCAATCAGCACGTGCCGCTGACCGCGGCGGCGGGGCAGACCGTCGAGCTCTACATCGAGGCCGCCGGCAACCCTGACCTCTGGCAGGGGTACAAGTTCGAGCCCAACCCTCTCGGCGACAAGGCGACGGCGGGCACGGCACCGATCTACCGGCTCGGCGACGTCGTTCTGGCCCGCCGTGACGAGGTCGTCGCCGAGCTCATCGCCGACGTCGAGGCGCTGTACGGCCTTCATCAGGTGCTGGATGCTCACTCACCACGTCGTGCCGAGATCCTGCACGCCCTCGACGCCGCGATCGACGCGATCGACCCGCACGACGTGCGCTCGACGGCGGTTGCGGGCCGCTCGGTGCTCGCTCCCGTGCTGAGCCAGCCGGCCCAGGCCAGCGCGCACCGCGTGCACGCTGTCGGTCACGCCCACATCGACTCAGCATGGCTCTGGCCGGTGCGCGAGACCGTGCGCAAGGTCGCGCGAACGTTCTCGAACGTGATGGCGCTGATGGATGAGGATGACACGGTTACCTTCGCCGCCTCATCCGCGCAGCAGTATGCGTGGTTGAAGCAATCGCAGCCCGCGCTCTTCGAGCGGTTGCGCGGCTATGTGGCGTCGGGGCGTTTCGTGCCCACCGGCGGAATGTGGGTCGAGTCCGACACCAACATGCCCGGAGGGGAGGCGCTCGCCCGGCAGTTCATCGAGGGCAAACGGTTCTTCCTGGAGGAGTTCGGTATCGAGCCCACTGACGCGTGGCTTCCCGACTCGTTCGGCTATAGCGCCGCACTGCCGCAGATCGTGGTTGCCGCCGGGAGCGAGTGGTTGCTGACCCAGAAGATGACCTGGAACGAGACCAATCGAATGCCGCACGACACGTTCTGGTGGGAGGGCATTGACGGTACTCGCCTCTTCACACACTTTCCGCCCGTGGCGACCTACAACTCTGACCTCTCGGCGAAAGATCTGGCACGGGCAGAGCGCGAGTTCTCGGAGAAGGGCCACGCGAACACCTCGCTCGTGCCGTTCGGCTACGGCAACGGTGGGGGAGGGCCGACCCGCGAGATGGTCGCCGCAGCGCGCCGCACGGCTTCGCTGGAGGGTTCGCCCACGGTGACGATGTCGACGCCCGACGCGTTCTATCGGGCCGCCCTCGCCGAGTATCCGGAAGCGCCGGTGTGGGCGGGCGAGATGTACCTCGAGCTGCACCGCGGCACCTACACCTCGCAGGCGCGCACGAAACGCGGCAATCGGCGTAGCGAGCATCTGCTGCGCGAAGCCGAGCTGTGGGCCACGCACGCCACCCTGGTGGCCGGTGCCCCGTACCCGGCCGATCGTCTGCGCGCGGCGTGGCAGTCGGTGCTCACCCTGCAATTCCACGACATCCTTCCCGGGTCGTCGATCGCATGGGTGCATCATGAGGCCGAGGCGACCTATGCCGCCGTGGCTGCCGAACTGGAACGAATCATCGACGACGCGCTCGGGGTCATCCTGGGCAGTGGAGAGCTTCCGATCGTCGTCAATGCCGGGCCGTATGCCCTCGCGGGCGCACCCGCCCTCGGAGCGGTCGTCGCCGGCGAGGCAACCCCCCAGCGGCCTGTCGTGGTGGAGCGACACGACGGTTCGATCACTCTCACGAACGCCTGGGTGTGCCTGGTCATCGACGCAGCGGGGCGCATCCTCTCGGTGCGCGATCTCACCAGCGACCGCGAGGTCGTGCCCCCCGGTGCGGCGGTCAACGAGCTGCAGCTGTGCCGCGATACACCCGACACGTGGGACGCGTGGGACATCAGCGAGCACTACCGACGCTCGATCGAGGTGCTGACCTCCGTCGACACCATCGAGATCATCCGTGCCGATGCGGATCGCGCCGAGGTTCGCATCGTGCGAACCTTCGGGCAGTCGCACCTCGAACAGGTAGTGAGCCTCGACGCATCTTCTCCCACGATCGATATCGAGACGACGGTTGACTGGCACGAGAGGCAGAAGCTGCTCAAGCTGGCGTTTCCGGTCGATCTCGTCAGCGACCGTGCCGCGAGTGAGATCCAGTTCGGTCACGTGCACCGCCCGACGCATGTCAACACCTCGTGGGACTCCGCGCGCTTCGAGACGGTCGCCCACCGCTGGGTGCACGTGGGGGAGCCCGACTTCGGCGTCGCGATCGCCAACGACGCGACTTACGGTCACGACATCACGCGCACCCGGCACGGTGATCGGCCGACGACGACGGTGCGACTCTCCTTGTTGCGGGCTCCGTTGTTTCCCGACCCAGAGGCCGATCAGGGTCAGCACCGCATGCGGGTCGCACTCCGGGTAGGCGCCTCGATTCCGGATGCTGTGCACGAGGGTTACCGCCTCAACGTTCCCCTGCGGCATCGCCGGGGTCGGGTCGGTGCTCCGCCGATCGTCACGATCGACCATGACGCAGTCGTCGTCGAGGCGATCAAGCTCGCCGATGACGGCAGCGCAGACCTCATCGTGCGCCTCTATGAGGCCCACGGCATCCGGGCCCGCGCGCGTCTCACCGCACTGATTGAGGTGGACTCGGTCGCGGAGTGCGACCTTCTCGAACGACCTCTCGCACCCACCGGTGCTGTCGCGCTGGAGGGGCAGGCCGTGCGACTCGACCTGCGCCCGTTCCAGCTCGTGACCGTGCGAGTGCGTGCTGCGGCACAAGGAGCGAACGCGCAGGTGAGCGCGTGAGCGCCGGCGCCGCCTCCGGACTGACCCTGCACTTCACCGGCGACAGCGTGACCGATTGCGGGCGTCGCACCGACCCTGACCGGCATCTCGGTGATGGCTACGTGCGACTGCTCTCGGAGCGCCCTGACCTTGCGGGCGATCATGTGGTGAACACGGGAATCAATGGCAATCGCGTTCGTGAACTCACCGATCGCTGGCAGCGCGACGTGCTCGCGACGCCCCCCGATCTGCTCTCCGTGCTGGTGGGCATCAACGACACCTGGCGGCGCTACGACAGTGACGACCCCACCTCCGTCGATGAGTACGTCGAGGGCTACGCCCGGCTCATCGACCAGGCGCGAGCGGCGGGGGTGCGCGCTATCGTTCTCTGCGAGCCGTTCGTCCTGCCGATCTCCGACGAGCAGCGCGCCTGGCGCGATGATCTGAACCCCAAGATCGAGGCGGTGCATACGCTCGCGCGCGAGCTCGGCGCAGTGCTGCTCGAGACCGATCGCGCTCTGACCGCCCTCGCCGCCGAGGTGGGAGCCGCCGCGGTCGCGGCCGATGGCGTGCATCCGACCGTTCTGGGGCACCGGGCGATAGCGAATCTGTGGTGGGACGCGACGAGGCCGGTGATTTCTGGCCTGCGCTCTTGATAATGCGCATAAGCGCGTGGTAATCTCAGTGCTAATACGCATTATCACATCATCAGCACCGAAGGAGTTGCCGTGGCGGCACCGAAGCATCACAAGATGACGCAGCGCAAGATCGCTGAGCTCGCGGGCGTGAGCCAGGCGACCGTCTCGCTGGTGCTCAACGGGAAGGCCTCTGATGCATCCGTGCGTATTCCCGAAGAGACGCGTCAGAGGGTTCTCGACGTCATCCGTGAAACGACCTACGTCGCCGATCCGGCTGCGCGTCGCTTGGCCGGCGCGGGCAACAAGATTCTCGGGGTCTTCACCTACGAGCCCGCGTTCCCCAGCAGCAGCCACGACTTCTACGCCCCGCTGCTCACCGGCATCGAGGCGAAGGCTGAAGAGCAGGGCTTCGATCTGCTGATGTTCACGAGTGCCCCAGTAGTCGAGGGTCGTCGGCGCCTCTTTCACGAGAACAACCGCCTCCAGCTGGCCGATGGCTGCCTGCTACTTGGGCTCGAGATGGACGGCGCCGAACTGCACCGCCTGCTCGAGACCGGGTTCCCGTTCGTTGCGGTCGGTCGTCGTGACGCAGCGGGCGTGCCCTACGTCGGTATCGACTATGCGACCGGCACCGCGGCGCTGGTCGACCGGGCGCTCACTCTCGGCCACCGTCGTTTCTTCTACCTGCACAAGCCGAGCACCGGTGAGGCCGTAGTCGACCGTCAGGAAGGCTTCTCCCGGCTGCTGCGGGCGCGCGACGATGTCGACCACCGGATGATGCCGGTGCACGATGGTGAGCTGGTCAGCGCGTGGCAGACGATCACCGCCTACGCGCCCTCGGTTCTCTTCATCGAGTCGGCATTGGATGCCGTCGAACTCGTGCGGCTCGCCGCCGAGTCCGGGCTGAGCATTCCCGACGACATGTCCGTCGTGGTTCTCGGAGAGGCGGCCTCGTACGACGCCGACCACTCCGACTTCACGAGCATCGATCCGCCGCGGATCCCGCTCGGTGCAGCGTGCGTCGAGCTGCTCGCGCGCCTGCTCTCCGACGACGATCAACCGACGGAGGAAGAGCGTCGCACCCTTCTGCCCTGCCGAATCCACGACGGTGCAACGTTGACAGCAGTCGCGCGATGAGTGCACGACACACGGAGATCCTGATCGTCGGGGGAGGCCTCGGCGGTGTCGCCGCTGCCCTGGCCGCGCTGTCGGCGGGGCGCAGGGTCACTCTCACCGAAGAGTACGCGTGGCTCGGTGGGCAGCTGACCAGCCAAGCTGTGCCTCCCGACGAGCACAGCTGGGTCGAGCAGTTCGGCATCACGGCGACCTATCGGCGGTTGCGTGAAGGAATTCGCGACTACTACCGCCGCGCCTACCCGCTCACGGCTCGCGCTCGGCTTGCCCGCGACCTCAACCCCGGTGCCGGACTCGTCAGCAGGCTCTGCGCCGAGCCCGCCGTGGCGGCTGCCGTCATCGATGAGATGCTGCTGCCGTTCGTCGGCGCCGGCCGCCTGACGATCCTTCGTCCTGCCCGGCCCACCTCGGCCACTGTCGATGGCGATCGGGTCACCTCGGTCACCATCACCATGCTGGCCACGGGCGAGACCCACGACATCACCGCCGACTTCGTGCTCGACGCGACCGAGCTGGGCGATTTGCTGCCGATGACGGGCACCGAGTACGTCACTGGGTTCGAGTCGCGTCACGACACTGGTGAGCCGAGTGCTCCCGAGGTAGCGCAGCCCGACAACCAGCAGGCGATCAGCTGGTGCTTCGCCATCGATCACGTCGACGGCAATCACGTCATCGACAAACCCCGTGACTACGACTACTGGCGCGCGTACCAGCCCGAGTATTGGGGCGCTCCGATGCTGTCGTTCACAGCGCCTGACCCGCGCACGCTCACGACGGTGACCCGCTCGTTCAACCCGCTCGTCGACGATGACCCGCACGCCCAGACGGCCGACCAGCGGGTCAACCAAGGTGATCGCGAACTCTGGATCTTCCGCCGCATCGCCGCCGCGAAACTGTTCACCCCGGGTGCGTACGACAGCGACATCGTGATCGTGAACTGGCCGATGATCGACTACCTCGACGGCACGATCATCGATAATCCTGATGCCCAGACTCACCTCGAGGCGTCACGCCAGCTCTCCCTCTCGATGTTCTATTGGCTGCAGACCGAGGCGCCGCGGCCCGATGGGGGTACCGGATGGCCGGGCCTCCGTCTGCGCGGCGACATCACGGGCACAGCCGACGGTCTCGCCCAGGCGCCGTACATTCGTGAGTCGCGCCGTATTCGGGCCGACTACACAGTGGTCGAGAACGACATCTCGGTGGCGGCGCGCGGTCACGGTCGACCCGCCACCTACTTCGACTCGGTCGGCGTGGGCATGTATCGCATCGACCTCCACCCCTCGACGGGTGGCGACAATTACATCGACGTCGCGTCGGCGCCGTTTGAGATTCCCCTCGGAGCGCTCATCCCCATCCGGATGACGAATCTGCTCCCAGCGGGCAAAAACGTCGGTACCACCCACATCACGAATGGAGCCTTCCGGCTGCATCCGGTGGAGTGGAACATCGGCGAGGTGGCGGGCTGGCTAGCGGCCTTCTGCTTGGACCGCGCGGTTGATCCCCGCGCGGTCCGCACCTCCTCTGAACTCTTGGAGGAGTTTCAATCCCTGCTCACCAAAGCGGGCGTCGAGCTGCACTGGCCCGACGTCACGGGCTACTAACTAGGAGTTATTCACATGAGATCAGCAAAGTTGCTGACTGCAACGGGGATGCTGGCCGCCTCGGTGCTTGCGCTGTCAGCCTGCACGGCGGCAGCCGAGCCTGAAGCGACCGATGTCGACCTGCGCATGACCATCTGGTCGGCGAACGAGGCACACCTCGAGCTCTTCAACAGCATCGCCGAGTCGTACATGGCCGAGAACCCGAACGTGACCTCGATCACGTTCGACACTCTGCCGTTCGATGACTACACGACGACGCTCACCACCCAGATCGCGGGCGGCGACGCCCCCGACCTGGCGTGGATCTTCGAGACCACGGCACCAGACTTCGTGCTCTCGGAGGCGCTCGTCGACCTGAGCGAGACCCTCGCGAACACCGAGGGCTACGAGTTCGACGACATTTCCCCGGCAGCGACCGAGCTGTGGCTCAAAGAGGGCAGCCTGCGGGCGTACCCCTTCTCGACCTCGCCGTTCGTGATGTTCGCGAACGACGACCTGCTGGCTCAGGCCGGGTTCCCGACCGCCGCCGAACTGCAGGCTGCGGGCGACTGGAACTGGGAGTCGATCTCTGAGATCGGTGCCGCCGTGAACCAGGCGACGGGCAAGGCCGGGTTCATCATCCGCGACTTCGAGTACACCAACTGGGATGGCTTGTCGTCTATCTGGAAGGGCTGGGGCGCTTCCCCCTGGAGTGCTGACCTCACCACGTGCGAGTTCACCACTCCTGAGATGACCGAGGCGTTCGAGTTCATTCACGACGCTGCGTTCACCACGGGCTCGATGCCCGGACCGGGCACCACGGCCGACTTCTTCGCGGGCGAGGCGGCCTTCACGGTCACGCAGATTTCGCGCGCGGGTCTGCTGGCCGAGGCCGGCTTCGCCTGGGATCTGCTGCCGCTGCCGGCCGGACCGGCCGGGGAGTACTCGATCGTCGGCCAGGCCGGCATCGGTGTGATCGCGCAGGGTGAGAACCCTGAGGTCGCCGCCGACTTCCTCGCGTACTTCTCGAACCCCGAGAACGCGGCGTCGCTGGCGCAGTTCTTCCCGCCGCCCCGGGCGTCGCTGCTGAACGCTGAGGTTCTCGCCGCCGCCAACCCGGTGCTGACACCCGAACAGCTCGAGAACGTCGTCGTGCCGGCGATCACCAACGGTGAAGTTCGTCCGCCGATCACGAACGCCGCTCGCGTGAACCAGACGGTTCGTGCGGCGCTCGACGCCATGTGGGTTGCCGACGCTGACATTCCCGCCGTACTGGGAAGTGTCTGCGAGGCCATCGACCCGCTGCTGGCCGACTAGGTCTGACGCGTGTCACACGTTTCACAAGCACTGCCGGATCGGGCTTCGGCCCGGTCCGGCAGTGCCGGAACCGGCGCTCCCGCGCGTCGGCCGTGGCTGACCTATCGTCGTCGCGACAACATTGCCGGCTACCTCTTCATCGCTCCGCAGTTCATCGGCGTGATCCTCTTCGTGATCGTTCCGCTTCTTCTCGTCGGTTACTACAGCTTCCACGAGTGGGACATTCTCGGCGGAACCTTCACCTTCGTCGGTCTCGACAACTTCCAAGCCCTGCTCGATGACCCGCAGTTCGTTCCCGTGCTGCAGGCGACCGCGATCTTCTCCGTCGGTCTCGTGGTGCTCAACATCACCCTCGCGCTCTTCCTTGCCGTTCTGCTGAACCAGAAGGTTCAGGGCATGGTGTTCTTCCGCACCCTCTTCTTCTCTCCGGTTGTCGTCTCGCTCGTGGCGTGGACGATCGTCTGGGGCTTCCTGCTGCAAGACAACGGTGGCATCAACGGGATTCTGGCCATCTTCGGGGTCGATGGCCCCAACTGGCTGCGCGAAGGCCCGACGGCCATGGCGAGCGTCATCGTCGTGCAGCTCTTCAAGAACGTCGGCCTCAACATGGTGCTGTTTCTCGCGGCCTTCCAGAGTGTGCCGAGCGAACTCTACGAGTCGGCGCGCGTGGATGGAGCATCCCGGGCCCGCATCTTCCGCAGTATCACGCTGCCGCTGATCTCTCCGACGATCTTGCTCACCCTCATCATCACGATCGTCGGCTCGCTGCAGGTCTTCGCCCAGATCGCGGTGCTCACGCAGGGCGGCCCGGGCACGAGCACGACCGTGCTCGTCTACTACCTGTATCAACAGGCGTTCCTGTTCGGCCGGTTCGGCTACGGCTCGACACTCGCCATCGTCTTGTTCCTCATTGTGCTGGCCCTGACGCTTCTGCAGTGGCAGCTCCGCAAGAAGTGGGTTTTCCATGAGAACTGAGGTCCGCACCGAACGGCGAGAGGGAGTGTGGCGCCGACGGGGTCTGCGTATCGCGTTCTATGTGCTTCTCGGCGTGATGTCGATTCCGTTCGTGTTTCCAACGCTGTGGATGATCACCTCATCGTTCAAGCCGATCACCGAGATCTTCGCCTTCCCGCCGACACTGTGGCCTGAGTCGCCCAGCCTCGACGGGTACATCGAAGCCTTCACCTTCCAGCCGTTCGCGCTTCAGTACTTCAATAGTTTGTACATCGCCGTGATCTGCACGGTCGGCACGTTGATTGTGGCGGCGTTGGCGGGCTACGCCTTCGCGCGCATCCGGTTTCCCGGCGCGAACATCCTGTTCGTCATCGTGCTCGTTGGTCTGCTGATTCCGAGTGAAGTGACAATCGTGCCGATGTTTCAGATCTTCTCCGCTTGGGGAATGATCGACACCCACTGGCCGATCATTCTCGTGTCGATATTCGGTGCACCGACGGTGTTCTCGACCTTCCTGATGCGACAGTTCTTCTTGACGTTGCCGGTCGAACTCGAGGAGGCCGCGCGACTCGACGGGCTGGGGCGCTTCCAGATCTGGCGCCAGATCGCCCTGCCACTCTCGAAATCGGCGTTGGCGGCCGTGTCGATCTTCTCGTTCCTGCACATCTGGAACCTCTACCTCGAGCCGACCGTCTACCTGCGGTCACCCGAACTCTTCACGCTGCCGCAGGCACTGGTGCGGTACGCCGACGCGTATGGCGGTCAGATGTGGAACGTTCAGCTCGCGGCGGCGACGATGACCGCACTGCCCGTGCTGCTCGTCTTCATCGTGGCGCAGAAGCAGTTCGTCGAGGGCCTCGCGAACACCGGGCTCAAAGGCTGAGTTGTCTCGCCGGCGGGTGTTGCCTGACCCCGCCGGCGAGCGCTCGTGTGCAGCGCTGAGGGTTCGGAAGACGCGGCTTAGTGCGAGTCCGTCGCCGAGATTTCGGTGCGGTCGCCGCTCCACAGCGTGTGGAACGTGCCCTCTTTGTCGACGCGCTTGTAGGTGTGCGCGCCGAAGAAGTCGCGCTGGCCCTGCACGAGCGCGGCCGGCAGGCGGTCGGCCCGCAGGCCGTCGTAGTAGGAGAGCGACGAGGCGAAGGCGGGGGTCGGGATGCCCGCGAGAGCCGCGCCGGCAACGATGCGGCGCCACGAGGGCAGCGCGCCGGCGACGGCCTCGGCGAAGTACGGCGCGGTGACGAGGGCGACGAGCGCCGGGTCGGCCGCGTACGCCTCGGTGATGCGGTTGAGGAAGCGCGCGCGGATGATGCAGCCGGCCCGCCAAATGCGCGCGATGTCGCCCTTCTTGATGTCCCAGTTGTACTGCTCGGCGCCGGCGACGATCGCGTCGAAGCCCTGGCTGTAGGCGATGATCTTCGAGGCGTAGAGGGCGCGGCGCACGTCCTCCACGAAGGCGGCGCGGTCGCTCACCTGCCACTCCTGCGTGCTTCCGGGCAGTGAGGCGGCTGCGGCGCGCTGCGCGGGCTTCGACGAGAGCGAGCGGGCGAACACGGCTTCGGCGATACCCGAGACGGGCACCCCGAGGTCGAGCGCGGTCTGCACCGTCCACGCGCCGGTGCCCTTGGCGCCGGCCTGATCGAGGATGACGTCGACGAGGGGCTTGCCCGTCGTCGCATCCACCTGGCGCAACACCTCGGCGGTGATCTCGATGAGGTAGCTCTCGAGCTCGCCGGTGTTCCACTCGGCGAAGACCTCGGCGATCTCGGCCGGTTCGAGGCCGCCGACGCGGCGCAACAGGTCGTAGGCCTCGGCGATGAGCTGCATGTCGACGTACTCGATGCCGTTGTGGATCATCTTGACGAAGTGGCCCGCACCATCGGTGCCGACGTGCGTGACGCAGGGCTCGCCCTCGGCGACCGCGGCGATCGACTCGAGGATCGGCTTGAGGGTGACCCAGGCCTCGGCCGAGCCGCCGGGCATGATCGAGGGGCCGTTGAGCGCGCCCTCCTCGCCGCCCGAGATGCCGGCGCCGACGAAGTTGATGCCCGTGGCGCGCACGGCCGCCTCGCGGCGAATCGTGTCGGTGAAGAGCGCGTTGCCGCCGTCGACGATGATGTCGCCCGGTTCGAAGACCTCGGTGAGCGCGTCGATGACGGCGTCGGTGCCGCGGCCGGCCTGCACCATGATGATCGCCGTGCGCGGCTTCTGCAGCGACGCGGCGAACTCGGCGTAGTCCTTCGTGGTGATGAAGCCCGCTTCGGGGTGCTCGGTCACGAGCGTCTCGGTCTTCTCGTAGGTGCGGTTGAAGACGGCGACGGTGTTGCCCTCGCGGCTGGCGAGGTTGCGGGCGAGATTCGAGCCCATGACGGCGAGGCCGACGACCCCGATATTGGCGGAAGGCGTGGTGGTCATGGCCTCCAGCCTAGAGCCGAACCGCCACGGGCTGCCGCGCGGCTGAGTACGGGCATCCGCCGAATTGAGCAATGGATGCTCAGTCGCCACGACCGCCGCCTGCGAAGGATGAACACATCAGGTTCCACCCCCGTTCATCCCTCGAGAAAGGCCCCACCATGAACATGTTCAAGAGCATGATCGACACGATCAACGCCGCCCCCGCGCTCATCGATAGTGCCAACACGCTCGCCGCGCAGGCGCAGACCCAGGCCGCCATGAACCCCGCGGCCTACGGCGTCGCGGGCATGCCCGGCAGCGCTTTCCCCGGCACCATCGGCTCGCAGGCCGCTGTGAACGTCGCCAACCTGCAGGCGCACGGCGCCCCGAGCGCCGAGGCCCTCGAGCCCATCGCGGGCGTCTCGCTCGAGACCTACGCGAAGGTCAGCAAGGGCATCGCGGCCTTCGGCTACGACACCACGAAGCTCGTCGACGTGGCCGCCGGCCTCGGCGTCTCGGCGGCTGACTGGGCTATCGCGCAGGAGGGCTGGGGTGCGCGCATCCAGGCCGACCGCGCTGTCGGTTCGCGCTTCAACGAGCTCTACACGGCGCTGTAACCATGGGCGTGCTCACGAACCTCGCCAAGCTCACGACCATGGGCTTCGACAACCTGGCGACGATGAACGTCGGCGCGCAGCTCGCGCAGGCGCAGGCCACGATGGACGGCCTCATCGCCCAGAACCAGCTCGCGACCGAGGCCGCCGGCCCGGAGTTCGTCTCTGCCACGGCGACCGTGACGCAGCTCGCGAGCACGGGCGTCATGGTCAACGACGGGGTGCAGGTGGCCCTCGGGCTGCTCGTGATGATGCCCGCGGGTGTGCCCGTGCCCGTGACGACGACGACCGTCGTTCCGATGGCGCTGCTGCCCCAGGTGCAGCCCGGCTCCACGGTCGGCGTGCGCATCGACCCCGCGGCGCCCAGGCGCGTTCTGCTTGACCTGCGCTAACCGCGCCTCCACCGACCCGGCCAGCACCGACCCGAACGGTGCCGGCCGCCCCCCGATACGGTGGGCGGGTGAACCCACACCCGCCCACCGTTGTCGTTCTCATGGGCGTCTCGGGCGTCGGCAAGACCACGGTCGGGCGCGCGGCAGCGGCGCTCGCGGGCGTGCGGTTCCTCGACGCGGATGCGCTGCACCCCGCGGCCAACGTCGCGAAGATGGCGGCCGGCATCCCGCTCGACGATTCCGATCGCGCCCCGTGGCTCGACGCCGTCGCGGCGGCGCTCGTCGCCGAGGCGCCGTGCATCATGGCGTGCAGCGCGTTGCGCGCCGCCTACCGCGATCGATTGCGGGCGGATGCTCCGCACGCCCGCTTCGCCCTCCTCGACCTCGATCGGCCGGCGCTCGAGGGCCGTCTGGCCTCCCGTGAGGGCCACTTCATGCCCGCGGCGCTGCTCGACTCGCAGCTCGCGACGCTCGAGCCCCCGGCTCCGGGCGAGGGCGTGCTCGTGCTCGACGCCGAACGACCGATCGACGAGCTCGCGACCGCCGTCGCGGCCCTGCTCGCGCCTCGGGTAGACTGAGCGACTGTACTTCGGCGAGGGGGCGGGTTTTCGCCCCGTGATCGACGCGGTGGGCAAGGCATCCGGCTTTCCTCACGCGCTCGCGCGTTCGAGTTGACACCCAGACCGGGCCACGAGGCCCACCGATCAAGGAGACATCAGCATGGCTGACGAGAACAAGCTCAGCGCCGGCAAGCGCACGTCGTTCGGCAAGGGCGCGGCGCGCAAGCTGCGCGCCGCCGGCCACATCCCGGCCGTCATCTACGGCCACGGCGGCGAGCCGCAGCACGTGACGCTGCCCGCCCACGAGACCGCGCTGCTGCTGCGCAAGTCGAACGTCGTCGTGACGCTCGACATCGAGGGCAGCAAAGAGCTCGTGCTCGTCAAGGACGTGCAGAAAGACCCCGTGCGTCAGATCATCGAGCACGTCGACCTCATCGTCGTGCGCAAGGGCGAGAAGGTCACCGTCGATGTCGCCGTGCACGTCGAGGGCGACTCGTTCCCCGGCACGATCGTCGTCGTCGACCACAACACGCTCTCGGTCGAGGCCGAGGCCACCCACATCCCCGAGTCGATCACCGTCTCGGTCGAGGGCCTGACCGACGGCACGCAGATCCACGCCGGAGACCTCGAGCTGCCCAAGGGCACCACGCTCGTCACCGACGCGGGCGCCCTCGTGCTCGCCATCACGACGCCGGCCGGCTCCACGGCTGACGACGAGGCCGTGGCCGAGATGGCCGCCGCGTCGTCTGCGGCATCGGCGATCGCCGCCGAGGCCGAGGCAGCCGAGGCCGAGTAGTCGCTGCGGGCGCGCGTCGCCCGCTGTCACGCACTGAGCGAAGGGGTCGCCCGTGGTCGGATTGTTCCGCCGCGATGCGGCCCCTTCGTCGTCGGCCGACACCTGGCTCGTGGCCGGGCTCGGCAACCCCGGGCCCGAATACGCCGGCAACCGCCACAACGTCGGCGCGATGGTGCTCGAGCATCTCGCCGGTCGCCTCGGCGCCCGCTTCGGCCGGCACCGCACGACGACGATGCTCGCCGAGGGGCGCCTGCGGCCGGGCGGCCCCAAGCTCGTGCTCGCGCGCCCGCTCAGCTACATGAACACCTCGGGCGGGCCGGTCTCGAGCGCGGCCGCGTACTTCGGCATTCCCGCAGAGCGCGTCATCGTCATCCACGACGACCTCGACCTGCCGTTCGAGACCATCAAGCTCAAGGCCGATGGCGGGCACGGCGGCCAGAACGGGGTGCGCGACGTCATCAAGGCGCTCGGCACGCCCGACTTCGTGCGCGTGCGCGTCGGCATCGGCCGCCCTCCCGGGCGGCAGGACGCCGCCGACTACGTGCTGCGCGACTTCGGTTCGACGGAAAAGACCCGCCTGCCGTTCGTGCTCGACGACGCGGCTGACGCGGTCGAGCTCATCGTCGATCAGGGCCTGCTGGCCGCGCAGCAGAAGGTGCACGCGCCCCGCGCCTGAACGCCCAGCGAGGGCCGCGTAGACTCGTGCGACGTGAGTCTCGAGCGGTTGATCCCGGCGCTGTCGCGCGCCCGCACGCTTCAGAACGCCCTCGAGAGCGCGCGTCGCTCCACCGATTTCTCGGTCGTCGAAGGGCTGCGGGTTCCGCTTATCGCGAGCATCCTGGATGCCCGCGAGGGCCCGCAGTGCCTCCTCGCCATCGCGTCGACGGGGCGCGAGGCCGATGCGGTCATCGAGTCGCTCGGCGCGGTCGCGCCGCACGCCACCGTGCTCGACCTGCCCGCGTGGGAGACCCTGCCGCACGAGCGGCTCAGCCCGAGCGCGGAGACGGTCGGCCGCCGCATCCGCACCCTGCGCGCCCTGCGCGCGTGGGAGGCGGCGCCCGAGGGCGACCTCATCGTCGTCGCCTCGGTGCGTGCGGCCCTGCAGCCGCTCGCGCCGGGCCTCACCGAGGTGGAGCCGGTCGTGCTGCGCCGGGGAGCCCGTGGCTACGACCTCGCCCAGGTCACCTCCCGACTCATCGACCTGGCGTACAGCAGGGTCGACATGGTGACGCGGCGCGGCGAGTTCGCCGTGCGCGGCGGAATCCTCGACGTGTTCGCTGCCGTGGCCGAGCATCCGGTGCGGGTCGAGTTCTTCGGCGACGAGGTCGAGCAGCTGCGCGAGTTCTCGGTCGCCGATCAGCGATCGTTGCCGACCGAGATCGACGTCGTCGAGCTGCCGCCGACGCGCGAGCTGCTGCTGACCGAGAGCGTCCGTCAGCGCGCCCGCGAGATGGAGCACGAGTTCCCGAGCCTGGCGGGGCTGCTCGCCAAGATCGGCGAGGGCATCCCGGTCGAGGGCATGGAGAGCCTCGCCCCCGCGCTCGTCGACCGGCTCGTGCCGCTGACGCACTACCTGCCCGCCCGCGCAGCGATCGCGGTGCTGAGCCCCGAGCGCGTCGCGAGCCGTGCGGTGAGCCTGCTCGAGACCAACCGCGAGTTCCTCACGGCGGCGTGGCACGCCGCGACGGTCGGCGCGGAGGCCCCGATCGACCTGGATGCCGGCGACTTCGTCACCGTGACCGGCCTGCGCGAGGCCGCGGGCGACCGCGACTGGTTCACGATCAGCGCCTTCGATGCGGATGACGCCGACATCGTGCGCATCGACGCGGTCGAGCCTCCCGGTTTCTCGGGCCGGAGCGATGGCGCCGTCGACCACGTGGTCGACCGCGTGCGCGCGGGGTGGACGATGATCGTCGTCGCGGCGGGCCACGGTCTGGTCGAGCGGGCCGCCGACGTGCTCGGTGAGCACGAGGTGGCCGCGCGCATCGTCGACGAGCTGCCCGACGAACTGGAGAAGGGCGTCGTCTATCTCGTGCAGGCGCAGGTCGAGCACGGCTTCGAGCTGCCCGAGCTGCAGCTGGGGCTGCTGAGCGAGACCGAGTTCTATGGTCGCGCCGTCGGCTACGACTCCCGCCAGCCGAAGAAGCTCGCGAGTCGCCGCACCAACGTCGTCGACCCGCTGCAGTTGAAGGCGGGCGACTTCGTCGTGCATGCCACGCACGGCATCGGCAAGTTTCTCGAGCTCGTGCAGCGCGAGGTCAGCACGGGCGGTCGCAACGCGGTGAAGAGCCAGCGCGAGTTCCTGCTGATCGAGTACGCGCCGAGCAAGCGCGGCTACCCGGGCGACAAGCTCTATGTGCCGACCGACCAGCTCGATCTGCTGAGCCGCTACGTCGGCGGCGAGGCTCCGACGCTCAGCAAGATGGGCGGCAGCGACTGGGCGGCCGCGAAGGGCAAAGCGCGCCGCGCAGTGCGCGACATCGCCGTCGAGCTCGTCAAGCTCTACAGCGCCCGCATGTCGAGCCGCGGCTTCGCCTTCCCGCCCGACACCCCGTGGCAGCGCGAGCTCGAAGAGGCCTTCCCCTTCGTCGAGACACCCGACCAGTTGACGACGATCGACGAGGTCAAGCGCGACATGGAGTCGCCCATCCCGATGGACCGCCTGCTCGCGGGCGACGTCGGCTACGGCAAGACCGAGGTCGCGGTGCGCGCCGCCTTCAAGGCCGTGCAGGGCGGCAAGCAGGTGGCGATGATCGTGCCGACCACCCTGCTCGTCAAGCAGCACCTCGAGACCTTCGCCGAGCGCTTCGCCGGGTTCCCCGTGCACTTGCGCGCGCTCAGCCGTTTCCAGAGCGACAAGGAGGCGAAGGAGACCATGGACGGCCTCGCGAGCGGCACGGTCGATATCGTCATCGGCACGCATCGCATCCTGAGCCAGGGCATCCAGTTCAAAGACTTGGGGCTCGTGATCATCGACGAGGAGCAGCGGTTCGGGGTCGAGCACAAAGACGCCCTGAAGAAGCTCAAGACCAATGTCGACGTGCTCGCGATGTCGGCCACGCCGATTCCGCGCACCCTCGAGATGGCCGTGACGGGCATCCGCGAGATGTCGACCCTCGCGACCCCGCCGGAGGACCGCCATCCGATCCTCACCTTCGTCGGTCCGTACAGCGACAAGCAGGTCGCCGCGGCGATCCATCGCGAGATGCTGCGCGAGGGGCAGGTGTTCTACGTGCACAACCGCGTCTCCAGCATCCAGCGCGTCGCGAGTCACCTGGCCGAGCTGGTTCCGGATGCGCGCATCGCCGTCGCCCACGGCCAGATGAGCGAGTCGCTGCTCGAGCAGGTCATGGTCGACTTCTGGGAGCGCAAGTTCGACGTGCTCGTGTCGACGACGATCATCGAGACGGGCCTCGACGTCGCCAACGCGAACACGCTCATCATCGATCGCGCCGACAAGTACGGGCTCAGTCAGCTGCACCAGTTGCGCGGGCGCGTCGGTCGCGGGCGCGAGCGCGCCTACGCCTACTTCCTCTACGACGAGACGAAGCCGCTCACCGAGACGGCGCACGACCGCTTGCAGACGATCGCCGCCAACAGCGACCTCGGCGGTGGTATGCAGATCGCGCTCAAAGATCTCGAGATCCGCGGCGCGGGAAACCTGCTCGGCGCCGAGCAGGCCGGTCACATCGCCGGTGTCGGCTTCGACCTCTACCTGCGCATGATCGGCGAGGCCGTGAGCGTGTTCCGCGGCGACGCGGCGGAGGAGCAGACCGAGCTGCGGCTCGAGCTGCCGGTCGACGCGCACATTCCCGATGACTTCATCGCGAGCGAGCGTCTGCGTCTCGAGGCCTATCAGAAGCTCTCGACGGCGACGGCCCCGGCGAGCGACGATGCGGCGCTGGATGCCGTGCTCGAGGAGCTCGCCGACCGCTACGGCGACCCGCCCGGGTCGGTTCTCACGCTGCTCGCCGTCTCGCGACTGCGCCGCCAGGCCCAGAAGCTGGGATTGAGCGACGTCGTCGTCATGGGCACGAATCTGCGGCTCGTCGGGCTCGACCTGCCCGACTCGCGGCAGCTGCGCCTGCAGCGCATGTACCCGGGCTCGAAGTGGTTCGGCCAGCAGCGCGTGGCGACGGTGCCCCTGCCGAAGGATGCGAGCGACGACGACCTCGTCACCTGGGTGGGCCAGGTGCTGACGAACCTCTACGCCTCCGAGTCGGCCGCCGCCGTCACGTGATGGTGGTGATCGGGTAGGCGGTCAACCGCCGGTCGCCGGTCAGCAGCACGAGGTCGTCGGCGATGCACTGGGCTACGAGCATCCGATCGAAGGGGTCGCGATGGTGCAGGGGCAGGTCGGCGAGCACGAGCGCGTGCCGGTTCGCCAGGGGCAGCTCGCGAAAACCTTGACGAGCGATCCACTCGGTGATGCCGTCGGCGCCGGTCAGCTTGCCGATCGAGGTCTTGATGGCGATCTCGGCGACACTGATCGCCGAGACGGCAATGTCGTGCCGATCGTCGGCGATCGCGTCGTACTGTTCGCGGCTGAGGCGGTCGGGCTCTTTCAGCCACCACAGCAGCGCGTTCGTGTCGAGCAGTGCCCTCACTCGCCGTACCAGTCGCGCTCGTCCTGCTCGGTGAAGTCATCGAAGTCGTCGGCCATCCAGACCTTCCCGGCGAGCACGCCGGGTTCGCGCTTGATGGTGATGCCGCCGGCAGGGCCCAACTCCGCAACCGGCCGGCCGTTACGCGCGATCGTGATGCGCTCGCCGGCCTCGGCGCGCGCGACGAGCTTCGAGAAGTCGGTCTTCGCCTCGTAGATATTCACCATCACCATGACGGCAGGGTAGAGGCGTGGTCAGGTCTGGTCAAGTCTAGTCAGGGATGCTCGCCTTGAGCGGCCTCGGGAAGAGCACGGTGCCCGGCACTTCGTGCACGCGGTACACCGCCGCCGGAATCACGACGAGCGTGCGCAGGTCGAACAGCGCGTGCACGAGCATCGCGAGGCCGATGCTGCCGCTCACGACGTAGAGCGCGGTGAAGACGAGCCCGACGACTCCGGTCGCGAGCACGCCCACCCAGCCCTGGTAGGCGTGCAGGGCGCCGAACACGAGGGCCGCGAGCAGGAAGGCGCTCACGGGCTCGCCCGTGACGACGACAAGCAGGGTCGGCAGTGCGAGTCGGAACAGCGCTTCTTCGACGACCCCCGCATTGACCGAGAGGGCCGCGCCCCAGCCGAGCTCTGGCCGGTTGCGCGGCAGCAGGGCGGCGATGTCGCCGACCATGATGATGCCGCCGTCGCGGCGGGCGCTGCGCACGCCGACCAGGGTGAGCGCGACGACGGCGAGAGCCGCGCCTAGACCCAGGGCGATGCCGAGACCGCCGGCCAGGGCATCCCGCAGCCAGGCCACGGGCGGCAGGGCCTGCGTCGTCGCGAGCAGCGGGCCGACGACCGGCCAGACCAGCACCAGCACGAGCGCAGCGGAGCCGCCGAAGAGCACGAACGACTCGAGCAGCCAGCGCCGCATCATCGCCTGCCGACGGGCGGTCGAGCGGTAGCGCCGGAACCGCGCGTACTCGCGGCGATCCTTGCGCATCGCCCGCACGACGAACAGCACGACGAGCCCGACGGCGAGCAGCGCGGCGGCGAGGCGCGGCATCCAGCCGAGTTCCGGGAGCATGGGGTTATCGTCGCAGACGTGACCACGACAGCCGCCGTCGGCCTGCGCTCCGAGCGCGGCCCCATCCTGCTCGCGATCATGGTCACGACGGGTCTTGTCGCGATCGACGCGACCATCCTCGCGACGGCCGTGCCGACGCTCGTCGAAGAGCTGGGCTCGTTCGAGCTGTTCCCGTGGCTGTTCTCGATCTACCTGCTGTCGCAGGCCGTCTCCACGCCGCTGTTCGCGAAGTTCAGCGACATGGTCGGCCGCAAGCCCATCATCCTCATCGGCATCGGGCTGTTCCTCATCGGGTCGATCCTGTGCGGCCTCGCGTGGAGCATGCCCGCGCTCATCGCCTTCCGCGCCGTGCAGGGCATCGGTGCCGGCGCCATCGGGCCCATGGCCATCACGATCGCGGGCGACATCTACTCGGTGGAGGAGCGCGCGAAGGTGCAGGGCTACATCGCGAGCGTGTGGGCCGCCTCCGCCGTCATCGGCCCGACCCTGGGCGGGGTGTTCGCCGAGCTCGATGCCTGGCGGTGGATCTTCTTCATCAACATCCCCCTGTGCCTGCTGGCGGGGTGGATGCTCATCCGCTCGCTGCACGAGACCGTCGAGCATCGCCCGCACAAGGTCGACGTGCTCGGCGCGCTGCTGCTCACCGCCTCGCTCGGGCTGCTGCTCGTCGGCGTGCTGCAGGGCGGGGTCTCGTGGCCGTGGGCCTCGTGGCAGAGCGCGATCGCCTTCGGGCTCGGCGCGCTACTGCTGCTCGCGTTCGTCGCCGTCGAGCGGCGAGCGACCGAGCCGATCCTGCCGGGCTGGGTGTTCTCGCGGCGACTGCTGCTCACGACGACGCTCGTCTCGGTCGGCGTCGGCGCGATCCTCATCGGCCTCGCCTCGTACGTGCCGGTGTCGCTCGAGGGGGCCCTCGGGGTCTCGCCGCTCGTGGCGGGCCTCGCGCTCGCCGCGCTCACGATCGGCTGGCCGATCTCGGCGGCGCTGTCGGGGCGGCTGTATCTGACGCTCGGCTTCCGCGTCACGGTGCTCATCGGCATGGTGCTCGTGCTGGCCGGAACGGGACTGCTCGCCGCGTTCGCCGCCACGCCCTCCGTCGCGATCTCGGCGATCGGGTGCTTCGTCACCGGGCTCGGGCTCGGCCTCGTCGCAACCCCCTCCCTCATCGCCGCCCAGGCCAGCGTCGAGTGGAACGAGCGCGGCGTCGTCACGGGCACGAACCTCTTCGCCCGCGCCGTCGGCCAGGCGGTCGCCGTCGCCATCTTCGGCGCCGTCGCCAACACGATCTACCGCGCGGCGGGCGGCGGGGGAGTGCTGGGTGAGGGCGCCGGCGCGGTCGTCGATCCGGTGGCCATCATCCCCGCGTCGCAGGCGGTCTTCGTCGGCGCGCTGCTGTGCGCGATCGTCACGGCCGTGCTCGCGACCGCGATGCCCGACGACCGCCGCTCGCGGCGGGCCATGATGGAGGCATGACCGACGCTCCCGCACCCGTCGCCCTGCCCGCCGCCCAGCCGCACCCCCAGCTCGACCAGCTGATCGCCGTGCTCGCGCACCTGCGCGCTCCGGGCGGGTGCGCGTGGGATGCCGAGCAGACGCACGAGAGCCTGACGCGCTACCTCGTCGAGGAGGCGCACGAGCTGATCGAGGCCATCGAGCACGGCACGCCCGACGACGTGCTGGAGGAGCTGGGCGACGTGCTCTACCAGGTGCTGTTCCACGCCGACATCGCGGCGGCTCGGGCCGAGCATCCGTTCACGATCGAGGATGTCGCGGCGCGCTCGACGGCCAAGATGGTCGGCCGCCACCCGCACGTGTTCGGCGATGTCACCGCCGACACCGCCGACGAGGTCGCCGCGAACTGGGAGATCTGGAAGCGGGAGGAGAAGCCCGCGCGCACGTCGGTGCTCGACGGCGTGCCGGCATCGCTGTCGGCGCTGCTGCGCGCGGAGAAGCTGCTCGGCAAGGCCGAGGGTCTCGGCGTCGGCGTGGCACCGGCCGACCCGGCACCGCGCGATGAGACCGAGCTCGGCCAGCGCCTGCTCGCTCTTGTCGCGGCAGGCCGCGCGCAGGGCCTCGAGGCGGAGCGCGCGTTGCGGGGGGCGCTCGCCGAGGTCGAGCAGCGCATCCGGATGGCTGAGGCAAAGGGTGAGCCGCCCTCGCTTGCCGGCGACATGATTGACTGACCCTCATGAATACTGCGGCAGTAATCGCGGTCGAGGGTGTCGCTCGATCGTTCGGTGAGGTCCACGCGGTGCGCGACGCGAGCTTCGAGGTGCTCCCGGGTTCGGTGACGGCCCTCATCGGCCCGAACGGCTCGGGCAAGACGACCCTGCTGCTCATGCTCGCGACGCTTCTGCGGCCCGACGCGGGCACCATCCGCATCGCGGGCAACGATCCGGTGGCCGATCCGCGCGCGGTGCGCAGCGCCATGGGGTGGATGCCCGACGTGCTGGGTTCGTGGGGCAGCGTGTCGGTGCGCCGCACCCTCGAGATCACCGGTCGGCTCTATGAACGCAGCCCCGAGCAGTCGCGGCAGCGGGCTGAGCAGCTCATCGAGCTCGTGGGCCTCGAGCCGCAGGCCGAGCAGCCGACGCGCGTTCTGAGCCGCGGCCAGAAGCAGCGCTTGAGCCTGGCTCGCGCACTCGTGCACGAGCCCAGCGTTCTGCTGCTCGACGAGCCGGCCTCGGGCCTCGACCCGGCCGCGCGCGTCGACCTGCGCACGCTCGTGCGCCGGCTCGCGGGCGAGGGGGTCGCTGTGCTCGTGTCGAGCCACGTGCTCGCTGAGCTCGACGAGATGGCCGACGCCGCCGTCTATCTCGACCATGGCGTCACGGCGTCGGCGGAGCGCATCGAGCGCAGCCGGGCGCAGGCGCGCGACTGGCGCATCCGCGCGATCGACGACGCGCAGCTCGACGCCGCGCTCACGCGACTCGGCATCGTCCGCGGCGCCGCCGACCACCTCGGCACGAGCGTCTCCGTCGCCAGCGAGGCCGAGGCGGCGCAGCTGCTCGCGCGGCTCGTCGGCGAGGGGGTCGCGATCAGCGCGTTCGGGCCCGCCGTCGGCGACCTCGAGCACACGTTCCTCGATCTGTCGCGGAGAGGCAGCGCCGATCCGGCGCCCGCTACGACCGAGGGGGGCGACCGATGAGCCGGTATCTCGACACGCTCGGCACGATCGTGCTGCTCGAGCTGCGGCAGCGCATCCGCTCGGTCGCATGGGTGGTGCTCGTCAGCGTCGTGTTCGTGCTCGTGGGCATCGTCACGCTGCTGCTCTGGGCGTCGCTGAGCGCGTTCGGTGGTGACGTCTCGCAGAGTGCGGGGGTCTACTCGACCGTCATCTTCTTCGTGCTGCTCGTCGGCACGCTCGTGACGCCGGCCATCAGCGGGGCCGCGATCAACGGCGACCGTGAGGCGGGCACTCTCGCCACGACGCAGGTCACTCTCGCGAGCTCGAGCCAGATCGTGCTGGGCAAGTTCCTCGCGGCATGGACGGTCGCGCTGACCTTCCTCGCCGCATCCCTGCCCGCCCTGCTCTTCACCCTCATCGCGGGCGGCGTGCGCGGCGACACGCTCGCGGCGTCGCTGGGCGTTCTCGTGCTCGAGCTCGGTGTCGTGGCCGCGGTCGGCGTCGGCCTCTCGGGGCTCATCTCGCGCCCGCTGTTCTCGGTCGTGACGACCTACCTCGTCGTGGCGGCGCTCAGCATCGGCACGCTCATCGCGTTCACGCTCGGGGGGCTGGCGTTCCAGTCGCAGCAGACGCAGACGTACATCGGCATTGACTACTCGGTCGGCGGCGAGTTCGACCCCGTGACGGGTCTGCCGGAGGAGATCGTGTGCCTCGAGCCCGAGACCTACAGCTACCCGGTGCCGCGGTTCGACTACGTGTGGGGAATCCTCGCCGCGAACCCCTACATCGTGCTGGCGGATGCCGCGCCCACGACCTTCGATCGCAACGGGTACCCCGAAGACCTGTTCGGTCAGTTCGCGATCGGAGTGCGCAGCGCGCAGCTGACCCCTGATCTCGATTCGGTGGTCGACGAGTGCGCGGCGGCGCTCGCGGGCGACCCGAGCGCGGCTTACGAGTTCGAGACGCCGCAGCAGGTCTTCGAGCGGACGGTGCCCAGCTGGTTCGTGGGGCTCATCATCCATCTCGTGCTCGCGACGGCGGCACTGTCGGCGGCGATCGCCCGCACCCGCACGCCGGCGGGTTCTCTGCCGACGGGCAGCCGCATCGCCTGACGCCTGTCGACTCGAGGGTGGGCGCCCTCCGGCAACCCGAATGCCGGAAGGCGCCCTGCGTCGCGCACTCGGCGAAGCGAGCGCGTGGCGACGCGCGGGCCGACGCATCCCCCGATGCGCGGCCACGTCGATGCCCGGCGGCGACGCCGGGAGCGTGGGGGGAGGGCGCCCGAAAGTGCGCCCTCAGCCCCTGAATTTCATAATACATAACACTTGTATGCATAGCAAACGTTTGTTATTTTAATTCTTATGGCCCGCCGCACCGACCCCGACCGCAAGCCCGAGCTGCTCGCGGCCATCGTCGAGCACCTGCGCGAGCATCCGCTGTCGGGTGTCACCTTCCGCACGCTCGCCGATGCGCTCGGGGTCAGCCCGTTCACGCTCGTCTACCACTTCGGCACGCGCAACGAGCTCATCATCGAGATCATCCGCGCCGTGACCTCTCGCCAGCAGCAGGTCATCGACGCCGAGCTCGCCGTGGCGCCGTCGCTCGACAGCCACATCGCGGCGATCCGAGACTCGTGGCTCGGATTCCTCGTGCCCAGCACGCGCGCCCTCCTGCGCCTCGAGTTCGAGGCGGCGCTCATGGAGGTCACCGATCCCACCCTGCGCGCCGGTGGTCGCGACGTGCACGCCCGCTGGGTCGAGTGGGGCACGCAGGCGCTCGAGCGGCTGGGTGTCGCCTCCGATGAGGCGCGCATCGAGGCGCGCATCCTCGTCGACCAGCTCTACGGATTCCAGATCGACCTCGTGGTCACGCGCGACGATGCGGGCGCCACCGCGGCCTTCGACCGGGCCCTCGACGCCTATCGCGACCGGGTCGCCGCGCTGATCGCCGTCACCGCCGCGTGACAGAATCGAGGCCATGGCCTCAGCTGTGACGCCCCCGCGGGGCATGCGCGACATCCTCCCCGCCGAGAAGGCCACGCGCGAGCGCGTGCTCGCCCGCATCCGCTCCGTCTACCGGGCGCACGGTTTCGACGAGATCGAGACCCCCGTCGTCGAAGACGCGGAGCGGTTGTTCTCCGGCCTCGGCGGCGACAACGAGAAGCTCGCCTACGCGGTCATGAAGCGCGGTCTGACGGTGGATGACCTCGCTGCTGCGCGAACCCCGCTCGACCTCGCCGACCTCGGGCTGCGGTTCGACCTCACCGTGCCCCTCGCCCGCTTCTACGCGAGCAATCGGGCGCAGCTGCCGAGCGTCTTCCGTGCCATCCAGATCGCGCCCGTGTGGCGGGCCGAGCGCCCGCAGAAGGGGCGCTACCGCCAATTCGTGCAGTGCGACATCGACATCATCGGTGAGCCGGGCATCATCGCCGAGGTCGAGCTCATCACAGCGACGGCGGCGGCGCTCGACGCACTCGGCATTCCCGGGTGCAGCATCCGCATCAACGATCGCCGCATCCTCACGAGCATGCTGACGGTACTCGGGTTCACGGCCGACTCGCACGCCGCGGTGCTCATCAGCCTCGACAAGCTCGACAAGATCGGCACCGTCGGCGTCATCGCCGAGCTGACCGAGCGCGGGATGCCCACCGCCGCTCTCGCCGCCCTGCAGGGCGTGCCCGCCTTCGCCGCCTTCGGCACCGAGGCCGCTACGCACACCGCACCCGCAGCTGCGGAGGCGCTGACCGTGGATTCGATCGCCGCGGTGCTGCCGGTCGGCGTCGACGCGCAGGCGCTCACCGACCTGGCTGCCATCGCGGCGGCCGTCGCCGGTGCGGTGCCGCTCGTGTTCGACCCGTTCCTCGTGCGCGGCATGGGCTACTACACCGGCCCCATCTTCGAGGTCGCGCATCCGCAGCTCGGCTACTCGCTCGGCGGCGGTGGCCGCTACGACGGCATGATCGGGCGGTTCCTCGGCGCTGACGTTCCGGCGACGGGCTTCTCGCTCGGATTCGAGCGGCTCATTGATCTGGTCGAGTTCGACGCGAGCGACGACCTGAGCGCGTCGGCCCTGCTCTACGACGCCGACGCCGACCTCGGCGCGGTGATGGAGCTCAAGGCGCAACTGGTCGCCGGCGGTGCCCGCGTGCGACTGCTCGCGCGCCCCAAGAACATGAAGGCCGCACTCGAGAGGCTCGCCGCCGAGGGCTTCGCCCGCTTCGCCGTCGTCGGTGCCGAGACCGGGGCCGATGCCGCGGCCCTCGACTGGCGTAGGCTCGAACCCGCTTCCTGATCACCCCCGAAGCCGCTGACCACCACCGAAGGAGACACCCTCATGGCTGCAATCGAGGCCGTTGGCGCCCGCGAGATCCTCGACTCGCGCGGCAACCCGACCGTCGAGGTGGAGGTGCTGCTCGACGACGGCACCGTCTCGCGCGCGGCGGTGCCCTCCGGCGCATCCACCGGCGCTTTCGAGGCCTACGAGCTGCGCGACGACGACGCGAAGCGCTACCTCGGCAAGGGCGTGCTCAAGGCCGTCGACGCTGTGCTCGACGTGCTCGGTCCGGCGATCGAAGACATGGATGCGAGCGACCAGCGCCTGATCGACGCCGAGCTCATCGCCGCCGACGGCACCGACAACAAGTCGAAGCTCGGCGCCAACGCCATCCTCGGCGTCTCGCTCGCCGTTGCGAAGGCGGCGGCCGACTCGGCCGACCTCCCCCTGTTCCGCTACGTCGGCGGCCCCAATGCGCACGTGCTCCCCGTGCCGATGATGAACGTCATCAACGGCGGCGCGCACGCCGACACCGGTGTCGATGTTCAGGAGTTCATGATCCTTCCGATCGGGGCCGAGTCGTACTCCGAGGGCCTGCGCTGGGGCGTCGAGACCTACCACGCCCTCAAGGGCGAGCTCAAGGCGGCCGGCTTCTCCACCGGCCTCGGCGACGAGGGCGGCTTCGCTCCCGACCTCGCCGGCACGAAGGCGGCGCTCGACTTCCTCATGGCGGCCATCGAGAAGGTCGGCTTCACGCCGGGGAAGGACATCGCGCTCGGCCTCGACGTCGCCGCGACCGAGTTCTTCGAGAACGGCGTGTACCGCTTCGAGGGCTCCGAGCACACGGCCGCCTCGATGACGGCCTTCTACGCCGATCTCGTGGCCGCGTACCCGCTCGTGACGATCGAAGACCCGCTGTCGGAGGACGACTGGGAGGGGTGGGCCGCCCTGACGGCCGAGCTCGGCCGGAAGGTGCAGATCGTCGGCGACGACCTCTTCGTCACCAACCCGCAGCGCCTCGGAGACGGCATCGGGCGCGGCACGGCCAACTCGCTGCTCGTCAAGGTCAACCAGATCGGAACCCTGACCGAGACCCTCGACGCGGTGGCCATGGCGCAGCGCGCCGGGTACACGGCGATCCTGTCGCACCGCTCGGGCGAGACGGAGGACACGACGATCGCCGACCTGGCCGTCGCGACCAACTGCGGCCAGATCAAGACCGGCGCCCCCGCGCGCAGCGAGCGCGTCGCCAAGTACAACCAGCTGCTGCGCATCGAGGAAGAACTGGGCGACGCCGCCCGTTACGCGGGCCGCACCGCCTTCCCCCGGTTCACGGCGTAACCGCACCCGAATCACGACGAGCCCGTCGCCCCGCCCGGGGTGGCGGGCTCGCCGCTTAAGCTGGAGCCATGCCCCGTCGACCCCGCACCGTGCCCGTCACGCTGCCGGCCGACGCGCCCGCGGCGACGCCGTGGTTCCGCAACCTGCAGGTCTCGGGGTTCACGGTGACCGTTCTGCTGCTCATCGTCGGCGCACTCATCGTGCTCGCGCCCTCCCTGCGGGTGCTCGTCGAGCAGCAGAACGAGATCGCGGCGCTCGAGCGCCGCGTCGCCGAGCAGCAGGCGGTCGTCGACGAGCTGCAGACCGACATCGACCGCTGGCAAGACCCGGCCTACATCGAGGCTCAGGCTCGAGACCGACTGCTCTACGTGTATCCGGGCGACATCACTTACCTGATCGTCGACGACGGCCGCACGATCGAGGGTGACGACGGCACGCCGGTGAGCGACGAGATCCAGTCCACGCGCATCGACTGGACCCGGGCCCTGCTGTCGTCGATCGTCACAGCCGGGCTCACCGATCTGCCCGCCGCCGACCTGGTCTCGCCCGAGTTCGGGGGCGCCGAATGACGCGCCCGCCGTTCGATCCGTTCACCGACCGCGACGTCGAGATCGTCAGCGCCCAGCTCGGCCGCCCGGCGCGCGATGTCATCGGGATTCCCGCCCGCTGCGTGTGCGGTGCCGCCACGGTCGTCGCCACGCGTCCGCGCCTGACGACGGGCACGCCCTTCCCGACGCTCTACTACCTGACGCATCCGGCGGCGACGATCGCCGTGTCGCAGCTCGAGGCGAACGGCCGCATGGCCGAGCTCGCCGCCGAGCTCGCGGCCGACGACGCCCTCGCGGCGCAGTACCGCCTCGCTCACGAGGCGTACCTCGCCGACCGTGCGAGCATCCTCGACGTCGACGAGATCGCGGGCTATTCCGCGGGCGGAATGCCCACCCGCGTCAAGTGCCTGCACGCCCTCGTCGGCCACAGCCTGGCCGCCGGCCCCGGGCTGAACCCGATCGGCGACCGGGCTCTGGCCGAGTGCGGCTGGAGCCCCGAGGTGTGCGCGTGCGCGCCCGACCAGCGCGGCTCCTGAGTCGTCCGTTCGCGGCCTCGCTCGTCGCGGCGGGGCTGCTCGTCGCGGGCCTCGCCCCCGCCGCGGCCCCCGTGCTCGCGCCGCCAGCCGCAGCCGACGCCGTGCGCGACCGGCAGTACTGGCTCGACGAGTACGGCATCCGTTCGGCGTGGAGCGTCACCCGGGGCGACGGGGTCGTCATCGCGATCATCGATTCGGGGGTGGATGCTGCGCACCCCGATCTCGCGGGCGCCGTGATCGGCGGAACCGACGTGTCGGGCCGCGGCAACGCGACCGGCACGCTGCCGCTCGGCCCCCAGGGCGTCACCCACGGCACCATGGTCGCGTCGCTCGCCGCCGGGCGGGGGAGCGGCCCGAACGCGGGTGTCATCGGCGCGGCTCCGGCCGCCTCGGTGCTCAGCATCTCGCTCGCCTTCGGGCCGGGTGAGCGCAGCGGTGACGATCAGATCGCCGACGCCGTCACCTGGGCGGTCGACAACGGCGCCGACATCATCTCGCTCTCCCTCACCCGCAACCAGGTCGCCTGGCCCGAGTCGTGGGACACCGCGTTCGTGCACGCCGAGCAGAACGACGTCGTCGTGATCGCGGCCGCCGGCAACCGCGGCAGCGGAACCGCGCAGGTGTCGGCGCCCGCGACGATTCCCGGGGTGCTCACCGTCGGGGGCGTCGACCGCGCGGGCCGCGCGAGCGACAACGCGTCTGCGCAGGGCATCACGATCGGGGTCATGGCGCCGAGCGAGGGCCTCGTGGGCGCGATACCCGGCGGCGGTCACTCCGCCTGGCAGGGAACGAGCGGGGCGACCCCGATCGTCGCGGGCATCGCCGCCCTCGTGCGCGCCGCGCATCCTGAGCTCGACGCGGCCGGCGTCATCAACCGCATCATCAGCACGGCCCGGCCGGCGACCGCGATCGTGCCCGACCCGAACTACGGCTACGGGCTCATCGATGCTGCCGCCGCCGTCAGCGCGGAGGTGCCGGCCGTCGATGCCAACCCGCTCGGAACGCTCGCCGAGTGGATCGTGCTGCACCGCCGCGCCGACGCCGACGAGGTCAGCGTCGAGCTGTCGCCCCCACGCTCCGCGCTCGGGCGGGAGCCGGCGGCGCCGGGGCTCCGGATGCCCGGCACGGGGCTCGCCGAACTCGGGCCGATCATCCCGACCGTCGTGATCATCGCCGCCACGCTCACCGCGCTCGCGACGCTCGCGGCCGCCGCCGTGCTGCGGTTCGTGACCCGCACGCGTTCGGAGTAGATTAGGTGGGTCCCCCCTACCACCGAGGAGAGCTTTTCCTGTGCCCAGAATCCTGATCGTCGGTGGCGGCTACGCCGGTTTCTACACCGCTCTCAAGCTCGAGAAGCACCTTCGCCGGGGCGAGGCTGAGGTCATCATGGTCGACCCGTTGCCCTACATGACCTACCAGCCCTTCCTGCCCGAGGTGGCCGCCGGCTCGATCGAGCCCCGCCACTCGGTGGTGTCGCACCGTCGCCACCTGAAGCGCACGACCGTCATCACGGCGAAGGTGACTGGCATCGACCACGCGTCGAAGACCGCCACGATCACGCCCGAGGTCGGCGAGCCCTACGAGCTCGACTACGACCACGTCGTCGTCACCGCGGGCTCGGTGTCGCGCACGTTCCCCATTCCGGGCGTCGCCGACAACGCCATCGGCATGAAGTCGATCGAAGAGGCCGTCGCCGTGCGCGATCGCCTGATCGACAACTTCCACCGCGCCGCCCTGCTGCCGGCCGGCCCGGAGCGCGACCGCCTGCTCACCGTCGTCGTCGTCGGCGGTGGCTTCGCGGGCATCGAGACCTTCGCCGAGCTGCGCAGCCTCGCGAGCGCCCTCCTGCGCGAGTACCCCGGCCTCACGATCGATGACACGCACTTCCACCTCATCGAGGCGATGGGGCGCATCATGCCCGAGGTCTCGCTGAAGACCAGCCACTGGGTGCTCAAGAACCTCGCCCAGCGGGCTGCGACCGTGCACCTCGACACGCAGCTCACGAGCGCGGTCGACGGCGTGATCGAGCTGTCGACCGGCGAGACCTTCGAGAGCGACCTCATCATCTGGACGGCCGGCGTCATGGCCAACCCCGTCGTGCGCTTCACCGACCTGCCCGTGGAGGAGCGGGGTCGCCTGCGCGCCCAGGCCGAACTGCGCGTCGTCGACGAGCAGGGTCAGGTCATCGAGGGCGCCTGGACGGCCGGCGACGTCGCTGCGGTGCCCGACCTCACCGGGGGTGGCGTGGGCGGCTTCTGCGTGCCGAACGCCCAGCACGCCGTGCGCCAGGGCAAGGTGCTCGCCAAGAACCTCGCCGCAGCGCTGCGGGGTGAAGAGCCGAAGCAGTACGTGCACAAGAACCTCGGCGCGGTCGCGGGCCTCGGCCTCGGCTACGGCGCCTTCCAGTCGGGCAAGTTCGCCGTCACGGGTCTCATCGCCTGGTTCATGCACCGTGGGTACCACGGCCTCGCGATCCCCATGTGGGAGCGCAAGCTGCGCGTCGTCGGCGGCTGGGTCGGTCACTTCTTCCTCGGCCGCGACAACGTGAGCCTTTCGGCCCGCGAGACGCCCCAGGCCTACTTCCAGGAGTTCGCCTCGCGCCCCAAGGCTTAGAGCCTTTCTGCGAAACCCCCGGTTGCCGTGCAACCGGGGGTTTCGCGCGTTCTAGGCTGGCGGCACGCCCCGGTAGCCCAATGGCAGAGGCAGGCGACTTAAAATCGCTTCAGTCAGGGTTCGAGTCCCTGTCGGGGTACTCGTGCGCGCGCGACGCTTGCGCGTCGCGGGGTTCGACCCCCACCCGGGGTACTACGAGACGCGGGCGACCGAGTCGCGCTCGACGACCGGCATCGGGATGAGGATCTCGCCCGTGCGGTCGGGGTCGAGCACAGCATCCACCGCCGCGCGCCCCATCGCTTCGTGGGGCAGGGCGATCGTCGTCAGCCCTGGCCGCATGTAGGCGGCGAGCTCATCGTTGTCGAACGAGACGATCGACACGTCGTCGGGAACCGTGAGCCCGGCCTCGGCGATCGCCTGGTAGGCGCCGAACGCGAGCCGGTCGTTGAGAGCCACGATCGCCTTGAGCGCGCGGCCGTGGCGCTTGAGGAGCTTGGTCATGGCGGTGTAGCCGTTCTGGGGCTCCCACAGCCAGATCGACTCCTCGGCGAGGAAGGTGAGCGAGCGATCGGCCATCGCATCGCGGATGCCCGCGATGCGGCGCGCGACCGTCATGGAACGGAAGAGACCGCGCTCCTTCTGCTCGTTGTGGCCGAGCAGCAGGATGCCCTCCCGGTGCCCGGCATCGGCGAGCAGCTCGATCGCCGCGCGCCCGCCCGCATACTCGTCGGGCAGGATCGACACGGGGTGCTGCTCGTTGGTCGCGTTGAGCAGCACGACGCGCGTGGAGTCGGGTACGGGAGGCACGTAGAGCTCGCGCGAGCGCATCGTGGCGAAGATGACGCCGTCGACCTGGCGGTCGAGCACGGCTTCGACGGCCTCGGCTTCGCGTTGCGGCTCGCCCGCGGTCTCAAGAACGAGCAGCACGTGGCCGGCGGCGTGCGCGTTGTCGAGAGCCCCCTTGATGAGGCCGCTCGCGAAACGGGTGGTGGCGACGACGTCGGAGATGAAGCCGATCGTGTCGGTGCGCTCCGTGCGGAGCCCGCGCGCGGTGAGGTTGGGGCGGTAGCCGAGCTCGGCGGCGGCGTGGATGACGCGGTCGTGGGCATCCTGCGACAAGCGCGTGTCGGGGCGGCCGTTGAGGATCATCGAGGCCGCGGTCGGCGACAGCCCCGCGCGACGGGCGACGTCGGCAAGGGTGACCCGCTTGCCCGCCATCCGCCGCCTCCTCGTCGTCTGCCCGAGTCTATGGTGCCTCAAGCCGAATCTTTGTGCGCCAGGACTTGACACGGCGATATGGCGTGTTGCTAAATGGATTTAGCAGGGGCCCCCAGCGGTCAATGCCGATCAGCGGGGGCAAACACGTGCCACCCTGTGGATCAGCCACCAAGAGATTCAGACAAAGGAGTCACACAATGCGTCTTCACACATCCCGGCGCGGGCACTCCCGCACGGTGGTCGGGGCAGCCGTCGCATTCGCGATGCTCGGCCTCGCCGGTTGCGCTCCCGGTGCTGCTGCGCCGGAGGAGAACGACGGCGTCGAGGTCAGCACCGAGCTGACCGACGAGGAGGTCGTGCTCACGATCGCCGACGAGACCGGCTTCCCGGTCACCGACGCTCTCACCGAGGAATTCACGCGCCAGTACCCGAACGTCACGTTCGAGATCACCCGCGACACGTTCCAGAACCTCACGGCCAACGCCCCGCGTCTGCTCGCGGGCGAGAACCCGCCCGACCTCATCCGCCTCCCCACCATCGGCGACACGGTGAAGGACGGCCTGCTGGCGAACCTCGACCCCTACTTCGACGCGTACGGCTGGGACGCCTGGCCCGCCTCGCAGCTCTCGCCGCTGCGGATGACCGAGGAGGGTGTGCGCGGCTCCGGCTCGCTCTACCAGCTCGGCCTCGGCTACAGCGTCACGGGCGTCTACATGAACCTCGTCCTCGCGGAGAGCCTCGGCATCGAGGAGCCCCCCGCGACCATCGCCGAGATGGAGGAGATGATGGAGGCCGCCAAGGCCGCCGGCATCCTCCCGATCATGGCGGGCGACAGCGACGGCGTCGTGAACTTCGTCGTGCAGGCGCTCATGAACCAGTACGCCGACCAGGACGAGTTCCTCAGCTGGATGTTCAACGAGCCGGGCGCGACCTACGCGACCGAGGGCAACATCCAGGGCGCCGAGAAGGTGCGCGAGTGGGCCGACGCCGGCTACTTCCCCTCCGACATCAACGCGATCGACTACTTCACGTTCGTCACGCGCTTCTCGGAGGGCGAGGGCCTCTTCACCTTCAACGGCAACTGGGCCGCCGCGGGCTACCAGGAGGCGCTCGGCGACGACGTGACCTTCTTCCTCGCCCCGCCGGCGAACGAGGGCGACCGCTTCATCGCGATGGGCGCCGCGAACTCGTTCTCGGTGGCCGCGGGCAGCGACAACCTCAACGAGATCGTGTTCTTCCTCAACTGGATCCACACGAACCCCGAGGCGCGCCAGATCATCGTCGACATCACGGGCGCCTCGCCCGGTGGTGACCCGAGCCTGCCGCTGCCGACGGTCGAGCCCGGCTCGCTCATCGAGAAGGCGCTCGAGATGAGCGCACAGATCGGTGAAGACAACGGCCAGGTCGACTTCATGGCCAACACCACGGCGGGCATCTACGCCGGCTCGATCATCCCCGAGTCGCAGCTGCTCGTGACGAGCCAGATCACCGGCCGCGAGTTCGTGGAGCGCGTCCAGGCGTTCTACGAGCAGGAAATCGGCGGTTGATCATGAGGGCGCTCGACGTCGTGCGGCGGTCGCAGACCGCCACTCGCCTGGAGGAGGTCGTCGCGTGACTGCCACGCAGACGTCGAGCGCCCCTCGTCGGGCTGCCGCGAAAGCGGCGGCCCGACGGGCCGACCGGGCGGGGTGGCTCCTGCTCATCCCCGCACTGGTCGCCTACGGATCGTTCGTGATCTACCCGCTCGCCACGGGCATCCAGTACTCGTTCTACGACTGGAACGGCATCGGTGCCGCCACGTGGGTCGGCCTCGAGAACTACGCGCAGGTGCTGACCAACCCCGACCTGCTCGGCGCGATCCGCAACTCGTTCGTGCTCATCGCGTTCTTCACGGTGATCCCGGTCGGCACGGGCCTCGTGCTCGCCACGCTCATCCGCACGATGCGCGATGGGCTCGCCCTGCGGGCCTCGCAGACGGTGCTCTTCCTGCCGCAGATCATCCCGCTCGCCGCGGCGGGCATCGCCTGGTCGTGGATGTACGCGCAGACCGGCGCCGTCAACCAGATCCTCAGCAGCATCGGCCTGGGCTTCCTCACCCGCCCGTGGCTCGCCGACTACGCGACCGCTCTGCCGGCGGTCGGGCTCATCGGCTCGTGGGTGCTGACCGGCCTCTGCACCGTGCTGCTGCTCACCGGCATCGGAAAGATCGACACCTCGCTCTACGAGGCGATCCGGCTCGACGGGGCCGGCTGGTTCCGCGAGTTCTTCACCATCACGCTGCCGGGTCTGCGGCAAGAGCTCGCGGTGCTCGTGACCCTCACGGTCATCGCCGCGCTCAGCACCTTCGACATCATCTACACGTCCACGCAGGGCGGCCCCGGGCGCGCGACGCTCGTGCCGGGCCTGCTCATCTTCCGCATCGGGTTCACGCAGAGCGACGTCGGCCTCGCGTCGGCATTCGGCATCGTCATGATGGTGCTGGTGCTCGCCCTCGTGCTCCCGATCCAACGGCTCTCGAGGATCGGCGACCGATGATCACCTCGCGCACCGAAGTGGTGCTCGGCCGACTGCTGCTGCTCGTGGCGGTCGTGCTCACCCTCATCCCGCTCGTGAACATGCTCTCGGCGGCGCTGCAGCCGGCCGACCGCAACCCGATCGGTCTGTCGTGGCCCACCGACCCGCAGTGGATCAACTTCGTCACGGCGTTCGAGGTCGGCAACGTCTGGCGGCTGATGGGCTCGAGCGCGTTCATCGTGCTGTGCGTCGTTCCCGTCGCCCTCATCATCGCGACGCTCGCGGGCTACGCCCTCGGCGGACTGCAGGTGCGCGGCGGCCGCATCATCCTGATGGTCTTCGTGCTCGGGCTCACCATCCCCTTCGAGTCGCTCATCATCCCGCTCTACTACCAGGCTCAGGCGCTCGGCACCCTCAACACCCAGTGGGCGGTGATCTTCCCGCTCATCGGCCTGTTCATGCCGTTCTCGGTGTTCTGGATGCGCGCCCACTTCGTCAACGTGCCGCGCGAGCTCTCCGAAGCGGCGCGCGTCGATGGGGCGACGCTCTGGCAGGAGTTCTTCCGCATCCAGCTGCCGCTCGCCCTGCCCTCGCTCAGCGCGCTGACGATCCTGCTGTTTATCTGGACGTGGAACCAGTTCCTGCTGCCGGTCGTGCTCATCGCCGATCCGCTCGACCGCACGGTGGCGGGTGCGCTGACCTTCTTCCAGGGGCAGTACTACCTCAGCATCCCGTTGCTGAACGCGGGGGCGCTCATCATCATCGTGCCGGCGATCACCGTGTTCCTGATCTTCCAGCGGCAGTTCATCCGCGCGCTGCTGCAGGGCGCCGTCAAGGGCTGATCGCGACCGGTCGCCACGCGCCGCCGTCTCCCACTCCTCCTTCAGATAGGGCCACCATGCCGTTCTCCCTCCACGACCACTGGGTCTGGGACTTCTGGTTCGCCGACGACGGCGAGAAGTTCCACCTCTTCTACCTGCACGCCCCGCGCTCGCTCGGCGACCCGCACCTGCGGCACCGCAACGCGCGCATCGGCCATGCCGTCTCGACCGATCTGCACGAGTGGACCGACCTCGGCGTGTGCCTCGAGCCGAGCGGCGGGGAGGCGGCGGACGCCGACGCCACCTGGACGGGCAGCGTCGTGCGCGACGCCGACGGCACCTGGCACATGCTCTACACCGGGTCGCGCTTCCTGCGCGCCGATTCGCACGCCAACATCGAGACCGTGGTCGCCGCGACCTCGCGCGACCTGCACACGTGGGTGCGGCATCCGGAGCGATCGCTCTCGGCCGACCCGGAGCTCTACGAGACCCTCGGGCATTCGATCTGGCCGGAGGAGGCGTGGCGCGATCCGTGGGTCATGCCGAACCCCGAGGGGGGCTGGTGGATGCTCGTCACGGCCCGCGCCCTCGACGGGGCCGACGAGCTCGACCGTGGGGTGATCGGCGTCGCCACCTCGCCCGACCTCGTCTCGTGGCGCGCGGTCGAGGCGGTCTCGCGGCCCGGCGCCGGCTTCCGGCACCTGGAGGTGCCGCAGCTCATCGACATCGACGGTCACCGCGTGCTGCTCTTCTCGTGCGACACCCCCGCGCTCGCCGGTGACCGGCAGGCTCAGGGCGAGCGCGGCGGCATCTGGGCTGTTGCGGCCGACGGGCTTACGGGCCCCGGCGCCGCCCCGATCGACACGTCAGCGGCACGGCTCGTGCATGACGACGCGCTCTACGCGGCGAGGGCGGTGCGCGACCGCTCCGGCCAGTGGCAGCTGTTCGCCTTCCGCAACCTCGACGAGCACGGGTCATTCGTGGGCGGCATCGCCGGCCCCATGGCGATGTCGTGGTCGGCCGAGCGGGGCGAGCTCCGGCTCGCCGTCGAGGCGGTGACGGGCGCATGACCGCGACGATCTCGGGCACCGTCGCCCCGGGCTTCGAACGGGTCGGCGAGGCGTTCCGGCAGGCGTTCGGCGGGCACGAGCGCATGGGTGCCGCCCTCTCGGTGCGCGTCGGCGGCGCACCCGTCGTCGACCTGCACGGCGGAGTGCGCGACGTGCGCACCGGTGAACCGTGGCAGGCCGACACGCTCAATGTCGTGTTCTCGTGCACGAAGGGCCTCACCGCGGTGCTCGCGGCGCGGCTCGTGCACGAGGGGCGTCTCGACTACCACGCCCCCGTCAGCGACTACTGGCCCGAGTTCGCGCAGGCGGGCAAGGAGAAGGTGCTCGTGCGTCACGTGCTCGGGCACCGTTCGGGCCTGAGCGCGCCCGTGCGCGATCTCACGACCGACGACATCCTCGACTGGAGCACGGTCACGACAGCGCTCGCCGAGCAGGCCCCCCTGTGGGCGCCCGGCTATGCCTACGCCTACCACGCGATCACGCAGGGCTGGCTCGCAGGCGAGATCATCCGCCGCGTGACCGGCATGAGCCCGGGCGAGTACTTCGCCGAGCTCATCACTCGCCCCCTCGGAGTCGATGCCTGGATCGGGCTGCCCGCCGAGCTCGAGCACCGCGTCTCGCACCTCACGGTCGGCCCGACGCTGCACGCCCTCGTCGACACGCAGGCCGCGGCGCGCGTGCCCGGCGTGGTCGACTGGCCCGAACGCGCGATGACGCTCGGCGGCGCGCTGCCCGCGGCCCTCGTGAGCGACGACGGCGGATTCAACGACCCTCGGCTCCACGCCGCCGAGTTCCCCGCGGCGGGCGGCATCGCCACGGCTCGGGCGCTCGCCACCATCTGGTCGGCGACGGTCGTCGCCGAGCAAGGGGTGCGTCTGCTCGACGACGACACGCTCGACGAGGCGCTACGGGTGCAGTCCGACGGGCATCCATTCTTCTCCGCACCACCGCCGTGGCCGCGCTGGGGCATGGGCTTCCAGCTCGACTCCGCCGCGCGCCGCTACCTGACCGGAGCGAGCTTCGGGCATGACGGCGCGGGCGGGCAGGTCGCGTTCGCCGACCCGGTGCACGACGTCGGCTTCGCGTTCGTCACGAACGTGCTCGAGGCCGACGACCCTCGTGCGACGAGCATCATCGACGCGCTGCGCGACTGCCTCGACTGAGCGGGAGGTGACCCCGCGGGTCAGCCCCCGCCCGGGGTACTGCGCACGCGCGCGACGCCTGCGCGTCGCGGGGTCAGCCCCCGCCCGGGGTACTGCGCACGCGCGCGACGCCTGCGCGTCGCGGGGTCAGCGCCCGACCGGGGTACTGCGCACGCGCGCGACGCCTGCGCGTCGCGGGGTCAGCGCCAGGCGGGAGCGACCCAGCGGGTCCACACCACGCTCGCGGTGAGGATGCCCGCAACGGCCGCGCCGAGCAGCACGAGAGAACTGAGCGGGAACGCAGGGCCGGAGGCGAGGATCGCGCCCGCGACGGTCGCCGACGCGAGGGCGATCACGGCCCACGCGGGCGGCGACACCGCGTAGAGCGTGCGGCCCGGCAGCGGGCCGACGGGCAGCAGCAGCATGAGCAGCGACCCCAGCCCGCCGAGGGCGACCGCGGCGGCCGTCTCGCTGGCGACGGTCATCCAGAAGCCCGTGCTCGGCGTGAGCGCGTCGTGGGCGGCCCAACCGAGCAGGGCGAGCGCCGCGACACCGCTCGACTGCGCGACCGCGATGCCCGCGCGCGCTCGACGGCTCGCGCCGAGCGCTGCGGAGGCGGCGATCAGCACGCCCGCGAGCAGTGGCGGTTGCAGACCGCCGAAGCGCGAGAGCAGGGCCGCCGCGAGGGCGACGAGCAGGATGCCCGGCAGCAGCCGCACGATCACGTCCACGCGGGCGGCACGACCGGCGAGCCGCGCGGGCACGAGCACGGCGACGAGATTGAGCAGCAGCAGCCCCAGCGCGATCGCGGCGGTCAGGCGCACGTAGCGCACCTCGCCATCGATGCCGCCCGAGAGCGCGGCGATCACCGCGGCGCCACCGAGAGTGCCCACCGCCACGATCCGGGGCGACAGGGCGAGGGCGATCGTGTCATCGACCGGGGCTTCGCGGTTGCGCCCGGTCAGTGCGATGCGGGGGCGCCGAAGCCGGGGCAGCACGTGCGTGGCGAACGCTCGCAGGGGCAGGGCGACGAGCACGAGGTAGGCGAGCCCCGCGAGCGGTGCGACGGCCCAGCCGCCGCGCTGCACGACCTGCTCGGCCGTCGGCAGCGACGAGCCGAAGCCTGTCGCGGTTCCCCAGTTCGAGGTCGGCGGGGGCGTCTCGGGCGCGGGTTGCGGCTCGGCTGATCCGCCGGGCGGGGTCGGGGTCGGGCTGGGCGCCGTCGACTCGCCCGGTGCGGGCGGGGGAGCGACCTCCGCGTCGCTCGGCCGGGGCGCCGGCGGTGCGTACTGCACCTCGACCCGCGCGCTCGACGCGCTGAAGTTGCCGGCCGCGTCGCGCTGCAGAGCCTGCACCGTGAACGAGCCGGGGCCCGGCCAGCGCAACGGGCACGCCCAACTTCCCGAGGGGCTCACGATCGTCTCGCAGACGAGCCCGCCATCGATGAAGAGCTGCAGCAGAGCATCCCGTTCGCCGCCACCGCGCGCTGTCAGGTTCTGCGTCGACGTCGCGCCTCCGCGTGGCGAAGTGATCGTCGGCGCTGACGGCGAGGTGCGATCGATGGTCGTGGTGACCGCTGCCGAGAAGTCAGAGAACTCGGGCCCGATCGCGGCGAGCGACTGCCGCGCCCGCACCTGGTAGACCCCGCTCTCGACGGCGATGGCGCACGACCAGAAGCCGTCGGGCAGGGCGGCCGGGCAGAAATGCTCGATCGTGCCCCCGGGCCCGCTCGATTGCAGACGGATGCTGGCCCCCGGCTCGGCCGAGCCGCTGAACCTGCCCGTGGTGACCAGGGAGCCACCCGCCCCATCGAGCGCGGGGGGCGCGAGCACGCGGAGCGTCAGCGGCGCCATCGGCTCGACGCTCGCGTCGGCGAGCGTCTCTTCTCCCGTGAACTCGACCACGCCGTTCGGCACCGCGATTCCCGCGCACTGCCACACGACCGCATCGGGGTCGCCGACCGTGCAGACCACCTGCCCGGCGCGGCGGATCACGAGCGTGCTGCCCGCGTCTTTCGTGCCGTTCAGCGTCACGGTCGATCCGGCCACGAAGTCGCTCGAAGGCACGTCGAACGCGGCGGCGGCCGACGCCGGCTCCGCCGGCAGAACAGCGAGCGGCACCGCTACGGCGGTGGCGAGGGCGAGGCTCACGATGATCCGCTGAGCGGTCGGGCGGGTAGCGGTGCTGTGCCGCTCGCGCCCGCGCATCCGTTCACCCCCGTATCGACCCGTTGCAGGACATTCTCTCAGGCGGCCCCCTGTCGTGGCGGTCAGGCCCGCCCTATGCTGTGCGTCATGGAAATCTTGGTGGTCATCGGCGTCCTCGTCCTGCTCGTCGTCATCGCGGGCATCTACCTGTGGGCGACCTACAACTCCCTCGTCACGCTCAACGTGCGCGTCGATGAGGCGTGGAGCGACATCACCGTGCAGCTCAAGCGCCGCGCTGATCTGCTGCCGAACCTCATCGAGGCGGTCAAGGGGTATGCCGCGCACGAGAAGCAGGTGTTCGAGGCCGTCACCAAGGCGCGCGCCGAGACGCTGAGCGCGCAGGGGCCGGCCGATGCCGCGGTCGCCGAGGGCCACATGCAGCAGGCGCTCAAGAGCATCTTCGCCGTCGCCGAGGCCTACCCGCAGCTGCAGGCCAGCCAGAACTTCTTGCAGCTGCAGGGCGAACTGGTCGACACGGAAGACAAGATCCAGGCCTCGCGTCGGTTCTACAACGGCGGTGTGCGCGAGCTCAACGTGAAGATCAAGCAGTTCCCGAACACCCTCTTCGTGCGGGGCCTCGGCTTCACCGAGCGCGACTTCTTCGAGGTCGCTGACGCCGCGGCGATCGCTGAGCCGCCGCGCGTGCAGTTCTGATCCACCGCATCCCGACCCCTCGTCTGGAGGACTAGGTGTATCGCGCCATCGCGGCGAACAAGCGCAACACGGTGTTCATCATCCTGCTGTTCGTCATCATCATCGGGCTGCTCGGGCTGTTCGCCGACTACTACTTTGGCGGAGGCTACTCGATCTTCATCGGCACGCTCATCGGCGCCACGATCTACACGCTCGTGCAGTACTTCGCGGCCGGCTCCCAAGCGCTCTCCCTCGGGGGTGCGCACCCGATCACGAAGGCCGACAACCCGCGCCTGTACCGCATCGTCGAGAACCTCGCCATCACCGAGGGCCTGCCGATGCCGCGCGTGTACGTCATCGATGACCCCGCACCGAACGCCTTCGCGACCGGCCGCGACCCGAAGCACGCGAGCGTCGCCGCGACGACGGGCCTGCTCGAGATCATGACCGACCGCGAGCTCGCCGGGGTCATGGCGCACGAGATGGGGCACGTGAAGAACTACGACATCCGCGTCTCGACGATCGTGTTCGGTCTCGTCGTCGCGGTCGGCTTCATCGCCGACATCTTGTTCCGCATGGCGTTCTGGGGTGGCAACCGCAACAACAACGGCAACCCGATCATGCTCGTGCTCGGCCTGGCCGCGATGGTGATCGCCCCGCTCGTCGCCGCGGTCGTGCAGGCGGCCGTCTCGCGCCAGCGCGAGTACCTCGCCGATGCCACGGGCGCGCTCACGACCCGCGACCCCGAGGCGCTCGCGAGCGCGCTGCAGAAGCTGGGCGACTACGCCCGCCCGATGCGCCGCCAGAACTCGACCATGGCCCACCTCTACATCAGTGACCCGATGAAGCCGGGTTTCGTCGACCGCATGTTCCAGACCCACCCGCCCATCCCCGAGCGGGTCAAGCGCCTCATCGAGAACTCGACCCGCTTCTAGGGATGTCCGAGGCCACGTACATCGTCTGCCACGAGCTCCTCGGCTCGACCCGGCAGATCAAGCGAGTGCAGTCGCGTCCGTTTCTGGACTGGGTGAAGAAGCCCGACGGAGAGAGCGACTTGGCTTTCAGGCAGCTTGGATTCTTCGGTGATCGAGTACTGGCGCGCGCAAGGACCATCGATCATCCTGCCAGCGCGCCCTCCAAGTCAGTAGTCATGGACTCTCTCCTCGAGGTCACCGGCCCGCACGGCCTTCACCTCGTTCTGGTTGAGTACCGGATGCCGGCGGCGACGAGTACTCGGGCGCGCGAACTCCGGCGTCCCGGACTAGCCTCAACCCGCGAACCTCTCGAAGCAGCCGGGTTCGAGCTCGATACGTCGTCGAACGTTCGCTCGACCGTTATCTCCCTCGGGCTTCACCTCACCGAGGATCGATCGGTGGTGGACGGCTGGCTATCGCTAGCGCAACCTTTGTCCCCGAGCGACCCTTCCAGGGAGGTCTATCGGCTGATGGTCCTCATGGTCTCCATCGAGCGACAGCTGATCAGTCAGGCCGAGGGTGCCCTTGCGCGGCAGTGGAGCATCCGCGGGCTCCACGCACGTCGTCGGGTGATTCGGACGCTTCCGCGTACTCCTTCGACGGACAAAACCGACCTCGCAGATCAGTTCCAGGCTTTGCGGGCATCGCTGCACCTGGACCTGCGGAGAGATCAGGTTTTGGACGCGTTAGAAGTGCGGGTTCGACACTTTGAGTTCTCCGTAGCGATTGCCGCCGCAGGACTTGCGGCGATCCCGTCTCTTGCGGAACTCATCCTGCGGATCTCTGGATGACCCTGCGCCGCGGCGCGAGTTCGGCGCCCTGGAACCCTACGGTTAGATGAGAACACCTGGTGCCAAATCGTCGTCAATGAAAGGGTCTTTCGGTGGAGGTTGCAGCTTCATTCTTGATCGGTGTTGCCCATTTCCTTGTGGAGCAGCATGACCCCACTTCCGAGGAAAGTCGCCAGATGGAGTCAGTCCAAGAAGCCTTGGAAGCAATGTCAGAGGACGATTTCACCTGCAAGCTGACCGTCGATGGCCAGACTTTCGTTTCCTCGGCTCTCGAGGAGGATTACGCGACAGCCGACGACCGCGAGGGCCTGCCTGTCTTGCTCTACCTGGTGGCGAGCTTTGACCTGCCCGATGAACTGATTGAACAGTTCGACGACGATGAAGACGAGTTTCTCGAGGCAGCCACTGTGACTTTGACTCTCGGTGACCTGATGATTGATCGTGCATCGGAGATCGAAATCGTCTGAGCCCCCGCTTCACACGCGGGTGGGTAGCGTCTAGCTTCGGGAGCACATGCGTGCGTGCGTGCGTAGCGACGGCATGATGTCCGTACTCCAGTTGCTCCACCACGAAACCGCGTCATCTCCCTCCGCGGAGGTCGATCACTGCAGACACGACAGCGAGAATCCGCCCGCTTGTCAGAGCTGATTCATATATTTGGGCTAGCTCAAGGCCACGTCGCGAGGCGAGCGCTCGAGGGCCCAAAGATCGCCACGTCGAATTCGTAGAGACGGAATGCATCGTGAAGTTACAAGCCTTGCTGCACCACATCGCTTCCTCCGAGTACTTGACCGGCATGGAAGTCGGTGGCCTGACGAACATCGAAACAGGGTTCATCGAGCTGTCCAGTGACTTCTTCGGCCCATGCCCGTGCTCCACGGAGGGGCAACTGGTCACGTCGTGTGACTTGTGCGGAAGGCGCCCCGGCAATCACGTCCGCCTCTTGGCTGGGCGCGGGGACGGCGTGTATGCAGGAGTGAGCTTTATGGCCAACGAGGGCAGGAAGCTTATTGCGACCGTTGTTCTCCTCGATGATGGCAATGCGTTCGCCGCCGAGGTGAACAGTTTCATCGAGCGAGACTCGAGCGCAACGCTCGACGCGCTGACCGCCCAAAGCAGCGCTCCCTATGCGGCGCTGGCCGTCAATGAGGTCGCGCGAGTGGACACCAATGCTCGGGGACTGTTGATCGGCGATGCGGATGCCGGGCTGATGTCGAATGGGGCAGTATTCAGTCAGCTCGAGACTGCTCAACAGCAGTTCCGTGTCTTCCTTGTCTGTGAGCCTGCGACCGCGGGAGAAGATCTCCAATTCGCGATTGCGACGAATCCCGCACTGGAGGCTGAGATCACAGGCGGCTACCCCGACGCTCTTCGACCTCGACTTGTTCTCGTTGTGGATTCGAGCTTCCCGTTGCCTACTGATACCGAAGGCGAATCCGACTCTCATGACTGGGCCGCACAAGGTCACGCCTGGAGGAAGGCTCTCGTGGGCGCCAATACCGGAGGTGGGAACAATGTGGTTGCTGCGTACTTCAACGGCCTTGCCTGGAGGCTGAAGCAGGCGGAAATCTCTCAGGAGCCCGACTTCGGTGGCGATGAGTTCGCGGATCTCGGCACACTGGCGTTCGGGTGGTTCCTTCTAGGCGCACTCTGGGGGGACGATGACTGCCTCGCTTACGTCATTCACATGATTCATGAGTCAGACGGTCTACTCGCTGCACCGGAAGCACTCAGCGATGCGTTGTGGCTACGCGGGTGGGAGATCACGCCAGCGGTATCCGAGCTTGTTGCTGTTGCAAGCCGGTCTTCCTGCGAGTGGTGCCGTTCGTGATGTGTCGCGAAGTGCTTCCCAGGCGACGCTGACCCATTCTTGACTAACTGCCGCAGCTTCGCTCTCAGTCCCTGATGAACGCTTGCCTCCGCTGTGGATTGAGCCCACTCCGCAACATCCACGTGTCGTCTAGGTTGGCTGCCGTGGTGAGGGGCACAGCGCATCAGAACCGCGCCATGAGTGGCGAATCTCAGCCCGCGGGTGAACAGCGAGCCGCGAGGGCGGCGCGCACGGCCGCCGCGGCGTCGCCCCAGAGCGGCTCGGCCACGTGCACCTCGCCGAGGCCCTGCCAGGCGGATGCGCGGCGCAGCACGGGCGCGATCCGCGCCGCGAGCTCCGAGGCGGAGGCGCCGGGCTCGACCCACGCGCTCTGCACCCGCAGCACGCCGGCCGCGCGGTCGCTCTTGAGGTCGATGCGCCCGAGCACCCGGTCGTCGACGAGCACGGGCAGCGAGTAGTACCCGTACTGCCGCTTCGCCGCGGGCGTGTAGATCTCGATGCGGTAGTGGAAGTCGAACATCCGGAGTGCGCGGTCGCGGCTCCACACGACGGGGTCGAAGGGCGACAGCAGGGCGGTCGCCTCGATGCGGCGTGGGATGCTCGCCCCCGGCACCACGAACCCCTCACCGTCGCGGCCGTCGCGCCCCCACCCCTCGACCTCGACGCGCTCGATCTCGCCGGCCGCGAGCAGGTCGCGGAGGGCATCCCGCGTCGGCGCGATCTTCAGGCGGTGGTAGTCGGCGATGTCGGCCACGGTGCCGACGCCGAGGGCCCGAACGCTGCGCAGCACGAGCTCGCGCTGGGCCTCGGTGCGCGGCACGGCGACCTCGTGCAGCGCGGCGAGGCCGACCTGGTGCGGCAGCGCGTAGACGCGCGAGAAGCCGCGGCGCCCGCCGCTCACGACGTCGCCGAAGGCGAAGAGGTACTCGAGGCCCTCCTTGACGTCGCTCCAGCCCCACCACGGCCCACGGCGCTCCTTCGCGACGTCGTGCTCGACGTCGGCGACCGTCATCGGCCCCTTCGCGGAGAGCTCGAGCAGCAGCCAGTCGAGCATCGCGGTGTTCTCGCGCACCCACGCGCTCTTCACGGTGAACCGCTCGCGCAGCGCCTCGCGCTTCCAGTGCCAGAGCGGCCAGTCGTCGCGACGGATGACCGCCGCCTCATGCGCCCAGTACTCGGTGTACCGCCCCCGGCGCGCGAATATCAGCGCATCGAGGTCGGCCGGATCGTAGGGGCCGAGGCGCGCGAACAGCGGCAGGTAGTGCGACCGCGCGAACACGTTCACCGAGTCGAGCTGCAGCACCTGCAGGCGGTCGATGGTCGCCGTGAGCTGCCGCCTGCCGACCAGCGTGGGATGCGCGCGGTCGAAGCCCTGGGCGGCGAGCGCCAGGCGGCGAGCCTGCGCGGCGGTCAAGCGGGGCACGGTCTCACGCTAGCGGCGGGGCGCCCTGCTCGCCTGCGCGACCCGAGCCGCGCATCCGTCGCCCGCGCGTTGCCCCCCGTTCACCGCCCTTGACCCTCAGCGTCACCCAGCGTGCCTACCGTGCACAGCAGTCGCGGTTCCGTGAGCTCAGAAACACAGCCTGAGCCGCCGCGGCGCACACCACGGAGGATTCGTGAACACCACCCGCACTCTTGCCGCCGTCGCCCTCGCGACGACGGCAGCACTCACGCTGGGCGCCTGCTCGACCGCCGAGGCTCCTGCCTCGGGCGTCGACGCCGCCACGGCGACGAGCATCGCCGACTTCGGCACCTTCGCCGACCTCGAGGCCGCCGCCAAGGCCGAGGGCGCGCTCAACGTCATCGCGCTGCCGCGCGACTGGGCGAACTACGGCGAGATCCTCGACCTGTTCATCGAGCGCTACCCCGAGATCACGGTCACCGAGGCATCGCCCGACGCCTCGAGCGCCGAGGAGATCCAGGCCGCCGAGAACCTGCGCGGGCAAGACACCGCACCCGACGTGTTCGACCTGGGCCTCGCGGTCGCGCTGCAGAGCACCGACTACTTCGCGCCCTACTTCGTCGAGCGCTGGGACGACATCCCCGCCGAGCTCAAGAACGAGGACGGCCTCTTTTGGGCCGACTACGGCGGGTACATGGCCATCGGCTACGACCCCGACGCGGTGCCGGCGCCCACGAGCCTGGAAGACCTGCTCGGTGAGGAGTACCGCGGCAAGGTCGCCATCAACGGCGACCCGACGCAGGCCGGTGCCGCCTTCGCGGCGGTCGGCATGGCGACCGTGCAGAACGGCGGCACGCTCGACGACTTCGGCGCCGGCATCGACTTCTTCGAGGAGCTCAACGCGGTCGGCAACTTCGTGAAGATCGACCCGACGCCCGCGACGGTCGCCTCGGGCGAGACCCCCGTCGTCTTCGACTGGGACTACCTCAACAACGGCTACGCCGCTGACCTCGACGGCCAGCGCAACTGGGAGGTCGTCGTTCTGCCCGGCACCGGCTACGCCGGCTACTACAACCAGGCCATCAACGTCGACGCTCCGAACCCGGCGGCCGCGCGCCTCTGGATGGAGTTCCTCTACAGCCCCGAGGTGCAGAACCTGTGGCTGAAGGGCGGCGCCCGCCCGGCGCTCGAGGCCTCGATGGTCGCGAACGGCGAGATCGACGAGGCGCTCTACGCAGCGCTTCCCGAGGCGCCGGCCGACACCGTGGTGCCGACGGCCGCCCAGAGCGAGGCCGCGGCCGCGCTGCTCGGCGAGCGCTGGGCCACCGCTGTCCAGTAGCACGCCCGTCGTGACGACGGTCGACCCCCGGGGCTCCGCGCCCCGGGGGTCGACCCGCACGGCCGGCCTGATCTCCTCCCCGGTCTGGGGAATCGTGCCCTTCGCGCTCTACGTGCTGCTCTTCCTCGGGCTGCCCACCGCCATCGCGCTCGGCACCGGCTTCGTCGACGGCGAGGGCGCCTTCACGCTCGACAACCTCGCCGCTCTCGGCGACCCCTTCGTCGTGAGCGGCTTCACGACCTCGATCGTGCTGTCGGCGGTCACGGCCCTCATCGGCGCCGTCCTCGGCGCTCTCGTCTGCTACGCCCTCATCGGCACGCGCCCCGAGGGCCCGCTGCGCTCGGGCATCGACGCGGTCAGCGGTGTGCTCGCGCAGTTCGGCGGCGTCATGCTCGCCTTCGCGTTCGTCGCGACCATCGGCATCCAGGGCTTCATCACGGTGCTGCTGCGCGACCAGTTCGGCATCGACATCTTCGCCGACGGGGTCTGGCTCTACGAGGCGCCCGGGCTCGTGCTGCCCTACATCTACTTCCAGGTGCCGCTCATGATCATCATCTTCATGCCCGCCCTCGAGGCGCTGAAGCCGCAGTGGGCCGAGGCGAGCGCCACGCTCGGGGGCACGACCGCGACCTTCTGGTGGCGCATCGGGTTCCCCGTGCTCGCCCCCTCCTTCCTCGGCTCGCTGCTGCTGCTGTTCGCCAACGCGTTCTCCTCCTACGCCACGGCGGCGGCCCTGACGAGCCAAGGCCAGTCGATCGTGCCCCTGCAGATCCGTGCCGCACTGACGAGCGAGACGCTGCTCGGCCGCGAGAACCTGGCCGGCGCGCTCGCGCTCGGCATGATCGTCGTCATGGCGGTCGTCATGACCCTCTACGCGCTGCTGCAGCGCCGCGCCTCGCGGTGGCAACGATGAGCGGGATGCGCGGCGCGACCGGCACGGGAATCCCGGTGCCGAGCCGCCTCGTCCGCGCGGGCATCCTCGGCACCATCGGCCTCGTCTTCGCGGTGCCGATCGTCGCCATGGTCGAGTTCACGCTGCGGCGCGGGCTCGAAGGCGGCTACAGCCTCGACCGCTGGGTCACCGTGCTCACCTTCGACCTCGGGCCCGAATACCGCGTGCTCGGCCAGGCGATCGGCAACTCGCTCGTGCTCGCGGCGGCGACCGTCGCGCTCATGCTCGTGCTGCTCGTGCCGACCATGATCGTCGTGCAGCTCAAACTGCCGCAGCTGCGGCGGGTGCTCGAGATCGTCTGCCTGCTGCCGATCAGCATCCCGGCCATCGTGCTCGTCGTCGGCCTCGCCCCCGTCTACGGCGTCATCGCGCGCGCCGCCGGCAGCGGGGTCTGGACCCTCGCCTTCGCCTACGGCATCATCGTGCTGCCCTTCGCCTACCGCGCGGTGCAGTCGAACCTCGACGCGATCGACGTGACGACCCTCACCGAGGCGGCGCGCTCCCTCGGCGCGAGCTGGCCGGTCGTCATCACGCGCGTGCTGCTGCCCAACCTGCGCCCCGGCCTGCTCGCCGGTGCGTTCATCTCGGTCGCGGTCGTGCTCGGCGAGTTCACGATCGCCTCGCTGCTCAACCGACAGAACCTGCAGACCGCCCTCGTGATCGTGCAGAAGGACGACCCCTTCATCGCCGTCATCGTCACCCTGATCTCACTGCTCGTCGCCGTCGCCCTGCTGCTCGTGATCGGGGCGATCGGCCGCGGCACCACCCGGAGGACCTCATGACCGACCTGACCGACCGCACCGATACCGGCTCTCTGCGGGTCGCCGCCCCCGTCGAATTCGTCGACGTCGTCAAGCGGTTCCCCGGCGGCACGACCGCGCTCGACGGCATCTCGCTCGCGCTCGCGCCCGGCGAGCTCGTCGCCCTGCTGGGCCCCTCCGGGTGCGGCAAGACGACGGCGCTGCGCGTGCTCGCGGGTCTCGAGCGCGCCGACGACGGGCACATCCTCATCGACGGGGTCGACGTCATCGGCACGCCCACCAATAAGCGCGACATCGGCATGGTGTTCCAGTCGTACTCGCTGTTCCCGCACCTCACCGCCCTGCAGAACGTCGAATTCGGGCTCCGGATGCGCGGCGTCGCGCCTGCCGACCGTCGCCGTCGCGCGGCGCAGGCGCTCGAGCTCGTCGGGCTCGACCACCACGGCGCTCGCTACGCCCACCAGCTCAGCGGCGGGCAGCAGCAGCGCGTCGCGCTCGCACGCGCCCTCGTCACCCGCCCGCGCGTGCTGCTGCTCGACGAGCCGCTCAGCGCCCTCGACGCCAAGGTGCGGGTGCAGCTGCGCGAGCAGATCCGCGGAATCCAGACCGAGCTCGGCATCACGACCGTCTTCGTCACGCACGACCAGGAGGAGGCCCTCGCCGTCGCCGACCGCGTCGCCGTCATGCGCGCGGGCCGCATCGAACAGATCGGCACGCCCGAAGAGCTCTACGCGCGCCCCGCGAGCGCCTTCGTGGCCGACTTCGTCGGGCTCAGCAACCGCCTGCCGGGCACGGTCGCCAAGGGCGTCGTGACCGTCGGATCGCAGCGGCTTCCGCTCATCGACCCGGCCGTGCCGGCGGGCGACGCGGTCGCCCTCGTGCGGCCGGAAGACGTCGTGTTCGCCGCGGCCGATGAGGCGGATGCGCGCGCCGCGGTCGTGCTCACCACCTCGTTCCTCGGCTCGCTGCGGCGCACCCGCGTGCGCCTCGACGACGGGGTCGAGCTGACGGTGCAGCACGAGGTCGGCCGCCATCCCGCGCCGGGGGAGGCCGTGCACGTTCGGCTCACCGGGCGGCCCGTCGCCGTGGCGTCGGCCTGAGGCTGCGCGGGCTGACGGGCGGCGATATGCCGCGGCGGGCATCCGGAACAGAGCGGCGCCCCTCGCCCGGCCGAAGCCGGGGCGCGTGCTCGTAGACTGGCGCAATGTTCTGGCGACCGAAGGCTGATCCGCTCCCGCCCGCGGGGGGCGACGCCGTGTCGCCCGCGATGCGCACCGCCGCTGCCTGGTCGTGGCGCATGCTCGTGGTCGCCGGGGCGATCGGGGTGCTGATCTTCCTCATCATCCAGTTGCGGCTCATCGTCATCCCGTTGCTGATCGGCGTTCTGCTCGCGGCTCTGCTCGTGCCGTTCGCCACGTGGCTCAAGCACCGGCTGCGCTTCCCGCACTGGCTCGCGGTGACGACGGCCATGCTCACCCTGGTCAGCGTGGTCACCGCACTCATCTGGCTCGTCGTGGCCCAGGTGCGCGCCGGGTGGCCGTCGCTGCAAGACCGATCGGTCGACGCGTTCGACGAGTTCCTCGTGTGGCTCAGCACGACCTTCGGCCTCAGCACCGACGAGATCACCGGGTGGATCGACGGCATCGTCGCCGAGCTCGACTTCTCCACCGGGGGCCCTCTCGTGACGGGAGCGCTGTCGGTGAGCGCCACGGCCGTCGAGCTGCTGACCGGCACGGTGCTCGTGCTGTTCTCGCTGCTCTTCTTCCTCATCGACGGGCCCAACATCTGGCGCTTCGTCGTGCGCATCTTCCCGCGCAGCGCGCGGCCCGCCGTCGATGGCGCCGCCCGCGCCGGCTGGCTCACCCTCACCAACTTCTCGAAGGTGCAGATCTTCGTGGCCTTCGTCGACGGCCTCGGCATCGGGCTCATCGCGTGGGCGCTGGGCCTGCCGCTCGCCCTGCCCATCGGCGTGGCCGTCTTCCTGGCGAGCTTCGTGCCCTTCGTCGGCGCGCTCGTCACGGGAGCGCTCGCCGTGCTCATTGCGCTCGTCTACAACGGGCCGTTCATCGCCCTGCTCATGCTCGCTGGCGTGCTCCTCGTGCAGCAGATCGAAGGCAACGTGCTGCAGCCCCTCGTCATGGGCCCGGCCGTGCGGGTGCACCCCCTCGCCGTCGTGCTGGCGGTGGCGACGGGCGGACTCCTCGCGGGCATTCCGGGCACGCTCTTCGCGGTTCCGATCGCCGCCTTCGTCAACGTCTTCGTGCGCTACATCGCGAGCGGCCGGTGGCGTGTCATCCCGCACCCCATGACCCTGAGCGATATCCAGCCACCACCCGTTGCACCCACCCAGGAGCGCCCATGACCGCCGCACCCCTCACGATCGCCGGCCCCACCCTCGCCAATGTCGAGGCTGCGCGCCTGGTCGTCAGCCGCGTCGCCGAGGTCACCCCCATGGAGACCTCGCGCTATCTCAGCGACGTGCTCGGCGCGCCCGTGCACCTCAAGTGCGAGAACCTGCAGCGCACGGGCTCGTACAAGATCCGCGGTGCGTACAACCGCATGTCGCGGCTCAGCGACGAGGAGAAGGCGCGCGGCGTGGTCGCCGCCAGCGCCGGCAACCACGCGCAGGGCGTCGCCTTCGCGGCGCGCGAGCTCGGCATCCAGGCCACCATCTTCATGCCCATCGGCGTCGCCCTGCCCAAGCTGCAGGCCACGCGCCACTACGGTGCCGAGGTCGTGCTGCGCGGCCACACCGTGAGCGAGCCGCTGAAGGCCGCGCAGGAGTTCGCCGAGCGTACCGGCGCCGTCTACATCCCGCCCTTCGATCACGCGGATGTCGTCGCCGGGCAGGGCACGCTGGGCCTCGAGCTGCTCGAGCAGGTGCCCGAGCTCGAGACCGTGGTCGTTCCGATCGGCGGCGGGGGGCTCATCTCGGGCGTCGCGAGCGTGCTCAAGCGGCGCGCGGCCGAGCTGGGGCGCAGCATCCGGATCATCGGGGTGCAGGCGGCCAATGCGGCGGCGTACCCCGTCTCGCTCGCGGCGGGAGCGGTCACCGAGATCACGATCTCGCCGACGATCGCCGACGGCATCGCCGTCGCCAAGCCCGGCAAGCTCAACTTCGAGATCGTTCGGGATGCCGTCGACGAGGTCGTGACGGTCGACGACGACGACATCGCACGCGCGATGCTCGTGCTGCTCGAGCGGGCCAAGATGGTGGTCGAGCCCGCCGGCGCGGTCGGGGTGGCCGCGATCCTGACCGGCAAGGTCGTCGCGAGCGGCCCCACGGTCGTCGTGCTCTCCGGCGGCAACATCGACCCGCTCATCATGGAGCGCGTCATCGCCCACGGGCTCGCCGCCTCGGAGCGCTACCTCAAGCTGCGCATCCCGCTGCCCGACCGGCCGGGCCAGCTCGCGCGCACGAGCGAGATCATCGCCGATCAGAACGCCAACGTCGTCGAAGTGCTGCACACGCGGCACGGATCGGGCCTGGCGATCAGCCAGGTCGAGCTCGAGCTGCACATCGAGACGCGCGGGCCCGAGCACGCCGACCAGGTGATCGGGGCGTTGCGCGAGGCGGGTTATGACCCGAGGACGCAGTTGTAGCGTTCGCGCGCGACGCTGGCGCGTCGGGTGCCGCGCGGCCGGTCAGGTAGCTCGTTCGCGCGCGACGCTGACGCGTCGGGTGCCGCGCGGCCGGTCAGGTAGCTCGTTCGCGCGCGACGCTGACGC
>NZ_JBHYEO010000004.1:167567-171239 GCF_051860105.1 Microcella sp.
GTCGCGGGGTTATGACCCGCGGACGCAGCTCTAGCCGGTGTAGGTGCTCACGTCGACGATCGTCACAGCGATCTCCTTGCCGTTGGGCGCCGTGTACGACACCGTGTTGCCGATCTTCGCGCCGAGGATCGCCTGGCCGAGCGGGCTCGCCTCGCTGTAGACGTCGATGTCGCTCTCATCGCCGACGATCTCGCGGTTGCCGAGCAGGAAGCGCTCCTCGTCGCCGAGGATCGTCGCGGTGACGACAGTGCCGGGCTCGACGACACCGTGGGCCGTCGGGGGCACGCCGACGACGGCGGTGCGCAGCAGCTCGGTGAGCGTGCGGATGCGCGCCTCGATCTTGCCCTGCTCGTCTTTCGCGGCGTGGTATCCGCCGTTCTCCTTGAGGTCGCCCTCGTCGCGCGCCGCCTCGATGCGCTTGGCGATCTCGGCGCGGCCCGTCGTCGAGAGGTGCTCGAGCTCTGCCGTGAGGCGATCGTGCGCCTCCTGGGTGAGCCACTGCGTGGTCGTGCCCGCGGTGTCGTTCATGGCAATGCCCTCCTGACGCAGCAGAACCGGCCCGCGGGCCGGTTCTGTTTCTCGATTCCGGCGATGCTACGGGAGCCAGCACCGGTAGGGCAAACCCGTGACCGGTCGCTCGGCGGTGCGCAACGACTCGACCAGCACACGCGTGCGCTCGCTCGAGGGCGGCAGATCGACGACCTTCCAGCCCACGATTCCGAAGCTCTCGTTGAGCGCCTGCACCGCGCACGACACCGCCGTGCCGGGGGCGACCGATACTTCCCAGCGCACGTCGATCGAGTTGTCGGTGATGTTCGCGTAACCGAGCTCACGCGTCTCGAGCTCGGCGTTGGTGCCAGAGAGCCCGCCCCACACGACCCAGGCGGTGAAGACGATCGCGAACACGACGCCCGCGACGATCATGGCGGCGCGCGTGCGGCGCTCCGCGTCGGGCGTGCGACCGTAGCGCTCGTCTAGACGCTGCTGCGGTGTCGACACGACTGTCGGGCCTCCTTCGTGCGGCGCGGCACCGGTGAGCCGCTCAGGTGCGATCGCTACCCTTAGGTTCCAGCGTAGAGCGCCGAGGTGAGGGTTCTCTCAACCGGCTCGTCCGTCCGATCGCGAGTGGAGCATCCCGTGACCTGGTACCCCTTCGCAGCTCTGCTGCTTCCGACGGGCATCGGCCCGAACCCGATCGACGAGCCCGGCACGCCGCCCGACTTCGATCCCAACACCGTGACCCCCGGTGTCGCGGGCTTCGTCGCGATCGCGCTCGTCGCCATCGCCGTCATCTTCCTGCTCGTCGACATGACGCGGCGCATCCGTCGCGTGCGCTACCGCGGCGAGATCCGTGAGCGTCTCGAGGCCGAGCAGGCGATGATCGCCGAGGGCGGCCCGGCCGAGCCGGAGCCCGAGCAGCCCGCCGACCGCTAGACCGCGCTACCCGCCGAACGGGGGGTCGAGCGCGACGAGCAGCACGCCCGTCCAGTGGCAGAGGAAGGCCACGACCGTGAGGGTGTGGAAGATCTCGTGGAAGCCGAACACGCCCGGCACGGGGTTGGGCTTCTTCATGCCGTAGATGACCGCTCCCGCCGTGTAGGCGAGCCCGCCGACGATCACGAGCACCATCATGGCCGCGTTCGCCATGAACAGGTCGACGATGTACAGCACGGCGGCCCAGCCGAGCAGCACGTACAGCGGCACGTAGGCCCAGCGTGGCGCCGAGATCCAGAACACGCGGAACCCGATGCCGATGAACGCGCCCGTCCACACGAGTACGAGCAGCAGGTAGCCCTTCTCAGGGGGCAGCGCCATGATCGACAACGGCGTGTACGTGCCCGCGATGAGCAGGAAGATGTTGGCGTGGTCGAACCGCTTGAGCAGGATGCGCGTGCGGTCGCTCCACGTGAAGCGGTGGTAGGTGGCCGAGATGCCGAAGAGCAGCAGCGATGAGAGCACGAAGACGCCGCTCGACCATCGGGCAGCGGGGCCGTCGGCGACGATGATGAGCACGATGCCCAGCACGATGGCGAGCGGGAACGTGCCCGCGTGGATCCATCCCCGCCACGTCGGCTTCTGGTCGAGCGCGGCGTACTCGATCGACTCCTCGAGCAGGGGCACGTTCGGCAGGTCCCTGCCCGGCTCGTCGTCGACGTCGGCCGGGCCGTGCTCAGCAGAGGAGGGGGAGGTCATGCGGCGATGATACGGGAGCGGCATCCGCGGGGCCTCCCGCTTGGATGCCCGCCACAACGCCAGCCCGGTGGACTACCGTAGGCGTGTGCGATCGTCGAGAACTCCCCGGGGTCGCGGCCTTCTCTACCAGCTCTATATGCGCCGCTTGCGCCGGCAGCTGGCCGACGCGACCCACCCGCGCCATGTCGCCATGATCCTCGACGGCAACCGTCGCTGGGCGCGCCTCCGGGTGGGGGGAACGACCGCCCACGGTCACCGCGCCGGTGCCGAGAAGATCGTCGAGTTCCTCCGGTGGTGCGACGAGGCCGGCATCGGCGTCGTGACCCTCTACCTGCTCTCGACCGATAACCTCACGGGGCGCGACACCGACGAGCTGCGCGAGCTCATCGGCATCATCGGAGCCCTCGCCTCCGACCTCTCGACGATCGACGACTGGCGCGTGCAGCACGTCGGCAGCCGTGACGGGCTGCCCGAGCAGCTGCTGGCCGAGCTCGACACCGCCGAGGCGCGCGGCGCCGGCAAAGCGGGGCTGCACGTCAACCTGGCGGTCGGCTACGGCGGTCGCCGTGAGATCGCGGATGCGGTGCGCGCGATCGTGCATCACCACGCGGAGAGCGGCGGCACCCTCGACGAGCTCGCGGAGCTCGTGACGCCCGAGAAGATCGCCGAGCACCTCTACACGGGGGGGCAGCCCGACCCGGATCTCGTGATCCGCACCTCGGGCGAGCAGCGTTTGAGCGACTTCATGCTGTGGCAGAGCGCCCACAGCGAGTTCTACTTCGTCGAAGCGCTCGGCCCCGACCTGCGCGAGGTCGACTTCCTCCGCGCCCTACGCGATTTCTCCCGACGTCAGAGGAGGTTCGGACAGTGACCCCCGAGCTCGACGCCTTCATCGCCGGCTTCTCGGAGGAACCCGGCTACCTCAACCATCCCCGGCTGTCGCCCATCGGCGAGCACGCACTGGCGGAGGAGCGGGCGATGGCCGATGTGCTCTCGCACGCGCGCTTCGGTTCGTTCGCGACCCTCGAGGAGCAGGACGAGCGCGTGCGCACCTCCGTCGCCGCCCTCGTGCGCATGCGACCCGATCAGATCGTCTTCCAGCCCAGCACGAGCCAGGCGCTCATGCACGTGATGTTCGGTCTCACGGGCGGCGTCGCCGCCTCGTCGGGCGAGTTCCCCTCCGTCGGCTATGCCATGACCCGCGCGGCTCAAGCGCTCGGCGTGCTCGTGCCGCACACGATCACCCCGGAGCACGACCGGGTCACGCCCGGCGTGGTCCGCGACCAGCTGGCCGCGTCGGTCGTCGCCGTGGTCGTGAGCCTCGTTGACTACCGCACCGGTCACCTCGTCGACCTGGAAGGCATCCGGCAGGTGATCGGCGACCGCTTGCTGATCGTCGACGCGATCCAGGGCGCCGGCATCGTGGATGCTCCGTGGGAGGTCGCCGATGTGATCGCTTCGGGCGGCCAGAAGTGGCTG
>NZ_JBHYEO010000005.1:0-59183 GCF_051860105.1 Microcella sp.
TCCCCACTGCTGCCTCCCGTAGGAGTCTGGGCCGTGTCTCAGTCCCAGTGTGGCCGGTCACCCTCTCAGGCCGGCTACCCGTCGTCGTCTTGGTGAGCCGTTACCTCACCAACTAACTGATAGGCCGCGAGTCCATCCTTGACCGAAGTTCTTTCCAGCTGGTGACCATGCGGTCCCAGCTCGTATCCGGTATTAGACGTCGTTTCCAACGCTTATCCCAGAGTCAAGGGCAGGTTACTCACGTGTTACTCACCCGTTCGCCACTAATCCACCAGAGCAAGCTCCGGCTTCATCGTTCGACTTGCATGTGTTAAGCACGCCGCCAGCGTTCGTCCTGAGCCAGGATCAAACTCTCCGTAAATGTTTGATTGCACGGCGACCCGAAGGCTGCCGGCACATCTAGTGTCACCGCCGGACCGAGGTCTGAGCGGTGACGAGTTTGTCTGACTGAAGTTCGAATATCTACTGACATTCTTGTTTCAATCCAAAGGAATCTCTTACTGCTGGTCACGTTCTAGGAACATGGTCAGCCGTCGAGGTTATTTGGCATTGACTTAGTGCACGCTGTTGAGTTCTCAAGGATCGGACGCTCCAGACCTCCAGCCTCTCGGCTGTCGCAACTGGGCAACTTCCCTAATGTATCCGCCCCGGCTTCCCGGCGCAAATCGGCGATCTCGGCGAACCGAGTCCGACTGCCCGCGGCCTGATCGCGAGGATCATGCCGGGCGGATTCGCAATCCTACTTGGCGATGAGCGCACCAGCAAGTGGCTGCTCTGTCTTGGAGGATCTGGTCCCGCTTGAGGCCGGCTAGCTCTTCCGCTTGCCGCACCTTTGGGGTGACGAGTTAGAAGATTACGGTTCGTACGGGTGCGGGGCAAATCTCAGCGATTCCCGGGCGTGTCGCGCTTGTTCCCGGGCTTGCCGACCGCGATCCGTCACCGCAGGATGAGCCCCGCGAGCGTCTTCTTGCCACGGCGGAGCACCGCTGCTCGACCGGCGAGCGCGGCACCCTCGAGGGTCGCCTCGTCGCTCGACACCGTCGCGTTGTTGAGCGACACCCCTCCCTGCGCGATCGCTCGGCGTGCGTCGCTCGCGCTCGAGCAGAGTCCCGTGGCGACAAGGGCGTGCACGACCGTGTCCGACTCCCCCACCTCGGCGGAGGGCAGCTCGGCGATCGCGGCGGCCAGCGTGTCAGCATCCAAGGCCGCCAGGTCACCCTGGCCGAAGAGCGCCTCCGACGCCGCGATCGCGGCCGCGACGGCCGCAGGGCCGTGCACGATACCGGTCGCCTCGAGGGCGAGCCGCTTCTGTGCCGCTCGACGGAAGGGCTCCTCGCGGACGAGCTCGGCGTAGCGGTCGATCTCGGCGCGGCCGAGGAAGGTGAAGACCTTGAGCCGGTCGATCACGTCGGCATCGTCGGTGTTCAACCAGAACTGGTACATGGCGTACGGGGTTGTGAGCGCAGGATCGAGCCAGATGGCGTTGCCCTCGCTCTTCCCGAACTTGCGGCCGTCGGCGTTCGTGACGAGGGGGGTGCCGATGGCGTGCACCGTCGCGCCCTCGGCCTTGCGCACGAGGTCGACGCCGCTCGTCAGGTTGCCCCACTGGTCGCTGCCGCCCGTCTGCAGCACGCAGCCGTAGTCGAGGTGCAGGCGGCGGAAGTCGAGACCCTGCAAGATCTGGTAGCTGAACTCGGTGTAGCTGATGCCCTCATCGCTGTTGAGCCGAGCGCTCACCGCGTCTTTCTTCAGCATCGTCCCGACGCGGTAGTGCTTGCCGATGTCACGGAGGAACTCGATCGCGGTCATCGAGGCCGTCCAGTCGAGGTTGTTGACCAGACGCGCGGCGTTGTCTCCGTCGAACGAGAGGAAGCGCTTCACCTGCTCCTGCAGGTAGCCGACCCACTCCGCGACCACCGCAGCGTCGTTGAGGGTGCGCTCGGCCGTCGGCTTCGGATCGCCGATGAGCCCGGTCGAGCCGCCGACGAGACCGAGCGGGCGGTGACCGGCGAGCTGGAACCGGCGCATGAGCAGCAGTTGCACGAGATTGCCGAGATGCAGGCTGGGCGCCGTCGGGTCGAAGCCGCAGTAGTAGGTGATCGGCGGCCCGGCGAGTAGCGCACGCAGAGCGTCTTCGTCGGTCGAGACGTGCACGAGGCCCCGCCAGACGATCTCGTCCCAGATGCTCTCGAAACTCGGATCGTTCTGCGGGGGCGTGAGGGTCACAGGGGCGGCGGTCACCGCGCCAGCGTATCAGCGACGGGGGGTGGATTCGGCGTGAATAACCCCTATAGGCTTGATCGTGATCCCATCATCCCCTGATGGTTGCGAGGAGAACATCGTGTTCGTCATCATCGCCGACCAGATCGGCAGTAGCACCGACACCGATCGCGTCGCCGGCGCGCTCGCCGACCTGCGCAGGCGGTTCGACACCGGGTATCCCCTCGCCCCCGAGCGCACCGCCGGGGACGAGCTGCAGGCCATGACCGACGACGCGACGACGGCGCTCGAGACCGCCCTGCACCTGCTGCGGGCACCGCACTGGCGGGTGGGGCTCGGCATCGGGGCGGTACGGCAGCCGCTGCCCGACGGAATCCGAGAAGCCACCGGACCGGCCTTCGTATCGGCGCGCGCGGCGATCGAGCTGGCCGCCCGGCGCCCCCTGCGCTGCGCCACCATCGGCGCCGGCGCCGCGGGCGCGCGCGCAGAGCAGCTCGGGGCACTGATCGACCTGCTGCTCGCGCACCGATCCCGCTGGAGCGCCGCCGGCTGGCAGCTGCACGATCTGCTCGAGCGCGGCCTCACCCAGGCCGACGCCGCCGAGCGGCTGGACATCACGCCCCAGGCGACGAGCAAGCGAGCGCGCGCCGCCGGGTTGCGCATCGACGCGGATGCCCGCCGCGCGCTCGCGAGCCTGCTCGCCGACCTCGGCGCTACGGTGGAGGGCACCGCTGTCGAAGGAGGCGCCGCATGACCCCCCTGCTCGTCGGCCTCGCCGCGATCACCACCGCCTTCGGCTGGCTCGGCGTCGCCCAACTGCTCGGGCTCGTCGCCGCCTTCGCGGTGCTCGCCACGGCGCTCGACCGCCCGCGGCTCGCCGTGCCCGCGATCATCGTGGTCGCCGCGGGCGCGCTCGCCGTCGCGCTCGGCATCGGTGGTGACCCCGTCGGGCTGGTGGGCAACCTCCTCGCACTCGGCCTCGTCGCCGTAGGAATCGCGGCGGGCGGGCCCGTGACCGTGCTCGTGCTCGCCGCCGCCACGCGAGGCGGGCCGCCGACCGGAGAGCACGGCGGCATCATCGTGCCCGTCACGGGCGCACCCCCGGCCACGGCGCGCACCACACCGCCGACGCGCGAAGTGCTGCGCGGCGGCACGACGATCGGCTACCTCGAACGGGCCGTCGTCATCGCGGCCGTGCTCGTCGGCCGGTGGGAGCTCGTCGCCGCGCTCATCGCCGTCAAGGGCCTCGGCCGGTTCCGCGACCTCGACGCGGGCGCCGCGACCGAGCGGTTCATCATCGGCACGCTCGTGAGCATGCTCTGGGCCGGCCTGTGCGCCGCCCTCATCGTGCTGGCGTGATGCGCGCCCGCGGCACCGCAGGCCGGTAGGCCGACACGGTCTCGTCCCCGACGAGCCAGAAGCGCCACGGGTACTCGCCGCCGCCGCCCGGGCCGCTGACGCCCACGCGCGGGCCCGCGGCGATGCGCTCGGGCGGCAGCGGCGGGCCGGGCTCGAGAGTCAGCGGGCCGGCGGCGAGCATCCCGCCGCTGTCGGATAGCTCGACTCCGAGCGCCGTCGCCAGGCGTGCCGGGCCCCGGGCGAGGTCGCGGGGAGCGATGATGCGGGATGCGCAGGCTCCCGCTCGACGCGGGGCCGCGGCCGCCCGGCGCCGCTGCGCGAGCTCGGCTCCCGCGACGACCTCGCCCGCGCGCAGCAGCACGGCTCCGGCCTCGCCCTCGGCGCCGCAGACGAGGTTGAGGCAGCGGTGCATCCCGTAGCTGAGGTAGACGTAGACGGTGCCGGCGGGCCCGAACATGGGTGCTGTGCGGGGCGTCGGCCCGCGGAAGGCGTGGGATCCCGGGTCGGTGCCGCCCCCGCGGTACGCCTCGACCTCGGTGAGCCGCACGCTCACGCCGCGGCCGTGCAGAACCGCCCCGAGCAGGAGCGGTGCGACCGCGACGGGGTCGTCGTCGAGCAGCCTCACTCGAGGGCGGCGAGCCGCTCGGCGAGGTGCGCCCGTTGCGCGGCGACCGCTGACGGAGCAGTGCCGCCGGCTCCCGAGCGCGACGCGATCGAGCCCTCGACCGTGAGCACCGCGCGCACTGCGGCCGTGAGGCGCGGATCGATCGAGGCGTACTCGTCGTCGCTCGGCTCGTGCAGCTCGAGGCCGTGGCGCTCGCAGTGCGCGACGAGCGCGCCCGAGATCTCGTGCGCCTCGCGGAACGGCACCCCCTGTCGCACGAGCCAGTCGGCGACGTCGGTCGCCAACGAGAAGCCCTGGGGAGCGAGGGCGGCCATGCGCTCGGTGTCGAAGCGCAGGGTCGCCACCATGCCGGTGAACGCCGGTAGCAGCACCTCGAGCGTCTCGACCGCGTCGAAGACGGGCTCTTTGTCCTCCTGCAGGTCGCGGTTGTAGGCGAGCGGCAGGCCCTTGAGGGTCGACAGCAGCCCGGTGAGGTCGCCGATGAGCCGACCGGCCTTGCCGCGCGCGAGCTCGGCGATGTCGGGGTTCTTCTTCTGCGGCATGATCGACGATCCCGTCGAGAAGCCGTCGTGCAGCGTGACGTAGCCGAACTCGCGCGTGTTCCAGAGGATGATCTCCTCCGCCAGACGCGACAGGTCGACGCCGAGCTGCGCCGCGATGTAGGCGAACTCGGCGACGAGGTCGCGGCTCGCCGTGGCGTCGATCGAGTTCTCGGTCGGGCCGGCGAAGCCCAGCTCGGCCGCCACGAGGGCGGGGTCGAGGCCCAGGCTCGATCCGGCGAGCGCGCCGGCGCCGTACGGCGAGCGGTCGGCGCGCGCAGCCCAGTCGCGCAGGCGCTCGAGGTCGCGCACGAGCGGCCAGGCGTGCGCGAGCAGGTGGTGCGCCAGCAGCACCGGCTGCGCGTGCTGCAGGTGGGTGCGGCCGGGCATGACGGCATCGGGATGCGCATCCGCCTGCGCCGCGAGCGCCCCGATGAGCGACCGCACCTCGCGCGCGATCACGGCGCCGTGGTCGCGGAGGTACAGCCTGATCAGGGTCGCGATCTGGTCGTTGCGGCTGCGGCCCGCGCGCAGGCGGCCGCCGAGCTCGGCGCCCACCGCGTCCACGAGGGCCGCCTCGAGGGCACCGTGCACGTCCTCGTCCTCCGGCCGGGGCTGCAGGCGACCGTCTGCCCAGCGCGCCTCGATCTCGTCGAGGCCTTCGAGCATCCGCACCAGCTCGTCGTCGGTGAGGTAGCCGGCCGCCGCGAGAGCGCGGGCGTGCGCACGCGAACCCCGGATGTCGTAGCCGCCGAGCTGCCAGTCGAAGTGGGTCGAGCGGCTCAGCCGCTGCAGCTCGGGCGAGGGGCCGTCGCTGAAGCGCCCGCCCCAGAGCGAGCCCTCGTTCGTGGCGCCGCTCATCGCGCGCCGCCGGACTTCTCGAGCAGCCACACGAGCAGCGCCTTCTGCGCGTGCAGGCGGTTCTCGGCTTCGTCCCAGATGACCGATTGCGGGCCGTCGATGACGTCGGCCGTCACCTCGTAGCCCCGATCGGCCGGCAGGCAGTGCAGGAAGAGCGCGTCGGGCTTCGCGTGCGCCATCATCGCCGGGTCGACGCGATAGGCGCCGAAGGTCGCGACGCGGTGCGCCTTCTCATCCTCTTTGCCCATCGAGACCCAGGTGTCGGTCACGACGACGTCGGCGCCCGCGACCGCGGCGACCGGGTCGGTCGTGACCGTGATCGAGCCCCTGGTCTCAGCCGCGCGGCGCTCGGCGTCGGCGACGACCGCGGCGGTCGGGGCGAACGACGCGGGAGCGGCAACGCGCACATGCATGCCCGCCGTGGCGCCCGCGAGCAGGTACGACTGCGCCATGTTGCTCGCGCCGTCGCCGAGGAAGGCGACCGTGAGCCCCGCGAGCTCGCCGCGGTGCTCGCGGATGGTCAGCAGGTCGGCGAGCAGCTGGCAGGGGTGGAAGTCGTCGCTCAGGGCGTTGACGACGGGCACCGTCGTGCCGGCCGCCATCTCCTCGAGCCCTGCCTGCGCGTAGGTGCGCCAGACGATCGCGGCGACCATGCGCTCGAGCACGCGGGCGGTGTCGCTCGGGGTCTCCTTCCCGCCGAGCTGGCTGCTCGCCGTCGAGATGATGAGCGGCACCCCGCCGAGGTCGGCGATGCCGACCGCGAAGCTCACGCGCGTGCGGGTCGACGACTTGTCGAAGATGACCGCGACCGTCTGCGGCCCCGCGAGCGGCGTGCGCGCCCAGCGGTCGGCCTTGATGGCGCCAGCGAGGTCGAGGATCTGCGCCTGCTCGGCGGGCGTGATGTCGTCGTCGCGCAGGAAGTGCCGGGCGGCGGGGGCGTGTGCGGTCATGGGGTGGCGGCCTCCAGGCCTACGGCGAGCAGGCTCGCGGCGAACAGGGTCAGGAACCGGTCGATCTCAGCATCGCCGATGATGAGCGGCGGCGCGAGCCGGATGCTCTCGTCGTTGGCCGCGTTGATGATGAGCCCGCGGTCGAGCGCCTCGGCGACGAGGCGCGGCGCGACGGGGGCGGTGAGCCCGACGCCGAGCAGCAGCCCGCGGCCGCGCACCTCGGCGACGAGGGGCGAGCCGAGAGCCAGGATGCCCTGCCGCAGCTGCTCGCCGCGCCGAGCCGCAGTGCCGACGAGGTCGGCCCGTTCGATCTCGGCGAGCACGGCATCGGCGACCCCCGTCGCGAGCGGATTGCCGCCGAAGGTCGAGCCGTGCTGGCCGAGCGTGAACAGCTCGCTCGCGGCGCCGCGCGTGACGAGCGCCCCGATGGGCACTCCCCCGCCGATGCCCTTCGCGACGACGACTGCATCGGGCAGTTCGGCCTCGGTTCTCAATTCGTGCTGGAAGGCGAACCAGTCGCCCGTGCGCCCCGCGCCGGTCTGGATCTCGTCGACGATGAGCAACGCTCCGTGCGCGCGCGTCAGCCGCCGCGCCTCGGCGAGGAACCCGGGCGGCAGCGGCACGACGCCCGCCTCGCCCTTGACGGGTTCGAGCACGAGGGCCGCGACATCGGGCCCCAGCGCGGCCTCGAGCGCGGCGAGGTCGGTCGGCAGGTGCTCGACGCCGGGCACCATGGGCTCGAAGGGCGTGCGCAGCGCGGGCTTGCCGGTGAGGGCGAGGGCCCCCATCGTGCGCCCGTGGAATCCCTGCTCGAAGGCGAGGATGCGCGGCCGGCCGGTGCGTCGCGCGAGCTTGAGCGCCGCCTCGATCGCTTCGGCACCCGAATTGGCCGGGTACACCCGCCCGGTCGCTCCGAACCCGGTGAGGCGTACGAGCCGCTCGGCGAAGGCGACCGCCTGCGGCGTCGTGAAGTAGTTGCTGACGTGCACGAGCCGGCCCGCTTGCGCCGAGACCGCCTCGACGAGCGCGGGATGCGCGTGGCCGAGCGCGTTCACCGCGATGCCGGCGAGGAAGTCGAGGTACTCCCGCCCGTCGACATCCCACACGAGGGCGCCGGCACCGTGCTCGAGCACGGCCATCGGAGCAGGGGCCGAGCGCATGGCGACGCACGCGAACCGCTCGCGCACGGCATCCGTCTCTGTTCCTGACACCAGCGGCCCCGTGCTCACGCGGCGCCCCCCGCCGCGGTCACTTCGGTGCCGATGCCCTCCTGCGTGAAGATCTCGAGCAGGATCGAGTGCGGCACGCGGCCGTCGATGATCGCCGCTTTGCCGACCCCGCCGTCGACGGCCTCGAGGCACGCCGCCATCTTGGGGATCATGCCCGACTCCAGTCGCGGCAGCAGGGCGCGCAACTCGTCGGCGTCGATGCTCGAGACGAGCGACGACGTGTCGGGCCAGTCGCGGTAGAGCCCCGCGACGTCGGTGAGGATCACGAGCTTCTCAGCCCCGAGCGCCACGGCGAGCGCCGCGGCGGCCGAGTCGGCGTTGACGTTGAGGCTCTGCCCGGGCGTGTCGCCGTCGGGCGCGATCGAGGAAACGACGGGGATGCGCCCCGCGTCGAGCTGCGCGAGCACCGCGGCGGGGTCGACCCTCACGACATCGCCCACGAGCCCGAGGTCGACCTCGACCCCGTCGACCACGACGCCGCGGCGGCGACCGCGGAAGAGCCCCGCGTCCTCCCCCGAGATCGCCGCCGCCAACGGGCCGTGCTCGTTGATGAGGCTCACGAGCGAGCGGCTGATCTGACCGGTGAGCACCATGCGCACGACCTCCATGGCCTCGGGGCTCGTCACCCGGTAGCCGCCGCGGAACTCGCTCGCGATGCCGAACTTCTCGAGCATCGCCGAGATCTGCGGGCCGCCGCCGTGCACGACGACGGGCCGCAGCCCGACCGTGCGCAGGTAGACCATGTCTTGCGCGAAGGCCCGCTGCAGCTCGTCGCTCACCATGGCGTTGCCGCCGAACTTGATGACGACGACGCGATCACGGAACCGCTGCAGCCACGGCATCGACTCGATGAGGGTCGCCGCCTTGACCGCCGCCTGGGCGTGGTCGTCGGCGACGCTCGCGGGGTCTCTCAGCTCGCTCATGGTCCCTAGCTCGCGTAGGCGCTGTTCTCGTGCACGTAGTCGTGCGTGAGGTCGTTGGTGTACACCGTCGCGGCCGCGTCGCCGGCGTGCAGCGCGATGTGCACGGTGATGGTGCGGCCGCTCAGGTCGACCTCGTCGCGCGGACGGTCGGGGGCTCCCGCGTGGCACAGCCGCACGTCGTTGAACGCGACGTCGACCGCGTAGGGGTCGAACGCGGCGCTCGTCGTGCCGATGGCGGCGAGCACGCGGCCCCAGTTGGGGTCGTTGCCGAACATGGCCGCCTTGAACAGGTTGCTGCGGGCGACCGAGCGCGCGACCTCGACGGCGTCGTCCTCGGTCTCAGCGCCGCTCACCGTGATGACGATGTCGTGGCTCGAGCCCTCGGCGTCGGCCTGCAGCTGCGTCATGAGCGCCATGCAGGCCTCGGTCAGCAGCGCGGTGAAGGCGGCGGAGTCGGGGGTGATTCCGGATGCTCCGCTCGCCATGAGCGTCACCTGGTCGTTGGTCGACATGCAGCCGTCGGAGTCGAGGCGGTCGAAGCTCACGCGCGTGGCGGCGCGGAGCGCCGTGTCGAGCTCGGCGGCGGGCAGGTCGGCGTCGGTGGTGAGCACGACGAGCATGGTGGCGAGACCGGGTGCGAGCATCCCGGCGCCTTTCGCCATGCCGCCGATCGTGTAGCCCGGGCCCTCGACGACGACGGTCTTGGGCACCGAGTCGGTCGTCATGATCGCGCGGGCCGCGGCCTCGCCGTGCGCGCCGAGCCCGGCGGCGGCCGCGGCGACCCCGCCGAGCAGCGCCTCGCGGTCGAGCTGCTCGCCGATGAGCCCCGTCGAGCAGACGAGCACATCGCCCGCACTGATGTCGAGCGCCTCGGCGACGGCTTCGGCCGTGGCATGCGTCGTCTGGAAGCCCTGCGCCCCCGTGAAGCAGTTGGCGCCGCCCGAGTTGAGCACGATCGCGGCGACCTCGCCATCGGCGATGACCTGCTGCGACCAGAGGATCGGATTGGCCTTGGCGCGGTTGCTCGTGAAGACGGCCGCCGCGGCGCGGGAGGGCCCGCGGTTGACCACGAGGGCGAGATCGGCGGCACCGCTCGCCTTGAGCCCGGCGGCGACACCGGCGGCCTGGAAGCCGGCGGGAGCGGTGACGGTCACGGGGCGACTCCGTTCACGGGAAGGCCGAGCGTCTCGGGCAGGCCGAGCGCGAGGTTGAGCGACTGCACGGCGGCACCCGCCGTGCCCTTGACGAGGTTGTCGAGAGCGACGACGACGACCACGCGCTGCGCGTCGTCATCGACGGCGAGACCCATGAGGGCGGTGTTCGCGCCGACGGTCGACGCCGTCGCCGGGAACCGGCCCGCGGGCAGCACGTGCACGAAGGGCTCGGCGGCGTAGGCCGACTCCCAGGCCTCGCGCACGCTCGCGGCATCCGCCCCCGGGGCCAGGCGCGCCGTGACGGTGGCGAGGATGCCGCGCGCCATGGGCACGAGCACGGGCGTGAACGAGATGGTCGGGTCGCTGGCCCCCGCAGCGCGCAGGTTCTGCAGGATCTCGGGGATGTGCCGATGCACTCCCCCGACGCCGTACGCGCTCGCCGATCCGAGCAGCTCGCTCGCCAGCAGGTCGGTGCGCAGCGCACGGCCCGCACCGCTCGGGCCGACCGCGAGCACCGCGGTCGCATCGTGCGCCTCGACGACGCCGCTGCGGATGCCCGGCGCGAGCCCGAGCGTGACGGCCGTCACGTTGCACCCCGGCACAGCGATGCGCCGCGCGCCGGCGAGCAGCTCGCGCTGCCGTGAGCCGTCGGCGTGGATCAGCTCGGGCAGCCCGTACGCCCAGGCGCCGTGGTGCTCGCCGCCGTAGTAGCGCGCCCAGTCGGTCGCGCTCGTCAGCCGGTGGTCGGCACCGCAGTCGAGCACGAGCGTCTCGGGCGGCAACGGGGCGGCGACGGCGCCCGAGGCGCCGTGCGGCAGGGCGAGCACGACGATGTCATGACCGGCGAGCCGATCGGGCGTCGTCTCGACGAAGTCGAGGTGCGCGAGAGAACGCAGGTGGGGGTGCACGTCGATGAGCGGCTGCCCCGCATTGCTGTGCGCCGTGACCGTGCGCACCTCGAGCTCGGGGTGCTGGGCCACGAGGCGCAGCACCTCACCGCCCGCGTACCCGCTGGCTCCGGCGACCGCCACGGAATAGGTCATGCCCTTAACTCTTCCAGAGAATACGATGGGCGTTCGACGCGCAGGATCGCGCCACCCGGCGCACGCGAATCGAAGGAGCATCCATGGACGACCTCAGCGGCCTCATGAAACTCATCCCCATCGGCGACATCGCCGAGAAGCTCGGCATCGACGAGGGTGTCGCCGAGGCCGCCGTCGCCGTCGCCGTGCCCGCGATCGTGGGCGGTCTCGCCGCGAACGCGAAGGATGAGGGCGGAGCGAAGTCGCTCGAGAAGGCTCTCGGCAAGCACAAGGGCACGACCCCGAAGAGGCTCGCCGAGGTCGACGAGGCCGACGGCGAGAAGATCGTCTCCAACGTCTTCGGGGCGAAGAAGAACGACGTGGCCCTCGCCGCGGCCTCCGCGGTCGACGCGAAGGGCGATGGCCTCGACATCGGCGCGATCGTGCAGCAGGTGCTGCCGATCGTCGCCCCCATCGTGCTCGCGTGGGTCGCGAACCAGTTCCTCGGCGGGTCGACGAAGGCCGAGCCCGAGCCCGCGAAGACCCCCGCCCCGAGCGGCAACCCGCTCGGCGACATGCTCGGCGGCCTCATCTCGAGCAAGCAGGGTCAAGATCTCCTCGCGAGCGCCCTGGGCGGCCTGCTCGGAGGCGGTCGCAAGTAGGCGCAGCGGACGGAGCGGGCTCAGGCGCGCAGCGTCGCGCCGAGCCGCTCGGTCGCCAGCGCGAGCCCGGCGAGCTTCGCCTCCGTCGCCTCGGCGGCCGTGAGCGTGCGGTCGGCGGCGCGGAAGCGCAGAGCCAGCGTCACCGACTTCGTTCCGGGCTCGAGCCCCGTGCCGCGGTAGTCGTCGACGAGCGTCGCCGACTCCAGCAGCGCTCCCGCGCCCTCGACCACCGCATCCCGAACGGCACCCGCGGGCACCGACTCGGCCACGACGACGGACAGGTCTTGCGTCGCTGCCGGGTATGCGGCGATCGTGCCGGCCTCGACCTGGCTCGACCCGAGGGCGATGAGCGCCTCGAGGTCGAGCTCGAGCACCCCGACGCGACGCGGCAGGTCGCGCTCGATCGCGACGGCGGGCAGCAGCTCGCCCGCGTGCCCGACGAGGGTGTCGCCGACGAGCAGCGCCGCGGTGCGGCCCGGGTGCAGGGCGGGGTGCGACCCGGTCTCGATGCGCAGCACGGCGCCCGCGACGGCGGCCACGGCGTGCGCAGCGCCGAGCGCATCGGCGATGCCCGAGGGCTCGGCGGGCTGCCCGATGCCCCGAGGCCGCCGATCGCCCACGAACAGGGCGCCCAGGTGCCAGGGCTGCGGCGGGATGCTGTGCTCGAGCTCGTCGAGAACCGCGACCTCCGGCCGCCGGGCGGCGCTCGGCACAGCGGCGACCCCGTAGGCCGCGGCCCGCTCGGGCAGGTACACGGCGCCGATCTCGAACAGCGCGAGATCGGCGAGGCCCCGCGCGATGTTGCGGTGGGCGATGCGGGTGAGTCCGGGGATGAGGCTGCGGCGCAATCGACCCGTGTCGCTGTCGAAGGGGTTGGCGAGCTGCACGCTCGGGGCGTCGCCGTCGGTCAGCGCGACATCGTCGGCCGAGACGAACGGGTAGGCGAGCACCTCGGTGAGGCCCGCGGCCGCGAGCGCATTCGCCGTGGCACGGCGCACCCGCTGTGAGCGCGTGAGACCGCGCCCGGGCGGCGCCACCGGCAGCTGCGCCGGGATGCGGTCGTATCCGACGATGCGGGCGACCTCCTCCGCGAGCGAGGGGGCGTCGACGAGGTCGGGGCGCCAGCTCGGCGGGGTGACCTGCCAGCCGTCCGTCTGCACGTCGATCGAGCATCCGATGGCCGACAGCGAGTCGGTGATCTCGTCGAGCGAGAAGTCGACGCCGATGAGGCCGTCGACGTAGCCCTCGGCGAGATGGATGGGGGCGGGGGCTGCGACGTCGATCCAGCACGAGCCGAGCGGGTCGGCGGCGCCGCCGGCGAGCTCGACGAGCAGGTCGACGACGCGCTGCGCGGCCGCCTCGGCGACGAGCGGGTCGACACCGCGGGCGAAACGGCGCGAGGCCTCGCTCGGCAGCTTGTGGCGACGGGAGGTTCGCGCGATCGAGACGGGCTCGAAGTGCGCGGCCTCGACGAGCACGTCGACCGTCGCCTCGCCGATCTCGGTGCTGGCACCGCCCATGACGCCCGCGAGGCCGATAGGGCCCGAGTCGTCGGTGATGAGCAGATCTTCCGCGTGCAGGGAGCGAGTCTGACCGTCGAGCGTGACGAGGGTCTCGCCCGCGACCGCGCGGCGCACGAGGATTCCGCCGCTCACGGCGGCGAGGTCGTAGGCGTGGATCGGCTGGCCGAGCTCGAGCATGACGTAGTTGGTGATGTCGACGACGAGCGAGATCGACCGGATGCCCGCGAGCTCGAGACGGGAGACCATCCACGCAGGGGTCGTGCGGGCGGGGTCGATGCCGCGCACCGCGCGCGTCACGAAGACGTCGCAGCCGCGACGTCCGCGGATCGGGGCGCGGTCGTCGACGACGACCCGGAAGCCCTCGCCTCGAGTAGGGGCGACCGCGGTCGCGGGGTCGCGGAACTCGGCTCCGGTCGAGTGCGCGTACTCGCGGGCGATGCCGCGGATCGACAGGGCGTAGCCGCGGTCGGGCGTGACATTGACCTCGACGGCGAGATCATCGAGCCCGAGTAGGGCGATCGCGTCGGTGCCGACCTCGGGGTCGAGGCCGAGGGTCGCCAGGCGCAGGATGCCGTCGTGCTCGTCGCCGAGGCCGAGCTCGCGCGCGCTCGCGATCATGCCGTCGGAGACATGGCCGTAGGTCTTGCGCGCGGCGATCGGGAAGGGCCCGGGAAGCACGGCGCCGGGCAGGGTGACGACGACCTTGTCGCCGACCTCGAAGTTGCGGGCGCCGCAGACGATGCCCCGGGTCTCACCGGGGCCGGTGAGCACCTGGCACCAGCGGATGGTCTTGCCGTTCGCCTGCGGCTCCTCGACGAACTCGAGCACCTGGCCGACGACGATGGGGCCCGTGAGGGCGACCCCGTGGATCGTCTCCTCCTCCAGGCCGACCCTGACGAGGGCGGCGTGCAGCGCCTCGGCGTCGGCCATCGCATCGCCTGTGGCGGGAAGGTCGACGTGCTCGCGGAGCCACGAGATCGGGATGCGCATCAGACCACCATTCCGAACTGCTGCGAGAAGCGGACATCGCCCTCGACCATGTCGCGCATGTCGCTCACGCCGTTGCGGAACATGAGGGTGCGCTCGATGCCCATGCCGAAGGCGAAGCCCTGGTACACCTCGGGATCGATGCCGGCGGCGCGCAGCACGTTGGGGTTGACCATGCCGCATCCGCCCCACTCGATCCAGCGCGGCCCCTCCTTGAACGTGGGGTGCCACACGTCGAGCTCGGCGCTCGGCTCGGTGAAGGGGAAGTAGTTGGGGCGCAGGCGGATGCGCGCACCCTCGCCGATGACAGCGCGCGCGAGATGCTCGAGCGTGCCGCGCAGGTGGGCCATCGTCAGACCCTTGTCGATCGCGATGCCCTCGAGCTGGTGGAACACCGGCGTGTGCGTCGCATCGAGCTCGTCCTTGCGGAACACTCGGCCGGGCGACACCACGTAGAGCGGCACGCCGCGGTCGAGCAGCGACCGCACCTGCACGGGGCTCGTCTGGGTGCGCAGCAGCAGGTGGCGCTCCTCGGGCTCGACGAAGAACGTGTCTTGCGTGCCGCGTGCAGGGTGGTCGGCATCCATGTTGAGGGCGTCGAAGTTGAACCACTCGTTCTCGAGCTCGGGGCCCTCGGCGACCTCCCACCCCATGGCGATGAAGATGTCGCTCATCTGCTCCATGAGCGTCGTGAGGGGATGGCGGGCGCCCGTGAGACCGAGCGGCGCGATCGCCGTCACGTCGAGCGCCTCCGCGGCGAGCCGCGCCTGCTCCTCCGCCACCACGAGCTCGGCCTCACGCGCGGCGACGGCCTGGCCGACGCGGGCGCGCGCCTGCCCGACGAGCTTGCCGAGCGCGGCCTTCTGGTCGGCCGGAACGTCGCGCAGCAGCGCGTTGAGCGCAGCGAGCGGCGAGGCCTCCCCCGCATGCGCCGACTTCGCGGCCTTCAGCGCCGCGGTATCGGCCGCGGCGACAACGTCTGCCAGGGCTGCATCGACGGCTGCATTGACGGCTGATTCGGAGATATCGAGGGGGTCGGGCACAGCGATAAAGCTTAGTCGGGCCGCCGGGAAGGTCTGTCGCGCTTCAGCACGGGCAGGGTGATCGCGCGCGTGCCCTCGGCTCCGAGCGCCGACAGGGAATCTGCCGACGTGAGCTTGCCGGCCTTGGGCCCACTGCGTCTGGCGACGGCGCGTGCGATCCACGACAAGACGAGGTTCAACGTCAGGTAGATCGCGAGGCCCACGATGAAGAGCGTGAACACGTAGTTGTTGCCGAGCGCCTTTTGCATGTTCTGGATCGTTCGGGACAACTCGTCGTAGGCCACCACGTACGCGAGCGACGTGTCTTTCAGCAGCACGACCATCTGGGCGAGGATGATCGGCAGCATCTGGTGGAAGGCCTGCGGGAACTCGATGATCATGCGAGTTCGTGTCGGCGAGAGTCCGATGACGAGTCCCGCTTCGCGCTGGCCCCTCGGCAGCGAGAGGATCCCGGCCCTGAGCGCCTCTCCGATGATGGCGCCGTTGTAGACGCCGAGACCGATGACGCCGGCCCAGTATGCGCCCGTGGAGAACACGAGGAACACGAAGAAGATCATGAGCAGGACGGGCATTCCCCGGAAGAATTCGAGGATGATCGCCGCCGGAACCCGGATCCACGCGGTGGTCGCCGTTCGCACGAACGAGAACCCGATTCCGATGAGGATCGCGAGCACAGCCGCAGCACCCGCCATCATCAGCGTCGCACCGACACCAGCGGCGAAGCGCTCCCACACCAGGGGATTGCTGAGCACGTCCCAGCGGGACGCGTCGAACATGCCGGGTGTCACCGCGTCATTGGCAGAGACCCGCGGAGCGGCGAGAGTGGCGATGACCCACCAGAACACCGCTGCAATGACGATGAGACCCACGATGGAGCCGATGAGCGACCGGCGTCGAGCCTTCGGGCCGGGCGCGTCGTAGAGAACACTGAGGCTCATCGCAGCACCCGCACCTTCTTCTCGATGTACCCGGCGATCTGTCCAAGCGGAATGGTGATGAGCAGGTACAGGAGAGCGGCGAACAGCAGCATGAGCAGCACTTTGTCTCCGTGGTCGCGCGTCGCGCGCTGCACCCCGGAGAAGAGCTCGTTGACGAAGAAGATGCCCGCGACCGACGTGTTCTTGGTGAGAGCGATGAAGACGTTGATGAGCGGGGGAACGACCATGCGCCCCGCCTGAGGAAGGATGACGAGCGTGAGGGTCAGGCCGAATCCCATGCCGATGCTGCGGGCCGCTTCCGCCTGACCGATCGGCACTCCGTTGATACCCGAGCGCACCGCCTCGGCGACGAACGGCGACGTGTAGAGCGTGAGACCGATGATGGCGAGCAGCGTGTACCCGACCTTGGGATCCGACCCCACCGAGACTCCCAGAATCGGAAGCACGAAGGCGCAGAAGAACAGCACGAGCAGCAGGGGAATGTTGCGCAGCGTCTCGGTGTAGGCGACGGCGAAGATGCGCAGCGACGGCAGTGGCGAGATGCGCATCGCCGCGATGATGACGCCGAGAATGAACGCGCCGACGCCCGATACCAGGAGCAGCAGGATGGTCATCCCGAACCCCTCGAGATACAGCGGTATGACGTCGATGAGCGAATCGATGACGCTCACGGTTCTCCTCTCGTGCGGTTCAGTGCTGATGGGATGCCGGCCCGCCCCGTGCAGGGCGGGCCGGCATCGATGTGCGACTACCTAGTAGCGGTCGACCGCCGGGGGCTCCGGCAGGTCGAGAACGGTGCCAGCAGTGGCGTTCCAGGCGTCGGCCCACCGGCCGTCGGCGTAGGCGGCCTCCAGGACGTCGTTGATGAAGCTGCGGAACGCGTCGTCGTCACGAGCGAGGCCGATGCCGTAGGGCTCTGACGTGAACGGGTTGTTGACGACCTCGAACTCGCCGGGGTTCTGGTCGGCAAGGCCGGCCAGGATGACGTTGTCGGTGGTCACCGCGACGACCGCTCCGTTGCGCAGCGGCTCGAGGCAGTTGGAGTACGTGTCGGTCGTGATGAGGTTGACGCCGTACTCGGCGATGTTCTTCTCCGACGTGGAGCCGGCAACCGAGCAGACGTTCTTGCCCGCAAGGTCCTCGGGCCCCGTGATCCCTTCGGGGTTGCCCTCCAGCACCAGGATGTCCTGGCCAGCGAGGTAGTACGGCCCGGCGAACGAGATGACTTCCTTGCGGGTGTCGTTGATCGTGTAGGTCGCGACCACGATGTCGACGGTGCCGTTCTCGATGAAGGGCTCTCGGTTGGCCGAGACCGTCTCGACCCACTCGATGTTGTCCTCCGAGATGCCGAGCTCGCTCGCGATGATCTTGCCGATCTCTACGTCGAAGCCGACCGGCTCGCCGTCGAGGCCCTGCAAGCCGAAGAGCGGCTGGTCGAACTTGGTGCCGATGGTGATCGTGCCCGCCTCAGCAAGCGCGGCCATGGTCGTGCCGGCGTCGAACTCCGGCGCTTCGGCGACCGGCTCGGCCGGCTCAGTGGTGCCCCCTGCGCATGCGCTCAGCCCCAGTAGGCCGACGGCCGCGAGCGCGACGGTGGCGATTCCTCGATTGAGTCCCATATCTGTGTGCTCCTTGCTGTGGTGCTCCCCCGCCGGTCAGCGGGTGAGGATCTTCGAGAGGAAGTCCTTCGCTCTCGGAGTCTGGGGGGTGTCGAAGAACGCATCGGGCTCGGCCTCTTCGACGATCTCGCCGTCGGCCATGAAGAGAATGCGATCTCCTGCGCTGCGAGCGAAGCCCATCTCGTGGGTGACGACGAGCATGGTCATTCCCTCGCGGGCGAGCGAGGTCATGACGTCCAGAACCTCGTTGATCATCTCCGGGTCGAGAGCCGAGGTGGGCTCGTCGAAGAGCATGACCTTGGGATTCATCGCGAGCGCACGAGCGATCGCGACGCGCTGCTGCTGACCGCCTGACAGTTGCGCGGGCAGCTTCTGGGCTTGGTTGGCCACGCCGACGCGGTCCAGAAGCTCCATGGCCTTCGTGTCGGCCTCGGTCTTCGAGACACCGCGCACTCGGCGAGGGCCGAGGGTGACGTTCTCGAGCACCGTCTTGTGCGCGAACAGGTTGAACGACTGGAACACCATGCCGACGTCGGCGCGCAGCGTCGCGAGATCTTTGCCCTCTTCGGGAAGCTGCTTGCCGTCGATCGTGATGGTGCCGCTGTCGATCGTCTCGAGCCGGTTGATTGCGCGGCACAGCGTGGATTTGCCCGACCCGCTCGGCCCGATCACGACGACGACCTCACCCCGGTGAATCGTCGTGGTGATGTCTTTGAGCACATGGAGCTCGCCGAAGTGCTTGTTCACGTGGTCAATCGCGACCAACGGTTCAGACATGATCGACGTCCCTTCGAGTTCGGCCGCTCACCGGCGCCGGACTCCGGGGGTCTGACCGGGTACTGAATTCGCGGCGAGAGCACGAATCGAGCACGACGGTCATGGAGCACATCGACATCGGTGGCACGCGCTCACGCTAGGTCGCCGCGCCGTCTGCGGCGTGCGTCTTGAGGGTTTCTTGAGCGTGCGGTTCGAACCCGTTCGCGCTCAGCGCCTCGACTCGCTGTAGTACGCCACAGCACCGGGATGCAGCGATACCGGGTCGGTGAAGATGGCCTCCCGCCGGTCGAGCAGTGCGGCGGCCGGCACGTCTGCCGCGATGATCGATCGCGACTCGAACAGCACGGCGAGAACCTCGCGCACGAGCTCGTCAGACGCGCTCTGCGCGACCATCAGGTAGTTGGGCACGGTCATCGTCGCCGTGGCCTGGGTCCGTCCGTACGCCCCGATCGGCAACTCGGCGAGCCGGTAGACGCCGCCGTGCGCTTCATTCGCACGCTCGACCGTCTCTGCCTCGATCGAGAGCAGCCGGGTCGGGGCCTCCCCGAACAGTTCCGCGAGACCCGGGGTCGGAAGCCCCCCGACCCAGAAGAACCCCTCGATCGCACCGGCCCGCAGAGCATCGATCGACTCCGCGAGCCCGAGCGCCCGGTCGTCGACCACCGCGGGGTCGACCCCCGCTGCGACGAGCACCCGCTCGGCCACGATGCTCACCCCAGAGCTGGGCGCCCCCAGCGAGACGGAACGACCGGCGACGTCGGCGATCTGGACGATGTCGGAGTCGGATCGCACCACGACGTGCACGTACTCGTCGTACAGCCTCGCCACGGCTTGCACCGCGAGGGGTTCGGGAAACCCACCGGTACCGGCGACCGCATCCGCAGCCACATCGCTCTGCGCGAATCCGAACAGGGCTCGCCCGTCGCTCACACGCTGCAGGTTGTCGACCGAGCCGTTCGTCTCATCGACAGTGACGACCGTGTCGAGCCTGCTCGAGAGCACGTCGGCGAGCTGCTCACCGAAGGCGTAGTAGACCCCCGTGGCCCCGCCTCCCGCGATGGAGAACCGCTCGACGGGGGTCGCCGGCCCGCATGCCGCTAGCGTCAGCATCGTCACGATCAGGCCGAGGGCGGCCGTGACGGCTCGTCGGGGACGCGGAGTCATGAGGTCCCACCCTTCGGCAGTCGCAGGTGGACAGCGAGACCGCCGCCGTCGGGTGACTCGACGCGGAGCCCCCCGCCGATCGACGTCAGCAGATCGGTGGCGATCGCCAACCCCAAGCCCGAGCCCGGGGTGCTGCGATTACGCGGACTGCGCCAGAACCGCTCGGTCAGGTGGGCGAGTTCATCGGCCCCGACGCCGGGGCCGTGATCACGCACGATGATCTCGGCGCTATCGGTCGAATCCGCCACCGCGAGCACAACGCGCGTGCCCGACGGGGAGAACTTCACGGCGTTGTCGATCACCGCATCCAGTGCGCTCTCCAGGATCGTGCGGTCGGTCTCCGTCTGCACGCCCTCATCGCCCTCGACGACGAGACTGATGCCCGCCCGCGATGCCGACTGACGCCACGCCTCGGCCCTGTCGCTCACGACCTCGGCCACATCCACGACCTCCTCGGCCGCGCCGCGCTCGCTGCTTCTCGCCAGATTCAGGAGCGTGTCGAGGATGCGCGTCATCCGGCGTCCCTCCTCGCGGGTCTCTTCGACATCGCGGCTCCAGTCGCTGTCGAGCCCTGTCGCGAGGTACTCCACTCGCACGAGTAGCGCATTGAGCGGGTTCCGCAGCTCGTGCGAGGCATTGAGAGCGAACTCCTGTTGGCGCGCCATCATCCTCTCGATCTCCTCCGCCATGCGGTTGAAGATCAGGATCATGCTGCGCAGCTCAGGCGGCCCGGTCTCGTCGGCGATGCGCGCTTCCACGTCACCGCGTTCGATCGCCTCCATGGCAGCGTCGACGCGTCGGATGGGCCGCAACACCCAGGTGGCGAGCCGGAACACCACGACCACCCCGATCGACGTGGCCAGCACTGCACCCCCGAGCAACAGGGCCCACTGCTCGAGGATCGTCTCTCGCGCGACGTCGATGCTCGCCGTGACCACGACGGCACCGATCGCATCGCCGTTCTCCAGCACGGGCTCGACCATGACGGAGTCGGTGAGCGCCCAGGGCAGAGCTGGCTCGGGCAGCTCGCTTCTGCGCCCGGCGAGGGCGAGCTGAATCTGCGCTTTCGTGTTCTCATCGAGCACGACCGGCTGCTCGCCACCGCTGGCCCACAGCGAGCCGGACCGGTCGACCACCAGCACCCGCGTGCCGTAAAGCTCGTAGTAGCGCTCGGCTTCACCGGCGACGAGATCGGGGCTCCCCGACCGCAGCGCCTGCCGAGCGCTCGTGACGAAGTACGCCACATCGCCCAACAGCTCGGAGATGTGCTCCTGCTGGATGCTGCGCGCGGCGCTCCAGGCGTACGCGCCGCCCAGCACCAGGAGCACAGCCACGAGCGGAACGAGGAACACGGTGACCAGTCGCCGGCGCACGACTACCTCCCCGCGAATCGATAGCCGATGCCGCGCACCGTCTCGATCAGGTCGACCCGCCCGGTCTTGCGTCGGATCGAGCCGACGTGCACCTCGAGCGAGCGGCTGAACGCGTGCCAATCGGTCTGCCAGACCTCGCGGATGATGCGCTCACGCGGCACGACGACCCCGGGATACCGAGCGAGCACGGCCACGATGTCGAACTCGGTGCGTGTCAGCTCGACCGGGAGTCCGTCGACGAGCATCTGGCGACCCGACAGGTCGATGCGCGCCCCCGACACGTCGATGACATGCTCCGGAATCGGTTCGGCCACGAGGGACCGCGACCGACGGGTGACCGCCTCGATGCGCGCCACCAGCTCGAGCACGTTGTAGGGCTTGACGACGAAGTCGTCGGCGCCGGCCCGCAGACCCCGGATGCGCTCCTGAACGTGACTGCGGGCGGTGGCGATGATGATCGGCACCCCTGACCGCTCGCGGATCCGGCGGCAGAGCTCGATGCCGTCCATGTCGGGCAGGCCCAGATCGAGCAGCACGACCTCGGTGTCGGCACCGACGGCCTCGAGCGCCTGAGCGGCGTCGGCGGCGCTGACCGTGCCGTAGCCGGCTTTGCGCAGAAACGTGCGCAGGGCATCCATCAGTCGATCGTCGTCCTCGACGATCAGAACGGTCATCCGACCGTCCGGGCGCTCAGCCGATCACAGGACGCACCGTGGTCATCGGTGTCGGCACTGACGTCGGCAGCCACCCCCAGCATTCTGGCGCGGTGCACACCGCCGAGGCTAGCAGTCGCTACGGGACCGTCCCCGTGCGGGCCGGGCTTCCCCGAGCGTCGGTCGCTCCCCGCCGCTCAGCTACCGTGCGCCCGCTGCGCGAAGGCGCTCTCGTACAGGCACACGGCGGCCGCGGTCGCGAGGTTGAGCGACTCGGCGCGGCCGTAGATCGGCACGATCACGGCCCGATCGGCGAGCGCGAGCTGCTCGTCGGTGAGCCCGCGCGCCTCGTTGCCGAAGAGCCACGCGGTGGGGCCGTCGAGGTGGCCGTCGGAGCGCACGGCGAGCAGGTCGTCGCCCGAGACGTCGGCGGCGAGGATGCGCGTGCCGAGCCCGCGCAACCGCTCGAGCGTCGCGGCGAGCGGTACGCCGACCACGACGGGCAGGTGGAAGAGCGACCCCGTCGTGGCCCGCACGACCTTGGGGTTGAAGACGTCGACGCTCGAGCCGGTCAGGATGACAGCATCGGCTCCCGCGGCATCGGCGACGCGGATGATCGTCCCCGCGTTGCCCGGATCCCGCACCTCCTCGAGCACGGCGACGAGGCGTGGCCGTGTGGCGAGCAGCTCGTCGAGCGCCGTCGGGAACTGCCGGCAGACCGCGACGACCCCCTGCGGGGTGACCGTGTCGGCGATCGTCTCGAGCACGGCATCCGTCACCGTCTCGATGCGCAGCGCCGCGCCGCTCGCCGCCCGCACGATCGCCGGATGCCGGTCGAGGGCCGACGCGGTGGCGAAGACCTCGGTGACCAGATCGGGGCGGTACTTCAGCGCCTCGGCGACCGCTTGCGGGCCCTCGATGAGGAACAGGCCGGTCTCAGCGCGCTGGTTCTTCTTCGCGAGCTTCGCCGCCGCGCGCACGCGAGGCGAGCGCGGGTTGTCGATCACAGGCGCCATCGTACCGAGGGGGTGCTTAACGCCCGGTGAACGCGACGACGGCGCGCCCCCGGGGGGACGCGCCGTCGTGCGGTGCTGTGCGTGACGCGAGGTCAGGCCGCGTCGACCTTCGGAGCCGAGGTGTCGGCCGGGAGGGCCTCCTTGGCGACCTTCACGAGGGCCGTGAACGCGGCGGGCTCGTTGACGGCCAGCTCGGCGAGCATGCGGCGGTCGACCTCGACGCCGGCCAGGCCGAGGCCCTGGATGAGGCGGTTGTAGGTCATACCGTTGGCGCGCGCGGCGGCATTGATGCGCTGGATCCAGAGGCGACGGAACTCGCCCTTCTTCGCGCGACGGTCGCGGTACGCGTAGACGAGGGAGTGGGTGACCTGCTCCTTGGCCTTGCGGTAGAGACGCGACCGCTGGCCGCGGTAGCCCTCGGCCCGCTCGAGGATGACCCGACGCTTCTTGTGGGCGTTGACGGCCCGCTTGACTCTTGCCATTTCGTTAGTCCTTCAGATCGTTTCTCGGGTCTTACTTCTTGCCGATGAGCTTCTTGATCACCTTGGCGTCCTGCGGCGCGAGGACGACCTCGCGGTTGAGGCGACGGGTGGTCTCGCTGGACTTCTTCTCCAGGTTGTGGCGCATGCCTGCACCCTGCTTCATGACCTTGCCGGTGCCGGTCAGCTTGAAGCGCTTCTTGGCACCGGAGTGCGTCTTCTGCTTGGGCATTGCTTCCTCGTTTCTTCTCGGTTGGATGCGCGGCGCGGGCTACGCGGACGCGGAGGGCTTGGGCGCCGCCGCCGGCTTGGCGGCAGCGGGCTTCGCGGCAGCGGCAGGCTTCGCGGCAGCAGGCTTGGCCGCAGCCGGCTTGGCAGCAGCGGCGGGCTTCGCGGCAGCCGCGGGCTTCGCGGCAGCCGCGGGCTTGGTCGCAGCGGGCTTCGCCGAGGGCTTCTCGGCGGGCGCCTCCGTCACAGCGACGTCGGTGGCAGCGGCGTCGGTCACGGCCGCCTCGGCGACAGCGGCCTCGGCGACCGGCTCGACGTCGGGCTCGACGACTGCGACGGCGACTGCGGGTGCGGGTGCCTCAGACACGGCCGGTGCAGTCTCGGCCGGATTCTCAGCCTTGGGAGCCGCGTCGTTCTCCTTGCGCGCCGCCTTCGAGGCTGCGCGCTGCGCCATCTGCTCGGCCTTCGCGTCGGCCTTGTTGCGCAGCGGGCCGATGATCATGACCATGTTGCGACCATCGATCATCGGAGTCGACTCGACCGTGCCGAACTCGGCGACGTCTTCGGCGAAACGCTGCAGCAGACGCACGCCCTGCTCGGGGCGCGACTGCTCGCGGCCGCGGAACAGGATCATCGCCTTGACCTTGTCGCCCGCCTGCAGGAACCCCTCGGCGCGCTTGCGCTTGGTCTCGTAGTCGTGCTTGTCGATCTTCAGGCGGAAGCGCACCTCTTTGAGGATGGTGTTGGCCTGGTTGCGGCGGGCCTCTTTGGCCTTCTGCGCCGCCTCGTACTTGAACTTGCCGTAGTCCATGATCTTGACCACGGGCGGCTTCGAGTTGGGGGCGACCTCGACGAGATCGAGGTCGGCCTCCTGCGCCAGGCGCAGGGCAACCTCGATCTTGACGACTCCGACCTGCTCACCAGCGGGGCCCACAAGACGGACCTCGGGGACGCGGATACGGTCGTTCGTTCTCGGTTCGCTGATGCGATTCTCCTCTGTCGTGATCCGAGCGGATCAGTGGTGATTCCGTCGAAAGAGGAGCGATTCATCCCTGGCGCACGGCCAGCACCACCCACGGACTTCGCGCGGCTTCGCAGCCGTCGAACGGGGTGATTCGACCCGGTAACCTAGTAGTCGGTCAAGCGCGGGTGGGAGGATTCTCCACTTTCGTACCGGGGATCTGGCCCCGGAGCCCGCATAACGATAGCAGGGAAAATTCTGATGAGCGAGATCACCCCCGACACCGACGCCTCGCGCGACATCGCCGAGGTGCCGGCCGTCGAGATCATCAACACGGTCGCCGTGCACCTGCTGAGCGCCGCCGCCGTGAAATGCGGTCTCTCCGAGCACGGGGATGAGGAGATCGATCTCGCCGAGGCCCGCAAGCTCATCACCGCCCTCGCAGGCCTCATCACCGCGTCGGCCCCCGAGCTCGGCGACCACCACGCGCGCGTGCTGCGCGACGGACTGCGCTCCGTGCAGCTCGCCTTCCGCGAGGCCTCGCCGTTCCCCGATGCGCCCGGCCAGGGCCCGGGCGAGAAGCTCACGGGGCCGGTGAACTAGACCGGCTCGGGTCGCGGGCCGGCGACCGGTTGCACCGACAGCGAGTCGATGCGCTCGGCGACAGTCGCATCCTCGCCCCACCGGGCGCTCAGCGCCGCGATGACGCGGCGCAGCTGATCGGGCGCCACACCGGGTTCGACACCCAGTCGCACGACGACCTCCGCCGACTCCCCCCGGCCGAGCGGATCGCCCGCGAGGAGCGTGACCGCCCAGATCTCGGGATGCTGCGCCGCCGGCCGCGCGATCGCCTCGAGCACCGCGGGGTCGTCGACCGCGGGCAGCCACGGCACGCCCTGCGCGATCGCCCAGACCGCCGGCCGCGGCAGCACGAGCAGCGTGTCGGGCGAGCGCGCGTCGATGACGACGCGGTCGGTGCGCTCGGAGGCGGCGGCGAGAGCGACCCGCACCGCGTCCGCGGGCACCGGCCGGGCATCCGGACGCCACCGGCGCATCGCGTCGACCGAGGAGAAGACCGGCAGGATGGGCCGGCCGTCCGGGCCGGCGACCGTGATGATCGAGAGCTCCTGGGTCTTGTCGACGAGGACGCCCGCGTCGGTCACCCCGGTCTTGCCCGCCACCGCGACGAGCGGGATCAGGAAGCGGCAGGTGCGCACGACGTCGACCACGTCGCCGAGAGTGCACCGGCCGGCCCGCAAGGCGGCGACCGCCTCGAGGTAGGCCGCGGGCGCTGAACCGTCGTCGTCGGCGTTCGGGTTCGGCTCGAAATGCCGCCCCTCCCAGGGCTGGCCGGCCGAATCAGCGGCCCGCGACATCCAGTGCTTCGGGCAGCGTGAACGCCCCGGCGTACAGCGCCTTGCCCACGATCGCGCCCTCGAGGCCCAGCGGCACGAGCTCGCGCAGTGCGGCGATGTCGTCGAGGCTCGAGACGCCGCCCGACGCGATCACCGGGCGGTGCGTGCGCTCCATGACCGAGCGCAGGAGGTCGAGGTTCGGGCCCTTGAGGGTGCCGTCCTTCGTCACATCGGTGACGACGTAGCGCGCGCAGCCGGCCGCCTCGAGGCGCTCGAGCACGGCCCAGAGGTCGCCGCCCTCCTCCGTCCAGCCGCGCGCGGCCAGCGTGGTGCCGCGCACATCGAGGCCGACCGCGATGGCCTCGCCGTACTCGGCGATGACGTGGGCGGCCCACTCGGGGTTCTCGAGCGCGGCCGTGCCGAGGTTGATGCGCTTGGCGCCCGTTGCGAGGGCCGCCTCGAGCGTCGCGTCATCACGGATACCGCCCGAGAGCTCGATGTTGACGTTCTTCGGGGTGGTCTTCACGACCTTCTTGATGATCGAGCGGTTGCTGCCCCGGCCGAAGGCCGCGTCGAGGTCGACCAGGTGGATCCACTCCGCACCCTGGTCGGCCCACTCGTGGGCCGCATCGATGGGGTCGCCGTAGCTCGTCTCCGTGCCAGCCTCACCCTGGGTCAGGCGCACCGCCTTGCCTCCGGCGACATCCACCGCCGGCAGCAGCGTGAGGGCGGGGATAGTCGAGAACTCGCTCATCGAAGGCTTTCTGATCGGGTCACGGGGCGGATGCGCGCGCGGCGCAGCCAAACACAGAATCGTACTCCGTTCTGAGAGTGCGCTCGCCCTCAGCGGATGCTCAGAGGGTGCCGAGCCAGTTGGCGAGCAGGCGCAGACCCGCCTGACCCGACTTCTCGGGGTGGAACTGGGTCGCTGACAGCGGGCCGTTCTCGACCGCCGCGACGAACCGCTCGCCGTGCTCGGCCCACGTGACCATCGGCGCCGGGATGGCCGGGTGGGGGTCGAGAGTCCACTCGTGGGCGGCGAACGAGTGCACGAAGTAGAAGCGCTCATCGTGCAGGCCTGCGAAGAGCCGGGAGCCCTCGGGGGCGTCGATCGTGTTCCAGCCCATGTGGGGAACGATGGGTGCCCGCAGGGCGCTCACCGTGCCGGGCCACTGCCCCAGACCGGGCGTCACGACGCCGCCCTCGTCTCCCCGCTCGAACATGACCTGCTGGCCCACGCAGATGCCGAGCACCGGGCGGCCACCGGCGAGCCGCCGATCGATGAGCTCGTCGCCGCGCACGGCGCGCAGGGCATCCATCACCGCGCTGAAGGCACCGACTCCGGGAACCACGAGTCCGTCCGCCGCCATGACACGATCGCGGTCGGCCGTCAGCTCGACGCGCGCTCCCGCAGCCTCGACAGCCTTCGCCGCCGAGTGAACATTGCCCGAGCCGTAGTCGAGCACGACCACGACCGGAGCGCTCACGGTCAGAGCGCGCCCTTCGTGGAGGGCACGCCGTGCACGCGCGGATCGAGCTGAACGGCGGTGCGCAAAGCTCGGGCGAAGGCCTTGAACTCGGCCTCCGCGATGTGGTGCGGGTCGCGGCCGGCGAGCACCGTGAGGTGCACCGTGAGGCCCGCGTGCATCGTGATCGCCTCGAACACGTGACGCACCATGGAGCCCGTGAAGTGGCCGCCGATGAGGTGGTGCTCGAACCCGGCCGGCTCGCCGGTGTGCACGAGGTAGGGGCGGCCGCTCACATCGACGACGGCCTGCGCGAGCGCCTCGTCGAGCGGCACGAGGGCGTCGCCGAAGCGGGCGATGCCGGCCTTGTCGCCGAGTGCGCGGGCGATCGCCGTGCCGAGCACGATGCCCGTGTCCTCCACCGTGTGGTGGACGTCGATGTCGGTGTCGCCGCTCGCCGAGATGTCGAGATCGACGAGGGAGTGCTTGGCGAAGGCCGTGAGCATGTGATCGAAGAAGGGCACGGTCGTCGAGATCGACGACCGGCCGGTGCCGTCGAGATCGAGACGAAGCTCGATCGACGACTCGCTGGTCTCGCGCCGGAGCTCGGCGATGCGGGGGGTGCTCACCGGTTCATCCTAGCCAGCACGTCGAGGAACTCCGTCGTCTCGTCGGGGGTGCCCGCCGTCACCCGCAGGTGGTTCGCCAGCCCGACATCGCGGATCAGGATGTCGTGTGCGAGGAGGTGCTCGAAGGTCGCCTGCGGATCAGGAACACCGCCGAACAGCACGAAGTTGGCCCAGCTCTCGTGAGGCTGGTAGCCGAGCCCCGCGAGCTCGACGAGCAGCCGGTCGCGCTGCTCGCGGATGGCGCCGACCGTGCGCAGCATCGTGGGCGCATGCTCGAGCGCCGCGACCGCGGCCGCTTGCGTCAGGCCCGAGAGGTGGTACGGCAGGCGCACGAGCCGCAGGGCGTCGATCACCGCCGGATCGGCGGCGAGGTAGCCGAGTCGTGCCCCCGCGAACGCGAAGGCCTTGCTCATCGTGCGGGAGACGACCAGGCGCTCACGGCCCGGCAGGAGGCTCAGTGCGTCGGATTCGCCCTCGGGCATGAACTCCGCGTAGGCCTCGTCGACCATCACGATGCCGCGGCTCGCCTCGTAGACGGCCGCGATCGTGTCGAGGCCGAGCGGTGTGCCCGTCGGGTTGTTCGGAGCGCACAGGAAGACCACGTCGGGGTCGGTGCGGCGCACGGCCGCGACGGCGCTCTCGGGGCTGAGCGTGAAGTCGTCGTCGCGCGCGCCCGCGACCCACTCGGTCCCGGTTCCCGCAGCGATGATCGAGTGCATCGAGTACGTGGGCGGGAAGCCGAGCACGCGGCGACCCGGGCCGCCGAAGGCCTGGAGGATGTGCTGGATCACCTCGTTGGAGCCGTTGGCCGCCCAGATCTGCTCGGGGCGCACCGCGTCCGCAGCCGTGCGGCCGGTGCTGAGGTACGCGGCGAGGTGCTCGCGCAGCAGCGTGAATTCACGGTCGGGGTAGCGGTTGACCGTGTGCAGCTCGCGCTCGACCGCGGCCGCCACGTGCGCGATGACCTCAGCGGGCACGGGATGCGTGTTCTCGTTGACGTTGAGCGCGATGCGCACGGCCTTCTGAGGCGCCCCGTAGGGGGTCTGGCCGCGCAGGTCGTCGCGGATCGGCAGGTCGGCGAGGCTCGTCACCCGCCTATCGTAGTCGCGGGTCAGTCGACGATTCTGAGCCGCTCAGTCCGCGTAGCGCGACGGGACCACGAGCACCTGGCCGGGCAGCAGCTCGGCGCTCGTCAGCTCGTTCACCGCGATCAGGTCGGCGACGACGTCGGCCGTGGAGGCCTCCGGAGCGATAGCCGCGGCGACGGACCAGAGCGACTCGCCCGCCTCGACTGTGACCGTGGCGACGACCGCGTCGCCCGAGGTCGCCGTGGCGCCCCCGCCGTTGAGCGCCATCGAGACGAGGGCGATGACGAGCGGGAGCGAGACGAGCGCGGCGATGACAGCGCGGCCGCGGCGAGTGAGCCGCAGGCGCGTCATGACGGCGGGACCGGCACTGACGGCGGGGTTGACACTGACGGCACGACCGGCACTGACGGCACGACCGGCACTGACGGCACGACCGGCACTGACGGCGGGACCGTAGGTGATGGCGCTCATGGTGTCGACCCTTCTCGAGCTGCTGATGCAGGTGCGGGTGGTGAGTGGTACAGGTCCCCCCGGCGCCGGGGGGCCGCCGGGGGGATGCATCCGGTTCTCGGCCGGGAGAGCCGGATGCGAACCTGTGTTCCGAACATACCTTCGATCGAACACAGTTTCAAGCCCTTGCCCACTTTCTCTCCCGCTCGGGAGCGACACACTCGAACAGATGTTTGAAATGCGCCCCGTCGGTGGATAGAGTTTCGAGGGTTCGGGAGTACTTCACACCCGACCACCGACATCGGTGAGCGTCACCGAGGGGAACGGAGCCGAGATGGCCGACGAGCGCAACGACGAAGCGAACGAGGGCATGCCCGAGGTCGCGAGCGGAACCCGCCGACGCACGACGCTGAGCGACAAGCAGCGCGAGATCCTCGGTGTCATCCAGGCCTCCGTCGCGCGACGCGGCTACCCGCCGAGCATGCGCGAGATCGCGGAAGCGGTCGGGCTGGCCTCGCTCTCGAGCGTCTCGCACCAGCTCGGCCAGCTCGAGCTCAGCGGCTACCTGCGTCGCGACCCCAATCGTCCCCGCGCTCTCGAAGTGCTCATCGATCTCGAGCCCGACCCGTCGCACGCCGCAGACTCCGCCGCCCTGCCGGGTCCGTCGGTCGGTGACGCGGCGATGGTGCCGCTCGTCGGCCGCATCGCGGCCGGCATCCCGATCACCGCCGACCAGATGGTCGAAGAGGTCGTGCCCCTGCCCCGTCAGCTCGTCGGCAAGGGCGAGCTGTTCATGCTCACCGTCGTCGGCGACTCGATGATCGACGCCGCGATCTGCGACGGCGACTGGGTCGTCGTACGACAGCAGAGCACCGCCGAGAACGGCGAGATCGTCGCGGCGATGCTCGACAACGAGGCGACCGTCAAGGTGTTCAAGCAGCGCGACGGCCACACCTGGCTGCTGCCGCAGAACTCGGCGTACGAGCCGATCCTGGGCGACCACGCCACGGTGCTCGGGAAGGTCGTCGCGGTTCTGCGGTCCGTCTAGCCCGACGACTCCTGTGCGGGCAGGCTAGACGGCCGGAGCCGCCGCGTACGGCTCGACGAGCGTCGCCACCTCGGGCGTCGCGAAGGCGTGCACGCGCGTGCCGCCCTCCTCGTACGACGTCTCGAGGATGCGCCCGCGCTCGTGCAGGAGCGAGACCAGGTCGCCGCGGTCGTACGGCACCACGACGGTGAGCTCGATCTCGGGGTTGGGCAGCATGGCCGCGATGCGCGCTTGCAGCTCGTCGATGCCCTCGCCCGTCTTCGCCGAGACGAAGACGGCGTCGGGCACGAGGCCGCGCAGCAGCAGCCGTGCATCATCGTCGAGCAGATCGCTCTTGTTGATCGCGACCAGCTCGGGCAGCTCTCGCGCGCCGACCTCGCCGATGACGTCGCGCACCGTCGCGAGCTGAGCGGCCGGGTCGGGATGCGCACCATCGACCACGTGCAGGATCACGTCGGACTCGGCCACCTCCTCGAGCGTCGATCGGAAGGCCTCGACGAGCTGGTGCGGCAGATTGCGCACGAAGCCGACGGTGTCGGCGATCGTGTACGGCCGGCCGTCGGGCGTCGTCGACTTGCGGACGGTCGGGTCGAGCGTGGCGAACAGCGCGTTCTCGACGAGAACCCCCGCCCGCGTGATGCGGTTGAGCAGGCTCGACTTGCCCGCGTTCGTATAGCCGGCGATGGCGACGCTCGGCACCGCGTAGCGGTCGCGATTGGCGCGCTTCGCGGCGCGCGCCGGAGCGAAGCCCTTGATCTGCCGGCGGAGCTTCGCCATGCGGGTGTTGATGCGCCGCCGGTCGAGCTCGATCTTGGTCTCACCCGGGCCTCGGCTGCCCATTCCCGCACCAGCCGCGCCGACCTGACCGCCGGCCTGCCGCGACATCGACTCGCCCCAGCCGCGCAAGCGCGGCAGCAGGTACTCGAGCTGCGCGAGCTCGACCTGCGCCTTGCCCTCGCGGCTCTTCGCGTGCTGGCTGAAGATGTCGAGGATCACAGCCGTGCGGTCGATGACCTTGACCTTCACGACGTCCTCGAGCGCACGCCGCTGGCTCGGAGCGAGCTCGGTGTCGGCGATGACCGTATCGGCACCGAGCTCCTTCACCACGAGGGCCAGCTCGGCGGCCTTGCCCTTGCCGAGGAACGTGCTGGGGTCGGGATGCGGGCGCCGCTGCAGGAGGCCGTCGAGCACGACGGCCCCCGCCGTCTCCGCGAGCGCGGCGAGCTCGCGCAGCGAGTTCTCGGCGTCATCGAGGTCGCCCTGGGCGTAGATGCCGATGAGCACGACGTTCTCGAGACGCAGCTGGCGGTACTCGACCTCGGTGACGTCCTCCAGCTCGGTGGAGAGCCCTCGCACGCGGCGCAGCGCGGCGCGGTCCTCACGATCGAACTGGTCGCCGTCACGATCGCTCGAGTAGCTCGCGTCATCCTGCAGCGCCGCGGCACCGTGCAACGTCACCGATCGCGCGCGCGACTCGGCGTTCGCCAGCACGCGCGCCACCGCATCCGCCCCCGCATCGGGGCCGGCGCCGTCGCTCGGAGCGTCGATGGGGTCGAGAGGATCGTGGTCGGTCATATGCGGTTCACTGTACTCCGCCCGACTTCGGTAGATTCTGCGCATGCCTGCCGACCACTACTTCACCGCGCAACCGAGCGGGGAGTTCGTGGCGAAGCCGCTCACCGTGACGCTCGCCGGGCGCCCCGTCGAGTTGGTGACCGCCGGAGGAGTCTTCAGCCCGGGCGGCCTCGACGTCGGCACGCAGGCGCTCCTGACCCACGTGCCCGCACCCCCTCCCAGCGGCGACCTCCTCGATCTCGGCTGCGGGTGGGGGCCGATCGCCCTGACCCTCGCGCTGGCCTCGCCGCACGCCACGGTCTGGGCCGTCGATGTCAACGAGCGGGCGCTCGAGCTCACCCGCCGCAACGCCGCTGCTCTCGGGCTCGAGAACGTGCGCGCCGTGGCTCCCGACGACGTGCCCGATGATGTGCGCTTCATGACGATCTGGTCGAATCCGCCCATCAGGGTGGGCAAGAACGAGCTGCACTCCCTGCTCGACCGCTGGCTGCCGAGGCTTCGCGAACGCGCCGACGCGTGGCTCGTCGTCTCGCGCAACCTCGGTAGCGACTCCCTGCACCGCTGGATGGACGATCGGTACGCGGGCACGCTCACGGTCTCGCGAGCGGCGACGCACAAGGGATTCCGCGTGCTGCGCGTGCGGCGCGGCGCAGACCCGACCGAGCCGATCGCGACCGTGGACCGACCAGGCGACTAGAGGCGGATCTCCCCCTCGAAGACGAGCTCGGCCGGGCCGGAGAGGGCGACGTGCTCGCCGTCCTCCGCCGGGAACATCCGCACGCCGAGCACACCGCCCGGCACGCGCACCCGCCACTCGTTCGGCGCCGACTCGCCCGCCCAGTACCGGACGGCGAGGGCGGCGGCGACGGCCCCGGTGCCGCACGAGAGCGTCTCACCGCTGCCCCGCTCATGCACGCGCATCCGGATGCGCCCGACTCCGTCCGCCACGAGCGGATCGGCGGGAACGACGAACTCGACGTTGGCTCCCGCCGGCGGCGCCGGGTCGAGCAGGGGCGCGACCCCGAGATCGACCGCGTCGAGCTCCTCGTCGCTCGCGAGGGCGACCACCACGTGCGGGTTGCCCACATTGATGCCCAGCCCCGGTCGGGCGACGGGCAGCTCGCGCGCCCGCACAAGGGTGTCGCCACCGTCGAGCCGCCAGCGGCCCAGGTCGGCGGCGAAGCCGTCAGCGAGCCGGTGCACGTCGATCACGCCGGCCCGGGTGCCGATCGCGAGCGACTGGCCCGGTGGCAGGGCGACGTGCCCCCGCTCGAGCAGGTAGCGCGCGAAGACGCGAATGCCGTTGCCGCACATCTCAGAGACGCTTCCGTCGGCGTTCGAGTAGTCCATGAACCACTCGGCGTCAGGATCGGTCTCCAGCAGTGCCCGCCCCTCGGGGATGCTCTCCGACCGCACCGCGCGAATCACGCCATCGGCTCCGACACCGAATCGTCGATCCGCAAGAGCCGCACGACGCGCGGGAGTGAGCTCGAGCGCACCCTCGGGATCGGAGACGAGGACGAAGTCGTTGCCGGTGCCGTGGCCCTTGGTGAATCGCAGCGTGGTCACTCGTTCATGCTATCCGCGAGGTCGTCGGCCACCCGGTGCTCGACCTGGGCCGCGAGGTCGTCGGCAGCGGCATCCAGGGCCTCGATCGACGAGTCGCGCCGGAACCAGCTCACCTGCCGGCGGGCGTAGCGCCGCGTGAGGGACTGGGTCTGGGCGATCGCCTCGGCCTCGTCGACCTCGCCGCGCAGCTGCGCGATCGCCTGGGCGTAGCCGATCGCCCGGCTCGCCGTGACGCCCCGCTCGAGGCCGAGCGGCAGCAGGCCGCGCACCTCGTCGAGCAGGCCCGCGCGCCACATGCCGCGCACACGCTCGTCGAGCCGTGCGACGAGTGCGGCGCGATCGAGCTCGAGTGCGAACTGCCGGTACGGCCGCCAGGGGCGCTCGCGCGCGGCGAGACCGGCGCTGAAGGGCTCGCCCGTGAGGTCGCCGACCTCGAGCGCCCGCACGATGCGGCGGCCGTTATGGGGGCCGATCGCCGCCGCGGCGACAGGATCGCGGCGCTCCAGCTCGGCGTGCAGGGCGGCGGTGCCGCGCATCGCGAGCTCGCCCTCCCAGTGCGCCCGCCGGGCGGGGTCGGTGCCCGGGAACCGGAAGTCGGTCAGCACGGCCGCAAGGTACAGCCCCGACCCGCCGACGAGCAGGGGAACCGCCCCGCGCTCGACGATGGCGTCGATCGCCGCACGCGCGTCGGACTGATACCGCGCGACGCTCGCCTCATCGACGACCTCGAGCACGTCGATGAGGTGGTGGGGCACGCCGCGCCGCTCGGCGACGGGCAGCTTCGCCGTGCCGATGTCCATGCCGCGATAGAGCTGCATCGCGTCGGCGTTGACGACCTCGGCCTGCATCCCTCGAGCGGCGAGGCGCTCAGCCAGGTCGAGCGAGAGTCCGCTCTTGCCCGTGCCCGTGGCGCCGACGAGGGCGATGATCACCGGGATGCCCGGCTCACGCGAGCCGCGATGCGCCCTCGGCGAGGGAAGCACGCAGCCCCGGCAGCCCGAGCGAGACCGGGCGCGGGCCCGCCCCAGTCAGCGCGGGAGCCGCGCAGCTCTCGGCCTGCGCGCGATCCCAGGCGTCACCAGCGCGCGTGCGGCGGATGCGCAGCGGCTCGTCGTGGTCGGCGATGAGGTGGAACGAGGCGGCGTGCGTGATCGTGGTCGTCACGATGTCGCCCGGTCGCGGCACCTCGCTGCCCGCCGGCACGGCGAGGTGAACGAGCCGGCTGTCGGCGGCGCGACCCGAGATGCGATCGGTCTCGGCGTTCTTGCGCCCCGCACCCGTCGAGATGAGCACCTCGACCTCGCGGCCGACCTGCCGCTGGTTCTCGGTGGCGCTGATGGTGTCCTGCAGGGCCGTCAGGCGCTCGTAGCGCTCCTGCACGACCTCCTTCGGTACCTGGTCGGGCATCGTCGCCGCGGGCGTGCCCGGGCGGATGGAGTACTGGAAGGTGAAGGCGCTCGCGAAACGCGCCTGCTCGACGACCCGCAGGGTCTCGGCGAAGTCGTCGTCGGTCTCGCCGGGGAACCCGACGATGATGTCGGTCGAGATCGCGGCGTCGGGGATGCGGTCGCGCACGCGGTCGAGGATGCCGAGGAACTTCTCGCTGCGGTAGGAGCGCTTCATGGCCTTGAGGATGCGGTCGGAGCCGGACTGCAGGGGCATGTGCAGCTGGGGCATGACCGCGGGCGTCTCGGCCATCGCATCGATGACGTCGTCGGTGAAGGCCGCGGGGTGGGGGCTCGTGAACCGCAGACGTTCGAGACCGTCGATACGCCCGGCCGCACGCAGGAGCTTGCCGAAGGCGAGCCGGTCGCCGAATTCGACGCCGTAGGAGTTGACGTTCTGCCCGAGGAGTGTGACCTCGATGGCGCCGTCGTCGACGAGGGCCTGGATCTCGGCGAGGATGTCGCCGGGCCGCCGGTCCTTCTCCTTGCCGCGCAGCGCGGGCACGATGCAGAAGGTGCAGGTGTTGTTGCAGCCGACGGAGATGCTCACCCAGCCGCTGTGCGTCGAGTCGCGCCGGGTGGGCAGCGTCGAGGGGAACACCCCGAGCGACTCGAGGATCTCGAGCTGCGCTTCGCCGTTGTGCCGAGCGCGCTCGAGCAGCGTCGGCAGCGAACCCATGTTGTGGGTGCCGAACACGACATCGACGTAAGGGGCGCGCTCGAGGATCGTCGTGGTGTCTTTCTGCGCCAGACAGCCGCCGACCGCGATCTGCAGATCGCCCCCTCGCTGCCGCTTGATGCTCGCGAGATGGCCGAGCGTGCCGTAGAGCTTGTTGTCGGCGTTCTCGCGCACCGCGCACGTGTTGATGACGACGATGTCGGCCTGGCCGCTCTCGGCGCGCGTGTAGCCGGCCGCCTCGAGCGAGCCGCTCAGCCGCTCGGAGTCGTGCACGTTCATCTGGCAGCCGAACGTGCGCACCTCGTAGGTGCGGCGACGGTCGTGCGACGCGACAGAGGGAAAGTCAATCCTGTGATAACTCATGACCACGCCAGTCTAGGCACGTGCTCCGCCTGTGCGTTCAGCCCGTTCAGTCGACCTGACTGAGCGTGTACGAGCTCGACCGGTTCGTACTCGTCGTGTAGTCGACGATCATCACGCCCGTCGCGGGATCATAGGAAGCCGTGTGTGATCCCACCCCGAAACTTCCGCCGTAGGTTGCTTGAAAAACGAGCACCTCACCGTCAACGCTCCAGGTGTCGGCGGGGTCAGAGAAGTCGCCCTCAGCTGTGCGATACGAGAGGGAGCCGTCAACTCCAAAAACGAAGGTGATGCGATCGTTGAACGTGTCATCGAGACCCGTCCACTCGGTGCCACCGAGATCGGCAAGGCTGGCGAGAAACTCCTCGGTCTCATCCTCAGGCACCGAAGACGGCGAAACACTGGGCTGCGTCTCTGGCTCACTGGGCGGGGCGGCCGTTGGCGCACATCCCGCCATGAGCAGCAGGCCCAGGACAAGGGCCACTCGGACTGAGTGAGCGATGATCATGCACTGACGGTAGACCCCAAGTGCCACACAGAGGTCACGAGTTGATGACAATGCCAGCGTTGCTAGCGGAACTCGACCCGATGCACGGCCGCGAGCCGCGTCGACGGGCCGCTCGCGTCGCCGGCGAGCTCGTCGTCGCGATCGTCGAGCGCACGCCGAGCGGCCTCGCGCACGGCACTGCCCGAGTGGCCCTTGCGGGCGAGGAAGTCGACGAGCCGCCGCTCAGCGGTCGAGCGGTCGAGACCGCCCAGTCGGCGCGCGCGATCGCGCGCGAGCTCGAACACGAGGTCGTCGTGCGCCTCGGGATCGGCGTTCTCAGCGAGGGCCTCGTCGATAGCGGCGCGGTCGACCTTGCGCCGCATGAGCTCGGAGCGCAGGGCCGAGTCGCCGAGCTTCTTGCGGGATCGCAATCGATCGACGAGGTCGACCGCGAGCGCGCGGTCATCGATGAGGCCGACCGACTCGAGGCGGTCGAGCTCGGCCTCGGCGACGATCGGATCAATCTCGCGCCGGCGCAGCAGCTCGGCGACCTCGGCGCGCGACTGCCCGCGACGCGTGAGCGCGTGCATCGCGACGTTCTCGGCACGGCGGGCATCGGCCGCGTGGGTCGCGGCCGACTCGGCGGCCTCGGCCGCCTCGCGCTCCGCCCGGGCCTCGCGCGCCCCGGGCAGGAAGGTGACGGGGGCGAGCGCCGCTGTCAGCGGCGCATCGACACCGCTGAGGCCCTGCCCGGGGTCGCGCGAGGAGGGCATCAGGCGCCCGCCGCCGCGCGCAGCTCGGGCTGCTCTGCGCTCGGTGCGGCCGGCGCTGCGGCCGCCGTCGCCGCCTTGCTCGAGGAGGCCTTGCCGGGCGCCTTCTCGACCGGGGCCACGGGCTCGACGGCGGCGAGCTTCGCGCCGATGCCGAGCTTGGCGAGGATCTTGGTCTCGATCTCGGCCGCCATCGCCGGGTTCTCGATCAGGAAGTTGCGCGCGTTCTCTTTACCCTGGCCGAGCTGGTCGCCCTCGTAGGTGTACCAAGCGCCCGACTTGCGCACGATCTCGTGCTCGACACCGAAGTCGATGAGGCTGCCCTCGCGCGAGATGCCGACGCCGTACAGGATGTCGAACTCGGCCTGCTTGAACGGCGGGGCCATCTTGTTCTTGACGACCTTCACGCGCGTGCGGTTGCCGACCGCGTCGGTGCCGTCTTTCAGGGTCTCGATGCGGCGGATGTCGAGGCGCACCGAGGCGTAGAACTTCAGCGCCTTGCCGCCCGCGGTGGTCTCGGGGCTGCCGAAGAACACGCCGATCTTCTCGCGCAGCTGGTTGATGAAGATCATCGAGGTCTGCGTGCTGTTGAGACCACCGGTGAGCTTGCGCAGCGCCTGCGACATGAGGCGCGCCTGCAGACCCACGTGGCTGTCACCCATCTCGCCCTCGATCTCGGCGCGCGGCACGAGGGCCGCGACCGAGTCGATGACGACGAGGTCGATCGAGCCCGAGCGCACGAGCATGTCGGCGATCTCGAGCGCCTGCTCACCCGTGTCGGGCTGCGAGACGAGAAGCTGGTCGATGTCGACACCGAGCTTCTGGGCGTAGTCGGGGTCGAGGGCGTGCTCGGCGTCGATGAACGCCGCGATACCGCCGGCGCGCTGCACATTGGCGATCGCGTGGAGCGTGAGCGTGGTCTTGCCCGAGGACTCGGGGCCGTAGATCTCGATGATGCGGCCGCGCGGGAGGCCGCCGATGCCGAGAGCGACGTCGAGGGCGATCGAGCCGGTGGGGATCACCGCGACGGGAGCGCGGTCGTCGGAGCCCAGGCGCATGACGCTGCCCTTGCCGAACTGTCGATCGATCTGGGCGAGGGCCGTCTCGAGGGCTTTCTCGCGGTCTGCTGCAGAGGGCATTGCGGTCTCCTTCATCTCGTGCGCGGTGTGCCTGTCTTCTGTCGCTCCTCGTCCGGCCGATGGAGCAGGGCCGGACGGATCACGACAAGGCGTGACGGCTGTCGCCGACGAGACCGACGGTACGCCTCAGACCCGACATCGCCGGGTTCGACGCGCAGCACGTGCAGTGACTCGTGTTCGAGTGCCGCTGGGAGGGAGTCTATGCGAGAAGCGAACAGATGTTCGAACGAGGAGGTGCGGCGTGTCGCGACCGCGGGCGTGACGCTATACGCGCTTCGGCTCAGGACGGCCGGCGCCGTACCAGCGCTCGCGCGGAACATCCATCGCGGAGCACAGCGCCAGCCAGACCTCGCGGGGCGACGTGCCCGCACCGAGCGCCTCCTCGGCCGTGCGCTCACCGAGCGGCGTGAGCACGAGGTCACGCACGAGGCTGCGCCCGTAGGCCTCGCCGAACTCGTCGGCGATCGCACGGAGGAACTCGCTGCGGGTCACCGCGTCGCCGTCGCGAGAGGAGGACGCCGGAGCGTCAGCGCATCGCCAGGTCGGCGTCGAACTGCGCGACCAGCTCGTCGGGGAGCGTGTCGGGAACCGCGCTCAGGCCCTCGATGACCGCCAGGCGGTCACCCACCTCGCGCATGATGACCGAGATGGGGGTGTCGAGAGCATCGGCGACCGAAGCGAGGATCTCGCTCGACGCCTCCTTCTGCCCGCGCTCGACCTCGCTCAGGTAGCCCAGTGCCACGCTCGCGCGGCTCGCCACCTGTCGCAGCGTGCGGCCCTTCTGCAGGCGCACGTCGCGGAGGACCTCACCGATTTCCTGTCGAACCAGAACCATGGGGACCTCCTTTTCACTCGCCTCGCGGCCAGATCGTGCTGGGCCGGTAACACTACCGGAACCCGATTGCTTCACTGTAACCGCCGCCACCTGAGCGGCGGTTGTCAGTCTGCTGTCTGTAACACGACCGTCACGCATGACATTCCCGAGATCGGGTCACGCGTGCGCGTCTAGGAGCTCGTCGAGCAGGATGAGGGCGGCGTGCGCGGCGTGCGCGCGGATCGCGGCGCGATCGCCGGCGAACCGGTGCTCGCGTACGGTCGTGCCCGCGGCATCCGCCACCGCGACGTAGACGAGGCCGACGGGGGCGGCGCCGTGGGGCTCGGGGCCGGCGACGCCCGTCGTCGCCACGCCGAGATCAGCCGGATGCCCGTCGACCGCCGCGGCCGCCCGCACTCCCTCGGCCATCGCCGCCGCGATCGCCGGATGCACGGGTCCGTGCGCGTCGAGCAGCTCCCGCGGCACGCCGAGCAGGCTCTCCTTCAGCGCGGTGTCGTAGGCGACGATGCCGCCGCGCACGGCGAGCGAGGCCCCGGGGATGCCGACGAGCGCGGCCACCACGGCTCCCCCGGTGAGCGACTCGGCGACGGCCACGGTGCGTCCCTCGACCGTCAACCGGGCGACGATCCTCTCGGCGAGCGCATCGGCCTCCGGGGTCGGGGTCACGACGCGGCGGCGCGGTTCTGGCGCCAGGCCTGCACGAGGTAGTCGATGCCTGTCAGCACCGTGAGCACGAGGGCCGTCGACATGAGCACGGTGTTGACGATGTTCACCCACTCGCCGAACAGGGTCCACAGCGGCAGCAGTGCCGAGGAGATCGCTACCGACTGGACGACGGTCTTGAGCTTGCCGCCGCGCGAGGCGGGGATGACGCGGTCGCGCAGCATGAGGAAGCGGAAGAGCGTGATGCCCCACTCGCGCACGAGGATGACGATGACGACCCACCAGGGCAGCTCGGCGAGCACGGCGAGCATGACGAGCGCCGCGCCCGTCAGCAGCTTGTCGGCGATGGGGTCGAGCAGGATGCCGAGGTCGGTGACGAGGTTGCGGCGACGGGCGAGCATGCCGTCGACGCCGTCGGTCGCGATCGCGACGATGAAGAGCAGCGCGGCCGCGATGCGCAGCGGGCCGTCCTCACCGCCGTCGAGCACGAGCAGCACAACGAAGACGGGGGCGAGCAGGATGCGGACGACCGTGATGATGTTCGCGAGGTTGCCGCTGCTCGCCGGGGTCTCCCCTGCCCGCACGACGCGCCCCCGCATCGAGTACGACCGATCGCGGTTCTCAGCCACTGAACCCTCCGGTTCGTCGGCGCCCCGAGCCGGTTACAGGCTCAGTCGCGGTCGGTCAACTGCCAGGCGTCCTCGTCGGAATCGCCCTCGGTCTCAGGATAGCCCTCTGTCATACGAGCGACGGGGTCGTCGCCGGCGCGCGGCGCGGGCGCGGCATCCTCGCCCCGCAGACGCGCGAGCACCTCGGGCAGCTGCTCCGGGCTCACCAGGACGTCGCGCGCCTTCGAGCCCTCGGAGGGGCCGACGATCTCGCGCGACTCGAGGAGGTCCATGAGACGCCCGGCCTTGGCGAAACCTACGCGGAGCTTGCGCTGGAGCATGGAGGTGGAACCGAACTGCGTGCTGATGACGAGCTCCGCGGCCGCGAGCAGCACCTCGAGGTCATCCCCGATGTCGGCGTCGATCTCACGCTTGGTGGCCTCCGCGGCGACGTCGTTGCGGTACTCCGGCAGCGCCTGCTGCTTGACGTGCTCGACGACGGCGGCGATCTCGGCCTCCGTCACCCAGGCACCCTGAACGCGGATCGCCTTCGAGGCGCCCATGGGCAGGAACAGCGCGTCGCCCTGGCCGATGAGCTTGTCGGCACCGGGCTGGTCGAGAATGACGCGGCTGTCGGTCATGCTCGACACCGCGAACGCGAGCCTGCTGGGCACGTTCGCCTTGATGAGACCCGTCACGACGTCGACGCTCGGGCGCTGCGTGGCGAGCACCAGGTGGATGCCCGAAGCGCGCGCAAGCTGCGTGATGCGCACGATCGAGTCCTCGACATCGCGCGGGGCGACCATCATCAGATCGGCGAGCTCGTCGACGACGACGAGCAGGTAGGGGTAGGGCTGCAGTCTGCGTTGGCTGCCCTCGGGAAGCTGGATCTCGTCGGCGAGCACAGCGCGGTTGAAGTCGTCGATGTGGCGGAACCCGAACGACGCGAGGTCGTCGTACCGCATGTCCATCTCCTTGACGACCCACTGCAGCGCCTCGGCCGCCTTCTTCGGGTTCGTGATGATGGGCGTGATGAGGTGCGGAACGCCCTGGTACGCGGCCAGCTCGACGCGCTTGGGGTCGACGAGCACCATGCGCACCTCGGCGGGCTTGGCCCGCATGAGCACGCTCGTGATCATGGAGTTGACGAAGCTCGACTTGCCCGACCCCGTGGAACCCGCCACGAGCAGGTGCGGCATCTTCGCGAGGTTCGCCACGAGGTAGCCGCCCTCGACGTCTTTGCCGACACCGATCGTCATCGGGTGCAGGGCCTTCGCCGCCGCGCTCGACCGCAGCACGTCGCCGAGGCTCACGATCTCGCGGTCGACGTTGGGGATCTCGACGCCGATCGCGCTCTTGCCCGGAATGGGCGACAGGATGTTCACCTCGTTGCTCGCGACCGCGTACGAGATGTTCTTGGTGAGCGCCGTGAACCGCTCGACCTTCACACCGGGGCCGAGCTCGACCTCGTAGCGGGTCACGCTCGGGCCGCGGCTGAAGCCCGTCACGCGGGCATCGACCTGGAACTGCGCGAGCACCTCGGTGATCGCCGCGACCACGGAGTCGTTGGCCGCCGACTTCGACTTGGGCGGATCGCCCGGGGCGAGCAGCGACGCCGCCGGCAAGCGGTAGGGCTTGGATCCGGACGCGCGACCGGCGGGCGGAGCCGTGAACTCGCCCGCCGCGCCCTTCTCGCTCGCGCTCGTGGCGAATCCGGGGAGGACGGCCGGCGCGACTTGCTCGCGCACCTCGGGCCCGGCATCCACCTCGCCCGTGAACCGCCGCACGGCGCGCTCCGCCGCCGTCAGCACGTCATCGAGGCTCTCGGTCACCGCGGCGCGTTCGGCGGGATCGATGACCTCGGTCACCCCGGCGCGCTCGACCGGGCTGTCGAAGGCCTCGGAGTCGCGTGTCGACTTGCCCTTGCGCCACCAGGGCATCGAGCTCGTGTCGTCCATGTCGAGCCCGAGATCAGTGAGCGAGCCGAACTCGACCGCCTCGGTCTCGCTCTTCTGCTTCGGCTCGCGCGGCGCGAGCTCGGCACCGAACAGGTAGCTGTAGAGCTCGCGCAAGCGGTCGCCGATCCGGTTCGGCGGCGTCTTCGTCATGATGAGCACCGACAGCGCCGCGAGCAGCACGAGAGCGGGCACCGCGACGTACACGGTCGCGAGCAGCAGCACACCGCCGAGGATCCAGCCCAGGATGCCGCCGGCCTGCGCGAGCGCGAGCGGCGGCAAGGCGGGCTGCGGGGCACCGAGGGCGACGTGGCAGAGCGCGCTCACGCTAGCGATGAGCAGACCGAGGCCGATGCCGATGCGGGTGTTGTCGTGCACGCTCGCCGGATGCCGGAAGAGCCACCCGGCGAAGACGAGCATGATCACGGGCAGGGCGAACGAGACGCGGCCGACCAGGCCGCCGAAGGTCCAGGCGTTGAGCGCCACCGCCACCGGATCGGTCGCGAAGAACCACTCCACGACGGCACCGACGACCGCGAGCACCACGATGAAGAACGGCACGCCGTCGCGCCGCTCCTCCTTCGCGAGCGTCTCCCGGCCCAGCAGACGGAACATCGCCCCGGTCACATGAGCCATACCCATCCAGGCCCGGCCCAGGATGCCCTGCTGCGGCTCGGGGGCGACGGGCAGCTTCTTCGTCGCCTGCGTGCGCGAGCTCCCGGAACGGGAGGATGCCGCCCGCGACGATGCCGCGCGCGGGCGCGACGACGACCGGGTGCTCGATGCCATGCGCCCACGGTACCCGCGCGGTGCGACCACGGCCGGGGACGACACGCGCCGTCAGGGCGCGGGTCGGTCAGTCGGCGTTCGCGTCGGGATCGCTCGAGCCCTCGTCGGCGTCACCCGGTCTGGGCAGAGAGTCGCCCTCGCGGTCGCGCTCCGGGCTCCACGACGAGACCAGCGACGTGACGGGTTCGATCGTGGCCGGTACCGCGATCGAGAACTCCGCGGAGCAGGCCGCGATCGCGAGGAGGAGGCCCGCCGAAGGCACGAAGCGCGGATTCGTCACTCTCTGATGCTACGCCGCCGATCCGCTCCCGCGCTCGCTGATTCCGCTAGCCGAAGTTGCAGCCGCCCACGATGTTGCCGCTCGCCGCCACCGAGAACACGCCGAGTGCCGAGGCGACGGCGTGGATGTAGAGCACCCGGCCATCCGGTGTGCCATCCGCGTCCCAGTAGAGGTCCTCGTCCGGGGTCGACCGCGAGGCGACCTCGATCTGCAGGATGCCCGTGGGGCCCGAGATGACGTAGATATCGGTCAGGTAGCTCTCGACGAGACTCGCCCCGGGGTAGGCGGCGACGACATCGGCGCGATCATCGCCGATGCGCACCCCGCCATCAGTCGGAATGTCGTCGCTGTACAGGTCGATGCGCGTCACGATCGAGCCCGCGTCGGCGTCGATGCCGACGCCGAAGGTGGCGCCGGTGTTGAACGGCTCCGGGTCGACGGTGTACGACGGGTCGATCACCCACGCCCCGGCCAAAGGATCGCCCGCGACGATGCCGAACGGCTCGCCGGTCACCGCATCCGTGCACGCGATCGGATCGAACGACACCATGCTGAGGGCCGGATCGCTCTCGGGAGGCTGCCCGAAGCGGAGGGTTCCGAGACCCTCGGAGCTCAAGGCTAGCTCGCTCAGCTCGGGCCGACGGGGCGGCTCGGGGGTCGGAGTCGAGGCGGACGCCTCCGGTGAAGCGACGGGCGACGCCGTCGGGTCGGCCGCCGGGGTCGGAGTGCACCCCGCCAGCAGCGCGAGCACCGCGGCGCTCGCCACCATCAGGCCACTGGAACCGCGCAGTGTTCGAGTCATGGCCGAAACGCTAGTGGGTCGCCCAGACCAACGGTATGAGTACTTTCTGCCGCCCCGCGGCGCGGCAATCCAGCACCGTCTGGGTGATCGAGGCTACGCCTCGGCCCGCGCCGCCCCGCGGCGCGGCAATCCCGCATCGTCTGGGTGATCGAGGCCGTCAGGCCTCGATCACCACCGGCACGATCATCGGGCGGCGGCGGTGCTGGGTGTTGACCCAGCGCCCGACCGTGCGGCGCACGACCTGGCTGAAGGCATGGGTGTCACGGGTGCCGTTGGAGGCAGCCTCCGCGAGAGCCTTGATGATCTGCGGCTTGACGTCGTCGAAGATCGCCTCGTCGGGGGCGAACCCGCGCGCGTGGATCTCAGGACCGACGACGACCTTGCCGGTCTGAGCATCCATGGCCACGAAGATGGAGATGAAGCCCTCTTCGGCCAGGATGCGGCGGTCTTTGAGATCGGCGTCGGTGATCGCGCCGACCGTCGACCCGTCGACGTACACGAAGCCGATGTCGAGCTGCCCGACGACGCGGGCGACACCGTCTCGCAGGTCGACCACGGTGCCGTTGTCGCCGACGATGACGTTCTGCTCGGGCACTCCGGTCGCGGTCGCGAGCTCGGCGTTGGCGACCAGATGACGCTGCTCGCCGTGCACGGGCATGACGTTCTTGGGCTTGAGCACGTTGTAGAAGTACAGCAGCTCACCGGCCGAGGCGTGCCCGGAGACGTGAACGCGCGCCGTGCCCTTGTGCACGACCTTGGCACCGAGCTTCATGAGCCCGTTGATGACGCGGTAGACCGCGTTCTCGTTGCCGGGAATCAGGCTCGACGCGAGGATCACGGTGTCGCCGTGGCCGATCTCGATCTGGTGCTCGAGGTTCGCCATGCGCGCGAGCACGGCCATCGGTTCGCCCTGGCTGCCCGTCGACATGTAGACGATCCGGTCGTCGGGCAGGTTCGCGGCCTTCTTGTGGTCGATGAGGATGTCGTCGGGAACCTTCAAGAAGCCCAGATCGGCGGCGATCGTCATGTTGCGCACCATGCTGCGACCCATGAGCGCGACCTTTCGGCCGTTCGCGTGCGCCGCATCGAGCACCTGCTGCACGCGGTGCACATGACTCGAGAAGCTCGCCACGATGACCCGCCGGGGGGCGCGCGCGATGACGTTCTCGAGCACGGGGCCGATATCGCGCTCGAGCGCGGTGAATCCGGGCACATCGGCGTTCGTCGAGTCGCTCAGGACGAGGTCGACGCCCTTCTCGCCCCAGCGGGCCACGGCGCGCAGGTCGGTGATGCGATCGTCGAGGGGCAGCTGGTCCATCTTGAAGTCGCCCGTGTGCAGCACGGTGCCGGCGGCGGTCTGCACGACGATAGCGAGAGCATCCGGAATCGAATGGTTCACGGCGATGAACTCGAGCGCGAAGGGCCCGAGCTGCTCGACCTGCCCCTCCTTCACCGTGTGCGTGTAGGGCTGGATGCGGTGCTCCTTGAGCTTCGCCTCCACGAAGGCGAGCGTGAGCGTGGAGCCCAGGATGGGGATGTCCTGCCGCATTCGCAGCAGGTACGGCACAGCGCCGATGTGGTCTTCGTGGCCGTGCGTGAGCACGACGGCGACGATGTCGTCGAGCCGATCGCGGATGGGCCCGAAATCGGGAAGGATCAGGTCGACTCCGGGCTGCGTCTCCTCCGGGAAGAGCACACCCGCGTCGATGACGAGGAGCTTGCCCGCGATCTCGTACACGGTCATGTTGCGGCCGATCTCGCCCACGCCGCCGAGCGGGATGACGCGCAGCGTCGCAGGGTCGAGAGCGGGCGGGTCGAAGAGGTCGTTGGGCATGGTCCGCCTGACTGGTTGTGGTGCTCGGTGGGGCTCCGTGGCCCCCGGATTCGGTCTATCGGGTGGTGCCGGCCACCTTCGGCAGCGCACCGCCGGCCGCGGCATTGCGATCGGGTCGGAAGTTGCTGAAGTCGACCCCGGCGACGTTCTTCACCAGGTCGAGCTCGTCTTCGATGACGGCAGCCTCGTGCTCCTCCGGGCCGACGAGCGGCAGGCGCACGCGCGGGGTGCTGATGCGGCCGAGGCCGTGCAGCACGTACTTGGTCGCGACGGTGCCCGGCACGTGCGTCATGATCGCGCGCACGAGCGGTTCGAGGTGCTGGTGCTCGGCCGTCGCCGTCGCCAGGTCGTTGTTGTTCACGGCGTCGACGATCGTGCGGTAGGGCCCCGGAGCGATGTTCGCCGTGACGCCGATGAGCCCCGTGCCGCCGATCGCGAGCGTCGGCAGCACGTTGGCGTCGTCGCCGGCGAAGTACATGAGGTCGGTCTGGTTGAGCACGCGACTCACCTCGCTGAGGTCGCCCTTGGCGTCTTTCACCGCGAGGATGTTCGGGTGCTTCGCGGCGCGCAGGATCGTCTCGTACATGATCGGGATGCCCGCACGGCCGGGGATGTCGTACAGGATCACCGGCAGGTCGGTCGCGTCGGCGACCATGCGGAAGTGCGTGAGCACGCCGGCCTGCGTCGGCTTGTTGTAGTAGGGAGTGACGATCATGACGCCGTCGGCGCCGGCCCTCGCGCTCGCCTTGTAGAGCTCGATCGCGTGCGCGGTCTCGTTCGAGCCGCCCCCGGTGATGATGGATGCCCGGCCAGCGCTCACCGACTTGCCGACCTCGACCAGCCGGATCTTCTCGGCATCGGTCAGCGTGCTGGTCTCACCGGTCGTGCCCGTGACGACGATGCCGTCGGCGCCCGCGGTGATGACGTCGTCGATGTGCTTCTCGACCCCGGACCAGTCGACTTCGCCGTCCGCCAGCATGGGCGTGACGAGCGCGACGAGCACTTGGCCGAAGGGGTTGTTCGCAGACACGTGCTTCAGGGTATCGCGCCCGCGCGCGGCCGTGCGCGGCCTCGCGCGGGTTCGCTCGTTCGGGTTCACGCGCGTGGAACCCGGCGTGGCGTGGTCTCCCATCGGCGTGTCGGGCCGCTCGCCAGCAGAAGAGACCGGGTCAAGTGCTCGCCGCGGGACATGGCTGCCCGGATGGTGCCCACGACCGCGTCGAGTTCGTGCAGCACTTGGGACGAGCTGAAGCGCAGGGTTGTTCCGCCGAGCAGCACGGTCTGAGCATCCCGCTCGCGATCCTGATGGAACTCCTTCTCGCGCGAGTGATGCGAGCGGCCATCGAGTTCGATCACGAGTCGATCGCCTATCAGCAGGTCGACGGCTCCGACGCCGGGGAGTTCGACCTGGCTCTGGGCAATGATGCCGAGCATCGAGAGGCGTCGGCGCACCATGGTCTCGAGGCCGCTGCCCGCGGAGGCGCCGCACCACGACACGACGTCACGCAGGCGGCGCGGCAGCCCCCTTGAGAGTGCGTCGAGGTCGGGCTTCGTGAGCAGCCCGAGACTCAGGCACGACTCGACCGCGCAGGCGCGGGCTTCGTCGTCGGCAGCGCACACCACGAAGTGATGAAGGGCGTCGACCGGGTCATCGAGCCCGAAGCGAGGGGCGTGGCGTCGGCGATGGAGCACCGGAGTCTGGTCGCAGTCGAGGTGGCGGATGGCATGGCCCTGCTCGAGCAGCACGACGCATTGGTGGGGAGGGTCGCGCAGCCACACCCCGTGCTCGGCGAGCGCCGCACCGCAGGTGAGAGCCCCGCCGTGGCTGGCGGCGTGAATCTGCCGCGCGCCGACCGAGGGGTGCGCGTATAGGCCGCGGCGCGGGCGGACGAGTACCCCGCGATGAACGGCAGACGCGAGCTGGCGCGGCGCCGCGCCCGCGGCGAGAAGGGTCGAGCGGCGAGCGAATCCGCCGAGGTTCTGCACGAGACGGGTGGGATCCATCGTCGGAGATTGACCGCCGGGTTGCGACGTTGTGCCGAGGAGGTACCGACCCGTGGATGCTCGAGATCAGCATCCCGTTGGAGACGAGTTGCTGACGCTCGACCCGACACGCCGCCCGCGCACGCCGACACGCCGGGTCTCACACGCGTGAGCCCGAACGAGCGAACAGAGCCGCACGGCGGGGTGGGCTGGTCGCGCGACGCGGGAGCGGGTCGCTACGGGGCGACGCGGCCGTTGGCGTTGAAGGCGTCGAACGTCAAGGGCATGAGGTCGGCGAAGTGGTGCTCCATGAGCTCGGCGACCATCTCGATCTCGCGCTGCGGGAACGAGGGGAAGTGCGTGCCCTCGCGCTTGGTGCGCAGACTGAGGAAGTTCATGAGCGAGCGGGCGTTCATCGTGACGTACATCGAGCTGTAGATCGTCACGGGGAGGACGGCGCGGGCGACTTCGCGCGCGATGCCCGCGTCGAGCATCCGCTGGTACGAGGCGTAGGCGGCGGTGCAGACGGCGCGCACCTCGGTGTCGACGAGGGCGGTCTGCTCGGGGGTTCCGGGCAGGAAGTCGTAGGCGCCGGGCTTGCCGACCTGCACGAGGTTGCGGTCGGGGCCGGGCACGTAGAACACGGGGCGCAGCTCGCGGTAGCGACCCGACTCCTCGTTGTACGAGGCGATGCGGTGCCGCATGAACTCGCGGAACACGAAGATCGGCGCCTGCACGTAAAACGTCATCGAGTTGTGCTCGAAGGGCGAGCCGTGACGGTCGCGCATGAGGTAGTTGATGAGCCCGCGGTCGCGCGCGGTGGCCTCATCGCCGGCTGCGGCGGCCTCGAGCGTCTGCTCGCCCTGGGTCGACACGCGGGCGGCGAAGAGCACGTCGCTGTCGTGCGCGCTGGCCCGCACGAGCTCGACGGTCACATCGGAGCGGAACTGGATCTCGGTCGCCTCGGTCACGCTCGTCACCCTACCGGGGGCGCGGCGGCGACTCGGAACGTCACACTCGGGAATACGTGAAGCAGGTTTCGTATTGTGAGATCCATGGATGCTCTCACCGCCCTCCTCGTGATCGGCGCGCTCGTCGCCGTCGCGACCCTGCTCGGCCTGGGCCTGCGCGCCCGAGCGACACGAGTCGCCACCGGGTGCGGAGGGGATGAGCACCAGCTCGCCGTCGACGGCGCTGAGGTGACCCTCGTGCAGCTCTCGAGCCCGGTCTGCTCGGCCTGCGCGGCGATGCGGCGCGTCGGCTCCGCGCTGGCCGCGGCCGACCCGACCATCGCGCACCGCGAGATCGATGTCGTCGATGAGCCCGAGGTTGCTCGCCGCCACTCGGTGTTCTCGACCCCGACGACTCTCGTTCTCGACCGCGACGGCCATGTGCGGGCCCGGCTCATCGGGGCCGTGAAGCCGGCCGATGTGCGTGCCGCCGTCGAGGCAGCGCGCACGCTCGCGGCGGTGACCGCGTGAGCGCGGCGGCTGCCGGCGAGGCGCCGGCTTCGCCGTTCGGCATCGACCCGCGCGGCCCGCGCTTCGGTGCCGCCATCACTTCCGTGCTGCTGCTGATCGTCGTGCTGCTCGGGCTCACCGAGCCGATGGGCGCCGATCTCGTCGCCCGCGCGCTGCAGCCGGCCGCCCTGCTGCTGGCGGTGCTCGTCGCACTGTTCGCGTGGGGGGCGTTCGCGGGCATCCAGAAGCACCCGTACGGCCTGCTGTTCCGCCGCCTGGTGGCGCCCCGTCTCGCCCAGCCGACCGAGCGCGAGCATCCCGCGCCGCCGACGTTCGCGCAGCTCGTCGGGCTGCTCGTGACGGCGACCGGGCTCGTGCTGCACCTGCTCGGCGTGCCCGGTGCCCTCGTCGTCGCGGCGAGCGCCGCGTTCCTCGCGGCGTTCCTCAACGCCGTCTTCGCCTACTGCCTGGGGTGTCAGCTCTACGTGGTGCTCGTTCGGGTGGGAATCATCCGCCGGTCGTCGGCACCCGCGTAGGCTGAAGGCCCGCCGTCCGCACGAGTCGTCAGGAGCACCGTCATGGCCGTCACCAGCGAAGCAACCACCCTGTGGTTCGGATCCCTGCTCGAGGGCTCGGGCACGACCTCTCTCGACTCCTCCGACGCGGGTGAGTTCCCTGTGACGTGGGCCGCGCGCTCGGAGGGCGTTGCGGGCCGCACGAACCCGGAGGAGCTGCTCGGCGCCGCGCACTCCGCCTGCTACTCGATGGCGCTGTCGAACGCACTGAGCAAGGCCGGGCACGCGCCGGAGAGCCTCCAGGTCACCGCGGCCGTCACGTTCGTGCCCGGCGAGGGCATCACGGGCAGCCACTTGCTCGTGAGCGCGAAGATCGCCGGCATCACCGCCGACGAGTTCCAGACCTTCGCCGAGAACGCGAAGACCGGATGCCCGGTCTCCGCCGCGCTCACGGGCATCGCCATCACGCTCGAAGCCTCGCTCGCGTAGTGGGCGCCCCGACGCCGATGCGCGTGCTCATCGCCGGCGCCTCGGGCCTCATCGGCACCGAGCTGCAGCGCCAGCTGCGCGCCGACGGGCACACCGTGCTGACGCTCGTGCGCCGCGCCCCTCGCACCGAGACGGAGTTCGCCTGGGCGCCCGAGGCGCGCGTCGTCGACTTCCGCGTCTTCGAGCAGGCGGACGCCGTCGTCAACCTGTCGGGCGCCTCGATCGCGCGCATCCCCTGGACCCGCGGCTACCAGAAGCAGATCCTCGAATCGCGCGTGCGCGCCACGCGCGCCCTGGCCGAGGGCATGGCCATGGCGAGCACTCCCCCGAAGGTCTTCTTGAGCGGGTCGGCGGTGGGCTACTACGGCGACCGGCCCGCCGTGCGCCTGACCGAGGATGCGACCAAGGGCGAGGGGTTCTTGAGCGATGTCGTCGCGGCCTGGGAGGAGGCGGCCGGCCTGGCTCCCGAGGCCACGCGCACGGTGCTCATGCGCACCGGGCTGGTCGTGGGCCGGGGCGGGGCGATGACGCCCCTGCGGCTGCTGACCGCCGTCGGTGCCGCCGCGCGGATCGGTTCCGGCGGCCAGCACTGGCCCTGGATCAGCCTCTACGACGAGGCCGCCGCTATGCGCCACCTGCTGACGTCGAGCCTGCGCGGCCCGGTCAACCTCGCCGGCCCGACACCGGCCACGAGCGACCGAATCACGCGCGCTCTCGCCGCAGCCATGCACCGCTGGCACCTGTTCACGCTCCCTGAGGGCCTCATCGGCCTCATGATGGGCGATGCGGGCCGCGAGCTGCTGCTCGCGAGCCAGAAGCAGGTGCCGGCCAAGCTGCTCGCCGATGGCTTCCGATTCCGTCACGAGACGGTCGAGCAGGCGATCGAGGAACTCGTGCGCCCGACCCCGTTCGACGCCCCGAGCGTCTAGCCAGCGGTCGGGTCGTCGGCGCGCTCGAGCCGCATCGCCTCGCGCATCGCCCACCGGGCCCGCCGGCGGTCGCGGCTCGCATCGTAGGCGAGGGCGAGCCGGAACCAGTGCTGCCATGACTCGGGATGCTGCTGCACCTCGTGCGCGTATCGCGCGAAGATCGCATCGGCCGCGTCGCGCTCGACCCGGCCGCTGACGCGCGCGGGGAGCTGGTCGTCGGGGAGCCCGCCCTCGGCTTCGAGCCGACGGGCGAGCGCCTCGGCCCGGAACCCGAACCGCAGCTCGACGATGAGCGCCCAGAAGCCCAGCAGGGGAAACACGATGAGAGCCCACCCGATGCCCTGCACGATCGGCAGCGGGTCGGCGATGAGGCGTATCGCGTAGCCGAGGACCACGGCGAGGTAGAGGCCCAAGAGAGCCGCCATGCCGAAGACGGCCCAGCGGGCGCGGCTCATGCGGGGTCGCCCTCGGCCGGCGCCGCCGCGCTCAGGCCGATGAGCGAGTCGAGGCCGACGACGAGCCCCGTCGTCTCGAGCGCCGCACGCAGGCCCAGCAGGATGCCGGCCTCGTACGAGCTCGGCGACAGCGTCTCGTGCGTGATCGTGAGCGTCTCGCCCGTGCCTCCGAAGTGCACGTCTTGCCGAGCGACGGCGCCCTGCAGGCGGAGCGAGTGGACGGGCACGCTTGCGACCTGCTGCCCTCGGGCACGCTGATCGGTGTGCGGGGCGACGACGGGGCCGAGTTCGGCACGAGCGTGGCCGATGAGCTCGGCGGTGCGGACGGCGGTGCCTGACGGGGAGTCGACCTTCGCCGCGTGGTGGGTCTCGACGATCTCGATCGACTCGAAGTAGCGGGCGGCGAGGGTGGAGAGGTGCGTCGCGAGCACGCTGCCGAGCGAGAAGTTCGGGATGACGACGACCCCCGCATCCGGGTGCGCCTGCAGCAGCGTGCGCAGGGTGCGCAACCGGTCTTCGCTCCAGCCGCTCGTGCCGACGAGCACCTTGAGCCCCGCGCGCACGGCGTGATCGACGACCGTCGGTGAGACGCCGGGCGCGGTGACATCGAGCACGACATCGGCGCCGAGCATCTCGCCGAGGTCGGAGCGCGAGTCGAGCCGCGCGACGAGCGCGAGATCAGACTGCTGCTCGATGAGCGTGCACGCGAGCGACCCGAGCCGTCCGCTCGCACCGACGACGGCGACTCGAGTGACCATGGCGCTCAGTCTACGGCGGGGTGCCCCTCGCCTAGGCTGAGCGCATGGTCACCTGGCGCCCCGCACTGCCGAGCGACGAGCCCGCCCGCCTGCTGCTCGATCAGTACTTCACCGCCCGGGCGCACGGTTTCCCCGCCGGGCCCGACGCCTACCGCCGCACCGTACCCGACGACGCGGAGTTCACGTCACCGGCGGGCGTCTTCCTGCTCGTCGAGGGCGAGAACCTCTCGGGCGAGCCCGCCGACGTCGGTTGCGGCGGCGTGCGGCGCATCGCTGACGGACCCGCCGGGCCGCGGTTCGAGGTCAAGCACCTCTGGGTGCAGCCCCACACCCGGCGGCTCGGATACGGGCGCGCGCTCATGGCCGAGCTCAGTCGTCGCGCTCGCGACCTGGGGGCCGCCGAGCTCGTGCTCGACACCAATGAGAGCCTCGAGGCCGCGGGTGCGCTGTACCGCTCGCTCGGCTTCGCGCCGATCGCGCCGTACAACGACAACCCGAACGCCACGACCTGGCTGGGCCGGACGCTCTGAGCCGCCCGGGCCTCAGGCGAGGCTGAGGAAGAGCTTCTCGAGGTCGGCGACGTCGACGGGGTCGCCCGAGCCGTCTTCGCGCAGGCACTCCTTCATCGCCGAAGCGATGATGGCGAAGCCGGCGCGATCGATCGCACTGGATGCTGCGCTCAGCTGCGTGACGATGTCTCGGCAGTCGCGGCCATCCTCGATCATCGCCAGCACGGCTCCGAGCTGCCCGTGAGCGCGGCGCAGCCGGTTGACGATCTTCTTGGCCTCGTCGGTCGGGATGGTGGTCATCGGTCGTCTCCCGTCTCGTAGTCGAGCCCTCGCTGCACCCAGGCCATCGTGCCGCCCGCGACCGAGACCGCGTCGAAGCCGTTCGCGAGGAGGAAGTCGGCCGCGCGCAGGCTGCGCGCGCCCGAGCGGCAGATCACGTAGAGGGTCTCATCGCGCGGGAGGGCATCCAGCGCATCGGGGATCGTGCCGAGCGGCACGAGCCGCACCCCGGGAACGTGGGCGTCGATGTACTCGTCCACCTCGCGGACGTCGATGACCGTCGCCCCGCGCTCACGCTCGATGACGAGCTGGTCGACGGTGATCTCTTCAGCCACAGCGGTCTCCTTCTGGTCGGTCGTGCGAGGGGGCGTCAGACGGCGACGGGGTCGAGCGCGAGCGCCGCGGTTCCCGCGCGCCACGTGGTGTACCCGCCGTCGAGGTTGGCCACGGTGACACCGTACTGCCGCAGCAGCGACGCAGCCGTGTGGCCGCGCTGACCGACCTTGCAGGTGACGATGACGCGCTCGCCGCGGAGCCCCTCGGCGTGCTGACGCAGCTCGTCGAGCGTGATGAGCTCGCTGCCCGGGATCGCGCCCAGGGCGTTCTCGCCCGCGGTGCGCACATCGATGAGCCGCCAACCCTCGGCCTGCCGCTCGGCGAGCTCGTGCCACTGCACGCTCAGCTCACCATCGATGAGGTTGTCGTCGACGTAGCCGAGCATGTTCACGGGGTCTTTCGCCGAGGCGAACTGGGGCGCGTACGCGAGCTCGAGGTCGGCGAGGCCGCGGGCGGGGATGCCACCCGCCATGGCCGTCGCGATGACGTCGATGCGCTTGTCTGCGCCGTCGCCGATCATCTGCGCGCCGAGAATCGCGTCGGTCTCCGCGTCGACCACGAGCTTGAGGGCGAGCTGCTCGGCACCCGGGTAGTAGCCGGCGTGGTTCGTGGGATGCGTGTGGATGACGCGGATCGCGCGCCCCTCCTCGCGCAGCTCGCGCTCGGTGCGGCCGACGGCCGCGGCGGTCAGACCGAACACGCCGATGATGGCCGTGCCGAGCGCCGGAACAGCGGGATGCGGGCGGCCCGCGATGGCATCGGCCGCGAGCCGGCCGTGCCGGTTGGCCAGCCCCGCGAGCCAGACAGGTGACGGGTCGCCGTCGAAGCGCTGCTTCACGACGGCGTCGCCGACCGCGAAGATCGCGGGGTCGGAGGTGCGCTGGTGAGCGTCGACGACGATGTAGCCGCGGGCGTCGAGCTCGAGCCCGGCATCGCGGGCGAGCCCGCTCTCCGGCCGCACGCCGACCGAGAGCACGACGAGGTCGGCGGGCAGGGTCGTCGCGCCGCCGTTGAGCACGACGTGGTCGTCCTCGATACCGCTCAGCGCGGTGCCGAGGTGCAGCTCGACGCCGTGGGCGCGCAGCCTCTCGGCGACGAGGTGCGCCATCTCGATGTCGAAGGGGCGCAGCACCTGGGGCAGCATCTCGACGACGGCGACCTCCAGGCCGCGGTGGCGCAGGTTCTCGGCCAGCTCGAGGCCGATGAAACCCGCGCCGGCGACGACCACACGGCGGGCATCCTGCGCCGCGGCGATGATGCGATCCATGTCGGCGATGTCGCGCAGCACGAGACCGCGCTCGACGCCGGGAATGGGGATGCGCACCGGCGAGGCGCCGGGGCTGAGCACGAGCGCGTCGTACGACAGGCGCTCCTCCTCCCCCGTGTCGAGTGCGCGCACGGTGACGGTGCGAGCATCACGATCGATGGCGAGCGCCTCGGTGCGCACGCGCACGTCGAGGGCGAAGCGGGCCCCGAGCGAGGCGGGGGTCTGCAGGATCAGGGAGTCGCGATCGGCGATGACGCCGCCGACGTGGTACGGCAGGCCGCAGTTCGCGAACGAGACGTGCTCGCCGCGCTCGAGCACGATGATGCGCGCGGTCTCGTCGAGGCGGCGCAGGCGCGTCGCGGTCGACATGCCGCCAGCGACGCCACCGATGATGACGTAGGTTCGAGAGGAGGTCATGAACCGAGTGTATACCCCCCGGGGTATTTTCGCCACTCCTCCCAGGGCTTTCCCCCATCGCGCTCAGCGCGATGTGCAACGCTCGCGTCATGCAACGACCGGCCATCGTGACCCGCGCCCGCGGGCGAATCCTGGTGATGTTCTCGGGCGACCCCGAGGGCACCCCCGAGTGGGTGCGCACTCTCGAGACGGGCGATGACGAAGGCTTCTTCGGGCCCGGCTCGGCCGTATGGGAGGTGCACAGCGGCATCCCGACCGTCGTGGCCGGAATCAGGGCGCTGCTCATGCAGACCCTGCACCCCGGCGCCATGGCCGGTGTGCATGATCATTCGCGCTACCGCGAGGACCCGCTCGGGCGACTCTCGGGCACCGTCCGCTGGGTGCTGACGACGACCTTCGCCGATCGCGCACAGGCGACGGCAGGATGCGCCTGGGTCTCGCGCCTGCACGAGAAAGTGCGCGGCGAATACCCGTCGGCGAGCGGGCAGATGCAGCCCTACGCAGCCGCGGATGCCGACCTCATCGGCTGGGTGCACTGCGTCTTCGCCGACGCCTTCATCGGCAGCCATGAAACCTGGGGCGGCCCCGTGCCCGGCGGCTCAGACCAGTACGTGCGAGAGTGGGCGACCGCCGGTGAGCTCATGGGCATGACCGATCCGCCCCGCAGCCGCGCCGAGCTCGACGCGGCGATCACGTCGTACCTCCCGGTGCTGCGCCGCGACGAGCGCGTCAATGAGGCCGTGCGCTGGCTCAAGAACCCCCCGCTCGGCCGGGGTGTCGGCCCCGCGTACCGCATCCTGTTCGCGGGCGCCGTCGCCTCGCTGCCCGAGCAGTACCGCGCGCTCCTCGGGTTGCGCCGCCCGCGCTGGCCTGCGATCGCCCTCACCGGGCTCGCCCTCCGCTGGATGCGCCTGCTGCTCGGGTCGGAGTCGTCGAGCCTGCGCTACACGCGCCGACGCCTCGAACGCCTCGCCGAGGCGGAGCAGGCTCGCACGCCCTAGAAGGGCTGATCGACCGGAAGCCCCGTGCGCAGCTCGGCGGGAAGGTGCCCCAGATCGTTGTGCGCGACGAGCACGGGCGGCTTCGCCGTGCGCACCCGGATGATCGTGAGACCGCAGTTCGCCTGGTTGACGCCCATCCAGCGCCAGGCCGGCGCGTCGAACACCTCGCGCACGAACCAGGCGATCACGAAGTTGTGGGTGATGAGCAGATCATGGCGGTCGTCTCGCGACGGCGACAGCCACTCGGCCGTCGCGTCGGCCATCTGCGCCTCGCCCGCCGCGATCTCCTCGGGCGTCACGCCGCCGAAGAACGGCTCGAAGGCGTGCGGCATGTCAGGAGACGGCCCCGCGGGGATGCAGTCCATGAGCAGGGCTGAGAGCTCGGGCTCGACGGCCGGCATGCGCTCGGTCATGAGCCGCGCCGTCTCGACCGCCCGCTGCAGCGGAGAGGTGTGGACGCTCGAGAACGGCACTCCGCTGAGCCGTTCGGCGATCGCGCGCGCCTGACGCTGACCGCGCCCGCTGAGGGGGCCGTCGGGGAGGCCGTGCTCCGCATCCTGCTGCTCGCCATGACGGACGAGATAGACGTACCGCGACACGAGTCCACGCTCCTTCTCAACCCGCACGAGCCTAGGCCATCCGTGCGACACGCCCCGATCGGGGGACATCGAATAGGACAGACAGGACTGTCTGTCCCCTGCTACAGTTGCCGCAACGGCAGCAGCGTCCGTCGATCGACGGGGGCCGAGCACCGCGGTCGAGCTGGAGAACGTGTGTCGGTAGCAGCCCCCGTTGAGATGAACCGTGTCGAGACGCACGGCGTCGATCCGACGCGCCGCATGCCGCCGGCGAAGCTGCGCGTCCTCGACGCGGCCACAATGCTCTTCTCGCGTGAGGGCATCCGAGCGGTCGGGGTCGACCGCCTGATCCAGCAGTCGTCGGTGACGAAAGCCACCTTCTATAAGCACTTCGGCTCGAAAGACCGCTTGATCCGCGACTACCTGAGCGGGGCATCCGCGCACGCCCTCGCCGATCTCGATCGGCTCATCCGCGCGCAGGAATCCCCTCGGGATGCTCTCCTCGCGATCGTCGACGCCGTACACGACACCCTGCACGAGGAAGGGTTCCGGGGCTCGCTGTTCGTCAACGCCGCAGCCGAGTTCCCCGACCCGCGCGACCCCGCACGGCTCATCATCGCCGAGCACTACGAGGCCGTCGCCGGTCGCATCACGACGCTGCTGCAGGGCATCGGGCACCCGCTGCCGGGCGAGGCGGCCGATCAGCTCATGGTCGCGTACGTCGGCGCCCTCTCGTGGGGGCACGTCGGAGACCCCGTCGGCGCATCGGTCGCCTTCCGCCGCAGCGTCGAACTCGTGCTCGAGACGACGGCGCGCGCGGCCTGACCCGGCGCGCGCGGCGCCCCTCAGGGAGCGGTCACTCGCTCACACGGTCGAGCTCGGTGAGATGGTGCCGGCTCAACGGGGTGCGCGGAGCCGCCATGACGACGTCGAGCTGGTCGGGCGCGCTCACCGACACGACAGGGGCGACCACGCGCGGTCGGCTCAGCAGCCATGACAGCGCGGCCGTCGCGACGCTCGATCCCGTCTCCGTCGACACCCGATCGAGCGCGGCGAGGATGCGCAGACCCTGGCGGTTGAGGTAGCGCGACGCCTCGGCCCCGCGCCGCTCGCGCTCGAGATCAGCACGAGTGCGGTACTTGCCGGTGAGGAACCCGGCGGCGAGCGCGAAGCGCGGCAGCACCCCGAGGTCGAGCTGCCCGGCGACCCGGGCCAGGTCGCCCTCGTACTCGTCGCGGTGCACGAGGTTGTAGTGCTTCTGCAGCGCCACCATGTGGGCGACCCCGAGCTGGCCCGCGGCGATGCGCGCCTCGAGGAGGCGCTCACCGGTGTGGTCGCTGCCGCCGAAGTACCGCACATGGCCAGCGCGGATCGGCTCGTCGACGGCGAGCAGGGTCTCGTCGAACGAGACCGAGGTGTCGTCGATGTGCAGGAAGAGCAGGTCGATGTGGCTGACGCGCAAGCGTCGCAACGAGGCCTCGACCGCGGCGCGGATGGCAGGGGCCGAGAGACCGGGGTGATCAGGGCTCTTGCCGACCTTGGTCGCGATCGTGAGAGCGTCGCGATTGCGGCGCTCGCGCATCCAATTGCCGATCATGATCTCGCTGCGGCCCCCGGCGTACGAGTCGGCCGTGTCGATGAAGGTGCCGTCGAGCTCGACGAACCGGTCGAGGATGCCCGTCGTCGTCGGGCCGTCGGCCGTCCAGCCGAACACGGTGCCGCTCAGCGCTATCGGGAAGACGCGCAGGTCGCTCGTGCCGATGCGTCGCGGCACCGCGACCGGTGCCGTCGCGAGCGCCGTGTCGCCGCGCGCACCCCCGGGAGCCGGGGTGCCTCGGGAGGGCGCTGGGTCGTTCACGGCTCGGTATCTCTTTCGGCGGGCGACCTTCTCGGTCGGCGGTGGTTGGGGCGAGAGTACTGCGTGAGGAGGCCTCGTTCCCGGTTCGGCGCGCGATCGTTACCGGGCTGTGTCGCAGGCCGGAAACGCCGCGGCGGGGGCGGGCCCACCGGGGGGGGGACCCCCCCCCGGGTGGGTTTGAGCCCTCCCGGGCGTTGTGCACCCGCCCACAAATTGAC
>NZ_JBHYEO010000005.1:59193-156451 GCF_051860105.1 Microcella sp.
CCCTCGGGGGGAGCGACCGCGCCGGGTTGCGTTGAGACCGAGCCGGGGCTTAGGCCTCCGACGAGATCTTGGCCGCGCGCACCGCGACCAAACCGAAGCCCACCTTGTTGAGCACGTCGGCGATCACGTAGATGATTGCCGCAATGCCGATGGCGAGGCTTGCGTCGCCGCCGCCGAGCTCGATGAACTCCTGCGTCGCCGTTCCGATGGGGTAGATGGCCCATCCCGCGATCACGAACCACTTCATCGCCGTGACGGCGCGCTGGATGTGAGCGTCAGCGCCCGGAACCTTCACGCCGAAGACGACGAAGACGATGTAGAGCCACGCGAGGGTCGACACGATGAAGAACAGGTAGTTGCCCGCGGAACCCGGCTCGCCGATCTCACCGAGGTAGCCCGTCACGATCATGACGAGGTCGGCGACGACGAGCTTGACGACCATGCCCTTCTTGAGCGGGCCAGCCATCGCCACGACCAGCGCGAACGACACCAGCAGCAGGGGCGTCGTGATCAGCCAGTCGATGTAGCGCAGCGGCAGGGTCGCGTCCACGTCGGCCGCCGTGATCTCGCCGCCGGGGAACTTGACGACGTCCTTCATGACGTAGTACATGATCGAGGCGATGAACGTGATGACGGCCGCGTAGGTGGCGATCTGGCGCAGTTCAGGCTTCAGATCGTTCCGCTCCATGAAGAACCAGAAGGTTCCTGCTGCCATGGCGACGAAACCGAGCATGAAAAACGCTTGGACGATTTGGAAGTCCACAATTCTCCTTCGAATCGCGAGAGGTCGTATGCCGGTGGGCTCTCGACGTGGGGGTGAGTGAAGTTGTTGCTTCGGTCTTCGATCGCGACCCGGGTCGGGACGAGGCGCTCACGGATTGACGCTGACTGTACGCCGCTCCCCCGGTACCAGCCGCCGATTCGGCCAAAGTTCGCTGAGTGTCACCTGGAGAAACGCTGTCAACCGAGACGCTCGGCGTGATCGCTCTGCCGATCCGCGCATTGACTCTTGACTGAACGATCGTTTAGTGTACTGAACATGCGTTCAGCATCGACCGATCCGACGACCCGGGATCGCATCCGGGATGCCGCACTCGCCCTCTTCGGCAGCCGCGGTTTCGACGGCGCCTCGGTGCGCGATATCGCCGAACGGGCCGAGGTGAGCCCCGCCCTCGTCATGCACCACTTCGGCTCGAAGGAGGCGCTGCGCGCCGAGTGCGACGCGCTCATCGTCGACGAGGTGCTCGGCCGCAAGGAGAGCCTGCACGCGGGCGAGCAGGGCGATCTGGCGTCCACGATGCAGCGCTGGCTCGCCGACGTCGACACCCACCGCGCGAGTCTCGACTACCTCGCCCGCATGATCACCGATGGGTCTCCCGCCGGAGACCGGCTGTTCGACGACCTCGTCGCCCGCACTCGCGCGATGATCGCGCAGGGCGCCGCGAGCGGCATGATGCGCGAGAGCTCCGACCCGCAGATGACCGCCGTCATCGTCGCCGCCCACGGGCTGATTCCCCTTCTGCTCGAGCACCACCTCGGCCGCGCGATCGGCGAGCAGGGTCTCACCCCCGCGGCCGTGCGCCGCATGACCCTGCCCACGCTCGAGCTATACACGCACGGCCTCTACCGTTCCACCGCCATCCTCGAGGCGGCCGAGGCCGCTCTCGCCGGCACTCCCGACACCAGCAGGGGCCCGCGGTCCGACAAGGGCGCAGGCGACCCGAATCAGGATCCGGACCCGCCGGCCGCCCCGGCATCCGACCCCTGATCGGCGCCGCTCGGCGCACCACCCTGATGAAAGGACCCGGGGATGACATCCCTCGCCATCGAAACACGCGCGCTCACGAAGCGCTACGGACGCCGCACGGCGCTGCACGGCATCGATCTCACCATCGAGCCCGGCCGCGTCTTCGGCGTGATCGGCCCGAACGGCGCCGGCAAGACCACGACCATGCGGGTGCTGCTCGACATCATCCGCGCGACGAGCGGCCAGGTTCGGGTGCTCGGGCACGACCCGCGCACGGCCGGCCCAGCGCTGCGGCGCCGCATCGGCTACCTGCCCGGCGAGCTCGCGCTCGAGGGGCGCGCGACCGCGCGCAGCCTCCTGCGGCACTATGCCGAGCTCAACGGCGGCGCACCGCATCAGCTCATCGAGGATCTCGCCGACCGGCTCGGCCTCGAGCTCAGCCGGCCGGTGCGCTCGCTCAGCAAAGGCAACAAGCAGAAGGTCGGCCTCGTGCAGGCTTTCGTGCACCGCCCCGACCTGCTCGTTCTCGACGAGCCGACGAGCGGCCTCGACCCGCTCGTGCAGCAGGAGTTCCTCGCGATGGTGCGCGAGGCGCGCGACGCGGGGCAGACCGTGTTCCTCAGCTCGCACGTGATCAGCGAGGTTCAGCAGGCCGCCGACGATGTCGCCGTGCTCCGCGGCGGCCGCATCGTCGACGTCAGCACCGTCGAGCGCCTCCGGGCCGCGGCGCGCCGTTCGGTGCGCATCACCGTGCGTCCTGCCGATCGCGATGCGCTACTGGCACGGCTGGCCGAGGTGCCGCGGCTCGACGATCTCGTCGTCACCGAGGTCGACGGCACGACCGTCGTGCACGGGATGCTCGGTGACGGTGTCGCCGGATTCGTCGCGGCGATCGCGGCGAGCGACCCGCTCGACCTCGTCGTGCAAGAGCCCGACCTCGAGAGCGCGGTGCTCGGCTTCTACGGCCCCGGATCAGCGGCGGCGACCCGTGACGACGCGGAGGAGGCACGATGAGCACGAGCACCCTGACCATCGACCGCGCCGCGGAGCGCGGCGCCCCCGGCACGCCCCGTCGCCCGCTGCCGCTGCTGCGGCGGCAACTCGCCGACAGCTGGCGCGGCCTCATCGGCTGGAGTCTGGGGCTCGCGGCCGTCGTCGGCATGTACCTGCCGCTCTACTCGACGATCGGTGGCAACCCCGAGTTCCTCGCCATCGTCGAGAGCCTGCCCCCCGAGCTCGTCGCGGCCTTGAGCTACGACCAGATCACGACGGGCGCCGGCTATACGCAGGGCACCGTGCACGGCCTCATCGGGTTCGTGCTCGTGACGATCGCGGCCGTCTCGTGGGGGTCGTCGATCATCGCGGGAGATGAGGAGCGGGGCACGCTCGAGATCGTGCTCGCGCACGGAGTCGGGCGCATCCAGCTCGTGCTCGAGCGGTTCGCGGCGATCGCGATTAAGCTCGTGGCGCTCGCAGCGCTGCTCGCGCTCATGGTGCTGGCGCTCAACCAGCAGGCCGGTCTCGAGCTCTCGTTCGACGGCATCATCGCCGGTTCGGTCGCCCTGCTCGGCCTGGGCCTGCTGACCGCCGCGGTCGGCACTCTCGCGGGGGCCATCGCCGGACGCCGTACGGTCGCCGTCGGAGCCGCGGCCGGCGTGGCCGTGCTCGGGTACGCCCTCAACGCCCTCGGCAACCAGAACCCCGACCTCGAGTGGATGCACGCGCTGTCGCCCTACTTCTGGGCCTACGGCGCCGAGCCGCTCGCGAACGGGTTCGATCCGCTCATGGGGCTGCTGTACGCGATCGCGACGCTCGCCGTCGCCGGGGCCGTGCTGGCCTTCCGCCGTCGCGACGTCGCCGTCTGACGGAGGGCTCCGGACGCACGGGGCCCGGTGACGAGCACCGACGACGGATGCCCGCCCTCCAGCAGGAGGGCGGGCATCCGGTCGTTCAGTGCAGAGTCGGGCGCCTAGCCGTCCTCGCCCTCGGCGGGGGCGTCGCCGCCCTCGCCCTCGGCGAGCACCGGGGCGAGCGAGAGCTTGCCGCGGTCGTCGGTCTTCGTGATCTCGACGAGGATCTTCTGACCCACCGAGAGCACGTCCTCGACGTTGTCGACGCGCTTGCCGCCGGCGAGCTTGCGCACCTCGCTGATGTGCAGCAGGCCGTCTTTACCGGGCATGAGCGACACGAAGGCGCCGAAGGCGGCCAGCTTGACGACCGTGCCCAGGTACTGCTCGCCGACCTCGGGGTTGATCGGGTTCGCGATCGCGTTGACCTGCAGGCGAGCAGCCTCGGCCGAAGCGCCGTCGACGGCGCCGATGTACACCGTGCCGTCCTCCTCGATCGAGATCTGCGCACCCGTCTCGTCCTGGATGGCGTTGATCGTCTTGCCCTTCGGGCCGATCAGCTCGCCGATCTTGTCGACGGGGATCTGCACGCTGATGACGCGCGGCGCGGTCGGCGCCATCTCGTCGGGCGCGTCGATCGCCTGGTTCATGACCGCGAGGATCGCCATGCGGGCGTCCTTCGCCTGGCCGAGCGCCTGCTGCAGCACCGACGACGGGATGCCGTCGAGCTTGGTGTCGAGCTGGATCGCCGTGACGAACTCGCTCGTGCCGGCGACCTTGAAGTCCATGTCACCGAGGGCGTCCTCCGCGCCGAGGATGTCGGTGAGGGCCGCGTAGCGGGTCTCACCATCAACGACGTCGCTGATGAGGCCCATCGCGATGCCCGCGACGGGGGCCTTGAGGGGCACACCGGCGTTGAGCAGCGACAGGGTCGAGGCGCAGACCGAGCCCATCGAGGTCGAGCCGTTCGAGCTGAGCGCCTCGCTGACCTGACGGATCGCGTAGGGGAACTCCTCGCGGCTCGGCAGCACCGGCACGAGGGCGCGCTCGGCGAGGAAGCCGTGCCCGATCTCGCGACGCTTCGGGCTGCCGACGCGGCCGGTCTCACCGGTCGAGTAGGGCGGGAAGTTGTAGTGGTGCAGGTAGCGCTTGCTCGTGACGGGGTTCAGCGAGTCGATCTGCTGCTCCATCTTGAGCATGTTGAGGGTCGTGACGCCGAGGATCTGCGTCTCGCCGCGCTGGAAGATCGCCGAGCCGTGCACGCGCGGGATGACCTGCACCTCAGCGTCGAGCGCGCGGATGTCGGCGAGCCCGCGGCCGTCGATGCGGATGCCCTCCTTCAGCACACGCTGACGCATGATCGTCTTCGAGACCGACTTGTAGGCGGCGCCGAACTGCGCGAGAGCCTCCTCGGGCAGCTCGCCCGCCGCGACCTTGGCCGTGATGGCCTCTTTCGTCGATGCCTTGAGCACATCATCGGCGGTCTGACGCTCGACCTTGTCGGCGATCTGGTAGACCCGCGCGAGCTCGTCGTGGGCGACGGCGTCGACCGCGGCGTAGAGCTCGCTGCTGTAGTTCACGAAGACCGGGTAGTCCTGGATCTCCTTCGCCGACTGCGCGGCGAGCTCGAGCTGCGCCTTGGCGAGCTGCATGATGAACGGCTTGGAGGCTTCGAGGCCCTGGGCCACGATCTCTTCGCTCGGCTTGACGGCGCCGCCCTGGATCAGGTTCCAGCTGCCCTCGGTGGCCTCGGCCTCGACCATGGTGATCGCGACGTCTTCGCTGCCATCGGCGTTCGTGACGACGCGACCGGCGACGATGATGTCGAAGACGGCCTCAGCGAGCTGGCTGTGCTTCGGGAAGGCGACCCACTGGCCGCCGCCGTTGCCCTCGGGCATGAGCGCGAGGCGCACCGAGGCGATGGGGCCGCTGAACGGCAGACCCGAGATCTGGGTCGAGGCGCTCGCCGCGTTGATGGCGAGAGCGTCGTAGAACTCGTCGGGAGCGATGCTCAGCACCGTGATGACGATCTGCACCTCGTTGCGCAGGCCCTCGATGAAGGTCGGGCGCAGCGGGCGGTCGATGAGGCGGCACACGAGGATCGCCTCGGTCGAGGGGCGGCCCTCGCGACGGAAGAACGAGCCGGGGATCTTGCCCGCGGCGTACGCGCGCTCTTCGACGTCGACCGTCAGCGGGAAGAAGTCGAAGCCCTCACGAGGGTGCTTGCCGGCGCTCGTGGCGCTCAGCAGCATCGTCTCCTCGTCGAGGTAGGCAGCGACGGCGCCTTGCGCCTGCTGCGCGAGACGGCCGGTCTCGAATCGGATGGTGCGCTTGCCGTACTTGCCGTTGTCGAGAACCGTCTCGGCGAACTTGATTTCAGGACCTTCCACGAGGTCTGTCTCCTTACACGTCTGTGCGCCGGGCATCCCGTAGTGGATGCGCAGCGCAGCGCGCGGAGCAGGAGCGGGCAGGAAGGGACGTCGGCGATGTGCCGCCGGGTCTGCTCTGGCCAACAGTAGACATCCACCGCTCTGCACTGCGTCGAGTGCGGATCGGGAGATCACCACCGGTGACCAGCTTCGAGCCGGCCTGCTCCGTGCGGTATTCATTTGAACGGCGCGAGGAAACGCGCCGCCTCGAGACTATCAGCCCGGCGTGTCGCGACCTAGTGCACCGCCCGGGCGCGGCGCGCCATCGAGGTCGAGAACCGGCAACCGCACGCGGTGGGCGAAGGCCTCGAGATCGACGGGGCTGAGGTCGGGGCTTAGCGGCACGACTCGGAGGCCGGCATCGAGCAGCCAGTGCACGGGCTTGTCGCGGGCGTCGAGCCACCGGCCGAGCGCGAGGGTCTCCGTTCGGGGAACGACTCGAGCGCCGAGCGGGTCGCGCACGACGAGGGCGCGGCCATCAGACCGCACCGAGGTGCGCCAGCGCATCGTGATCGCCGCGACCGCCGTCGCCATGACGCCGAACGCGCCGATCACGAGAAGGCTCACGATGATGCGCGGGATGCCCGGCCCCGCCGCCTCGCCGATCAGGCTCCACGAGCCTGCCACGACGACCACCCCGGCCAGCACGAGGCGACGCAACCAGCGCCCCGCGCGAGCGCGCACGACCGCCTCGGGAAACAGCGACCGCGAGGCCTCCTCCGCCGCGGGCTCGTCTGGCGCGCTCATCGCTCCGGCTCCGAGGGGGGGACCGCGGGGTCGATCGTCGCCGAATCGAGGGTCGCGAGGTGCGCTTCGACCAGGGTCGAGCTCGGCGGGCACAGGGCGACGGCGCGGACGAGCGTCGCCGGGTCGGCCGCCGCGAGCGAGAAGGGGCTGAACTCGAGCGGTGTTCCCAGTCGCCGCACGTAGTCGTCTTCGGCCGGCGGGGTCGGCACGACGACCCCGATGCGGCGCAGGCAGGGCATGAGCCGCTGCGTCGCGTCTTGATACCGCCACGCTGCTTCCACCGCGCCGGGGGTGGTCGCCGCCCGCAGGTCGGCCACGCCGTACTGGGCGTTGCAGCTGTCGATCGCCCAGCGCACGCGGTCGTAGGTCTCGCCCACGGTGCCGAAGTAGGTGACGGTGAATCCGCCGTCGTCGCGGGCGACCTGAAGACGCGGATTGAGGGTCACGATGCACTGCGTCACGATGGCGTCGATGTCGTCGAGGGCCACGAGACCCTGGAACTGCGGAACCGGGAGTCCGAGCTCGTCGAGGCGACCGCCCGACAGCTCGAGGAAGTCGTCGAACCGATCGCGCTCGGCAGCGGCCAGCACGGCGAGTCGCTCGCTCGTGACGTCGTCGAGGGTGAGAGGGGCCTCGGCCGTCGCCGCGCATCCGGAGACGAAGGCGACGACGAGGGCGATCGCGACGACGCCCGGTCTCCGGATGCTCTCTAGCCGCATCACGGCCCCTCCCCGGTCTCCTCGGCCCCCGTGAGGCCGCCGCCCGAAGGCCCGAACTCGATCGGGCGGATCTCGGCGGGCCCGAGCTGCACGAGCGTGCGGCCGGGGTCGGGGCAGGCCGCGCGAATCTGCTGTGCGGTCGCGGGGTCGACGAGACGCAGCTCGGCCGCGAGCCAGACGCTCTGGGTCGCCCTGAGCGAGCCGCCCGCCGAGGTCGCATAGATCGAGGCATCGACGGCCGCGTCGATGTCGGGGATGACGAGTTCGGCGCCCCAGCGCCGCACGCACTGCGGCAGGGCGACAGTGAGCTGGTGCCGCACCCACTCCTGCTCGACCGGCCCGCCGAAGGGGAACAGCCCCGTCCACGGCACGAGCTGCACCGAGCACCGCAGCTGTGCCACGGGAAGCGCCCAGGTCGGCTCCTTGGTCGGGCGCGGGGCGACGGTGTAGATGCCGCCCTCGGAGACCGAGCCCGCCGTGCGCCCGAGGATGCCGTCCATGCACGCGGCCACTTCGGCGAGCGCGCGATCCTGCTCGACCCAGCGCTCGAACTCCAGCGGCGGGTACACCGCCTCGGGCCAGTCGCGCTCGATGTACTGCTCCGTCGCGGCGGCCGCACGCAGCCAGGCCGAGGTCATCGTGAGCGAGCGCTCGGCGCGCACCGCGTCGAGCGTCGGCACGGCGGGAGGCGCGGCGCAGCCGGCCAGCGCGGCCACGAGGAGCGCGGCGAAGGGTGCCACCGTGCGCCTCATCGGGACTCCGCGCCCTGCGGCTCGCCGACGGGCGAGATCGAGGCGAGCAGCACCGAGGGGTGCGGGCACAGAGCCTGCACGCGGCGCAGCTCCGGCGCGTCGCCGCGCACGGCCGCATAGGGATCCCACCCCGGGGTCGCGCCGCCGGAGAGGATGGCGAACGGGTCGGCGGGCAGAGGCTCGGCGGTGACGCCCTGGCGACGGAGGCAGGTGGGGAGGGCATCCCGCGCGTAGTCCGACACCCAGGCGGTCTCGATCGGTCCCGGATCACTCACGCCGAGGCCGGGCGGGGGCAGGCGGCCCTGGCAGAGGTAGATCGCGGTCTCGACGTCGCGCAGCTCCCCCGCCGTCTGCGGGGGCGGGTTCGTCGTGATGCCCGCGTCGATCTCGACGACGACGGTGCGGCCGGCCGCCTCGCTTGCGCAGTTCTGGAACGCCGTCGCCCAGACTCCCGGGCCGAGCCAGGCCTCGACGCTCGTCTCGGGAAGCAAGATGCCCGGCCAGCGATCGGTCAGGTAGTCGGCGTAGGAGGCGAGCAGAGCGTCGACGCGAGCCTCGGCCCGTGCCGCGCGCTCGTCGGCGACAGCCCCGAGCCCGAGGGTGTCACCGGTGGGCGCGCACCCGGCGGCCCCCAGGGCGAGAACCGCCGTCAGGGCGGCGGTGAGGAGGCGCGGCCTCACGGCGCGGTATCCAGCACCGTCTCGGCCGCGGGGCATCGCGCCTGCGCGCGAGAGCGCTCACTGGGGCCGTCGCCGACGAGCGCGAAGGCGTCGAACGTGGCGTCGGTGCGCCACTCGTCGCGGAACCGGGTGTCATCGGGCAGCGGCGGCACCTCGAAACCGCTGGCCAGGAGGCACGGCACGAGCACGCTGCGTGTGTAGTCGAGAGCCCAGGGCGCCTCGATGTCGCGCACCTCGTCCTCGAACCAGGCCCGCACCGGGTAGAGCGACTGGCAGCGATACACCGCCACGTCGATCTCGAACAGCTCGCGCGGGTCGCTGACCCGCACGCCGCTGAAGTCGAGGCGCTCGCCGTCGTCGGCAGGCGCGACGCCGGGGAACCCGTCGTCGCTCAGGCAGCGTGCCATGGTCGGCCCCCAGGCGTTCGCCGCGACCCACCGCTCGATCGACTCGTCGGGCAGCGCCACCGGCCCCCACTTCTCGCGGAGGAACACGGCCGAGCGCTCGAGGGTCTGCGCGTGCGCCTCGGCCGCGGCGGCGTCGCGCGCGATGAGCGTCTGCTGCAGCGAGGGCGCGGGCCCTCCCGCGGGCGCCGCGCAGGCGGCGAGCCCCGCCGCGAGGAGCGCCGCGAGAGCGAGCGCGACGGCGACCCGGGTGGGGCGCGCGGCGTCGCGATCAAGCATGTCGACAGAGTGCCATGTCTGCTGGCGCACCGGCTGACAGATGGCTCACAACCACGTGGCGCCGTGAACCACGAAGGCCGCCCACCGATCTCTCGGGGGCGGCCTTCGCAGAAGAAGTTCGCGGTGTTATCGACGCAGACCCAGACGCTCGATCAGCGAGCGGTAGCGCTCGATGTCGATGTCTTGCAGGTAGCCCAGCAGACGGCGGCGCTGGCCGACGAGCAGCAGCAGACCACGACGCGAGTGGTGGTCGTGCTTGTGCTCCTTCAGGTGCTCCGTGAGGTCTTTGATGCGACGCGTGAGCATCGCCACCTGGACCTCGGGGGACCCAGTGTCACCGGGATGGGTTGCGTACTCGTCGATGATCGCCTTCTTGACGTCTGATTCCAGTGCCATAGAGGGGACCCCCTTCTCTGCTCGTTGCGCGGCGCCCGGAGCAGGATGCTCGAGCTCTCTTGATCCGCGGCCGTTGGACGGCAACCTTCAGATACTACCAGGCTCTCCGGTTGCGCTCGCAGCGGGCACCAGCTGCCCCGCGTTGGCAAACCCCGCGGCCCGCCGCGCGGCCGTGACGACCCCGGCGATGATGAGCCCCTGGCCGAGGCAGTAGGCGAGCATGATCGCGAGATCGAGCTCGAGCACCGAGAAACCGGGCAGGAACCGGTCGAAGGCGAGAAGCGTGTCGCTGACGAGGAAGACGACGGCGCCGACGGCCACGAGCGGGCGCGTTGCGATCGCGCAGACCGCGGCGGCCCCGAGCACGAGGCCGTAGACGGCGACGGGCACCAGCAGACCGCCCAGCCAGAAGGCGAGCACCGCCACCATCGTGCTCCACCAGACGACCCCCAGGGAGACCGCCCAGCCCGGCACCCGGCGCGTGCGCAACGGGCCGATGTAGAGCGCGATGTAGGCCAGGTGCGCGAGGCCGAAGGCGCCCATGCCGAGCAAGAACCCGACGTCGCCCGGGTTCTGCAGCAGCACATCGCCGAGCCACGAGAAGACGAGCGCGAGGCCGCCCCACAGCAGTAGCGGCGAGCGCCGGTCGGGCAGGGCGAGCACGAGAGCGACCAGCAGCGCCGGCATGAGCAGCGGCTTCGTCGCGGCGACGAGGCCGGGCGGGCCCGCGGCGATCGCGGCGAGGTGCACGACCGCCACGACGAGGTACGGGGTGAAGGCGGGCAGCGGGCGGAAGGTCGGGCGCACGAGGCTCAGGCTACGCCCGCGGCCGCAGGACGTTCGTCCTGATCTGCCCCGCGCATCTCGCGCGCGACGACACCACCCAGCAGACTGGCCGCATGCTGCTTCCCGCCATCATCCTCATCACCCTCGCCCTCGTCTTCTACACGATCGGCGTGTGGGCCGAGCGCGCTCAGAAGGTGCTCAAGCCCTGGCACACCGCCTTCTTCGGGCTGGGGCTCGCGGCCGACGCGAGCGGCACCTACCTCATGAGCCTCATCGCCGAGCAGAACCGGGTCGACGGGGTCGAGCCCAGCATCCTGAACCAGGTCATGGCGGTGAGCGGCGTGATCGCGCTCGTGCTCATGGCCGTGCACCTGCTGTGGGCCGTCGTCGTGCTCGTGCGCGGGCGCGAAGCCGAGCTGCATCGGTTCCACCGCTTCTCGGTGGTCGTGTGGGCGATCTGGCTCGTGCCCTACGTCACCGGCGCTCTCGGGTCGAGCCTGTCGTGACCGCGGCACCGCTCACCTACCGCGTCACCGCTCGCGCCGATGCCGCCGCGTCGATGGTGCTTGCGGCGGGCGACGAGATCGCCCTCGACACCCGCTGGCAACCGGATGCCCCCTCGACGCACCCCGGCCCGGCCGAGCTGCTCGCCGGGGCCTTCGCGGCGTGCCTGCTCAAGAACGTCGCGCGCTCGAGCACGATGCTGCCGTTCGCCTACGAGAGCGTGCGGGTCGAGGTGACGATGCACCGGCAGGATGCCCCGCCGCGGTTCACCGCCATCGAGTACACCCTGCACCTGGTCACGACCGAGCCCGCGCACCGGGTCGAGCTGCTGCACCGCAACCTGCAGAAGTTCGGAACGGTCTACAACACCCTCGCCGCCGTGTGCGAGGTCTCGGGCTCCGTCACGGCGAGCCCGCCCACGACCTGATCAGTCGGCCGTCACCACGACCTTGCCGCGCAGGTGCCCGGCTTCCAGGAACGCGAAGGCGGCACGCACCTCGCTCAGCGGGTAGGTCGCGGCGATCGGCACGTCGAGCGTGCCGTCGGCGACGAGCGCGGCGAGGGCATCCAGCGTCGGCGGGTGCACGGCCCCGCGCCCGACGTTGCGCACCCCGTAGGCGCTGGCGTCGGCGGCGATCGTGTTGATGCGCTCCGGCGGAACGCCCAGCGCGAGCGCGGCCTCGATCGTCTCGGGCCCGAACTGATCGAACACGGCCGTGATGCCCTCAGGAGCGAGGCTCGCCAGTCGCTCGCGAAGCCCCTCGCCGTAGAGCACGGGCTCGATGCCCCGCGACCGCAGCCACTCGTGGTTGCCCGCACCCGCCGTGCCGATGACGCGGATGCCGCGGGCCACCGCGAGCTGGCCGAGCATGCCGCCCACTCCCCCGGCCGCCGCGCTGACGACGATCAAATCGCCCGCGTCCAGCCCCTGAGACTCGAGGGCGTCCCACGCCGTCTGGCCGGCAAGCGCGAGCCCGGCCGCCACCTCGAGCGGCACCCCCTCGGGCACACGGGCGACGACGGAGGCCGGCGCGAGCACCCAGTCGGCGAACGCGCCCTGCGGGATCGAGCCGAAGACGGCATCCCCCACCGCGAGGTCGTCGACGCCCGGCCCGACCGCCTCGATCACGCCCGAGAACTCGCGGCCCACCGCGACGGGCAAGGGCAGCTGGATGCGGGAGCGCCCGGAGCGGATCTTCCAGTCAACCGGGTTGAGCCCTCCGGCCGCGAACCGGACGCGCACCTCCCCCTCGCCCGGGGGCGGGGCGTCGAGCTGGTCGATGCGCAGCACCTCGGGACCACCGAACTCGTGGTAGCGAACGACACGGGAGGCGATCGACGACGCAGTCATGGCTCCAGCCTAGGCATCGGGACCTTCGGCCCTACTCGTCCGCCGCCCGGCGCGCTGGAATGAAGACGTCGAGAGGAGCGCTGCCATGGTCATGGGATTCGGGGGGATCACCGAGCTGACGACAGACCAGTGCTGGCAGCTGCTCCGCTCGCGCGACCTCGGGCGCATCGCCGCGAGCGCGGCGGGCACCGTCGACATCTTCCCCATCAACTACGCCGTCGATGCGACACCCGCCATCTACTTCCGCACCGCCCCCGGCACCAAGCTCCTCGAGCTCGCGATCAACGACCGCGTCGCCTTCGAAATCGACGACCACGATGACAGCGAGGCCTGGAGCGTCGTCGTCAAGGGGCGCGCCGAGCGCGTGGAGCGGCAGAGCGAGATGGATGCGGCCGAACTGCTCGGCCTCACCCCGTGGATCCCGACCCTCAAGTACCGCTGGGTGCGCATCCGCCCGACCGAGATCTCGGGTCGGAGATTCGCTCTCGGCCCCGAGCCCTCCCGCGTCTAGGCTGACGACAGACGCGGGCATCTCGCGCTCGTGCTCCTCTCATCCGAAAGCAGGAAGACCATGGCTGTGACCACCGCTGCCCCCTCCCCCGTCGTGCTCGAGCGCGGCTTCGTCATCGCCTCGGCGATCTCCGCGATCGCGCTCGGCATCGCCGCGCTCGTGTGGCCGGGCGCGACGCTCGTCACCGTCGCGCTGCTGTTCGGCGCCTACCTCGTCGTGAGCGGCATCTTCCGGCTCGTGGTCGCGTTCACGAGCGATTCGCTCAGCACGGGCATCCGCTGGTTCGTCGGCATCATGGGCGTGCTCATCATCGTCGCGGGCATCATCGCCCTCAACAACCTCGCCCAGTCGCTGCTCGTGCTCGCCTTCGTCATCGGCTTCGGCTGGATCTTCGACGGCGTCGCTGCCATCGCCGGCGGCATCACGGGCCGCACCGCGTTGCCGCGCTGGCTGTCGATCGTCTCCGGCGTCATCTCGATCATCGGTGGCATCGTGATCTTCACCCTGCCGGGCGTCGCGATCGTCACGTTCGTGATCTTCGGCGGCTGGATCCTCATCGCCATCGGCGTCGCGACGCTGTTCTCGCTCCCGCCCAAGAAGGGCGCCCAGACCGCTGCGCCGGTCGAGGCGGCCGCCGCCTAGTTCGGCACGTCTCAGACGTCGAGGGCCCCGCGCACGATGGAGTCTCCGGAGTGCGTGGGGTCGCCGTCGAGCGGCTCCGCGCTGATGTCGACGACCGAGAATCGCGCGAGATCGACCGAGGCCGGCACGACGAACTCACCCGAGGCACCCGTCAGGTAGCCGAGGCTGATGAGCCCGTCGACGTTCTCGGTCAGCAGCCACACCTCACGCACGACTCCCTCACCAACCTCGGCATCGAGCGAGACCTGCACGACGCGCGCCCCGTCGGCGCGCTCGGCGACGGTCGCCTGACCGGTCGCGGCGGGCCAGTCGGGAAGAGCATCCAGCTGTGCTGACGCGATGAGCTGCCCGGCGTCGCGCGGAGCCGCGGCACCCCACCAGAGCACGCCGCCGGCCACGAGGGCGGCGGCGGCGGCCGACGCCGCGATCGGCGCGATGAACCGACGGATGTTCGAGCGGCGCTCGCGCGCGGCGTCGAGCGACGCGACCGGAGCCGGTGCGCTGGCCGCGGCCGCCACGGTGACGGGAGCGGGCACCACGGTCGGTTCGAGGTCGGCCGCGAGGCCGAGCTCGGCGCGCACCGACTGCCACACCCGTGCGGGCGGCGACAGCAGCTCGGCTTCGCCGATCGACGAACGCGCGACCGAGACGGTCGAGCGCAGCGCCTCGATCTCGTGACGGCACGAGTCGCACTGCGACACGTGCTCGATAACGCGGGGGTCGGTCAGGGGCTCGCCCAGGGCGACCAGTGCCAGCGCGTCGGGGTCAGTGTGCTCCATGACTCACCTCCAGGCGTCCTCTCAATTTGCTCAGACTGCGTCTGATGTGCGACTTGACCGTGCCGACCGGGATGCCGAGACGCTCGGCGATCTGCAGGTGGGTGAGGTCATCGAAGAATGCGAGGCGCACGACGGCCCGCGGCAGCGGGTCGAGGCGCGCCATCTCGTCCGCGATCAGCAGACGATCGGCGAGGTCGGTCTCCGGCGCGGGCGCCATCTCGTCACCCGTGATCGCCGCGACCTGCTCGGTGATCGAGCGCTCACGACTGCGCGCCTGGTGGGTGTCGGCGATCGTGTGCCGCGTGATGCCGACGAGCCAGGCGGAGACCGAAGCGCGCGCGGGGTCGAAACGCTCCCGGCCCTGCCAGGCGGCGACGAAGACCTTCTGGGTCACGTCTTCCGCGTCGGTCGCGTCACCGAGCGACCGCACGGCCAGCGAGTAGACGAGCGACGACCACTGGCCGTAGATCTCGGCCAAGGCCCGCTCGTCACCCGCGGCGAAGCGGAGGGCGAGCTCGGTGGCATCGTCGAGAGCGGTGGACACGGCGGTCGCACCTCCTCGACTCGATGACGGGCGGATGCTGCGCGCATCCGGTGCCGTCATCGTAGCCGCCGTGCCTGTCATGAGACCCTCTCGGCCGTCACAATGTAGTTGTCTTCATAGCGGCCGACGCCCGAGGCGTAGCCGGGGTCGTACTCGCCCCCGCAGGTCACGAGCACCAGTCGAGGGGCGCCGGTGGTGCTGAAGTACTGATCCCAGGGCACCTCGCCCTTGGGGATGCGCTCCACCGAGACGATGCGGTAGACGTGGCCCGCGCCGTCGGTGTCGGTGATGCTCACCTCGGTGCCGACCTCCGCCGTGCGAAGCTGAGCGAAGGGCCCTCGGCCCTCATCGAGCGAGTCGACATGGGCGGCGATGACGGTTGCCCCTTCATCGCTCGCGGGTGCAGCCGCGTAGGAATACCACCCGGCCGTGAACGGGCTGCGCGGCAGAGACATCTGGCCGCGGTCATCGAGACCATGCGGTTCGACCCCCATGTCGATGTCGAGCGCGGGAATCGACAGCCGGACAGGCTCGGCGACCGGCACGAGCTCGTCGATCGAGACGGAAACATCCTCCCAAGCGACCGCAAGCTTCTGGCCTTCAACGCCGAAGCCCGGCTGGCCGAGCGATCGCTCGCTCGGCGCAGTCGAGCATCCGGCGAGGAGCAGGAGGGCGACCGTGGCGAGCGCCGCGCCCGCCCCCCTGCTTCTCGTTGACATCATCGGTGCTTAGCGAGCGGCCGAGGCCGAGACGCGACGGGCGATGACGGTGCCAGCGGCGATGAGGCCCAGCAGCAGCGCGCCGAGGCCGGCGACGAGGCCGCCGTTGACGCCGTTCTCCGCGGCCAGACCCGCCGAACCGGCGGGAACGCCAGCCGGGCTCTCACCGAGGCCCGAGATGGGGAACGACACGACCCCGTAGGGCAGGTCGAGGTCCGCACCGAAGGCGTGCACGAAGTAGGCCGTGCCCGCCGCGAACGTCAGGTTGGCCGGGCCGATGGCGACGGGGCCGCTGGGCGACACCTCGACCGAGATCGGGTAGGTGCCGGCGGGAACGTCGACGCCGCCCTGCTGACCCGAGGTCACACCGGTGAACAGCTCGTTCGTGCCCGCGAGCACGTCGACAGCGGGAGCCTCAGCGGTGTGGCGCACGACGACACGGGTCTCGCCCGCAGCGATCGGCGAGAGGTCGTTCGTGAAGCGGGTCAGGGTCGGGGTGCCCGACGCGTTCGGGTGCGCGACCGCCGAGTACGAGGTGTTCGCGGCGAGGTTGATCGTCGCCGGACCGATGGCGACGGTCGAGGTGCCCGCCTCGAACACCGTGACGGTGTAGTCGCCAGCCGGAAGGTTCACCAGCGGAGCGACGGTCTCAGGGGTGACACCGGGGAGCATCTGGTCGGCCGAGCCGGGGCCGTCGATCATGATGTCGACCGTCAGGCCGGGGAAGGCGTGGACGAGCCACAGGTCGGCCTGGGTGGGGCTGAGGGCGGTCGCCGGGGCGGCGACGCCGACGGTGGCGAGGGCGGCAACGCCCAGCCCCGCGAGAATACGGTTGCGCATGGTTCCTCCTTGGTAGGGCCCCCGAAAGGGCGTTCCCCTATCGGGGCGTCGGGCGGAAGTGCCTTCACCTACTACTTCTCGCGGAGGTGCCCGTTCGGATGCGCCTGAACCTGGCAGTCTGCTGGGAGCCTGCTCTCAGGCCAGCACCGGACCGAGGCCGCTGATGCTCACGACGAGCCCCGCGACCCACAGCACGAGGTTCACGCCGCCTGCGGCGAGACCCGCCACCGCGAGCCCCCGCCCGCGCGTGATGCCGTTCGCCGTTTCGCGCAGACCCCGTCCGCCGGCGATCAGGCAGATCGTCAACAGGCCGGCGTTGACGACGAAGACGAGAGCGAGCGTCACGAGCACGGGTGCCCACGCGCCCTGCGGGTCGCCTTCCGCCACGCGGGCGAGCGCGGCGGCACCCAGTTGCGCGGCGACGAGATTGCCGGTGATCGAGACGAGCAGCGGAGCGACACCGGTGACGAGGGCCCAGGTCGCTGCCGCGCTGCGTGCCGGCGGAGGCGTCATGCGCCCGCGCGTCGGGATGCGGGCCGGGATGACGGGCTCCGGTTCCGCATCCGGCACCGGGGGAAGCGGGGCCGCCGGGCTCGGCGGAACCGACGGAGCGGACGGGGCCGATGGGCTCGACGGAGGCGGCGGAGACGGCGGAGTCGGCGCGGCGTGCACGGGCGCTCCGCAGCGCGTGCAGAATCGAGCTCCGGGCCGCAGGGGCGCGGCGCACACGGAACAGGTCGGCATCGCGCGTCACTCCTCGGGCCTTCGACCGCGACCATGAGCGCGGCTCGACCTTCGACAGGCTAGCAAGAGCACCCCGATGCGGCCTCCCCCCATTGACGGGCGGACGACCGAGCGCGCACACTGGGACAAGATCAACTCGCCGCCCAGGTGCGCCGGAGGCATCGCCCCGCCACTGGGCGGCGAGTCTGCGTTCAGGCCTCCCGTCACCTGACCGGCTTCCGCCCGAGGCGGGAGGCGTGCCAGCATGACGCTGTGGACCGCACGATCGACTACTCGCCGCTGTTCGTGGCGCCGACCCGCGACGAGGTGATCGCGTTCCGGCGCGCGACGATGGCCGCGCGACCGGCTGCGCAGTCGGAGCAGATCGTGCTCATCGCCAGCTGGGTGCTCGGCGGGTTCATGGTGGTCGCGCTGGGCTTCTCGCTGCTCGTGCCAGCCCTCGTGTCGCTCGTCGCGGTGTCGACCGGGCGACTCGACCCCGTCGAGCTGGCGGGGGTGCTGCCACCGCTCGTCATCATCGTCGTCGTCACCGTGCTCGTGGTGCGCGCCCTGCTCGCACGGCGCTTCGACTGGGAGCGACGACTGCGGATGTCGCGCTTCGCCGCGGCGAACGGGCTGCTCTACGAACCCGTGAGCGAGGGGCCCTCGTACCCCGGCGCGATCTTCGGCATCGGCTCGTCGCGCCAGGTCACCGATCACTTCCGCACGACCGATGATCGCTATCTCGACTTCGGCAACTATCGCTACGTCACCGGCAGCGGCAAGAGCCGCACGACCCACCACTGGGGGTTCTTGGCGCTGCATCTCGATCGGGCACTGCCCCACATGCTGCTCGACTCGCGGGCCAACAACGGGCTCATGGGGTCGACGAACCTGCCCGCCGTGTTCTCGCGCGATCAGGTGCTGTCGCTCGAGGGCGACTTCGACCGGTACTTCACGCTCTACTGCCCGGCCGAGTACGAGCGCGATGCCCTCTACGTGTTCACCCCCGACCTGATGGCGCTGCTGATCGACGAAGCGGCTCCCTACGACGTCGAGATCATCGATCGGTGGATGCTCGTCTACAGCGCCCGTCCGTTCCCGCTCGCTGACCCGGCCACGTACCAGCGACTGCTCGGCATCGTCTCGACGGTGGGGGCGAAGACGCTCACGCAGACCGACCGCTACGTCGATGAGCGCATCGGGCAGTTCGCCGCGAACATCGTCGCGCCGCAGGGTCAACGGCTGCGGCGGGGCGTCTCGTGGGTCGGCATCGCGGTGATCGCCGTGTTTCTCATCGTCTGGGTGGGCGGCATCGTCAGCAGCTACCTGCGCTGAGCCGCCCCCGCCTACGCCGCGGGGGCCGGAGCCGCCCCGCGCAGTGCGTGCCGGGATGCGGCGACCCGGTGCAGCAGGTCGGCCTCATCGGCCCGGGTCCCGATCGAATCACGGTCGCCCAGCAGCCGGTGCCGCGCGTAGGCGAGGCGCGTCGCGTCGCGGATGAACGTCTTCATGAGCGGGGCCATGCCGTTCGCGCGCGCCCAGCTCATGGCCGTGCGGCGCCCGCTGGGGCTCGACAGCATGGCGACCTCGTCGGGGTGGAACCAGCCGACCTGGGCGTATTCGGTGAGTCGCTCGAAGGTGACCCGCTGCTCCTGCTTCCGCAGCATGGAGACGAGCCACACGGCGACGAGGAACATGGGAACCTGCACGAGCAGGTAGTAGCCGTAGAAGTCGCTGATGAAGAACAGCACCCCGTTCCAGAACGCGTGCAGCAGCACGGCGGGGATGAGACCGATGGCGAACGCGACGATGCCCCGGAACCAGCCGGGGCGCTGCGCGGCGAAGCCGATCGCCGCGCCGATGAACGCCGTGAACATGACGTGGGCGAAGGGCGACATGATGCCGCGGATGAAGAACACCTCGAGCGTGCTCGCCGCACCGCCGGAGGCGAGCTCGCTGCCGAAGTAGAGGATGTTCTCGGTGAACGCGAACCCGCCGGCCACCCACGCGCTGTAGACGATGCCGTCGACGGGGCCGTCGAAGTGCCGACGGACGGCGAAGAACAGCAGCAGCACCCCGAGGCCCTTGCCGACCTCCTCGACGATGGGTGCCTGGATCGCAGCACCGAAGAACTCGGCCCCGAACTCGCCGAGCCCTGATGCGGCGATGACGTTCTGGATCTCGGCGTCGACGATGAGCGCGATGAGCACGCTGACCCCCGCACCCCACAGGAACGCGAAGACCAGGGCACCGCGAGGCTCGGGCTCCCACCGATCGATCCAGCGGATGCCCCAGAACACGATCGTCAGCGGCACGAGCGCCATGATGCCGCCGATGACGACACCGGCAGGGCCCAGCCCCACGAACAGGTACGCGAGCACGAAGAGCAGCACGAGGGCGAGCACGATGAAGCCGAACACGGCCGCGATGATGAGGCCGACGTTCGATCGACGCGGGGGCACCGTCAGGCCCGGCCGCACGACCTCCCGGGTCTCGAGGGCGACCTCCTGCGGTGCTGCGGCGGGGGCGGGCGCTGAGGCGAGGCCCGTGCCTGTCGAGGTGTAGTCGGGAGTCGGATGCTGGCCCTCGGGGGCGGACGGCGCGGTCATGAGGGCAACTGTAGCGGCGGGCACAGCACGGAGGGCAGGGGTGCGGTGGTGTCCGATTCCCGCTGGTGCGGGCATCCGGAGCCTGGCACGCTGAGCGCATGCCCGTTCTCGATCACGATCGCTGCTACCGCGCGCTCGCCGCGCGCGATGCGCGCTTCGACGGGCAGTTCATCGCGGGGGTGCACAGCACGGGCATCTACTGCCGACCGAGCTGCCCGGCCACGACGCCGCGCCCGCACAACGTGCGGTTCTATCCGACAGCGGCGGCCGCCCACGAGGCGGGGCTGCGGGCCTGCAAGCGCTGCCAGCCGGACGCCGTGCCCGGGAATCCCGACTGGAACCTGCGCGACGACCTCGCTGGTCGGGCCATGCGCCTCATCCTCGACGGCGTCGTCGAGCGCGACGGTGTTCCGGGGCTCGCGCACCGGCTCGGCTACAGCACGCGGCAGCTCTCGCGAGTGCTGACCGCCGAACTCGGCGCCGGGCCGCTCGCGCTCGCGCGCGCCCACCGAGCCGAGACCGCCCGCACCCTGCTCGCGGGCACCGATCTGCCGGTGTCGCAGGTGGCGTTCGCGGCGGGTTTCGCGAGCATCCGCCAGTGCAACGACACCGTGCGCGAGGTCTACGGGCTCGCCCCGCTCGCGCTGCGGGCGCTCGCCCGAACGGGGCGCGACGGCGTCGGCGAGGCGACCGCTCCGCGCCGCGCCGACGCCGTCGATTCCGCGCCGGGCACCGCGGTGTCGCTGCGGCTCGCCGCGCGGGAGCCCTTCGACGGGGCGGGCGTGCTGCAGTACATCAGCGACCACGCCGTCACGGGTGTCGAGCGGATGCTGACCGGTGATGACGGCCGCCCCCGTGGCATCGAGCGCTGGATCGAGCTGCCGCACGGCCCCGCGCTCGCCCGCGTCGTGCTCGACGCCGACCGGCCCGGCGTGCGGGTGTCGGCGACGCTCGCCGCTCTCGCCGACGTCGCACCGCTCACGGCGCGCATCCGGCGCTGGTTCGACCTCGACGCCGACGCGGCCGCGATCGACGCCGAGCTCGGGCGCGATGCGCTGCTCGGCCCGCTCGTCGCCGCGGCGCCCGGCATCCGCATCCCCGGCGCCGTCGACCCCGGTGAGACCCTGCTGCGCACGATCGTCGGCCAGCAGATCTCGCTGCCGGCCGCCCGCACGGTGCTCGGCCGGCTCGCCGCCGATCTGGGTCAGCCGACCGAGGAAGGGGTGCTGCAGAGGTTCCCCTCCCCCGCGCTCATCGCGCAGCATGGTGCCGCGGTGCTGCGCGGGCCGGCGCGCCGGGTGCGCACGGTGATCGAGACGGCCGAGGCCCTCGCCACGGGGGCGCTCGCGCTCGACGTCGGGCTCACGACGCCCGAGCTGCGCGAGCGCCTGCTGCGGATGCCCGGCATCGGCCCGTGGACGGCCGACTACGTCGCCCTTCGGGTTCTCGGCTCACCCGACCTGCTGCTCGATACCGACCTCGTGCTGCTGCGCTCGTTGCGCGCGCGCGGAGCGGCCACCACCGCGAGCGAGGCGGCGGCGCTCGGCGAGCGCTGGGCGCCGTGGCGCTCGTACGCGACGCTGCACCTCTGGCGCGCCGCGCCGCCCGCGCAGCGCCGCGCTCCCTGAACGGCGCCGCTCGGACGCTCGAAGCTCAGTTCTCGGGCGCCACCATCGGCAGGGGGATCGCCCCCGTCGCGGGCACCACCCCGCTGAGGCGCTCGGGCGAGAGCACCTTGCCGATCTCCTCCGCGGTCATGAGCCCCCGCTCGATGACGAGCTGGCGGATCGGCACCTTCGAGGCGAGAGCCTCGTAGGCGAGCGCAGCCGACTCCTGGTAGCCGATGTAGGGGGTGAGCGCCGTGACGACGCCGACGCTCGCCTCGACCATCTCGTGCAGGCGCTCCTCGTTCGCGGTGATGCCGTCGATGCAGTTGAGGCGCAGCGTGCGGCACGCGTTCGACATCCACGCGAGCGACTGCATGATGCTCGTGGCGATGACCGGCTCGAAGGCGTTGAGCTGCAGCTGGCCGCCCTCGACCGCGGCGGTCACCGTGGCATCCGCCCCGATGATCGAGAACGCCACCTGGTTGACGACCTCGGGAATCACGGGGTTGACCTTGCCGGGCATGATCGAGCTGCCCGCCTGGCGCGGCGGCAGGTTGATCTCGCCGAAGCCGGCCTGAGGGCCGCTCGAGAGCAGGCGCAGGTCGTTGCAGATCTTCGAGAGCTTCACGGCCGCGCGCTTGAGGGTTCCCGACACGGTCATGAAGATGCCCGTATCGCTCGTCGCCTCGATGAGGTCGGGAGAGGTCACCATCGTGTAGCCGGAGATCTCGCTCAGGTGGCGACGCACGGCCTCGGCGTAGCGCGGATCGGCCGTGATGCCGGTGCCGATGGCCGTCGCGCCCATGTTGATCTCGTTGAGCCACGGGATGATCTCGCTCAAGCGCTCCTGGTCTTCGCCGAGGGTCGTGGCGAAGCCGCGGAACTCCTGCCCGAGCGTCATCGGCACCGCGTCTTGCATCTGCGTGCGGCCGACCTTGAGAATCTGCGCGAACTCCTGCCCCTTCGCCGCGAACGAGTCGATGAGCAGGCGATGCTCGTCGAGCAGGCTCGTTAGGCTGAACACCATGGCGAGCTTGATGGCGGTCGGGTAGACATCGTTCGTCGACTGGCTGCGGTTGACGTGGTCGATGGGATGAAAGTTCGCGTAGTCGCCCTTCTCGTGGCCCATGATCTCGAGGCAGCGGTTGGCGATGATCTCGTTCGCGCACATGTTCGTGCTCGTGCCCGCACCGCCCTGCAGCACGCCCAGCACGAACTGGTCGTGCAGCTGGCCGTCGATGATCTCTTGGCAGACCTCGTCGATGAGGTCGGCCCGCACGGGGCGCAGCACCCCGATCTCTTTGTTCGCGCGGGCCGCGGCCTGCTTGACCATCGCGAGAGCGATGACGAGGTTCGGATGGTTGGAGAGCGCACGACGCGTGATGGGGAAGTTCTCGAGCGCGCGCGCGGTGTGGATGCCCCAGTATGCGTCGGCCGGAATCAGCATCTCGCCGAGCGAGTCGCGCTCGAGGCGCATCGCCCGCGGAGCATCGGGGTCTTCGTCGAGGCCCGGGCGGTATACGGGAACTCCGTCGTCACTCGTGGTGAAACTGGGAGCAGGGCCAGTGGTGCGCACCATGATCAGATGCCTCTTCCTTGAGGGGGTCGGACAGCGTTGCGGTGGCGCGCCCAGCCTACTGGGTCACCGGCAGGTGCACCCGCGCCGTCACGAGACGGTCGGGCACCGGTGTGTGCGAGATGACGAGCACGGCGCGGTCGGGGCTGGCGGCGGCGCCGAGCAGCTGCTCGAGCAGGCTCTCGGCACGCTCGGGATCGACGTTCGCGGTCGGCTCGTCGAGAACCAGCACGGGGGCGTCGGTCAGCAGCGCACGGGCGAGGGCGATGCGTTGCGACTCCCCGCCGCTCACCAGGCGCCCCCGCTCGCCGACGGGAGCATCCAGCCCCCCTCGGGCGCGGCACCACTCCCCCAGCCCGACACGCTCGAGCACCGCGAGCAGGTCGGAATCGGTCGCGGTGTCGTGCGCGAAGAGCAGATTCTGGCGGATGCTCTCATCGAAGAGATGCGGGCTCTGCTCGCACAGCACGACGTGACGGCGCACCTCGTCCGGGTGCAGCGCATGCACGTCGACACCGCCGAGGGTGTAGCTGCCGTCGTGATCGAGGAAGCGCACGAGCACGTGCGCGAGCGTCGTCTTGCCGGCGCCGCTCGAGCCGTCGACGACGACGCGGTCGCCGGGGGCGAGATCGAGGTCGACGCCGACGATCGCGGGTGCGGGCGCGCCCGGCCAGCCGGCACTCACCCCGCGCAGGTGGAGGGCGAGCGGCCCGCTCGGCAGGGTCTCCGCGACCGCGGGCGGGGTCGGCAACGCGCTCGGCACGGTATCGGGGATCACCTGCGCGATGCGATCGGCGCTCGCCCGCACCCGCCACCACGCCGAGAGCGCGCCCGGCAGGGCCGCGACCACCTCGAGCACGGCGAGCGGCACGAGCACGAGCATGACGAGCTGCGGGCCCGTGATCGCCGCGGCGACGAGCGACGGCTCCGTCACGAGCAGCGTCGCGAGCAGCGTGACCCCGGCCCCCAGAGTGAACAGGGCCGCGACGCTGCCGGCCGCGGCCGACTGCCGGGTCTGGGCGTGCCGCAGCTGCCCGTCGAGGTCGATGACGCGCGCGCGCTGCGCCTCGTCGGCGCCGAACGCCCGCAGGGTCTCCCAGCGCGTGAGGTATTCGAGCACCGCGTCGGCGAGCGCGGCGCGCAGGGGCGCGATGCGCCGATCGGCGTCGCGGCTGAGCCCCTGCAGCACCGCGACGGCGGCCGCACTCGTGACGAGCAGGCCGATGAGTAGCACGAGCGCCGCCGCCGGTGAGAGCCACGCGACGCCGACGACGCTGAGCCCCGCGACCGTGAGAGCCGTGACGAGAGGCTGCAGCACGCGCAGCGGCAGGTCTTGCAGGGCATCCACGTCGCGCACGAGCGCGGTGAGCAGGTCGCCCCGCCGCACGCCGCGCACGCCGTCGGGTGCCACGGGAAGCAGGCGCCGGAAGACGCTCACCCGCAGGGTGCTGAGGGCGCGGAACGCGGCGTCGTGCGCGACGAGCCGCTCGAGGTAGCGGAACACGGCCCGCCCCAGCGCGAAGGCGCGCACCCCGACGATCGCGAACCCCAGGAAGAGGATGGGCGGCTGCTCGGCCGAGCGCGCGATGAGCCACGCGCTCGTCGCGAGCAGCGCGACGGCCGAGCCGCTCGCGAGCACCCCGAGCGCGAGCGCCGGAGCGAACGCCCGCAGCGGGGGCAGGGATGCGCGCAGCACCGCGCGCCGCGCATCACGGGCGGCCGCCGGTTCGATCGTGGTCGTCATCGCACCCCCGCTCGGTGCGAGGGCGCGGCCGCGACCGTCGACGGCTCGAGAGCGAGCACGACATCGGCGGCCGCCATGACGGCCCGACGGTGCGTCACGACGATCACGAGGCGACCGTCGGCGGCGAGCGCGAGCAGACCGTCGATGACGCGCTGCTCGCTCGCCGCATCGAGCGCCGACGTGGGCTCGTCGACGAGCACGACGCGGCAGTCGCGGTCGATCGCCCGGTAGTGCGCCCGAGCGAGCGCGACGCGCTGCGCCTGGCCGCCCGAGAGCCCCTCACCGGCGGCGCCCAGCACGGTGCCGCGCGGAACATCGTCGGCGCCCGCCCACTGCAGCGAGGCCGTCACCCGGGCGGGGTCGATCGTCGTGGCGCCGAGCCCGACCACCTCATCGAGCGGGCCGCCCGTGAGATCGGGGCGCTGGCCCGCCCACGCGAGGCGGGCGAGGCGGGCGGCGGGCGGCGCGGGGAATCCGTCGAGCTCGACCACGCCCTCGTGCTCGACGAGGCCGAGCAGTGCGCCGAGCAACGAGCTCTTGCCCGCGCCGCTCGGGCCGGTGACGGCGAGCAGGGTGCCGGGCATCCACGCGGCCGTGAGGCGGTCGACGACCACACGATCACCGCGGCGCACCGTCAGCTCGCGCACGGCGAGCGCCGGCACCGGGTGACCGGGCGACACCGTTCGTGCACCCGGGAGGTCGGCCGACGGCGCCGGGCCGGGCGACCCGGTGCCGTCGAGGAGCGCGAGCACGTCGTCGGCGGCCGCGATGCCCTCGCTCGCCGCGTGGAACTGCGCACCGACCTGCCGGATCGGCAGGTAGGCCTCGGGCACGAGCACGAGCACGAAGAGACCGAGGGCGAGCGCGATGTCGCCGTCGATGAGCCGGATGCCGATCGATACCGCGACGAGCGCCACCGACAGGCTCGCCGCGAGCTCGAGCGCGAATCCCGACAGGAACGACAGGCGCAGCACGCGCATCGTGCGCCGCCGGTACTCGTCGGTGACCGCGGCGATGCGCTCGACCTGCCGGTGCTGGCGACCGAACACCATGAGCGTCGACAGACCCTGCACGACCTCGAGGAACCCCTGGGCGAGAGCGCCGAGCTGCTGCCACTGCCGACGCTGCACCGCGCGCGTCGACAGCCCGATGAGCACCATGAAGACCGGGATGATCGGCAGGGTCAGGATGACCGTGATGCCCGTCGCGATGTCGGCGAGCAGCAGCACCCCGACGATGATCGGGGTTGCGACCGCCGTGAGGATCAGCTGCGGCAGGTACCGCCCGATGTAGCCGTCGAGAGCGTCGAGGCCCTGCCCGAGCAGCGTCGCGACGCGAGCGCTCGACGTCGTGCCGAGCAGCCGGGAGCCGCCGGCGTCGACGGCCGCGATGACTCGTGCGCGCAGCTGGCTCTTGACTCGGGCGGCGCCGCGCACGGCGAGAGCATCCAGCAGCGCCTGCGTGAGCGCGCGCACGAGGATGCTGACCGCCGTCGCGATGATCGGCCCGCCCAGCTGCGCGACCGGCACGCCGTCGACGACGCCGGTGATCGACTGGGCCGCGAACCAGCAGAACGCGATGATGCTCGCCGTGTGCGCGACAGCGACGACCGCACCGGCCGCCAGCAGGGTGCGGGCGGCCGACGCGGTGCGCAGCAGGCGCGGATCGAGCGGCTTCAGTGCGCGGCCACGGGGATCGACGCGCGCGTGACCCGCTTGCGGAACACCCAGTAGGTGAACCCCTGGTACGCGAGCACAAGCGGCATCATCACGACGGCGACCCAGGTCATGACCTGCAGCGTGTAGTCGGAGCTCGAGGCGTTCTCGATCGTGAGGCTGAAGGCCGGGTCGGTCGTCGACGGCATCACGTTCGGGTACAGGGCGGCCAGGATGCTCGCGACAGCGAGCGCGATCGTCGCGGCCATGAGCCCGAAGGCGGCTTTCTCGGCCCCCGCCCGGTTGGCGACCCACGAGCCGATGAGGGCCACGGCCGCCGCCGCGGCGAGCCCGACGAGCACCGGCAGGTGGGCGATGTCGAGGTGCTGCAGCACGGTCCAGACGAGGAAGGCCGCAGCGACGACGATCGTGACGAGGCCCGAGCGCACGGCGAGCGCCCGTGCCCGCAGCCGCAGGTCGCCGTCGGTCTTGAGGGCGAGGAACTGTACGCCGTGCGTGAAGAACAGCATGAGAGTGGTGAGCCCGCCGAGCAGGCCGTAGGGGTTGAGCAGGTCGAAGAGCGTGCCCGTGTAGGTGCCCGACTCGTCGATCGCGACGCCCTGGATGATGTTCGCGAAGGCGACGCCCCACAGCAGCGCCGGAACGGCGGAGCCGACCACGATCATCCCGTCGAACCACGACTTCCACCGGTCAGACCTGCCCAGGCGGCGGTACTCGAACGAGACGCCGCGCGCGATGAGCGCGAGCAGAATGAGCAGCAGCGCGAGGTAGAAGCCGTCGAAGAGCGTGGCGTACCAGTAAGGGAACGCCGCGAAGAGCGAGGCGCCCGCCACGATGAGCCAGGTCTCGTTGAGATCCCAGACGGGGCCGATCGTGTTGATCATGACGCGCCGGTCGGTGTCGTCCTTGCCGAGGAACGGCAGGGCCATGCCGACGCCGAAGTCGAAGCCGTCGAGCACGAAGTAGCCGATGAACAGGAATCCGACGATTCCGAACCAGAGGTATGCGAGGTCCATGATGCGTTTCTCTCCGGGTTCCTAGTAGACGGTCGCGAGCTTCGCGGGGTCGACGTCGGCGCTGTCGGTGCCGGAACCGTCGCTGTACCTCGTCCAGTCCTTCGGGCCATCGATGGCCGCGCGCTTGATGAGGCCGAACTCGACCACGGCGAGCGCGCCGTAGATGAGCGTGAAGGCGATGAGCGAGATGAGCACCTCGAGGCCCGTGACACCCGGCGAGACGCCGTCCTCCGTGCGCATGAGGCCGAAGACGATCCAGGGCTGCCGGCCCATCTCGGTGAAGATCCAGCCGACGAGGCTCGCGACGAGGGGCACGGGGGCCGACCAGATCGCGACCTTCCACACCCAGGTCTTCTCGGGCATCCGGCCACCGCGCGTCAGCCACAGGCCGACGACCGAGATGAGGGCCGCGAGGGCGCCGAGGCCGATCATCCACCGGAAGCTCCAGTAGGTGATCCAGATGATGGGCGTGTAGTCGCCGGGGCCGAACTCGGTCTGGTACTGGGCCTGCAGGTCGTTGATGCCCTCGACGGTGCCGCCGAAGTCGTGCGTCGAGAGGAATGAGAGCACGTAGGGGATGCGGATCGAGAAGAGCTCGCTCGAGCCGTCGGGCGTGCCCCAGGTGAAGATCGAGAAGGATGCGCCCGCCGTGGTCTCGTAGAGCGCCTCAGCGGCGGCCATCTTCATCGGCTGCGTCGCGACCATCACGAGCCCCAGCTGGTCGCCCGAGAGGGCGACGCCGACGAACGCGACGACGTTGACGACGAGCCCGAAGCGCAGCGCCGTGCGCATCTCATCGACGTACTGGTTCTTCGACAGGTGGTAGGCGGCGACCGCGACCATGACGACGGCCGCGAACATGATGGAGGCGAAGATCGTGTGCGGGAACTGGGTGAGTGCGACGGGGTTGGTGAGAACGGCACCGATGTCGGTGAGCTCGGCTCGCCCCAGCTCCTCGTTGATCTCGAAGCCGACCGGGTTCTGCATGAACGCGTTGGCCGCGAGGATGAAGTACGCCGACAGCGTCGTCGAGAGCGCGAGCAGCCAGATGACGGCGAGGTGCAGCTTCTGCGGCAGCTTGTCCCAGCCGAAGATCCAGAGACCGATCATGCTCGCCTCGAGGAAGAACGCGAGCAGGCCCTCCATCGCGAGCGGGGCGCCGAAGACGTCGCCGACGAAGCGCGAGTAGTCGCTCCAGTTCATGCCGAACTGGAACTCCTGCACGATGCCCGTCACGACGCCCATCGCGAAGTTGATGAGGAAGATCTTGCCGAACAGCCGCGTGAGGTGTAGGTACTTCAGCTTCGAGGTGCGCACCCAGGCGGTCTGGAACATCGCGACGAGGATGACCATGCCGATCGTGAGAGGCACGAAGAGGAAGTGGTACAGGGTCGTGAGACCGAACTGCCACCGGGCCAGAAGAAGAGGATCGAGCCATTCGACCACGAGCGGGTCACCTGCCTTGCGGGGATGGGGTGGAAGGGGGACGCGGCGACGCTGCCGGTTCGAGCCTAGGAACGCGCGCCCGGGCGCACAGGGGCCGAAGGTCCCGAATCGGCGTCGCCACAGGGGCGGTCGATAGGCTCGCCGCGTGAACGAGCTGCTCGACGCCATCCTCGACCTCGTGCAGGGCGTCGACCCCGTGCTGCGCACGGCGCTCGCCGGGCTGTTCATCATGCTCGAGACGACGATCCTGCTCGGGCTCATCGTGCCGGGCGACACCGTCGTGCTCGTCGCGAGCACCGCCGTCGACTCCCCCGCCGAGTACTGGGCGCTCACGATCACCGTCATCGTCGGGGCGCTCACGGGCGCCTCGCTCGGCTTCGCGATCGGCCGGTTCTTCGGGCCGCGCCTGCGGGCATCCCGCCTCGGCCGGCGCCTGGGCGAGAAGAACTGGCAGCGCGCCGAGCGGTTCCTCGACCACCGCGGCGGCATCGCCGTCTTCATCTCGCGCTTCGTGCCCGTGCTGCACTCGCTCACCCCGCTCGTCGTGGGCATGAGCGGCCTGCGCTACCGCACGTTCATGCTGTGGCTCACCCCGGCGTGCATCCTGTGGGCCTTCGCCTACGTGACGGTCGGGTCGGCCGCCGCCGAGGGCTACCGCAGCATCGCCGAGCAGCTCGATTACGCGGCCGTGATCTTCGTGGCCGTCATCGCCGGCTTCTGGCTGCTCGTCTTCGCCGTCAAGAAGCTGCTCGATCGCTACGTGGGGCGCTTCGCCGACCATCCGGGCGACGGAGACGCGAGCACGCGCGACGACTGAGCGTCGCGCCTCGAGAACGCGGAAGGGGCGGGCGCCAGTCGGCGCCCGCCCCTCACGGCGAAGGGATGCTGCGGCTGGCTAGCCGAGGAACCCGTTCTCGGTCAGCCACTGCGTGGCGATCTCGGCCGAGCTGAGCTGGTCGACCGTGCTCTGCACGTTGAGGGCGACGAGGCCCTCGGGCGTGAGCGCGGCGCTGACGGCGTTGATGATGTCGACAGCCTCCTGCGGAAGGTCGGCCGAGGCGATCGGCACGACGTTCGAGGCCAGGAACAGGCCCTCGGGGTCGGCGAGCGTCACGAGGCCGTTCTGGCCGATGCGCGGGTCGGCGCTGAACACGTTGGCGACGTTCACGATGCCCTCGAGCAGCGACTCGACCGTGGTGTCGCCCGTGGCCTGGAAGGCGACGGTGACGCCGTAGACCGACTGCAGGCCGGAGGGACCGTACGGACGCTCCTCGAGCTCCGGAGCGCCGCCGAGGATGAGGCCCTCGACGCCCGCGAGGTCGGCGATCGTCTCGAGGCCGTTGGCCTCGGCGAATTCGGCCGTCACGTTGTAGCTGTCTTGATCGGTCGCGGGCGACTGGTCGAGGGCCTGCAGGCCCTCGGGCACCACGGTGAGCAGCTCGGCGTAGACCTCGTCCGACTGCGTCGCGGTGGTCTCGGGGCTCCAGAACTGCAGGAGGTTGCCCGTGTACTCGGGGAACAGGTCGACCTCGCCGGCCTCGAGGGCCGGGATGTAGGCGTCGCGCTGCCCGATCTGGAAGTTGCGCTCGACCTCGAAGCCGCCGGCCTCGAGCGCCTGCGCGTAGAGCTCGGCGATGATCTCGTTCGAGTAGTACGCCTGCGAGCCGATGACGATCGTCTCGGCAGGAGCATCCGTATCCGGCTCGGGCGCCAGCGGGTCGCCCGATGCACACCCTGCCAGGGCCAATGATGCCCCGACCACGGCCGCCGTCATGGCGAACCGGCCCTTGTTCCTTGCTGTGAACATGTGTTCTTCTCTTCTCTTCAGGTGGTGGCGGAGGTTTCCGCCGTCGCGCGGCGCCCGGATGGCGACGTGCGAACGTCGATGTCGCGCCCCGCGCGCACTCCGCGCGGGACGGCGTAGCGCTCGAGCACCGCGAACAGCGCGTCGAACAGCAGAGCGAGCAGGATGACGAGGATGGCGGCGCCGAGCATCTGGTCGTAGCTTCGCAGCTGGATCCCCTGGACGATGTCGTAGCCCAGGCCGCCCAAGTTGACGTAGGCCGCGAGCGTCACCGTAGCGACGACCTGCAGGGTCGCGCTGCGCAGCCCGCCGATGAGCAGCGGCAGACCGAGCGGCACTTCGACCTTCCAGAGGATCTGCCACTCGGTCATGCCCACCGATCGCGCCGCGTCGATCGTGCGCCGGTCGATGACCTCGAGGCCCGCGTAGGCTCCCGCGAGGATCGGGGGGATCGCGAGCAGCATGAGCACGAACACCGTCGACGGCCCGCGTAGCGTGACGCCGATGAGCATGACGAACAGGAACAGCAGGCCGAAGGTCGGCAGGGCGCGTGCGGCGCCCGAGATACCCACCGCGAGCTCTCGACCGCGCCCCGTGTGCCCGATGAGCCAGCCGAGCGGGATCGCGACGAGGGCCGCGCAGACCATCGCGAGGCCCGTGTAGAACAGGTGCTCGCCGATGCGAACAGGAATCGACCCGGGGCCCTGCCAGTTGACGGGGTCGGCGAGCCACAGCCACGCATCCACGAAGAGATTCATCGCAGCGCTCCCTGCTGCACGCCGCGACCGACAGCGAGATCGGGTGTCTCGACGCCCTGCTGGCTCTCGACCGATCGACCGTTCGTCGGGCGTCCGACGCGGGTCCACGGCATGAGCGCCCGCCCGAGCAGCACGAGCGCGCCGTCGAACAGCAGCGCGACGATGACGGTCATGACGACGCCCGCGAGCACCTCTTCGACGATGCCGCGCTGGAAACCGTTCGTGAACAGGTAGCCCAGGCTCTGCACGCCCACGACGATGCCGACCGTGAGCAGGCTCACGGTGCTGACGGCGACGACGCGCAGGCCGGCGAGCAGCACGGGCCCTGCGAGGGGGAAGTCGACCGTCCAGAACCGGCTCCAGCTCGAGTAGCCGACCGCGGTCGCCGCCTGCCGCACGTCGGGGTCGACGCTCTGCAGTGCCTCGGCCACCGAGCGCGCCATGATCGCGACCGCGTAGATCGTGAGCGCGATGAGCACGTTCGCCTCGCTCAAGAACCCGATGCCGAGCAGCGGCGGCAAGATCACGAAGAGCGCGAGCGAGGGGATCGTGTAGAGCAGGCCGACCAGCGTGAGAATGAGCCCGCGCGTGAGGCGGTAGCGATAGGCGAGCCAACCGAGCGGGATCGCGATGACGAACCCGAGCACGATCGGCAGGATGCTCAGCCGGATGTGCTCCAGCGTCAGCTGCAGGATCAGCTCGAGGTTGTTGAGAACCCAGGTCACGCCGGGCCCGCCTCCACGAGACGCCCTGCCAGATTGCCGTCGCCATCGACGAGCACCCGCTCGCCGTCGACCACCTGGATGCTCAGCGCGCGCTTGCCGCGATCGGCGCCGATGAAGCTCGCGACGAACTCGCTCGCGGGGTTAGCGAGAATCTCGGCCGGGGTGCCCTTCTGCGCGATGCGGCCGCCCTTCTCGAGAATGACGACCTGGTCGCCGAGCAGGAACGCCTCGTCGATGTCGTGCGTGACGAAGACAACGGTCTTGTCGAGCTCGCGCTGCAGTCGCAACAACTCTTGCTGCAGGTCGGCGCGCACGATCGGGTCGACGGCGCCGAACGGCTCGTCCATGAGCAGGATGTTCGGGTCGACGGCGAGACCGCGCGCGACCCCCACGCGCTGCTGCTGGCCGCCTGAGAGCTGCGAGGGATAGCGGTCGGCCATCGAGCGGTCGAGGCCGACCGTGTCCATCAGCTCGAGGGCCCGGGCGTGGGCCTGCTTCTTCGGCACCCCGTTGAGGCGCGGCACGGTCGCGATGTTGTCGATCACCCGGCGATGCGGCAGCAGCCCTGAGTTCTGCATGACGTACCCGATGCGGCGGCGCAGCCGCACCGGCTCGATGTCGCTGACGTTCTCGCCGTCGATTTCGAGCTCGCCGCTCGTGGCATCGACCATGCGGTTGATCATGCGCAGCAGCGTCGTCTTGCCCGAGCCGCTCGACCCGACGAGCACGGTCGTCTGACGGCTCGGGATCACGAGGCTGAAGTCGTCGACCGCGAGCGTGCCGTCGTCGAAGCGTTTGGAGATGGAGCGGAACTCGATCACGGTGCTCTCCCCTCTGCTGCCGCTGGTGCGGAGCGCGCGCCCAGCGCGCACTCAGTCAAACAGCATTCGGAGCGGAGCGTGTTCCGATCGCCCCGGATTCTGGGCAGTTGTCCAGACGCCGGGCGTCAGCCTCGGTCGGTCAGAGACGACCGGCGAGCACCGCGCGCACCGCGCGCTCGGCCTCGGCCAGCAGAGCGGCGTCGCCCTGGGAGGATCGGGCGAAGGCCCGTGCCACGAGGGCGTCGGCGATCTCGATCGCCGTGCCCACCGCGAGGCGCACCTCAGCGCTGTCGACCACGTTGTAGCCCGCGATGAGCGCGTCGGCGACGACATCGGCCATCATGGCGTTCGCGGTCGCCTCCGTCTGCGGCGGGAGCAGATCGAGCACGTCGCCCGCGCGCACCGAGCGGTAGCCCAGCTCGCTGCGGAACAGCTCGGTCATGGCGCCGAGAACCGCGACGACGGCATCCGTCGCCGAGGCATGGCCCCCGGGCACGAGCTCGGCCGCGACCCGGCCCATGAGGCGCTCGGTGTTGCGAGCCGCCAGGCTCTGCAGCACCGCGATGCGGTCGGGGAAGTAGCGGTAGACGGTGCCGATGGAGGCGCCGGCGCGCTCCGCGACCATGGCGGTCGTCAGGCGCTCGTAGCCGATCTCATCGATGACGGCGGCGGCGGAGTCGAGCAACGCGGCGAGTCTCGCCGTGCTGCGGGCCTGCACCGGCTCGTTGCGAATAGGAGCGGCGGCACTCAGCAGCGGGGTGCTGGACTCAATGATGTTCACGGTGAACCCTTTCGACGCCGCCAGCGTACTCCTCGAGGTGAGGTAATGGCGTCTTGCCACGGCGTTTGGTGCCACTTCATGTTCGACGGGCGAACACGCGACCACTGGACCGTTCTGTGCACCCTAACTGCACAATCCGCTCTCGAGAACCGACTCATCGGCGTCTGACCGACGCGCAGCAGACCACCGCGGTCTGACACACTGAGCAGGTGCCGGCCGAGAATGACGCCCCCGATTCCCCGCCGCGAGCCCCCTGGGCGCGTCGGGCCGTCGCCCTCGAAGACCGGTTCCACCGCATGCGTGAACGCCGCGGCCGCCGTCGAGGCCTGGAACCCGTGGTCATCCCGTACAGCGGCTACGGCGGCAACGGCTGGATCCGCGTGCTGTGCCGCGTGCTGCTCGCGCGGCCCGACGCGACGCGCCGCACCCCCGAGACGATCCGCGGCTGGCGCAGCTTCGTCAGCATCCCCGTCGCCGACTGCCCGGTGACGATCACGGCCGACGGCCAGCAGTTCGTCGTGCACGCCGACCGCGGCGGTGTCGTCGACGTCGACCTGACCGTGCACCTCGAGCCGGGGCTGCGCACCATCACTCTGCAGGCAGAGGGCTCGCAGCCGGTGACGGCCCGCGTCTTCGTCGTCGACCCGGATGCCCGCATCGGCATCGTCAGCGATATCGACGACACCGTCATGGTCACGGCGCTGCCCCGCCCGTTCCTCGCCGCATGGAACACCTTCGTGCTCGATGAGCACGCACGCCGCCCCGTACCGGGCATGGCCGTGCTGCTCGAGCGCCTCACGCGCGAGCACGAGGGGTCTCCCGTGATCTACCTGTCGACAGGTGCCTGGAACGTCGCCCCCACCCTCGACCGATTCATGAGCAGGCATCTCTACCCCGCGGGCACGATGCTGCTCACCGACTGGGGGCCCACCCATGACCGGCTCTTCCGCAGCGGCCAGGAGCACAAGCGCGAGAGCCTCGCGCGCCTCGCCCGCGAGTTCCCGGCCATCCGCTGGGTGCTGATCGGCGACGACGGCCAGCACGACGAAGCCCTCTACCGGGAATTCGCGGGAGCCCACCCCGACAATGTCGCGGCCATCGCCATCCGGCAGCTCTCGACCCCCGAAGCCGTCTTCGCCGGCGGCCGCAGCCACCTCGACGAGGGGCGACCCCCGAGCGATGTGCCCTGGGTGTGGGCGCCCGACGGAGCCGGGCTCGCCGAGCAGCTCGCCGACGTGGGCCTGCTCGACGATCACGCCAACGGCGACTAGGTCGCCCTCCCGTTCGAACATTCGTTCGATAGACTCGCGGCGTTCGAACGGACGGATGCGCGGGAGGTGCGGCATGGCCCGAGGGCTCTCGCGTCGCGCCGGCCCGGAGCATCCCGTGCTGTTCCGGTTCGGCGACGAGATCCCCGAACCCGTGCGGCCGCCCCGCCCGCGGGCCGCGGCCGCGCTCGAGCCGTTCAGCGCCGTGCTGGCCGCGGCCGAGGCCACCGCTCTCGACCTGTTAGACGCGCGCTCTGACGGACGCACCGTGCTCGTCGGCGGCGAGCGGCGGCCGCCGGAGGCGTCGCTCGCCGGCGACGCCCTGCTCGACGACGGCACGGCGGTCGTGCCTCTCGTGCTCGGTTCGCGCGCCTCACGGGCTCTGCGCTCGGCCCTCACCACGCGCTACCTGCTCGTCACCGGCGTCGTGCGGCACCGCGACGGCACCCTGTCGATCGAGCCATCCGAGGTCGCCGACCTGCGGGTGATCGCGCGCGACTGGGGCGGTCGACGGTGAGAGTGCTCTCATCTGAGCCGATGGCGGGGATGCCCGGCCGATAATGGAGAGATGCTGCGACGCCCGCTCCCCCGGTTCTCGGTGCGGTCGCGCATTCTCGCCGTGATCCTCATCGTCACGATGCTCGGGATGTCGGTCTCGGGCTTCGCGGCATACCTCGTGCAGCGCGACCGGGTGATCGAGGGCCTCGATGCCGAGCTGCTCGCGTCGGTCGAAGCGGCGCGGGGCATCGTCACCGGCGCCTCCACGTCGACCTCCGATGAGAACGCCCCCGAGGCTGCGGCGCTGCCGACGACCGTCACCGACGCGCTCTCCGACATCCTCTCGCGCATCGTGCCCGGCCGGCACGAGAGCAGCGTCGGCATCATCGATGGCGAGGTGCGCTGGCTCCCGTTCGTCGAGACCGCGTTCGATCTCGAAGACGACCCGGCGTTCATCGCCCGCGCCTGGCAGGAGGCATCGGCGGGCGAGGTCACGCTCGGCACCGCCATCACGACCGTCGGCACGCTGCGCTATGTGAGCGTGCCCGTCATCGTCGACGGCGACGAGCAGCTCGGGGTCTTCGTCACGGCGATGGATGCGCAGCGCGCAGTCGACGAGGTCGGTGGGGCCTTCCTCACCTACGCGGGCCTCGCCTTGCTCTCGCTCGCCGCGATCGGCGTCATCGGCTGGTTCGTCGCGGGGCGCTTGCTCGCCCCCATCCGCACGCTCTCCGAGACGGCCTCGCGCATCACCGCTGCGGATGTCAGCGAGCGCATCCCCGTCATCGGCCGCGACGACGTCTCGGCGCTCACGGAGACGGTCAACGCCATGCTCGACCGCATCGACGAGGCGCTGACGAGCCAGCGGCAACTGCTCGACGACGTGCGGCACGAGCTCAAGACCCCGATCACGATCGTGCGCGGTCACCTCGAGCTGCTCGACGAGAGCAAACCAGGCGACGTGCGCGCCGTGCGCGACATCGCCATCGACGAGCTCGACCGCATGGCCGAGCTCGTGAACGACATCGACGCGCTCGCGCGGGTCGAGCACAGCGAGGTGCTCGCCGAGCCCACCGACATCGCCGACTTCACGGCGCTCGTCTTCAGCAAGATGCAGGCGATCCCCGGGCACGACTGGGTGCTCGTCGACGCCGCCGACGTCGTCGCGCCGCTCTCGCCCTCGCGCATCACCCAGGCGTGGGTGCAGCTCGCCGACAACGCCGCGAAGTACTCGCCCGAGGGCACCGAGATCCGCGTCGGCAGCACCTCGTACGCGGGCACGGTGGAGTTCTGGGTGGCCGATGCCGGACCGGGGATTCCGGCGGGCGCCGAGAAGCGCATCTTCGAGCGGTTCGGGCGTGCCGACACGGGCCGCGGCATCGCCGGGTCGGGCCTGGGCCTGCCCATCGTCGCTGCGATCGCCCGCGCGCACGGAGGCTACGTGAGCCTCGACAGCTCGTCGGCGGGCTCTCGCTTCGGCATCGTCGTGCCCACGATCGAGCGGGCCGCCGCACCGCCGCCACCCGCCGCCGGCTTCGTCGAGCCCGAGACCGTCGACCCCGCGAGGAGCCCCGCATGAGCAGCATCCTGATCGTCGAGGATGAGAAGCGCATCTCGTCGTTCATCGAGAAGGGCCTCGCCGCGGCCGGCTACACACCGACCGTCGTCGCGAACGGTCTCGACGCCCTCGACTACGTCGCGACGGGGTCGTTCGACCTCGTGCTGCTCGACGTCGGACTGCCCGGCATCGACGGCTTCGCGGTGCTCAGGCGCCTGCGCGAGAGCGGCGAGACCATGCCCATCATCATGCTGACCGCGCGCACGAGCGTCGACGACACCGTCGCGGGCCTCGACGGGGGCGCGAACGACTATCTGCCGAAGCCCTTCAAGTTCGACGAGCTCGTGGCCCGCATCCGGCTGCGGTTGCGCGAGTCGGGGCAGCAGACCACCATCGAGACGGCGCTGCGGCACGGCGAGGTCTCTCTCGATCTCAAGACCCGGCGAGTGTCGGTCGGCGAACGGTCGATGGATCTCTCGGCGCGCGAGTTCGCCCTCGCTGAGCAGTTCCTCCGCCACCCCGAGCAGGTGCTCTCGCGCGAGCAACTGCTCAGCCGCGTGTGGGGCTTCGACTTCGATCCGGGCTCGAACGTCGTCGACGTGTACGTGCGCTACCTGCGCGGCAAGATCGGCGCCGAGCACATCGAGACGGTGCGGGGCATGGGATACCGCCTGGTCTGATCCGATCGCGAGCGCCAGCGGTCAGACGCGCTGGCCCGCGCGGCGCTCACCCGTCGACTCTCGCGGGGCTCGCCGGGGAGGCGACCGAGTCGTCGGTCGTGATCGCGGGGCCCGGCGCAACAGGCTGCGGCGCGGGGGCCGGCGCCTGCTCGATGGCGGGCGACGAGCTCGGAGCCGGAGAGGTGCTCGGGGCGGTCGTGCTCGACGGCACCGGGAAGGTCACATCGCCGGAGTCGGTGCCGCCCTTCCCGCCGTCAGGGAGGGTCGAGATGGGCGGCACCTCGGCGGTCGTGGTGGAGTCGACGAGCAGCATGGCGTTCGCGGCGCCGATGGCGCTGGAGGCGATGATGCCGATGCCGAGCGCAGAGATCGCCGTCACGGCGATCCAGTGCGGGGCTGCGGGCATCCGTCTCTCACTCTCTCTTCGGGGTCACCACCATCCTCGCGGGCGCTCATGAGAACGGCGACAGCCCCCGATGAGAGATCTCTCATCTCACCGGGGGGGGTGCGGAGCGGACGGCGCCCGAAGGACGCCATCCGCAGCGACGGCGCCGGAGCACCACCGAGGTCAGTCGACCGAGTCGACGCTCGCCGGGCTCGCCACCGAGGCGGGGCTCGCGGGCGTGGCCGGGCTCGGCGGGGTGTCGACCGACACCGGGCTGATCGGCGACGCGGGGCTGATCGGAGAGGCCGGGCTGTCGACCGAGACCGGCGAGGGGGCCGTGTCGGCCGACGCGGGCGACGGCGTGGCGGGCGAGGTGGTCGACGCCGGCGAGACGATGGTGTCGCTCGACACCCGGAAGTCGAGCGTTCCGGGCCCGGTGCCACCCTCGGTTGTCGCCGCGATGCCGGGAACAGCGAGACCCGTGGCGTTCTCGATGAGCGGCATGGCGTTCGCGATGCTCGTCGCGCCCCACGCGATCACGCCGAGGCTGAGGGCGGATGCGGCGCCGACGGCGATCCAGCTCTTCGTGTCCATGCTGTTGTTCCTCCTGCACAGACCCGGTGGTCTGTGTCGATGAGGCCACTCTCGCCCGGAGGCATGAGATCACCAGGAGGACGTGGTGAGAGGCCTCTCATCCGCATTCACGACGCGATGGGCGCGTTCGATGAGCTCGGTCGCCCCCGCCGACCCGGCGGCCGAGCGCGAGAGCGCGTGCCCCAGCAGCTGCGTCGCGGCGATGGCGTGCGCTCGATCGGGGAACCCGGTCTCCGCCGACCGGAACCAGCGTCGACGCCAGCCGTCGGCGAGCACCGACGATCGCCGCGCGCGCACCGTCGCACGACTGCCGCCATCGTGCACGACGGTCGCGATGAGGTGCGCGTACAGCGCGGCCGCGTCGTCCGCGGGGTCACCCCAGCCGGACGTGTCGATATCGAGCACGCCCGTGATGCGCGTGGGCGCCGCGGGATCGACGAGCAGCTGGGCGAGATGGAGATCGCCGTGCACCGTGAGCGACGGCGGCGGCGCGCCGCCCGCCTGGAACCGCTTTGTGATCGTGCGCGCGGTGTGCTCGATGAGCCCGTCCTGCGCGGGAAGCTGCTCGATGAGGCGCTCTTCGTACCAGTCGACGCGTCGCACGAGGGATGCTCGCGCCGACGACACGGAGGGAACGCGAGCGATCGCGGCGCCGAGCGCGTCGATCTGGTCGAGCAGGGCATCCGGGTCGGGGATGCGGTCGAGCACGGCGATGAGCTCGGAGCCGGCCAGCGCCTCAAGGGCGACGAGGCCTTCCTCGCTCCAGCCGAGCACCGCGGGCACCGGCACGCCTGCCTCGCGCCAGAGCGTGTGGCGAGCCTGCAGCGGCTCCGCTGCGGGCGGGCGCACGACCTTCAAGAAGTAGGCGGTGCTGCCGGTGTCGACACGCACGACCGCGCGCTTGCCCGGGCGGTACGCCGCGAGGCTGACCCGGAGCGCATCGACGGGCAGACCGAGGCGCGCGAGCACGACGCCCGCCGCCTCTGCGTAGACCGCGGTGCGCAGCGCGGGCAGGGCGGGGTCGGCGGGATACACCCACACGTCGACGCGCTCACCCGTCACGGGATTGCTGAGCGCGAGAACACCGGGGCGCGTCGCCTCGGGCGGTGAGGTCTCGACGAACACCGTGTGATCGGCAGCGGCCCCGGAGTCGTCGCGGAGGCTGACGCGGTACCCGCGCGTAAAACCGTTGCCGGTCGGCTCGACCTGCAGGGCCTGCGCATCGAGGAGCGTCGACTCGAGCGACGCCGCGACGGCCTCGAGCACGTCGCGGTGCAGAAGACGTTCTCCCGGATCAGCCACCCCCCCATTCTCGCTGGTCGCCGACCGCGCGCGGCACACGCAGCGGCGCGTCGATGAGCGAAACTCGTTCCGTCAGGACTTTGGGCCTTTGCCCGATCGCCCTGGTGTCCGTAATATGGGACAGCCGCTACACCCGAAGAGCGGCGTCATCCTCACCCGAAGAGGACCCATCATGATCAAAGACGGTCTGCAGTACCTGCTTGCCGCCGCGATCAGCACCGCGCTGATCGTGACCGCGAGCATCGTGCTCGACGAACCCGCCGGCCGCGCGAACCCCGATCGCGACGACACGCGCCTCGAGCGCGTCGTGGATGTCGAGCTGCCGACGCTCTAGCCGCTCAGTCACGCGCTCCACATGCTCTCGCACCCCCCGAACGGGGTGCGAGGGTCGCTCACTCCTGGTTGCCGAACGTCGCGGGGCGGGCGTACGCTGAATCACGACCGAACGCCCCCTCGGTCGCTCCCCGATTCGGCCCGTCACCCGCGGTGCCGCGTTCCTCGCTACCCGACAGGAACCGTGACGTCATGCTCGCCCTCGTCATCACCGCCGCGACCCTCATGCTCGTCGGCGCGATCGTCGTCAGCCTCGAGCGCCACAGCCGACTCACCCCCGTCACCGCGATCGTCACCGGTCTCGGCACGCTCGCCATCGTGCTGGGAGCGATCACCGCGACGGTCGCCACGATCGATCCGGCCACCGCTGACGTGGTGCCGCGCGGCGTCACCATCAACCAGCTGCCCGAGCGCGTCACCGACGTCGAGCTGCCGACGCTCTAGAGCTGGTCACAACACGGGGCGTCGTTCGCCGGTGTCGATCTGCTGCACCGCGAGCGACCGCGGAGAGGCGCCCCAGCACTTAGGGCCGCAGTCGACGTACGGGCCTTCGAGACCCGAGGCCTCGCGCCGAAGGGCGAGCACGCGGTGCAGTGATGCGTCGATGCGCGTCTCGTCGAGCCGGCCATCCGCGAGAGCCGCGACCAGAGCATCCACCAGGCCGGCGGGGTCGACGCCGACCGTCGATGGGTCCCCGGGCAGCACGAAGAGCACGAGATCGTTGCCCGCGGCGAGTGCCTGCACGGCGTTGCTGGCCGGATCGGCGTAGGCGGGCACACCCGAGCGCTGCAGCATGAGCAGATCATCGGTGACGATGACTCCGTCGAAGCCGAGCTCGGTGCGCAGAATGTCGATCCAGGCGGGTGAGAGCGAGGCGGGCATCGGGCTGATCGCGTCGAACTGCAGGTGCCCGGTCATGACGAGCGGAGCTCCCGCCGCGATGCCGGCCACGAAGGGCACCGCGTGCGTCGCGCGCCAGGTGGCCAGATCGATCGACGAGCGCGGGATGCTCACATGCGAGTCGTCAGGGCTCGCTCCGTGCCCGGGGAAGTGCTTGAGGGTCGAGAGCACGGTGCCGAGCTCGCCGCGCACCGCCGCGGCGACCCGTTCCGCCGCAGCCGCGGGGGTCTCCCCCAGCGTGCGCGGGCGGATGAACGACGAGCGGTCGGGGGTGACATCGGCGATGATGCCGAAGTTGACGAGCACGCCCGCCTGCGCGACGAGAGCCGAGCGCGCCGCGAACGCCTGCTCGGTCGCGGCCGGTTCGAGCTCGCGCAGGTCGCGCGCCGCGAGCGCCTGGTCGTCGCGAAGGCGGCTGACGATGCCGCCTTCTTGATCGATGGCCGTCAGCACCGGCAGTCCGGGCTCGCTGCTGAGGCCGGCCGTGAGCGCCGCGACACTGCTCGCCGGGCCGGCGATGTTGTCGCCCATGAGGATGACGCCGCCGAAGCCGTGAGCGTCGATGACGCCCCGGATGCTCGCCGCATCCGTGCCCGGCACGTGGACGATGACGAGGGCGGCGAGCTTCTGCGCGGGCGACATCGCGGCGATGCGCTGCTGCAGGTACACCTCGTCGGGGTCGAGCGGCGCGGGTGCTCCGACGAGGCGGCCGGGCGGCGGCGGGGGCGGCGGGGCGTCGGGCGCGCATCCGGAGAGCACGACGACCGCGAGAGCGGCCGCCGCGGCGACCAGCCGTGCTCTCTGCCGGCCGCGTCGTCGCATGCCCTGATGGTAGTCGGCGCCGTGCGTCGACCGGGCGGGCGGAAGCACCCACGCCTAGCATGAGCGTCATGATGCGGCGGGTGCGAGCAGTGCTGGGTGCGGTCATCGGGTCGGCCCACGCGGGCCCGTCGGCGGTCGTCACGCTCGTCACCGTGCTGCTCGCGATCGTGAGCGGCCTCGATGCCGCGCGCGTCGTCGTGGTCGGACTCATGATGGCCGCCAACCAGCTGTCGATCGGGTGGTCGAACGATGCGATCGACGCAGCGCGCGATGCGGATGCGTCTCGCGTCGACAAGCCCGTCGTGCGCGGTGAGGTGGCGCCTCGCACGATCATGACCCTCGCGATCGGCGCGGCTCTCATCGCCGTCGCGCTCTCGCTGCTGCTCGGCCCCGCCCTCGCGATCGCGCACCTCGTCGCTCTCGCCTCGGGGTGGGCCTACAACGCGGGCCTCAAGCGCACGATCGCCGCCACGCTTTGCTACAACGTGGGCTTCGGCCTCATCCCGCTTCTCATCACCCTCGCCCGCGATGAGCCCCGTCCGGCGGCGTGGTGGGCGATCGCCATGGGCGGGATGCTCGGCCTCGCCGCCCACTTCGCCAACGTGCTGCCCGATCTCGACGCCGACCGGCGGCACGGCATCCGTTCCCTGCCGCACCGGCTCGGGGCCCGACGCGCGGGCGCGACGGCCCTCGTCGCCCTCGCCATGGCCGGCATGCTCGGCGTGGTGGGCCCGGCCGCCGCGACCCCGGTGACCGCCGCGGGCGCGGGCGCCACGCTCGTGCTGCTCGTGGCCGGCATCGTCGTGCTCGTGCGCGCGCCGACCTCGCGGGCTCTCTTCCGCATCATCATGCTCGCCGCCCTCGCCGCGGTCGTCACGCTCGCGGGAGCAGCAGGGGCGATCGTCGTCTAGCTGCTCGCCGCTGGCGTCGGCGGTGCCGTCACGGTCGACGGGTTGCGGATGCCGAACGCCGAGATCAGGGCGCCGGCGACCATGAGGCCGGCGCACAGCAGCAGGGCGTTGTCGAGCCACGCATCGTCGACCACGGTGCCGATGACGGCGCCGAGCAGGGCGATGGCGACGAGCCCGGCGATGCGCGCGAGAGCGTTGTTGACCGCGGAGGCGATGCCCGACCGCTCGGGCTCGATGGCGCCGAGGATCGCGGAGGTGAGGGGCGCGACCGTGATGGCGATGCCGAGCCCGTAGAGCAGCACGCCGAGCAGGGCCTGCGACACGAAGTCGAAGGGGGTCTCGATGGCCCGCAGCAGCACGAAACCGAGGGCGGCCAGTGCGGGGCCGCCCGCCATGAACCAGCGCGGCCCGAACCGGCCCGCGAGCGTGCCGAACCGCGACGACAGGGCGATGAGCATGATCGTGAGCGGCAGCATGACGAGCCCCGACACGGTCGCGCTGAGACCGGCGACCTGCTGCAGGTAGAGGACGATCACGAGACCCGAGATCGAGAGGGCCGCGTAGATGGCCACCGTGGCGAGATTGCCGACGGCGAAGTTGCGGCTGCGGAACAGGGAGAGCGGCATCATGGGATGCCGTGCCGTCGCCTGGCGCACGATGAAGCCGACCAGGCTGAGGGCGCCGAGGGCGAGCGGAACCCACACCACGGCCGACTCCCAGCGGTAGTTGGCCTGCTCGATGAGCGCGAAGACGACGCCGCCGAGCCCGATCGCCCCGAGTGCGGCACCGAGCACATCGATGGGCGTGCGCACGGCGGCTGGCTCGTTGCGCATCGGTCGCATGAGCACGAGGGTGACCGCGATCGGCAGCACGTTGATCACGAACACCCAGCGCCAGCTGATCAGGTCGGTGAGCACCCCGCCGAGCAGCGGCCCCACGATGAAGGCCGCCGAGGTCCAGGCCGTCCAGAGCCCGATCGCCCGGGCCTGGCTCTCTCCGCGGTGGGCGCTCATGATGAGGGCGAGCGAGCTCGGCACGAGCAGCGCTCCCGCGACGCCCTGGGCCGCGCGGGCGGCGATGAGCAGCTCGGCCGTGGGGGCGAGCCCGCAGGCGAGCGACGTCACGCCGAAGCCGACGAGCCCGATGCGGAGCACGGCCACGCGGCCGAGCAGGTCGCTGAGGGAGCCGGCGAGCAGGATGAGGGCTCCGAGGGTGATGAGATACGCATCCACCACCCACTGCTGAACCGGGAGCCCGCCTCCGAACTCCTCCGTGATCGCCGGGAGCGCGACGTTCACGATCGACCCGTCGAGGAACGCGACGAACGCGGCCAGGATCGCGACGACGAGCACGCGGCGATCGATCGTGGTGGCAGGCATGCTCTCAGTCAAGCACCGCGCGGGCTCCGCACGGCTCCGAGTCTCCTCAATACCCCCGGGGGTATATGATACGATCGTATCCCATCGACACCGGAGGACCCGTGCGCCGCATCCTGATCTCGATCTCTCTCGCGCTCGGCCTCGCCCTGGGCGCTACCGCGTGCGCGAGCCCCGCCGAGCCCGTCGCCCTCGACGCGAGCACGGTCGTGATCGACGTGCGCACGCCCGAGGAGTTCGCCTCGGGCCACCTCGAGGGTGCCCTCAACATCGATGTGCAGTCGCCCGACTTCGAGGCCCTCGTGAGCCAGCTCGATCCCTCCGGCAGCTACTACGTGTACTGCCGCAGCGGCAATCGCTCGGGGCAGGCCATCGACCGCATGAGCGGCCTCGGCTTCACCGATCTCACGAACGGCGGAAGCGTCGAGAGCGCGTCGAGCGCCACGGGCATCCCCGTCGTCACGGGCCCGTAACCGGGCCCGGCACTCCTCGTGCCGGTCGGCTGCTCAGGCGCCGGCCGGCACGAGCTTCTCGGCGAGCAGCTCGCGCACGCGCGGGATGACCTGCGTTCCGTAGAGCTCGATCGCGCGCATGAGCTTCTCGTGCTGCAGGGGCCCCGTGCTGTACTTCAGATCGAAGCGCTGGATGCCGAGCGCCGAGACCGTGGCCGCGATCTTGCGGGCGACCGTCTCGGGAGAACCCACGTAGAGCGAGCCGTGCTCGACCTCCTGCTGGAAGTGCGCGTAGGTCGTCGGGCCCCAGCCGCGCTCGCGGCCGATGCGGCCGAACATCTGCTCGTAGGCCGGCCAGAGCTCGTCCATCGCCTGCTCGTCGGTCTCCGCGATGTAGCCCGGCGAATGCACGCCGACCGGCTGCCAGGGCCGCTCGAGCTGCGTGAGCGCGCGGTGGTACAGCTCGACGAAGGGGGCGAACCGCTCGGCCGGGCCGCCGATGATCGCGAGCATGAGCGGAAACCCGTAGTTCGCCGCGCGCACGACCGACTCGGGGCTGCCTCCGACCCCGACCCACGTGCGCAGCGCGCCGCTCTCGGTCGTCGGGTAGACCATCTGGTTCTGCAGCGGTGCGCGCGTCGACCCCTGCCAGGTGACGGGCTGCTCTTTGCGCACCTCGGCATACAGGTTGAGCTTCTCCTCGAAGAGCCGCTGGTAGTCCTGCAGCTCGTAGCCGAAGAGCGGGAACGACTCCGTGAACGACCCGCGGCCCATGATGACGTCGGCGCGCCCGTTCGAGATCGCCTCGATCGTCGCGAAGCGCTGGAACACGCGGATGGGGTCGTCGGAGCTCAGCACCGTCACGCCGCTGCCGATGCGGATGCGCTCGGTGCGGGCGGCGATGGCCGCGAGCACGATGTCGGGCGCGGAGACGGCGAAGTCGTCGCGGTGGTGCTCGCCGATCGTGATGGCGTCGACACCGACCTGGTCGGCGAGCACGCCCTCTTCGACCACATTGCGGATCACCTGGCCGTAGGGCAGCGGCTGCCCGTCCGATCCGTTCGTGACATCACCGAAGGTGTCGATGCCCAGCTCGAGGTCGTTCGCGTCGGCAATGGCCACTGGTCTCCCCTATCTATGCGTACGTATCGAATGGGTCAACAGTCTCATGAACCGCCGTATTCCCGCGAGACCGATCAGGGCTGCAGGCGCTCCACGCGCCACCCCGAGCCCTCGCGGTGGAACAGCAGCCGGTCATGCAGCCGAGAGGTGCGCCCCTGCCAGAACTCCACACGGTCGGGCACGATTCTGAACCCGCCCCACCGATCCGGCCGCGGCACCTCGGGCGCATCCGCGAACCGCTCCTCGGCATCGCGCACCTTCTGCTCGAGCGCGTCGCGCGAGGCGATCGGCTGCGACTGGTCGCTCGACCACGCCGCGACCTGCGCACCGCGCGGCCGGTGAGCGAAGTAGTCGTCGCTGTCGTCGGCATCGACCGGATGCGCGTGGCCGAAGATCTTCACCTGCCGGTGCAGCGTGTACCAGGGGAACACCACCGCTACGGCCGGATTCGCGAGCAGCGCGCGGCCCTTGCGCGAGGTGTAGTCGGTGTAGAAGGCGAACCCGCGCTCGTCGACGCCGCGCAGCAGCACGGTGCGGATCGACGGCGCACCGTCGGGGTCGATGGTGCCGAGCACCATCGCGTTCGGCTCGTAGACCCCGCGCTCGGCGGCCTCGGCGAGCCAGGCGACGAACTGCCCGAAGGGATCGTCGGCGAGGTCGGCCTCTTCGAGCTTCTCGACGCCGTAGTCGGTGTGCGTGCGCAGGGCGCTCTCAAGCGTCGGATCGGTGCCGGCGGGATCGGTCATGCAGCTACGGTAGAGGCCTCGGGCCGGGAATCGGCCGAGTCGCGTGCGGTGGCCGTCGCCCACACGGCCATCACGGCGGCCAGGATGAGCGCGGTACCGAGCAGCTCATCGCCGAATTGGGCGAAGGCGTCGAGATCGATGGCGGCCCCGAGGTCGCGCGCGAGGGTTCCGAAAGCCAGCACGGTCACTCCGAACACGGCGTTGGCGAGGAAGAGCATGACGCGCGCCGGCCGCGGGTAGGCCGCACTGGTGCCGTGGGTGATGTCGGCGTCGGTCATGAACCCCCAGACGAAGCCGAACAGCACGAGGGCGATGCCGCTGGCACCGATGACGGCGCTGAGCGGATCGGCGAGTACATCGCGCCACGCCGCCGCGGCCGAGAGCAGAAGCGCCACCGTGAGCAGTGCGATGCGGCGAGCGTCGAGCCGTCGGCGCACCGCCAGCACGACCGCGAGCGACAGCGTGCCGAGCGCGATGACGACGGCGAGCGCCGGCGACGACCACGTCAGGGGTGCGCTGACCAACGCCGGCAGCACGCTCAGCAGCGCGAACAGCCCGATCGCGGCGAGTAGCTCGGGCAGGCCGCGAGTTCCGCGCCGTGCCAGCACGAACGCGATGATGATGAGGGCGACGCCGACCGCGCCCCGCACGATCGTGAGGGCGACCGTGCCGCGCAGCGCATCGGCGATGACGAAGACCACGCCTACGGCGGCGCCGTCAGCGCCCCACGCGGTGACGACCTGCGCGGCGAGCAGCAGCACCACGACCGGTGCGAGGGTGATCGACAGAGCGGCGGCCACCGGCAGCCCGGCGTCGTCGAGGCGGCCCATGACGTCGTCGATGCGGGTCGCCGACGACCGGCGCGCCCGTGCGATGCCCCACCACAACCCGGCGATCGCGAGCACGATGCCGATCGACAGCGGCAGATCGCGCACCTCGACGACGACCCCGCCGCCGGTGGCGAGCCCCAGCACCACCTCGATGATCCGCCACACAGCCACGAGCACAAACGCAACGATGAGCACGAGCGAGACCGAGCGCAGCACGCCGTGCCGACGGGCGTTCTCGAGGGGCCGATGCACGGCGGCGACCACCGTCGTCGATGCCCCGATCGCGAACTCCGCGACGGCGACTCCTGCGGCAAGAGCCGCCGGAACGGCCAGCTGCCCGAGCGAGGACATGACGAGCGAGGCGGTCGTCGGCCCGAAGTCGAGCCCGAACGGAGCCGCCTGCGCCGCGCTGCGCCCGAGCGAGACCACCGTCGACAGTCCGGTGATCGCGAGCACGAGCGGAAACTCCCACCAGGCGAACACCGAACGACGCCGCAGCACCACGAGCACGATGATGCCGACGACCGCGAGCACCGACACGACCTTGCCCGGCGTGATCGAGACGCCGCCGGCGCCGTCGGCCCCGAGGTCGAGCGAGCCGATGAAGAGCAGCACGAGCGAGGTCATGATCGTCAGCACGACCGTCGTCCGGCGCCGCGTGTGCAGCGCCGCCGTCTGCATGAGGGCGAGCGACAGGATGACAAGCCAGAAGATCGTCGGCAGCAGCAGCCGCGGCAGCGAGAGCACGATCGAGCCCACGCTCACCGTCAGCGGCACGATCGACCGCACGAGCGGGGCGCCCAGGATCAGCGCGACCGCCAGGCAGAACGCCACCACCCCGACCACCACGATGGGGCCGAGCCCGGGCGGCGAGTCGGTATCGCGCAGCCGTCCGCGCCGGATCGGGTCGACGATGATGCCGCGCCACAGCGTGCGAGCGCCCGTCGCGATGCGCGGCATCGTGCGCGAGCGCGGCGGCGACGGCAGGGCGGTCATCCCCTCCGCGCTCATCGCAGCTCCCACCGCCGCAGCACGCCGTCGCTCTCGAGCACGACGAGGGTGGCGCCGACCGCGAGCACTGACCGGCTCGCCGAGATCGACCCCGCGTCGATGGGCTGAGCGTCGATGACGGCACCATCGGCGGTGGCTCGCAACTCGACGTCGGCAGCCCGCACGATCGTGACGACGCTCGACGTGCTCTCGCCCACGAGGGACTCCCCGCCCGCTCCGCGCCACCGCACCTCGCCGCTCCCGGCCTCGACGGCCACGACGGCCTCGTCGGTGAGGGCGACCACGACGTCGTCGACGACCAGCACGCCGCGCGCGAGGCCCGTGTACCCCGTGCTCCAGCGCTCGTCGCCCGACACCCGCTCGAGGGCGACGATCTCGCCCGACTCGAGCATCGCCACGACCAGCCCCGACGCACCGCCCGCGGCCGCGAGCTCGACGACGAGCCCCAGCTCGTCGCGCCAGACGACCGCGCCCGAGGCGGCGTCGAGGGCCGTGAGCCGCTCCCGCTCATCGGCCACCAGCACGAGATCGTCGACGACGACGACCTCGGCGCGGGCGTCGGCGCCGAGCGACTGCGACCAGCGGGGTGTGCCGGTGCGGGCATCCACTCGCGTCACGGTGCCACTGCGGGCGGCGACCACGATGTCGTCGACTCCGGAGTCGCCGGCAGGAACGGCGACCGGTGCGGCGAGCACGAGCTCGTCGGCCGCCCAGTTCCAGAGCCGGCGCCCGGTCGCATCGTAGGCGACGACCTGCCGCCGCGCCGTCGTCGCCACGACGAGGTCGCCGGCCGTGCCGACGGCCACGACCGTGCCGCCCGGGTGCCCGAACCATGCGAGTCGCGCCTGCGCGCGCCCGAGGGTGAGCACCTGCACATCGTCGCCGCGATCGTTGACCACGACGAGGCGCCCGTCCGCGGTGGCCGCGGGCGCGACGGGATACTGGCCGGTCACGTCAGACGGCCCGAAGAAGGGATCGGTGATGGTGATCGGCAAGGTGCGGCCGGGCAGGAGGCGCGATGACGGATCAAGCAGGGCGCCGAAGGATGCCGCGGCAGTCGAGGGCCCGCCGAGCGGCGCGAGAGCGCCCGGACGCAGCTCAGCGCGGCCCGCGGGCCGATCGTCGATCGTGCCGCTGCTCCAGACGGCTCCGCGCCCCGGGCACCACACCGTCGACTCATCGAGGGTCGTGGAGAGGCCCGCATCGACATCCTCGATGCGCACCGTGCTCTCGACGCCGATGCAGCCGCCCGTCAGGGGAATCTCGCGACCCTCGTCGAAGTCGGTGAACGGCCCATCGGCTCGCAGCGCTGAGAATTCGGCCGTGTAGACGAGCACTCCGCCGGGCAGTGCCGAGCCGACCGAGCTCCAGGTGTCTCCCGGCTGCACCTCCGGCGGCAGCAGCACGATCGCGGGCTCGAAAACGAAGCCGATCGGCCCGCCCCACGAGGCGACCTGGGTGACGCCATCGCTCGACAGCCGGAACAGGTCGGCGCCGCGCTCACCGCGATCGTTCACCGTCGACGCCCGCCACCACTGCGCCTCGCGCACCTCGGTCTCCCCGAGCGAGCCGAGCACACTCGCGGCGATCGTCGAGGGTGCCGCGAAGATGCCCTCGATACCGATCGAGCGCGTGTGCTCGGTGACGATCTGGATGCCCGCGGCGTCGGTCGCGACCGAGCGTTGGCCATCCGGCGGCACGAACCGGGCGGCCGCCCCACCCGACACCTCGGGAGCCACGAGGTCGACGGCATCGAGCGCCGCCCCCAGCATCAGCACGACGAGGGGCGTCACGACCCACGGCACCCAGCCGGGCGTCCTCGCGCGCACGGCGTCGTCAGCACCCGGCGGCGCGAGCAACGGCTCGGGCGACGGCTCAGGGGCGCCGATGGTCACGAGCGCCAGTGTACGGCCGCCCTCGCCCTCACTGCATCGAGTCGAGGATGCCGACCAGGTCGTCGAGCGTCGTGCGCGGGTTGACGATCGCGAACCGCGCGTTCGTGCGGCCCGCGTGCGAGCTCGGCACGACAAACGCGTGCTGGTCGTCGAGCAGGCGATTCGACCAGTGCGCGTAGTCGCCCGGGCTCCACCCCACGCGCTCGAACACGACGACCGAGAGCTGCGGCTCGCGCACGAGGGCGAGATAGTCGCGTGCCGCGATCTCCCCCGCCACCACATGGGCGAGCTCGATCGAGGCGCTGATCGCATCGCGGTAGGCCTGCGCGCCGAAGGTCGCCAGCGAGAACCACAGGGGCAGCCCCCGGGCGCGACGGGTCAGCTGCACCGAGTAGTCGGAGGGGTTGTACTCGGTCGACTCGGTGAGGGCATCCAAATATTCGGCGTGCTGCGTGTGCGCGAGCCGCGCGATCTCGGGGTCGCGGTAGAGCAGGGCGCACGAGTCGAACGGCGTGAACAGCCACTTGTGGGGGTCGACGATGAGCGAGTCGGCACGCTCGATGCCGGCGAACCGCGGTCGAGCGAGGTCGCTGAGCGCGGCCGCGAGGCCGTACGCCCCGTCGATATGCAGCCAGAAGTCGTGATCGTCTTTGAGCGCGGCGATCGAGGCGATGTCATCGACGATGCCGAAGTTGGTCGAGCCACCGGTCGCGACGACGGCGATGACAGCCTCGCCGTGCTCGAGCAGCGCCGGGCTCACGGCGTCGCCCTGGAGCATGCCGCTCGCCCCCACCGGCACGGCGACCACGTCGATGTCCATGACTTTCGCGGCGCTCGCGATCGACGAGTGCGCCTCGGCGCTCGCGATCACGACCCAGCGCTCCGGTCGTGCGCGCCCCGTCTCGCGGCGGCGCCGGTCGGCGTGGTCGCGCGCGGCCACCAGGGCCGAGAGGTTGCCGATCGTGCCTCCCTGCACGAAGACGCCGCCCGCCGTCTCGGGCAGGCCGAACTCATAGGCCAGCCAGCTCAACACGTCGTTCTCGGCGTAGACGGCTCCCGAGCCTTCGAGCCACGATCCGCCGTACACCGCCGTGGCGGAGACGATGAGGTCGAACGCCGTGGCGGCTTTCGACGGTGCCGAGGGGATGAACGACAGGTACTGCGGATGCTCGGTCGTGATGCACGACGGAGCGAGCACGTTCTCGAACAGAGCCAGGGCGCGCCGCGCCCCCATGCCCTCCTCGCTGATGGTGCGCCCGGCCAGCCGTCGCAGCTCGGCGGGGGTGAAGGGCTTGTCGAGCGGGGTGTCGTCGCTCAGGATGCGACGGCGCGCGTACTCGAGCACCATGTCGACGATCGCGGTCGTCTCGTCGGTGATCGCGTGCATGCGCGTCGCGGAGACAGGGGCAGAAGCGGCCAGATCGCGGCTCACGCAAGGTCCTCTCGAACCGGATCAGCGCGCATGGCGCGCGATCCTCCGGCACGCCGCCCCGCCACTCGGGTCAGCAGGCGCCGGATACGACGAATCCCGGCCGAGGCCGGGATGTCGATCGTACGTGGACCTGAGGGGACTCGAACCCCTGACCCCCTGCATGCCATGCAGGTGCGCTACCAGCTGCGCCACAGGCCCGTGGCGACCGGCCGCAAGGCCGGTGACAACTCGACAAGACTAGTACACGGCGGGGCCGCCGACCAATTCGTGCGGAAGCCCTCGCGGCTCAGTCGAAGAGCTCGCTCAGCCAGTTCTTCGGGCGCTTGTGCGAGCCACCCGGGTAGCCGTATCCGGAACCGTAGCGGGGGGCCGATCCGGGCGAGTTCGAGCCCCATCGCTGCGGATACCCGGGCTGCGCGAAGCCGCCGGGCGGGTAGCCGCCGGCAGGCCGGCCAGCGGGCGGCACGTCGCGGGGAAGCTCGACGCGCGGAGCGGCGGGCGGGGCGGCCGTCGACGCCCGGTCGATGATCTTGTCGAGCTCACCGCGGTCGAGCCAGACCCCCCGGCACTGCGGGCAGTAGTCGATCTCGATGCCGTTGCGATCGCTCATCACGAGCAGGGTGTCGTCGGTAGGGCACTTCATGCCCCTAGTCTGCCGCGCTCATCCTATGCGTCGACTGGATGCTCTCCGAGCGTCAGCGGAATGGTCGGGCAGTCCTTCCAGAGACGCTCGAGCGAGTAGAACAAGCGCTCCTCCTCGTGGAAGACGTGCACGACGACGTCGCCGAAGTCGAGCAGGACCCACCGGCCCTCAGCACGGCCTTCGCGGCGCAGCGGCTTGGCCCCCGTCTCGATCATCTTGTCTTCGATCTCGGCGGCGATCGCCTGCACGTTGCGCTCGTTGCGCCCCGTGACGAGCAGGAACACGTCGGTGAGCGGAAGGGGGCCGGAGACGTCGAGCGCGACCAGGTCGTCACCCTGCTTGGAGTCGGCGGCGCGGGCCGCGACCTGGGTGAGGGCGATGGCGCGTTCGGTGGCGGTCACGGGTTCCTTCGACGAGGGGAGGGCAAAGACTTCAGAATAGCCCGTTGACGGCGGCCAGCACGAACAACCCGATGGCGACGACGGCCATCACGACGGTCGCGGCGACGAGAACGGTCGTCACGGTGTTGCCCGCCGACCGCTTCCCCGGGGCCATCACGCCGGTCGTGCCGGTGTGGCTACTGACGGCCTTGAGCGCGCTCACCGGTGCGGCGTCGGTCGGACCGGCCGCGAGGTCGCCCGGGTCGAAGAGGTCATCGATGTCGGGGCTCTCATGCACCGTCGGCACGGCGCCGGTCGACGACACCGCGCGCGGAAGGTCGATCATGCCGGTGATGATGATCTCGCCCGTGCCGGAGACCGGTCCGGAGAGGCTGCCCAGCGGCATCTCGGGCAGCACGAGGGCGTTCGTGTTCGTCATGCTCACCGCCGAGCCGACCTCGCGGCTGAAGGTGTTCTCGAACGGATCGTCGTCGTCGTGGATTCCGACCGACCAGTGCGATCCCGTCGGTGCGGAGGACGTGGGTGCCGAGGAGGACCGCGCCGTCGGCACCGCGGCGGGCGCGGGCGCAGGCGCAGGTGCCAGCACCGGTGGGGGTTCGGGGGCGAGCACCGGTGCGGGCTTGAGCTGCCCACCGGGCTCGAGCTCAGGCTCGGGCTCGGACTCGGGCTCGAGCTCGGGCTCGGACTCGGGCTCGAGCTCGGGCTCGGACTCGGGCTCGGGCATCGCACTGGGCTCCGGCTCGACCGGCAGACCGGCCGCTTCGCGCAGAGCGCGCAGCTCGCGCCGCGACAGCGTCTGCTCGGGCGCGGCCGACGCGTGCCCGAGCGGCGTCACGACCGCGGGCGACTCGACGACGGGCCGATCCGGCGGAGGAGTCGACGGGGTCGCGGTGATGACATGCATCGGCGGTGCCCCCGACGCCCCCGAGGCGGTGTCGGCGAGGTCAGCGGGAAGCCCGCTGCGAGCATCCGGCCCCGGCGTCAACTGGGTGTGGTACTCCAGCGAGGTGTCGTAGGTCGCCGCGGCGAGGGGCGCGGACTCGAGCCGCTCGGCAGGCGGGCGGAAGTCGCGGCGGCGCATCTGCGCCGACGCTGCCGAGGGCGCCACGGGGGGCTCGACGAGCGGTTCGGGGGCGGCGCCGAGCGACGGAGCGACCACCGGGGCGGCCTCGTGCGCGTCGTGCGGAGTCGCGAGGGACCCCGCGGGGATCACCGTGTGGGTGGGCGGCGCGGCGTCGTAGTGCGGCACGCGCGGACGCACCTGCGTGCGGTAGGCGACATCGCTCGGGGCCGAGGAGGGCACCGAGACGGGCGTGCCGGCACGCGCGCGGCGATCGAGCGGCTGTGCGAAACCCTCGGGCGGAGCATCCTGCGCCGACAACTGAGCCTGCCGTGCGGCACGGCGGCTGAGAGGCGGATCGGTCGGGTTGCTCATGGTGTGGGGCTCCGATAGAGCTGGTGCTTCGAGATGTACTGCACGACGCCGTCGGGCACGAGGTACCAGACCGGAGAGCCGTGCTCGACGCGCTCGCGGCAGTCTGTCGACGAAATGGCCAGCGCGGGAATCTCGAGCAAGCTTACGTCGCCCTCCGGCAATCCGCGAACGCTCAGGTCGTGGCCGGGCCGGCTGACGGCGATGAAATGCGCGAGGCGCCAGAGCTCGGCCGCGTCCTTCCAGTCGAGGATCTGCGCGATCGCGTCGGCGCCGGAGATGAAGAACAGGTCGGCGTCGGGATGCTGCGCCCGCATGTCGCGGAGGGTGTCGATCGTGTAGGTCGGCCCGTCGCGATCGATGTCGACGCGGCTCACGCGGAACCTCGGGTTGGCGGCCGTCGCGATCACCGTCATCAGGTAGCGGTGCTCGCTCGGCGTGACACCCTGCTTCTGGTACGGCTGGCCCGTCGGCACGAACACGACCTCGTCGAGGTCGAAGGCGTGCGCGACCTCGCTCGCCGCGACCAGGTGGCCGTGGTGGATCGGATCGAAGGTTCCGCCCATGACACCGATCCGCGCGCGGCGCGCGTCGGGCTCAGGGGCGGCTGTGGTGGCGATGGGTATCGCGTCGGCGTCAGCCCGGCTCAGTGGCCGGCGTCGTGCCCGCTCGGCTTGTTCGCGGTCTTGTGGCTGTGCCGGTTCGCGACGTCGCGGTAGGCGAAGGTCACGAGCCCGAGCATGAGGAAGACGAGCGCGGCGGCACCGGCGATCACCTCGGCGGGGGCGATGAGCGGAGCGAGCTCCTCCTCCGAGGCGAGGATCGCAGTGGCCAGCGTCGTCAGCATTCGAGGCTCCCGTGGTCGTGAACGGTCGTGCGCGGCAAGCTACCGCGCGTCAAGTCTACCGACTGTCACCCGCGAACCTGCCCGGCGCCGCGCACGATCCACTTCGTGCTCGTCAGCTCGGGCAGCCCCATCGGGCCGCGGGCGTGCAGCTTCTGGGTCGAGATGCCGACCTCGGCGCCGAAGCCGAACTCGCCGCCGTCGCTGAAACGCGTCGAGGCGTTGACCATGACGACGGCCGAATCCACCTCCGCGAGGAACCGCTCGGCGTTGGCCATGTCGCGCGTGATGATCGACTCGGTGTGCTGGGTCGAGAACCGGCGGATGTGCTCGAGCGCAGCATCCAGGTCGTCGACGACCGCGACGCTCAGCTCGAGCGCCATGTGCTCGGTCGCGAAATCGTCGTCGGTGGCGAGGCCCAGACCGGGGTCGATCGCACGGGCGCGCTCGTCACCGCGCACGGTGACACCGGAATCCCGCAGGGCGGCGATGACGGGCGGCAGGAGCCGCTCGGCCGCATCGCGGTGCACGAGCACCGTCTCGACCGCGTTGCAGACGCTCGGGCGCTGCACCTTCGCGTTGTGCACGATGTCGACGGCGAGCTGCTGATCAGCGGACGCGTCGAGCACGATGTGCACGACGCCGGCCCCGGTCTCGATGACCGGCACGGTCGACTCCCGCACCACGGTCTGGATCAGGTCGGCACTGCCGCGCGGGATCAGCACGTCGACGAAGCCCCGCGCCCGCATGAGCGCGGTGGCTCCCGCACGCCCGTGCGCATCGATCGTCTGCACGGCTTCGGCCGGCAGTCCCGCGCCCGCGATCGCTCGCTGGATGATCTCGACCAGCACGCGGTTCGAGCTCTCCGCCGCACTGCCGCCGCGCAGCAGCACCGCATTCCCGCTCTTGAGGGCGAGCGCCGCGATGTCGACCGTCACGTTGGGGCGGGCCTCGTAGATCGCACCCACGACGCCGAACGGAACCCGCACCTGGCTGAGCTGGATGCCGTTGGGCAGGCGCGAGCCGCGCACGACCGTGCCGATCGGATCGGGCAGGGCGATGACGTCGCGCACGGCGGCGGCGAGCGCACGCACTCGGGCGTCGTCGAGTCGCAACCGGTCGATCAGTCCCTCGGAGAGACCCCCGGCGCGCCCGCGCTCCAGGTCGTCGGCGTTCGCGGCGATGATGCTCGGAACGGCGGCCTCGAGCGCCGCAGCGATGCCCTCGAGGGCGGCGTTCTTGCGCGCCGTGGTGAGGGTGGCGAGGGCTCGGGAGGCCTCTTTCGCCGCGACGAGCTCGAGGTCGATGATCGAGCCGCCGATGATCGAGTCGGAGACGAGGGTCGACATGGCCTCAGCCTACCGGCGCCGCCTCGAACCAGGTTCCGACGGGCTCCCCCGCGAGCGCCTGCGCGACGCGGTCGGTCGAGGTGAGCACCACGGGGATGCCCTGGCCGACGGCGAGCTTCGCCGCGGCGATCTTGGTCCCCGCTCCCCCGGTGCCCACACCGGCCGCGCCGATGTCGCCGAGTTCGACGCTCGCGAGGTCGTCGTCGTGCGCCACGTGCTCGATGCGCTCGGCGCCCGGCTCGTGCGGTGGCCGCGTGTAGAGGGCGTCGACGTCGCTCAGCAGCACGAGCAGGTCGGCGTGCACGAGCTCGCTCACAAGCGCGGCGAGGCGGTCGTTGTCACCGAACCGGATCTCTTGCGTCGCGACGGTGTCGTTCTCATTGACGATGACGAGGATGCGCAGGCCGAGCAGGCGCTCCATGGCGCGCTGGGCGTTGCTGCGCGGCGTGGCGTGCTCGAGGTCGCCTGCGGTGAGCAGCACCTGCCCGGCGACGATGCCGTAGCGGTCGAGGCTCTCTTGATACCGGAAGATGAGCACGTTCTGCCCCACCGCCGCAGCGGCCTGCTGGGTGGCGAGATCGGTCGGGCGGGCGTCGAGCTTCAGGTACGGGATGCCCGTCGCGATCGCTCCCGACGACACGAGCACGACTTCCTGACCGCGGGCGTGGGCGGCCGCGAGCGCGTCGACGAGCGGGCCGATCTGCCCGACGTTGGGGCCGCTGATCGACGACGACCCCACCTTCACCACGATGCGCTTCGCCGCGGTCACGGCGGCGCGCTGCTGCTCAGCCATCGCCCTCCTCGTCGTTCCACCTGCTCGCATCGCGCTCGGCGACGCGCTCCGCCTCGAGCTCGGCGCGCGCGGCCGCCTTAGCGTCCATGCGCTCGTAGTAGCTCTGCCGGCGCTGGCTCGTCGACGGCCGGTTGAGGGCGTCGAGCCGCGGGTCGGTGCCGCGCGGCGCCGTCATGAGCTCGGCCGCACTGGTGAGCGTGGGTTCCCAGTCGAACACGACCCCGTCGCCCGGGCCGATCACGACGGTCGCACCCGCGACAGCGCCTGCGGCGAACAGCTTGTCTTCGATGCCGATCTTGGCGAGCCGGTCGGCGAGGTAGCCGACGGCCTCGTCGTTGCGGAAGTCGGTTTGCTGCACCCAGCGCTCGGGCTTGGCGCCGAGGATGCGGTACAGATTGCCATCGCTGCCCCCCTCGACGACGATGCGGAACTCCTCGGTGTTGACGGCGCGCGGCCGCAGCACGATGCGCTCGCGCGTCTCGGCTTCAGCGGCCCTCGCGGCGCGGTCGGCCTCGACGAGCTCGGCGAGCGCGAAAGTGAGCGGGCGCAGGCCTTCCCGGCTCACGGCGCTGATGTCGAACACTCGGTAGCCACGGGCTTCGAGCTCGGGGCGCACGAGGGCGGCGAGGTCGCGCCCCTCCGGCACGTCGACCTTGTTGAGCGCGATGAGCTGGGGCCGCTCGAGCAGCGGAACCTGACCCTCGGGCACCGGGTAAGCGGCGAGCTCGCCCAGGATGATGTCGAGGTCGCTGATCGGGTCACGACCCGGTTCAAGCGTCGCGCAGTCGAGCACGTGCAGCAGCGCGCTGCAGCGCTCGACGTGGCGCAAGAACTCGAGGCCGAGACCCTTGCCCTCGCTCGCGCCCTCGATGAGGCCAGGAACGTCGGCGACGGTGAACCTCGACTCGCCCGACTCGACGACCCCGAGGTTGGGGTGCAGCGTCGTGAAGGGGTAGTCGGCGATCTTGGGCTTGGCGGCCGAGATCGCGGCGATGAGGCTCGACTTGCCCGCACTCGGATAGCCCACGAGTGCAACGTCGGCGACGGTCTTGAGCTCGAGGACGATGTCGCCCTCCCAGCCTTCCGTGCCGAGCAGGGCGAAACCGGGCGCCTTGCGCTTCGTGGTGGCGAGCGCCGCGTTGCCGAGACCGCCCTGGCCGCCGGGAGCCACGACGATGCGCATGCCGGGCTCGGTCAGGTCGGCGAGCTCGGTGCCGTCGGCGTCGCGCACGACCGTGCCGATCGGCACGGGAAGCTCGAGGTCGGCGCCCGTGAAGCCCGAGCGGTTGTCGCCCATGCCCGGCCCGCCGTTGTCGCTCGAGCGGTGCGGCCGGCGGTGGTAGCCCAGCAGGGTCGTCTCGTTCGCGGCCGCAACGAGCACGATGTCACCGCCGTCGCCGCCGTTGCCGCCATCCGGGCCCGCGAGGGGCTTGAACTTCTCCCGCCGCACCGAGACGCAGCCGTGGCCGCCGTTCCCCGCGCGCAGGTGAAGGGTCACACGGTCGACGAACGTCGCCATGATGGTGCCTCCTCGTACTGCTCTGCCGCGGTGCCGATGTGCCCGTGACTGCTGTGGTGCTGTGGAACGGCGGAGGGGGCGGGCCGAAGCCCGCCCCCTCGCGTGAAACCTGTGGGTCGTACGCTACGCGCTGACGACGTTGACGACCTTGCGGCCGCCCTTCTGGCCGAACTGCACCGCACCCGCCTCGAGAGCGAAGAGGGTGTCGTCACCGCCACGGCCGACGTTGGCGCCGGGGTGGAAGTGGGTGCCGCGCTGGCGGACGAGGATCTCGCCGGCCTTGACAACCTGGCCGCCGAAACGCTTCACGCCCAGGTACTGGGGGTTGGAGTCGCGACCGTTGCGGGTGGACGATGCGCCCTTTTTGTGTGCCATTGTTCGCGCCCCTTCTTACTTGATGCCGGTGATCTTGACGCGGGTAAGGTCAGCGCGGAAACCCTGGCGCTTCTTGTACCCGGTCTTGTTCTTGAACTTCTGGATGACGATCTTGGGGCCGCGCAGGTCGCCCAGCACCTCGGCCGTCACGGTGACCTTCGCGAGCTTCTTCGCGTCGGTGGTGACCGTGTCACCGTCGACGAGCAGAACCGGGGTCAGCTGGATGGTGCCATCCTCGCTCGCCTTGATGCGGTCGAGGACGACCACAGTGCCGACCTCCACCTTCTCCTGCCGCCCACCGGCGCGCACAACTGCGTAGACCACGTTTCACCTTTGCTCTGTTGATCGAAACCTTGGTGCCGCGCAGAGAATGCTGTGCGGCGAGACATGCCTCAGGGTGTCGGCCCTGAGTATGTCAACACTGAGGGTGTCGGCGCAGGCTCAGCCCAGCGCGCACCAACGGTCAAGAATAGCCGACCGCGGGATGCCCGGTCAAACGCGCCCGTCCGGAGCGTCACCGACACCCTCAGCTTACAATCGCGATCATGGCCGTGCTGATCGACGAACCCATCTGGCCGGCCCACGGCCGCCTCTGGGGCCACCTCGTGAGCGACACCTCCCTCGACGAGCTGCACGCCTTCGCGGCGGCCGCGGGCATCCCCGACCGGGGCTTCGACCACGACCACTACGACTACCCCGAGGAGCGCCGCGAGCTGCTCATCGCCCAGGGTGCCGAGCCGGTGACGGGGAAGGAGCTCGTCGCGCGCTTGTCGGCCGCCGGGCTGCGCGTCAGCCAGCGCACGAAGCGCGGCCTCTGAGCCCGCGCCGGTCGAGGGCGTCGCGGGCGCAGGCCCCGCACCCGGTCACCAGATCGGCGAGAACCCGTCGAGCGTGCGCACGACGGCCCCCGACTCGATGTCGATGATGACCGTCGTCACCGAGGTGGCGCGGCCGTTCACGGGGCGACCGTCGGCAACAGCATCCTCGACGGAGGGGGTGACCTCGACCGCGACGAACTGATCGTTCGGCGAGATCGAGAAGTCACCGATGCTGCCGCGGTCGTCGATAGTGCGCAGCAGCACACGCGCGGTGCCTGAGCCGTCGTCGGCCACCAGCACGACGCGCACGGCCCCGGTGACCACATCGGCCACCGCCACCTTCTGCACCCGCAGCTCGGTGCTCGTGAGGATCGCCTCACCGCCGAACGCCAGCTCGCCCTCGACGAGCGAGGGGTCGAGCCGCGACTCCTCCGCGGTCGCGAGGTCGAGCACCACGCCGCCGAACGCGTCGGAGCCCGTCAGACGCGTTCCGTCGGTCGAGAGCGCGTACATCTCGGGAACCTGGCCGATGGGCAGCGCGAGCGGCGGCTCGGTGAGCTCGACCCGCAGCACCGATTGGTCGAAGGCGTGCACAATGAGGGTGGAGCCGTCGGGCAGGAAGGCGGCGTTGAGGGTCGTGATCGGCTGCCCGTCGAGCCCCGGCACGATCGACACGATCCCCTCGGCGGCGAGGTCGACGACGGCGAGTACGCCCGGCAGGGGCTCGGCGGCCTCGTCGACCGTCGTCAGCACCATGCCGAGCAGGGTGCCGCTCGGCGGCACGATGAGGCGATCGACGCGGGCACCCTGCGGCAAGCGCAGCTGCTGCACGCCGCCGTCGCGCGAGATCGACTCGAGCACGCTCGTGCCGCCCTCCGCATCGCGGGCGACCACGACGACGTTCTCGATCGGGGCGATGTGCTGGATGCCCGGTGCCGCGTGGACCACCTCGCCGCGGCCCGTGCCGTCGAGCGGCGCGCGCAGCACCTCATCAAGATCGTCGCCGCGATCGAGGTAGAGCACGCTCGCCTGCGCCGTGGTGAAGCGATAGCTGAACGTCGAGAGCGCGTCTCGGCTGAGCGCGGAGACGTCGCGCACCTCGACGAGGTACTCGGTGCCGGAGCGCAGGCGCTGCTCGAACTGCACGACCATGAGGTCGTCCTGCACCGACACCGTCACCGCGGCGGCGGGGGTGACCGTCACCTGCTCGGGGGCGACCTCACCGAGGGGCTGGTTCGCGAACAGGCGCAACTGCTGGCCGGGCTGCTCGGTGACCCGGGCCGCATCGACCACGGCGGAGCTGAGCTTGGGCCCCTGGAGGCTGCCGAGCAGCAGGAAGACCGCCGCGATCGCGGCGAGGCTCGCGGCGAGCATCCAGAACGTGCGCTCGAAGCGGCGGCGCTCCCGCTGCTCGCGGAGGCGCTGCGAGGTCGCGGCGACTCGGCGGGCGGCGGGCAGCGTGGGGTCGACCTGCTCAGAAGAGGTAGGGCTCACGTGGCTGGTCCACCGCCTCGACCCGTTCGGGGATGAGCACGACGGGCGTCGTGCTCGTGCGCGACGGGTTGCTGTCGAACGCTCCCGAGACCTGCACCCAGGTGTCGGGCGGATACAGCTCGGCCCAGCCCGGCAGATACACCGGCACGCCGAGCGGCTGAGCGTCGACGGCGCAGCACGTCACGGCGAAACGCGAGACGTAGAACATCGAGTCCGGGTCATCCGCGTCGGGGGTGACGAAGCCGAGCAGGTCGGTCGCCGGCTTGCCGTCGAAGAACGCGAGGTCGCTCGTCTGGCGCAGCACCGTCGACCACTCGCGCACCGTGAACGTCGCGACGGTCGCGTCATCGGCGGTCGAGGCGGCGGCGAGCGTCTCGGCGTCGTCGCTCGCGGTCGCGTTGATCTCGCGCTGCTCGGCCGTCGCCGTGCTGAGCGTCGCCGGCGGGATGACCACCATGCCGAGCGCGAACGCACCCGCGATGCCCGCGGCGGTGAGCCCCACAGCCCGCGATCTCGGCGACGGCAGGGGCAGCCCCTCATCGTCGTGGTGGCGGGGACTGGCGACCGCCGCGACCGCCGCGACCACGGCGATGACCGCCATGATGACCGTGAAGACCACGTAACGCGGGTGGATGTAGAGCACGAGCTGACCCGACACCGCGAGCCACAGGGTGATGGCGGCCATGACGCTGATAATCACGACGCCGCGCCAGCGCTGCACACCGCGCCAGAGGGCGCCCCGCGAGGTCGTCTCAGGCAAGGTAGTTCACCACCAATCCGAGTGCGAGGCTCAGCAGGGCGACGATCGTCGTGAGCTGCACGAGGGTGCGGGTCGAGTAGGTCGTGCGCATGAGCGCGAGCATCTTGATGTCGACGATCGGCCCGAATACGAGGAAGGTGACGATCGATCCGGGCAGGAAGGTCGAGGCGAACGGCAGGATGAAGAACGCGTCGACGTTCGAGCACACCGAGATGATGAACGCCAGCACCATCATGGCCAGCACGCTGTAGAGGGGGTCGCTGCCGAGGGCGACGAGCACGTCGCGCGGCACGATGACCTGGATGGCGCCGGCGATGAGGGAGCCGATGACGAGCGCCGGCATGAGGATGCTCGACTCGCGCACGAACAGGTCGAGGCTCTGCTGGCGCCGGTCGCGGCCGTGCCCGTGCCCGTCGTCGATGCGGCACTCCTCGGCGAACCGCCCGCTCAGCAGGCTCATCGGCTGCGGGTGCTTGCTGAACAGCCAGCCGAGGATGTTGGCGATCGCGAAGCCGCCGAGCAGTCGCGCGACGAGGATTCCGTCGTCGAACCCGAAGGCCTGGTGGGTCGTGATGATCGTGACGGGGTTGAGGATGGGCGCCGCGATGAGGAAGGTCATCGACTCGGGCACCGTGAACCCGCGGCGCACGAGGCCGCGGGCGAGCGGCACGTTGCCGCACTCGCACACGGGCAGGAACATCCCGAAGAGCGAGATGACCGCGCGCCTGCCCCAGGGGTTGCGCGGCAGGATGCGCAGCAGCCAGCTCTCGGGGATCCAGACCTGCACGAGCACCGAGAGCACGATGCCGAGCACGATGAACGGCAGCGACTCGATGATGACGCTCGTCGAGAGCGTGAGCAGGTCTTGCACCGGGTTCGGGATGCGGGGATCGAGCTGCTCGGCCGTGATCGCCCGCACCGCCACGAGCCCGACGAGCACGGCGGTCGCTCCGACGGCCCACGCGACGTGCACACCCCGCGCGCGCCGTCGCACGGGCTGCGCATCGTGGTCATGGTGGTGGTCGTGGCCCGTGGTGGCGCCCGCTCGCGTCGGTGTCGCTTCCGGCATCGTCACACCCCGCATTCTAGGGAGCGCCCCTCAGCGCTCCCTCACGACGCGTCCGGGGCCGCCTGGGTGCTGATGGTGCCGCTCGACACCCGACGCGAGGCGCGCTTGCGCGTGCCGGGCGCGGGAGGCTCGGGCAGCGACTCGAGCACCGATCCGAGCAGCTGATCGGCCGTCGTCGGGTCGATCGGAGCACGACCGCGCGCGGGCTTCTTCGTGACCGGGATGTCGAGGATCTCGACCGTCGCCGGCTCGATGGCCCCCGGGGAGACCACGGGCTCGACGGCCGCCGCGGTGACGGGCAGGTCGATCGCCCCCGTGGCCGGCGCGTCGTGGTGCACGGTCTTCGCGGCGATCGCGGCGACCGCGCGGCTCACGTCGTCGGTGATGGCGTGCGCGGCGGTGGTTCCCGCCTTGGGCCCGCCACCGCGGCCGGAACCGTTCTGGCCGCCGCCCGAGCCGCCGTTGCCCGAGCCGCCGCGACGTCGGCCGCTCGACCCGCCGATGCCGCCGCCGTTGGCCGCCGTGTCGGAGCCCTGACGATGCCGCACGACAGGCTCGTGGTGCACGATGAGGCCGCGACCGGCGCAGACCTCGCACGACTCGCTGAAGGTCTCGAGCAGGCCGAGACCGAGGCGCTTGCGCGTCATCTGCACGAGGCCGAGGCTCGTGACCTCGGCGACCTGGTGCTTCGTGCGGTCGCGGCTCAGGCACTCCATGAGGCGACGCAGCACGAGGTCGCGGTTCGACTCGAGCACCATGTCGATGAAGTCGACCACGATGATGCCGCCGATGTCGCGCAACCGCAGCTGCCGCACGAGCTCTTCCGCAGCCTCGAGGTTGTTCTTCGTGACGGTCTCTTCGAGGTTGCCGCCCGAGCCGACGAACTTGCCGGTGTTGACGTCGACGACGGTCATCGCCTCGGTGCGGTCGATGATGAGCGAGCCGCCCGAGGGCAGCCACACCTTGCGGTCGAGAGCCTTCTCGATCTGCTCGGAGATGCGGTACTCGTCGAAGGGGTCGTGATCGCCCTCGTGCTTCTGCACGCGGTCGAGCAGGTCGGGCGCGACGCCGCGCAGGTAGGCCTCGATGGTCTGCTGCGCATCCGCCCCGCTGATGACGAGCGAGCGGAAGTCTTCATTGAAGACGTCACGGATGATCTTGATGAGCAGGTCGGGCTCGCTGTGCAGCAGCGCGGGCGCGGGGGTCGTCGAGAGCTGGGCGCTGATCTCGGCCCACTGGCTCGTCAGTCGCTGCACGTCGAGCGTCAGCTGCTCCTCCGTCGCCCCCTCGGCAGCCGTGCGCACGATGACACCGACGTTCTCGGGCAGCACCTCTTTGAGGATCTTCTTGAGGCGGGCGCGCTCGGTGTCGGGCAGCTTGCGGCTGATGCCGCTCATCGAGCCGTTGGGCACGTAGACGAGGTAGCGGCCGGGAAGGCTCACCTGGCTCGTCAGGCGAGCGCCCTTGTGACCGATGGGGTCTTTCGTGACCTGCACGAGCACCTTGTCGCCGGGCTTGAGCGCGAGCTCGATACGGCGCGGCTGGGTCTTGCCGTCGCTGTCGAGCGCGGCGGAATCCCAGTCGACCTCGCCCGAGTAGAGCACGGCGTTGCGGCCGCGGCCGATGTCGACGAAGGCGGCTTCCATGCTCGGCAGCACGTTCTGCACCTTGCCGAGGTAGACGTTGCCGATGAGGCTCGACTCTTGCGAGCGGGCGACGTAGTGCTCAACGAGCACGCCGTCCTCCAGCACGCCGATCTGGATGCGGCCGTCTTTCGACCGCACGATCATCTGGCGGTCGACGCTCTCGCGACGGGCGAGGAACTCGGCCTCGGTCACGACCGGGCGACGGCGTCCGGCGTCGCGGCCGTCGCGACGGCGCTGCTTCTTGGCCTCGAGGCGCGTGGACCCCTTGATGCGCTGCGGCTCGGTGATGAGCTCCGCGGGGCGGCGCGAGCGGGTGCGGGCGCTCGGCTCGTCGTCGCGCGAGCTGTCGGTGCGCGGCGTCTCGCCGTCGGAACCGCCGCGGGCACGGCGCGAGCGCGAACGGCGACGGCTCGTGACCGTGCCCTCGTCATCCTCGTCGAGATCGATCGGTCCGCGCCCCGGGCGACCCGGGCCCGCGGGTGCTCCGCGCGGGGCGAGCACCTCGACGGGAGGTGCGAAGAAGAGCAGCGAGGTCGTCGACTCGGGCTTGAGCTCGGGGAACACGGGCGTAGCCGGTGCCGCCTCGGGTGCGGTCGCCGCGGCGTCGGGCTCCGGAGCACGCTCGGGCTCGACCGTCTCCGGCTCGGCCGACTCGGCGTCACGACCGGCGGCAGGCTCGGCCGTGGCGGCCTCGGCCGCATCCGTCACCGCATCGGGCGCCGTGTCGATCGCCGCGGGAGCCGCCGACGCATCGTCGACCGGCTCCGCGAGCGGGCCGCCGTCGAAGCCGGGCTCGCTTTGCGCGGCGTGCTCGCTGGCCTTCTTCGGCGCGCGGGATGCGAACAGTCGCGTGCGCTTCTTGGTCGTCTTCTCGTTGTCGTCACTCACCATCGCTGGTGCACTCCTCGACCGCTCGGGCCGCGCCCGTACGGGAAATCTCGGGTGGAGGGCCGGGCCCCCACCGAACTCTTCTGTTGTGGCCGGCCGGGCCCCCGTGTCGAGTGCTGCGCCGGCCGGCGCTGGCGGTGCCGACCCTGTCACGGTTGCGGCACTGCCGCCTCACGCGCCCTGTCACGGCGGTGCGGCTGAGGAAACTGGCTATTCCCCGCGGTCGCGGCAATCGGTGCCGCAATACTGGTCTGGTAACGCCCAGGAAGCTCTTCTGTTCGTCGTCGCGAGCGCGGCTGGCAACGACTGGCCCTCATTATCGCACGGACTCGCGAAGTCAGGACGTTCGACCCCCCGCGGCACCCCCGCGCGGCGGTGATAATCGAGGGGTGACCGACCTCGATCCCGCCATCGCGACCGCACCCACCGAGGCCCGCCGCCCGATCGGCCTCGCGCTCTTCCTCATCGTGACCGGTGCCGTGGGCTGGCTGGGCGCCATGGCGCTCATCACGGAGCGCGTCAAGCTGCTGCTCGATCCCGAGTACACCCTGAACTGCGACATCAATCCGCTCATCTCGTGCGGCAACGTCATGGCCTCGTGGCAGGCGTCCCTGCTCGGGTTCCCCAACCCGCTCCTCGGCGTGGCGGGCCTCGTCGCCCCCATCGCCGTCGGGGTCGCGCTGCTCGCGGGCGCCCGCTTCGACCGCTGGTTCTGGTGGGCCTTCCTGACCGGGGTGACGGGCGCGTTCGTGTTCGTCCACTGGCTCTTCGAGCAGGCGGTCTACCAGATCGGGGCGCTCTGCCCGTGGTGCATGCTCGTGTGGCTCATGGTCATCCCGATGTTCTGGGTGCTTCTCGTCTGGAGCCTGAAGAGCGGCGTGCTCACCGGCAACGCCGGGGTGCAGCGCCTCGCGAGCGCGGTGTGGCCGTTCACCTGGGTGATCGTGCTGGCCAACCTCGTGGCCATCGCTGTGGCCATCGTCGTGCAGTTCCCGACGCTCCTCGGCCTGCTGCTCGGCTGAACCAGCGCCGCTACAGCCAGGGCAGCACGAGGGCGAGCGCGCTGCGCGCTTCGTTCGTGAACCAGCGGCCCTCGGCGAGCAAGACCTCGGCGTCGCCGAGGCTGAGCCAGATGACGTCGTCACCGGCGGCATCGGGATCATCGGCAAGGACGAGACGGTAGTCGCTCACATCGTGGAAGAAACGCCCGCCCTCGTCGCTCTGGGCCGCGCCCGCGAGCACGATTCCTTGTGTCGGTGCCGACAACGGGTCCCCTGGGCTCGCGACAACGGTCGCCGTGAGCTCGACTCTGTTCGCCAGCCCCGGCTCGGCGGCGAGTCGAAAACCGAATCGGGGGTGGCTGCCGTCGACCCGCATCCACAGCTCAATCAGGCCTGTGCTGAGCGAATCGACGATCGGCTGGTCCCAGCGTGGCACCTCGCGACCGCGCACGCTCACCTCGATCTGGCGCACCCGAAAGCCCGAGTCTCCGTCGGCGGCGACCCCAGAAGTGGTCGACACCCACCCGGCGAGCTCATCCAGGCGCACGATGCGGCCCGGGTCGACGAGCGCCGCCGCCCGCTCGACGCGGCTCCGCGCGTGGGACGTGTCTCCGGTTGCCCCCCAGGAGGCCGCCAGCCAGCGACCGATCTCATCGGTGCGACGACGAAACGGCTCGCGATCGACGAGGTACCGCCAGGGAGAGGAGACGAGCACCGACCGAAGGTCAGTGTTCACCAGGTGATCGGCAGCGGAGAGTTCGAGAAGCTCATCGACCGGCACCCACCGGTGGCTGGGCGAAGAGGGCAGCTCGGCAACCTGTCGCGCGAGCAGGTTGGCATTTCGCTTTCCGAGGAATCGCGCGCCCTGCTCGCTCGCCACCACCCGCGCAATGGTCTCGATCGCCCCCGCGCGCGCGGCCTCCTGCAACGGAGGAGCGTCGCCCCCGTGCACCCGATCGGCATTGCTCGCCGTCGCCTGGATGCTGGGCGCGAGCTGCGCGACACCCACGGTGCCCGGCTCTGCCTTCGCCTGCACGAGCAGCTCGGCGTGGTCGCCACGGCGATGGATGCTGCACAGGGTGCCGACCTCGGACTGCTCGAGGAGCGGCTGATACCGCGGCTCGGCATCCCGCCCCCCGCTGGCAAAGCCGACGACGCGGAAGAAACGACCAGATCGGTGTTCGATGGCACCGTTGTTGCGTCGCCACTCGGCCGAATCGGCGAGCTCGATCTCAGCGACCGTCAACTCGGCCCGCTCGGCATGCTCCGCGAGCCAGGCGGGGGTGTCGAGCCGGGAGGGCATCGCGTCAGGCGAACCAGAGGGCGAGCTCGCGCGCGGCGCTCTCGGGCGAGTCAGACCCGTGCACGAGGTTCTGCTGCACGCGCAGACCCCAGTCGCGGCCGAGGTCGCCGCGGATGGTGCCGGGCGCGGCCGTGGTGGGGTCGGTCGTGCCGGCGAGCGAGCGGAAGCCCTCGATGACGCGGTTGCCGGCGACGCGCGCGGCGACCACGGGGCCCGACTCCATGAACTCGATGAGCGGCTCGTAGAACGGCTTGCCCTCGTGCTCGGCGTAGTGCGCGGCGAGCAGATCGCGGTCGGGCTGCACCATGCGAAGGTCGACGAGCTGGTAGCCCTTCGCCTCGATGCGGCGCAGGATCTCGCCCGTCAGGTTGCGGGCGACGCCGTCGGGCTTGATCAGCACGAGGGTCTCTTCGACGGTCGTGGTCATGGGGGGCTCCTTCAGATCGGGGCGGGATGCTCGGGCGGGGTCAGGCGGTGGCCGCACGCTTCGCGGCGTCGAGCTGGGTGCCTTTGACGAAGCAGTAGATCCAGAATCCCACGAAGATCGCGGCCGTGACGGCGGCGAGCACTTCGATGAATCCGGTCGACAGCAGCAGCAGCTGCAGCGCGTGCCCGAACCAGACGCCCCAGCGGTAGCGCACGACGCGCGTCGCGACGAGCAGCAGCAGCACGAGCGCACCGCCGACCCCGAACACGATGCCGGGCGGGGCGATGTCGAGGCCGTTGATGGCGAGGGTGCCGAAGATGACGGCGAGCACCTCCATGCCGAGCGTCACGGTCAGCAGCGACTCGAGGGCGCCGCGCTCGCGCTTCGGGCGACGGGCGGGCTGATCGGGCTGATCCGATGCGGAAGCAGTGGTGTCGGTCACAGCATCCAATTCTGCTCGCGCGCGATGAGCATCGCCTGACCGACGAGCGTGATCGAGCCCGTGACGAGGATGGCGTCGTTGGGGCCCGCCTCGTCGCGAGCCTCGGCGAGGGCGACCGCGGGGTCGGGCTCGATGCGCACGCGGTCGGGCCCCGCGATGGCCGTGACCGTCTCGGCGAGATCGTCGACGTCGACGGCGCGCGCCGAATCGGAGCGGGTCACGATGAAGCGGTCGACGATCGGGTCGAGGGCCTCGATGATGCCGCGGTCGTCCTTGTCGGCGAGCACCCCGACGATCGCCGTGATCGAGTCGAAGGCGAACGACTCCATGAGCGCGCGGCCGAGCGCCTGGGCGCCGTGCGGATTGTGCGCCGCGTCGACGAGAACGCTGGGCTCGATGCCGATGAGCTGCAGCCGACCAGGGCTCGTCACGGTCGCGAGCCCTTCGGTGAGCACGTCGTCGGCGAGGGGTTGCGTGCCGTCACCGAGGAACGACTCGACGGCCGCGATCGCCACGGCCGCGTTGTGCGCCTGATACTCGCCGAAGAGGGGCAGGAAGAGCTCGCGGTACTCCCCGGCCCTCCCGCGCACGTCGATGAGCTGACCGCCGACGGCGAGGCGGGCATCCAGCAGGGCGAAGCCGACCCCCTCTGCGACGACCTCGGCCTCGTTGTGGGCGGCCGCGGCCACGATCTCGTCCATAGCCTCGGTCGCCTGCAGGGCCGTGACGACGGTGGCCGCGGGCTTGACGATGCCGGCCTTGGTGCGGGCGATCTCAGCCACGGTGTCGCCGAGGTAGCGCGTGTGGTCGAGGGCGATGGGCGTGAACACCGCGACATCGCCGTCGGCGACGTTCGTCGAATCCCACTCCCCGCCCATGCCGACCTCGATGACGGCGACGTCGACCGGCGCGTCGGCGAAGCTCGCGTAGGCGAGCGCCGTGAGCGCCTCGAAGTTGCTGAGCGCCGGCTCGCCGCTCGCCGCGAGCTCGGCGTCGACCATGAGCAGGTAGGGCGCGACGTCGGCCCAGTTGTCGGCGAGCGCACGATCGGCGATGGGCTCGCCGTCGATGACGATGCGCTCGTTGATGCGCAGCAGGTGCGGGCTCGTGAGCAGCCCCGTGCGCAGCCCGTAGGCGCGCAGGATGCTCTCGATCATGCGCGCCGTCGACGTCTTGCCGTTCGTGCCCGTGATGTGCACGATCGCGAAACTGCGCTGCGGATCGCCGAGCAGCTCGACGGCCCGGCGTGCGGCGTCGAGCCGCGGCTGGGGGCTGCCCTCGCTGCCGCGGGCGATCAGCTCGGCGTGTACGGCATCAGCCGCGGCGCGGTCGGCGGCGGCCTGCGCGTCGTCGCGGCTCATGCGCGCGTCACGGACACGGTCACGGATGCTCCCTCGCCCACCGCCGTCGCGGTGCCCTCGCCAGCCTGGCCGACGTGGAGCGCCGTGGCAAGCGTCTCGGAGCCGATGAGGTCGCGGTGCGTCTCGATCGCTGCGCGAGCCGCCTCGTCGTCAGACCCGAGCGTCAGCGCGATGCGGTCGCTCACGTCGAGCCCCGCGTCTTTGCGCGCCTGCTGCACGGCGCGGATGACGTCGCGTGCGAGGCCCTCGGCGGCGAGCTCGGGAGTCACGCGGGTGTCGAGCAGCACGAAGCCGGCGCCGGGCAGGAACACGACGGCCGCCGCCGGGTCGTCGAGCTCGAGCTCGAGCGTGTACTCCCCCGCCTCGAGAGGCACACCGCCGACGATCACGGTGTCTCCGTCGAGCATCCAGTCGCCGGCTTTCGCCGCGGCGATGACCTGCTGCACCTGCTTGCCGATGCGGGGGCCGGCGGCGCGCGCGTTGACGGCGAGCCGGCGCGCGATGCCGTACTCGTCGACGAGGCTCTCATCGAACTCGACGAGCGTCACGGCCTTGACGTTGAGCTCGTCACGCACGATGTCGCTGAACGCGGCGAGCGCCGCGGCTCCGGGCGTGACGACGGTCAGCGTCTGCAGCGGCAGGCGCACGCGCAGCCCTTGCGCCTTGCGCAGTGCGAGTCCTGAGCTCGCGATCGCCCGCACGCGGTCCATCGCGGCCACGAGGGCCTCGTCGGCCGGGAACTCCTCGGGCGTCGGCCAGTCGGCGAGATGCACGCTCTCGCCGCCCGTGAGCCCGCGCCAGACCTCCTCCGTCACGAGGGGCGCCAGGGGTGCCGCGAGGCGGGCGAGGGTCTCGAGCACCGTGAAGAGGGTGTCGTGAGCATCCCGATCATCGCCGGCCCAGAAGCGGTCGCGCGACCGGCGCACGTACCAGTTGGTCAGCACGTCGGCGAAGTCGCGCAGGGCGGCGGCGGCGAGCGGTGCGTCGAGCGCCTCGAGCTGCGTCGTCACCTCGACGACGAGGTCGCGCGTCTTGGCGAGCAGGTAGCGGTCGAGCACGTTGCCCGAGTCGGTGCGACGCACGGCGGCGCCGAGCGAGCCCGCGTTGGCGTAGAGGGTGAAGAAGTAGTAGGTGCTCCACAGCGGCAGCAGGAACTGGCGCACGCCCTCGCGGATTCCCTCTTCGGTGACGACGAGGTTGCCGCCGCGAATGACCGAGCTCGACATGAGGAACCAGCGCATGGCGTCGGCGCCGTCGCGCTCGAACACCTCACCCACGTCGGGGTAGTTGCGCAGGCTCTTCGACATCTTCTGGCCGTCGTTGCCGAGCACGATGCCGTGGCTGATGACGTTCGAGAACCCGGGGCGGTCGAACAGCGCCGTCGCGAGCACGTGCATCGTGTAGAACCAGCCGCGCGTCTGCCCGATGTACTCGACGATGAAGTCGGCCGGGTTGTGCGAGTCGAACCAGTCGGCGTTCTCGAAGGGGTAGTGCACCTGGGCGAACGGCATCGAGCCCGAGTCGAACCACACATCGAAGACATCCTCGATGCGCCGCATCGTCGAGCGCCCCGTCGGGTCGTCGGGGTTCGGGCGCGTGAGCTCGTCGATGAAGGGGCGGTGCAGGTCGACGTCGCCCGCCGCATTGCGCGGCAGGGTGCCGAAGTCGGCCTCGAGCTCGGCGAGCGAGCCGTACACGTCGACGCGCGGGTGGTTGGGGTCGTCGCTCTTCCACACCGGGATCGGGCTGCCCCAGTAGCGGTTGCGGCTGATCGACCAGTCGCGCGCACCCTCGAGCCACTTGCCGAACTGGCCGTGCTTGACGTTGTCGGGCACCCAGGTGATCTGCTCGTTGAGTTCGAGCATGCGGTCGCGCAGCTGCGTGACGCGCACGAACCAGCTCGAGACCGCCTTGTAGATGAGCGGGTTGCGGCAGCGCCAGCAGTGCGGGTAGCTGTGCTCGTAGCTGCGCACCTGGAACAGCCGGCCGGCCTCGCGCAGCATCGCCGTGAGCGGCTTGTTCGCCTCGAACACCTGCTGGCCCGCGACCTCGGGCACGGCGGTGAGGAACCGGCCCCCGTCGTCGACCGAGATGATGATCGGGATGCCCGCGGCAGCACACGTCGCCTGGTCGTCTTCGCCGTACGCGGGTGCCTGGTGCACGATGCCCGTGCCCTCACCCGTGGCGACATAGTCGGCGACGAGGATCTGCCACGCGTTCTGCGTGCCCCACACCTCGACGTCGGCGTAGTAGTCCCACAGCCGGTCGTACTGCACGCCGCCGAGCTCGGCTCCGCGCATCGTGCGCGACACGGCCGCGCGCGCCTCCTCGAGCGAGGCGAAGCCCAGCTCTTTCACGTAGGCGCCGATCGTGTCGGCGGCCAGCAGGAACGACTCGGCCCCCGCATCCACGATCGCGTACTCGATCTCGGGGCCGACGGCGAGTGCGAGGTTCGTCGGCAGGGTCCAGGGCGTGGTCGTCCACGCGAGCGCCGTCACGCCCGTGAGGCCGAGCGCCTCGGCCTTCTCGCCGACGAGGGGGAAGGTGACCGTGACCGACTGGTCTTGCCGCATCTTGTAGACGTCGTCGTCCATGCGCAGCTCGTGGTTCGACAGCGGCGTCTCGTCGCGCCAGCAGTAGGGCAGCACGCGGTAGCCCTCGTAGGCGAGGCCCTTCTCGTGCAGGGTCTTGAAGGCCCACAGCACGCTCTCCATGAACGTGATGTCGAGTGTCTTGTAGTCGTTGTCGAAGTCGACCCAGCGCGCCTGCCGCGTCACATAGGTCTGCCACTCGTCGGTGTAGCGCAGCACGCTCTCGCGCGCCTTGGCGTTGAAGGCCTCGATGCCCATGTCTTCGATCTGCGACTTCTCGGTGATGCCGAGCTGCTTCATGGCTTCGAGCTCGGCCGGGAGCCCGTGGGTGTCCCACCCGAAACGGCGGTGCACCTGCTTGCCGCGCATGGTTTGAAAGCGCGGGAAGACGTCTTTCGCGTAGCCCGTGAGCAGGTGGCCGTAGTGCGGCAGGCCGTTGGCGAACGGCGGGCCGTCGTAGAACACCCACTCGTCGCAGCCCTCGCGGTTCGCGATCGAGCGGCGGAAGGTGTCGGCGCTCGCCCAGTACGTGAGCACCTCGTGCTCGAGGGCCGGGAAGCTCGGCGAGGCGACGACCGAGGAGTCGTCGCGGTGGCGGGGATAGGTCATGGCGGCGGTGCTCCTGGGTTCTCCGGTGTCGGCTGCTGCGCTCACCGCGAGGACGACGGCGCCGTTGGCGCTGCCGCGGTACCACCCCGCTTGCGGGCATCCAGGATGCTCGCCTCTCTCCAGCGGCTGTGACGGGCCTGCCCCGCTCGGGTCTAGTGGCCGGCTCAGAGCCGGTGTTCTTCCGAGGACTCCCCGGTGATGGCCGGATCAACGTCTGTGCGACCAGTGTAGGCGATGGGCGCGAGCGCGCGCGGAGCACCCGATCGTTCCACCCCCACCCCGTCACGGTGATGTCACGCCGTCGTCACGCTCGCCCGGCACAGTGAGGAATGCGCAGTGAGGCACTGCGCGCCACGGACAGTTCGGGGGAACTGTGAACAGCTCGACACCTCGCGCATCGTCGACCATCGTCCGGATCCTGAGCATGCTGGGGGTCGCCGCTCTCGCCGGTGCCCTGCTGAGCGTCAGCGCGGTCAGCGCGCCCGCCAACGCCGCCTCGATCGCACAGTGCAATGGCGTCGCGGAGGATGGTGCCGGCGTGGAGTGCGACGTCACGATCACGAACGAGTGGGACATGGCCACCGCGACCGGCAGCTCGACGATCGTCACCCGTGTGTGCGTCGGCGCCGCCAATGTCGACTTCGGCCCCGGCGACTGCACGGTGATCACCGAGGAGAACCTCGCCGACGTGACCACCACCGTCGAGCAGTGCAACGGCACCGCCAACGGCGGGGGCAGCACGCTGCGCTGCACCGTGTCGGTGACGAACACGATCATCGGCACGGGAACCACCGGCGCGCCCTCGGTGAACCAGTGCAACGGCTCGTTCGACAGCCTCGATCCGCTTCCTGCTCCGTCGTTCTGCGACCCCGTGCAGGCCACGACCGATGCGGCGATCACGCAGTGCAACAACAGCATCAACGGCGGGACCAACGTGAGCATGTAGTGCACGGTCGGGGTCTCGACGGTGAGCACCGCGATGCCGATCTCGGTCGATCAGTGCAACGGCAGCGTCAACGGGGGCGGCGCCCTCGTCGAGTGCTCGACGAGCATCTCGACGGTCTTCGTTGCCGCGGGCGACGGCTCGGGCGGTGACGGGTCAGGCGGTGACGGGTCAGGAGGCGGCGGAACGGTCGCCGACGACGACGCGACCGCCCGCGGAGCGCTCGCCGCGACCGGTGCCGGCGATCAGCCGATCGCCCTCGTGGCCGTGGTAAGCCTGCTGCTCGGCGCCCTCCTCCTGGCGCGCTCGCGCGCACTCGGCCGTCGTCAGGCCGACCGGGTCTGACCGCGCCGTCGCTAGACTGCGATCCGGGGGGTCGACCATGCCCGGTGCAGAACTGCGGTTGCTCGGATCGTTCGAGGTGGTCGCCGCCGACGCCCCGCCCGTCGTGCCGAGCACCGGATCGCAACGGCTCGTCGTGCTGCTCGCCCTGCGCGATCGGGTCGTCTCGCGCAGCGCGGTCGCCGGCGCCCTCTGGCCCGACGCCTCGACCGACATGGCGGCGACGCGGCTGCGGGCGGCGCTCGCGCGGCTCGATCCTGCGGCGAGATCCGTCGTCGAGCTGACGCCGGGAGGCCTGCGCCTCGATGCGGGCTGCGCCGTCGACTACCGGGATGCGCGGGCCTTCGCCGAGGGGGTGCTCGAGCCCGATCATCCGTCGCCCCGCGAGTCGGCCGCCGAGACCCGCGCCTCGATCGCCGTGCTGTGCCTCGAACTGCTGCCCGACCACTACGACGACTGGGTGCTGACCGAGGCGGAGGACTGGCGCCTGCTGCGGGCCGCCGCCCTCGAGGCGCTCGCCGCGGCGCTGTCGGCCGATGACCGGCCCCACCTGGCGATGGGAGCGGCGCGCGCGGCGATCCGCAACGAGCCCATGCGCGAGACCGCCCACGCCGCCCTCATCCGGCTGCATCTGGTCGCCGGCAACCACACCGAGGCGCTGCGCGTGTACGAGCGGTACGCCGACGCGCTGCACGAGGCCCTGCAGCTGAGCCCGAGCCCGATGCTGCGCGCCCTGGTGGGCGAGCTCGTCTAGCGCACGACGCGTCGGGAATGCGGCGGGCCGCCACTACGCTGAAGGACTTGTGACCGCCCAGACCGCCCCCGCCCCCGTCGCCCCCTCCGACCCGCGCATCGCGCGCCGTGCCCGCTGGGCCTCGCTCGTCGGCACCTCGCTCGAGTCGTACGACTTCTACCTCTTCGCCTACTTCTCGGCGTTCTTCGCCGGCCCGCTGTTCTTCGAACCGCTCGGCGAGGTCGGGGCGAACCTCGCGGCCCTCGCGACGATCGGCGTTGCGTTCGTCATCCGCCCGCTCGGCGCGATCATCTTCGGCCACCTCGGCGACCGCATCGGGCGCCGGTCGGTGCTCATCGTGACGATCACGATGATGGGCATCGCCACGGGTCTCATCGGGGTGCTTCCGACCTACGAGCAGGCCGGCTGGTTCGGCGCCGTGCTGCTCGTGCTGCTGCGCGTGCTGCAGGGCGTCTCGCTCGGCGGCGAGTGGGGTGGCGCCGTGCTCATCGCCACCGAGCACGAGACCCGTGCCAAGCGGGCCTTCGCCGCGGCGATGCCGCAGCTGGGCTCGCCCATCGGCTCGATCCTCGCTGCCGTCGCGTTCCTCTGGCTCACGCTCTCCCTGACCAGCGCCGAGATCGTCGAGTGGGCGTGGCGCGTGCCGTTCCTCACCGCGATCCCGCTGCTGGCCATCTCGCTGTACTTGCGTCTCGCCATCACCGAGACGCCGGTCTTCGTCGCGGTGAAGGATGCCGGTCGCGCGCCGCGCATCCCCCTCGCCGCCCTGTTGCGCGCACAGCCCGTCACGATCGTCGTCGCCGTCGGTGTCGCGCTGCTCGGCATCGGCTCGTACTCGCTCATGAACACCTACACGATCAACTACGGCGCGGCCGTGCTCGGCTTCGACTACTACGAACTGCTCATCGCCACGACGGTCGGCGGGCTGCTGCAGCTTGTCACGATCCCGCTGTTCGGCGCGTGGGCGACGCGCATCGGCTCGGGGCTCGTCGTCGCGATCGGCGCGCTCGGCACCCTGCTCGTGGCGTTCCCGATCTACTTCTTCCTGCAAGACGCGAGCTTCGGCTTCCTCGTCGGCATGATGATCATCGGCGGAATCCTGCCCACCATGAGCTGGGCGGCGCTCGGCGGCATCTTCACCGAGCTCTTCGACGAGCGCTACCGCTACTCGGCCCTCGGCTTCTCGTACGCCCTGGCAGCCGTCGTCGCCGGCTTCGTGCCCGCGCTCACGGGCGCGCTCGGGGCGGCGACCGGCAACGCGTGGTGGCACCCGGCGATCGTGCTCGCCGGCATGTCTCTCATCACCTTCGTCGCATCCCTCATCGCGATCCGCATTCGCGTCGACCGCGACGACGCGCCCGAGGGCGCCGACGCAGCCGTAACGAGCTAGGGAAGGCGGGTCACCTGCGTGTGCTCGCGCAGGGGATCGAACCAGCGCGTCTCGTTTCGGGCGTGCTCCTGCCGAAACGACCAGGCGAGGATGTCGGCGAGAGCAAGTAGGGGTTCGTCAGAGGGTCGAGCGTGCATCGCGACGACGTCGCGGCCAATGCGCTGGGCCCGCCGCAGGTCTCGGATCGTTCGGCGGTCTGCCTCGTTCTCGTCGGCGAGGCGACGTGCGTCAATGACGAACGTGCTGGCCTCGAAAGCGCCATGAAGAGACTCGACCGCGTGCTCGAGACAACGGGATCGGGCGCGCTGGGCATGGGAGTCTGCCGGGTCGATTGGCGCGTAGATGACGATGTCACGCGCGTCTGTCTGTCGCGAGACGATGTGAGCGGCATCGTCGAGCGATCTCAGCTCTGCGCGCTGATACATCTCGCTGGCGTGCATGGCATCCGTGCCGTAGAACTCACTGAGGGCCATACGGGTTGCGACGAGTTGATCTGCGTCGACCATCGCGGCCGCAACGATGTAGTACGGATTGGGCCCGTCGAACTGGAAGCTCTCATCGATGAAGACAATCGGGTTGTCAGTCGATGCGTAGCGGCCCGCCAACTCGAGTCTCACGGCGACTCCTGTGCCGCACTACGATAAGGCTCTGATGCGGACACAGGTGGGGCACCCGTTAAAGCGAGCAGCCCCAGGTAGTCCGCAGACATCTGGGGCATGACGCCTCGTTGGCCCGGAATGAATCCGCACGAACTACCCGCGTTGCTCGCCTCGAGGTTACCACCGACAGAGTGGCTCAAGCCAGCCTTCACAGTGCGGTCACAGAACGCCAACAGCGTGCAGGAGCGCGCTCCAGTTCGGTGAATTGCTGATGTTCGACTCCGTGACCAGCAGATAGCGCCAGACGCCGAAACTCTTTGACTCGTTGACCGCGGCGACCCAATCCTCAGCGGCACGCTTCTTGGCAGCGACATCTAGGTCGTTCGCCGCTGCGGCGTCGGACTTGGTCTCGACCAGCCAGTGCACACCTTCTGTGTCAATGACGATGAAGTCGGGGAAGTAACGCCCGGCGGGCATTCGGGTGATGTACGCGCCGTCCGACGGGTAGAGCCGCAGCCACCACGCAACGCCGTCGCTCTGGTCGACGAGCGTCGCGAACGCGAACTCGCCCGTCTTGGAATCGAACGACGCTGCGGCCTCAGCTGACTTCGTCCACTCGCCATACCACGCTCCGACGACGAACTCGGCGTACCACGAGTGAATGATCGATGGCCTCGGGCGCGGCTGCAACAGCTCGACAGGTCGCCACACGAAGCTCGGCTGGCGATCGTTGCGGTGGTAGGCGGCCCTGACGAGCGACGCGATCGCCGTGATCGCTTGCGCCGCGCGCTGCGAGGTCCAGTCTTCTGCTTCAGACCCGGCAACACCGGCGGCGGCCAAGAAAGTGTCGGCGATGCCTTCCGCCCACACACGCTCGGTCAGCAACTGAGGCACTAGACCGAGATTCATGATGCGCATGACGAGGTCGTTGCGCACCTCCGCCGCACTGACGTAGTTCTGCGTCGCGCTCACGCTCGTGACGGCCTCGGTGCGTACGTTCACTTCATCGTCGAGATCGCGGTCGGCGACGATCGCCTGGCCCTGAAGACTGACTTCGTAGTTGACGCGATGCTGCTGACCGGCGATCGTCACTGCATCCATGTCGACGCTCTCGAGACTGAACGGCACCGGAACCAGCGCGCGTTCCCGACGAGGGAACTCGATGCGCGGACGCCCCGTCACGAACGGCAAGTGCTGGCCAATGGCCTCGATGTCGCGCTCGATGCTCACGGCGCTGGTGTCAACAGACTGGATGATCAACAGGTCGGCTTCGCTCATGCCACCGAGTACGCCATCACCGTTGCCGGGTTCGCCGACCACTCCGGGCGTGATGCGCACCGTGCCACCGGGCAACTCGGTGCTGATGGGCGGCACTCCCCCTGCGTCGACAAGACCGCCCGGCGACGGTGCGACGCTCGCAATGCGCTCAAGCAACGAATCTTTGCTGCGCAGCAGTTGCGTATAGCTCTCGTGGGCGACGACATCGACATGGTCGATGGCGGGAATCCCCGTTCTCACGCCGAAGGGAAGCCGAAGCCCTCGCCCGAGAATCTGTTCGGTGAGCGTCTGCGAGGCGAGGGCCCGCAGACCGATGATCACGCCGATGTTCTTGACATCCCACCCCTCCTTGAGCTTGTCGACACTGACGATCGCGCGCACGGGTGATTCGGCCTTCTCGACGCCGGCAAGCGCAGCCAGTGCGGAATCGCTCGATTGCGACGTCACGAGCAGCACCTGGCCGTCATCGGGCAGATGGGATGCGAGCTTCTGGGCGACGCTTTCCGCGTCCTCGATCGTCTGGCAGACGACGAAAAGAACCGGAGTCACGCGTTCGCGGCCTTGCTGATCGGCATACGCGTACCAAGCGGGCTCGCGGAGCGCGCGAAGGTGCGCGGCGTCGGCGAGTTGCGTCTCAATGTCTTTCAGGCCGTCCTGCCGATAGACGACAACGGGAACCTTGACGAGTCGATCCGCGATCGCCTCGGCGAGGCTGTACCGGTAGATGACCTTGTCGAGGTCGGCGCTGTCGGGCGTCGCGGTGAGACCCACAAGCGCGCGGGGGGACAAGTCGCGAATGGCTGTGCTGAAAGCCGTGGCGCTCGACCGATAGACGTGGTGCTCATCGGCGATGATCACCAGGTCATCGGCCGCACGTAGGTGGTCGTACAGGCTGTCGCCGATGAACTCGTCGTCGGCCCGCACCTTGCGACTGGTGTTGGCTGTCGGCTTGATGAGCTGTTGCACGTTGAAGACGAAGAGCTTCAGCTGCGTCGCATCGTGCAACGCGTCGCCGACCTGGCCGCGCGCGAAGTTGTCGGCGGTGATCAGCAGGGGTTCGACTGTGCCCCCCTGCACGAACTTGGCGCTGCCCGGAGTGAAGTTGGCGATGGTCTTCTCGTAGATGGTCGTGCCAGGCGTGACGAACAGCACATTGCGAACGCCGTTGCGGGCGAGGTACTCGATGAGCCCGGCGGCCAAGTAGGTCTTGCCGACGCCAGTGGCAAGGTCGCACACGACCTCTCGACCGTCTCCGTCTTCGATGCTTTCGGCAACGGCTCCGAGCGCGATGGCGTTGGGCTTGCGCAGGTCCATCGCGGTCGAGATCTCGTCGATGAGGAACTCGTCGTACTCGATCCAGGTCATCGCGTCACCGCCCCGGTGCGGGGAAAGAGGTCGCGCGGTATGCGAAGAACGCGCGACCCCTTGTTCAAGTCGCGCAGGGTGGATTGCGCGTCGTCGGTCACGGAGGCGCCCGCGACCAGTGCGGTCTCGCCCTCGGCGAGCGCCGCCGCGATATCCGCGACAGCCGTCGCATCGACGACGCCGTCGACCACGGCCAGCCGCGATCGCCCCCGAACGCCCGCGAAGACGGGATGCTCGATGAGCGCGTAGCCGAGTTGAGCGGCCACGGCCCGACGCAACGTCGCAGTGTCGATCCCCTCGGCGCGATACACCTCGAGCCCGGCGTCGGAGTCGAGAACCTGCCAGCAGCTCGACGCAATGCGCAGGTCGCGAAAACCACCACCACCCGTCCAGCCGGCCGACTCGGTGATGCCACCCGGGTCCTCCCCCGCGACGACTTTTTCGAGTCGCGGCTTGGTGAACGTATCGGCCGTGTTCTCGCTGAGCTCGACCGTCACCCATCGACGACTCATCTTGTGCGCGACGGCGGCCGTCGTGCCCGAGCCAGCGAAGCAGTCCAGGACCACGTCGCCCGGGGCCGTAGCGATCTTGATCACCCTTTCCAAGAGCTGCTCTGGCTTCGGCGTGTCAAAAGTCGCTACGCCTTGAACGATCTTCTTGATCTGCGCTTTTGCCTGCCGGTTCATGAGCACGTCCGACCAAAGTGTCGGCCAGGGTCGAGTGGGAATCTCAGGAGCGAACTCGCGCGTATACGGCACCCACTGCTCGCCGCCGTCGCGCTTGGGGCGCCGTTTCCAAATGATGTCATTGGACGCGAGCATCGACGCGACAGAATCTTCGCTATAGGCCCAGCGTCTCTCCACTCCGTCATCATCAATGGGGAGAATGAGTTCACCGTCCGGCGACGGAATCGGAAACCACATGCTGGGTCGCTCAGTGCGAAGGCTCGCTTTGCCGTTCTTGCGAAGCAACCTGTCCCGAAAGCGAACGCCTTCGTCCGTCAATCCAGGAAATGCATCGAGAACCGCCGGATCTTCCATCGCGGAGGCACGAAACGTCCGCTCGCCGGTGCCGTACACGAGGATGAAGTCGTGGTAGGTCGCAAGGGGAACGTTGTTCGATGAAGGGCTATCCGCCTTTTGCCAAACGAAACTTGCCACGAAGCTTTGCCGCCCGAAGATCTCGTCCATGAGCACCTTGCAATAGGCCATCTCAGCGTCGTCGAGGTGCACCCAGACGGAGCCCTCGGGTGAGAGCAAATCCTTGATGAGCACAAGACGTTCGCGCATCATGCCGAGCCACACCGAGTGCTCGAGCGAATCGTCGTAGTGCTCGAAGGCCTGGCCGGTGTTGAACGGCGGGTCGATGTAGACGAGCTTGACCCTGCCCCGATACTCGGCGGCGAGCTCGGGCGTGTGCACGAGCGCGCGCAGAGCATCCAGCGAATCACCGCGAATCAGCAGGTTGTCGCTCGCATCACCATCAACCTCACCCACCCGACCGACCTCGTCAAGCAGGCGCACCTCGCGCGCCCGCGGGTCATCGCGGTCGACCCACTCGTAGCCCGACTCACCGTGCGACAGCAGGGCGCGATCTTTATTGGCCCAGTTGAGCGTGAGGCGACCAGTCACAGGCAGAGTTCCTTCGATTCGGGAGCCAACAGCGGCGCACGACGGCGACGCACCCTCACAGTATCGGGGGGCTCCGACACCTTTCGCGGCAGGTCACCACAGTTCTAGGCTGAGCGCGACCGGGGTCGACCGCGATTCCGGCGGCCCTGCCCGACGAACCGGGAGCTGCGATGAGCGACGACACCCCCACTGAGCGCTTCGAGCCGCCGACGACACCGCTGCCCGAGGCGGGTGCGGCGACACCCACGACCGACGGGCCGCCCGCCGAGGGTCAGAAGCGCGGCATGCTCATCGCGCTCATCGCGATCGCCGCCGCCATCCTGATCGCCCTCATCGTGCTCATCGTCGTGCTCGTCGGCAACGCCGGTCGCGGCGAGACCGAGGCGCAGCCGACTCCCGAGCTGAGCGCGAGCGAGTCGCCCACTCCGGAGGAGACGGAGTCGCCCGAGCCCAGCGAGGAGCCGAGCGACGAGCCCAGCAGCGAGCCGAGCCCGACCACCGCGCCGCCGCCCCCGCCGCCGCAGAGCCCGAGCTTCGCCACCTTCTCGGGGCCGAACCGGGCGACCTGCCCCGACACCTCGAGCTCGGTCGCGATCACCTGGAGCTGGAGCAGCACCAACGCGGTCAACGCCTGGTTCGGCATCGGCACGAACAACGCCAAGGCCGAGCCCTTCGAGTCGGTGCCGACCACAGCCACCTACACGTTCAACTACCAGTGCTCAGAAGCAAGCCAGATCTACACCGTGACGCTCGAAGACGCGGCGGCCCGCCTCACGCACAAGACGGTCGAGATCGTGCGCCAGTAGGCGTTCGTTCTCGCGTAGAGCGCTTGCCCGATGGCAGAGTCACTCACCACGTTCTGGTGGATTCTCGGGAGCGGGCTTCTCATGAGTGCGATAGCCCTCGTCGGAAGCGCGACCTTCCTGCTTCCTGCCGCGTGGTTCGATCGGATAGTCCTCCCCCTGGTCGCCCTTGCCGCAGGGTCGTTGCTCGGCGGCGCGCTGTTCCACATGATTCCCGAGTCGCTGGAGGCCATCGGGGATCCGTTCGAGGTCGTCACGTGGGTCGCGCTCGGCTTCATCACCTTCCTCGTGCTTGAACAGTTTCTGCACTGGCACCACTGCCATCGCGGACTCGGAGCCCATCGCCCCGTCGGGTACCTGATCCTCCTCGCCGATGGGCTCCACAATCTGATCGGTGGTCTGGCGGTGGGGGGTGCCTTCGTCATCGACATCAGATTGGGCATCGTCACCTGGCTGATCGCTGCGGCACACGAAGTACCGCAAGAACTCGGTGACTTTGGTCTTCTTGTTCACAGCGGCTGGAGCAGGCGATCGGCGCTGGCCTTCAACGTCACCTCCGCTCTCTCCTTTCTCGCAGGCGGACTCCTGGCCTTCGTGCTTTCGTCGAGCATCAACGTGGCCTTCCTGGTGCCCTTTGCGGCCGGTAACTTCCTGTACATCGCCGCTGCCGACCTGATTCCCCAGTTCGCGACCGAGACGACAGCTCGACGCAAGATCGTCGTGCTCGCTAGCTTCCTCATCGGGACGTTCGGCCTCTATCTGCTGGCCGTGGTCGTGCAATAGAGTTCGGCTCAACGAGAAGGGAACCCCATGGCTGAACGAGGGACGAAGCGGTTCTTCGTCGTCGGAGTCGACGGCTCTGATGCGAGTGTCGGGGCGCTGAACTGGGCGATCGAGCGTGCGAAGCTGCTCGATGCCGACGTGCACGTGGTCACGGCGTGGGAGTTGCCGTTCACGAGCATTCTGTCGCCGACCCTGGTCGATGATGACTATGCCGCCTTCGCGCAGCGCACCCTCGATGAGTCGATGTCGAAGGTCACAGCGGACACTGCGGGAGTCGGAATCGAGACCCACCTCGTCCAGCGCAAGCCTGCGCTCGCGCTGACGGAGGTCTCGCGAGGAGCAGATCTGCTCGTCATCGGTGCCCAGGGCCACGGCGAGGTGCCGGGAATGCATCTCGGCACCGTCGCGACTTATTGCGTTCATCACGCGCCGTGCCCCGTTCTGGTGCACCGTACGCCGGCCAGCTGACAGCGCCCGCCGCTACAATCGAGGGTCCTGACACTTAGGCACCCTTCCTTTGACACGGTGCCGCACATAGCGAAGCGAGACCTGCGATGAGCCACGCCAGCCTGCCCGACAAGCCCGCCCTCGAAGGCCTCGAGAGCAAGTGGCGCGAGGTGTGGGAAGAGCAGGGCACCTATCGCTTCGACCGTCAGGCGGCCGTGGATGCTGGCCCCGACTCGGTCTACGCCATCGACACTCCCCCGCCGACCGCCTCGGGTTCGCTGCACATCGGTCACGTCTTCAGCTACACGCACATGGACCTCGCCGCGCGGTTCCAGCGCATGCGCGGCAAGAACCTCTTCTACCCGATGGGGTGGGACGACAACGGTCTGCCGACCGAGCGCCGCGTGCAGAACTACTACGGCGTGCGCTGCGACCCGACGCTGCCGTACGACCCCGACTTCACGCCGCCGCTCGAGGGCGGCGACAACGCCAGCTCGAAGTCGGCCGACCAGGTGCCGGTCAGCCGCCGCAACTTCATCGAGCTGTGCGAGCGGCTGACGGTGGAGGACGAGAAGCAGTTCGAAGACCTGTGGCGCACCCTGGGCCTCAGCGTCGACTGGGGCCAGACCTACCGCACCATCGGCGATGAGGCGCAGCGCGTGGCCCAGCGGGCCTTCCTGCGCAACCTCGCGCGCGGCGAGGCGTACCGCGCCGATGCGCCCACGCTGTGGGACGTCACTTTCCGCACCGCGGTGGCCCAGGCCGAGCTGGAAGACAAGGAGATGCCCGGGGCGTTCCACCGCGTGTCGTTCCACCGGCCCGACGGCGGCACGATCGAGATCGAGACGACCCGACCCGAACTGATCCCGGCGTGTGTGGCGCTCGTCGCGCATCCTGACGACCCTCGCTACCAGCCGCTCTTCGGCACCACCGTGCGCACGCCCCTGCTCGGCGTCGAGGTGCCCGTTGTGGCACACCATCTCGCGCAGCAAGACAAGGGGTCGGGAATCGCCATGGTCTGCACCTTCGGCGACGTGACCGACGTCGTGTGGTGGCGCGAGCTCGACCTGCCGCTGCGGCCCATGCTCGGAAAAGACGGCCGCGTGCTCGCCGAGGCCCCCGACGGGATCGAGGGCGAGGGCCTCGCGGTGTATGCCGAGCTCGCGGGCAAGACCGTCTTCAGCGCCAAGGCACGCATCGTCGAGCTGCTGCGCGAGTCGGGCGACCTCATCGGCGAGCCGCGCCCGATCACCCACCCCGTGAAGTTCTTCGAGAAGGGCGACAAGCCGCTCGAGATCGTGACGACGCGGCAGTGGTACATCGCCAACGGCGCGCGCGACGAAGACCTCAACGCACGCTTGCTCGAGCGCGGGCGCGAGATCGCGTTCCACCCCGACTTCATGCGCGTGCGCTACGAGAACTGGGTCGGCGGGCTCTCGGGTGACTGGCTCATCTCACGCCAGCGCTTCTTCGGCGTGCCGATTCCCGTCTGGTACCGGCTCGACGAGACCGGCGAGCCGACCGGCGAGCCGATCGTGCCGTCGGAGGACTTGCTGCCCGTCGACCCCGCGTCGATGCCCGCCCCCGGATTCGACGAAGCGCAGCGCGGGCAACCGAACGGCTTCATCGGCGAGGTCGACATCATGGACACCTGGGCGACCTCATCGCTGACCCCGCAGATCGCGGGCAAGTGGGAGGACGACCCCGAGCTCTTCGGCCTCGTGTTCCCGTACGACCTGCGCAGCCAGGGGCAAGACATCATCCGCACGTGGCTCTTCTCGACCGTGCTGCGTGCCGAGCTCGAGCACGGCTCCCTGCCGTGGAAGCACGCGGGCATCTCGGGCTTCATCGTCGACCCCGACCGCAAGAAGATGTCGAAGTCGAAGGGCAACGTCGTCACCCCCGCGGCGATGCTCGACGAGCACGGCAGCGACGCCGTGCGGTACTGGGCGGCCTCGTCGCGCCTCGGCACCGATGCGGCCTTCGACCCGCAGAACCCGAAGCAGATGAAGATCGGGCGGCGCCTGGCCATCAAGGTGCTCAACGCGGCCAAGTTCGTCTACTCGTTCGAGGCCCCCGCGGGCGCCGTGACGGGCCCGGATGCGGTGACCGAGCCCCTCGACATCGACATGCTCGCGACTCTCGGCGAGGTGGTCGCGACCGCGACCCGCGCCTACGAGGAGTACGACCACGCACGTGCGCTGGAGGCCGCCGAGCAGTTCTTCTGGACCTTCACCGACGACTACCTCGAACTCGTGAAGGAGCGCGCCTACGGCTCGCAGGGCGAGGCCGGCCAGGCGAGCGCCGTCACGGCCCTGCAGCTCGCGATCGACGTCTTCCTGCGCCTCTTCGCCCCGGTCATCCCGTTCGCGACCGAGGAGGTCTGGAGCTGGACGCACGAGGGATCCGTGCACCGCGCGCCCTGGCCGACCGTCGACGAACTGGGCGTGGATGCCCAGCACGGCGGCCTGCTGCCCCTCGTGTCGGAGGCGCTCATCGGCATCCGCCGCGCGAAGACCGACGCGAAGGCCTCGCAGAAGACGCCCGTCTCGACCGCGGTCATCGCCGGCCCCTCTCTGCTCGAGCTCGCGGCCGCCGACCTCGCGGCCGTCGGGCGTATCGCGTCGCTGACGTTCGAGCCCGCCGACGAGGTCTCGGTCGTCTCGATCGAGCTGGCCGAGCTACCGGAGGCCTGAGCCGCGGCACTCGGGCAGTGGTCGCGGCACGCGCGAGCATCCGGCAGAGGCCCGCGTTGCGACCGTGGTCGCCGCTGGTGCTGCACAAATGAAGGAGACGGCGATCACGCGCCCGGCGTGTCTCTGAGACACGCCCAGGGCAAACGCTGCGACTCCTTCATTCGTGCACGAGCTGGGGGTCGGAGGCGCGGCGATCGAGCGTGCGGCAGACTGGCGGCATGAACGACACGACAGCGTGGGACACGACGGTGCGGCCGATCGAGGCGCATGACGCCGCGCGCTGGCGCGAACTCTTCACCGCGTACGGGGTCTTCTACGAGACCACGTTCGATGAGAGCGTTCTCGACGGCGTGTGGGCATGGCTCATGGATGCGGAGCACCCGCTGTTCTGCCTCGTGGCCGAGAGCGCTGGCCGGGTCGTGGGGTTCGCCCACGTGCGCGAGCAGCCCGACACCTTCACCGCCGGCCCGGGATGGTTTCTCGACGACCTCTACACCGAGCCCGAGGTGCGCGGCACGGGCGCGGGCACGGCCCTGCTGGAGGCGATCGCCGAGCACGCCCGCGCGCACGGCGGCGGCACGATCCGCTGGATCACGGCGGCCGACAACGAGCGCGCGCAGCGGGTCTACGATCGGCTCGCCACCCGGACGACCTGGGTGACCTACGAGCTCGAGACGAGCGCCGAGCGCGACTGAGCACCGACGGGGCGCAGGGTGGCGAAGCGGCGACGCACGCGCTCGAGGGCGCGCTCCCGCGCCTCTGCGCCGCGCTGCGTCGAGCGGTCGATGGCAATCCACCGCACGCGGGGGATGCCGATGAGCCGGAACGTGCCGCGGTCGAGGATGCGGCGCGCCGGCGCGCCGAACCATGCCGAGTAGAGCCACGATGGCGTCGTCATCGCCACGAGCGCGGTGACCCCCTGCAACCGGTCGAGGCGGCGGTGTAGCCGCCCGCCCGGAACGGGCTCGTCGAACGCGAATCCGGGGGTGAGCACTCGGTCGAGGAAGCCTTTCGTGCGGGCCGGCATCGACATCCACCACAGGGGGAAGGCGAGCACGAGGTGGTCGGCACGCGCGAGCCGCTGCTGCAGCGCCACGACGTCGGCTCGGGGCTCGGCGCGCAGTCGCCAGGCGACGAGATCGTCGGCGGTCATCGATGGATCGAGGTCGGCGAGGTCGATCGTCTCGTGCGTGTGCCCGGCTCGGGCCAGCCCCTCGCGCGCGGCATCGAGCATGGCGACGACGAGGCTGCGGCGATGGGGCACGTCAGCCCCCGCGTCGACGCCGTAGGGATGATCGAGAACGAGGAGGACGTGCATGCTGCTCCCGGGAGGTCGGTGGGTGGTGGCGTCATATAGTTGCACAAACAACTGTTGTTCGTCCAACTGATGCCTGCCACGATGGAGGCGTGCGCTCCGCTGACGATCACGGCTCCGCGGCCGTCGAGCTGTGGCTCGCGGCACGTGCGATGAGCTCACGCATCGAGAGCCGCCTCGACACGCAGCTGCGCACAGAGTCGGGCATCTCCGCCTCGACCTATGCCGTGCTGTGCGCACTGCGACGCCCCGATGACGCGCTCAGCCAGCAGGCCGTCGCCGACGGCCTCGGGCTCGACAAGAGCAGCGTGAGCCGACGGATCAAAGAGGCCGCGGCTCTCGGGCTCGTCTCGGTCGAGCCGTCGTCGAGCTCGCGCCGCGAGAACGCGGTCTCGATCACGGCCGCCGGTATCGCCGCGATCGACCGCGGCGACCTCCTGCTGGCCGAGCTCGCACGTGGCGTCAACGCGGCCGAGGCGCGAGAACTCGCCGCTGCCCTGCATCGTCTGTTCATCGACCCCTGATCGCGCTCCTCGAGCGACCACAACCCCCTCCACCCCTCCCGATCGAAGGAGCACCCATGCAGCTCGGAACCCGCTGGACCGTGGGCGGCGAACCGCCCGCCCGCCTGAGCCCCGAGGTGCGCGCGGCGATCCGCGCCGTCGAGGGCGAGCTGCTCGGTCGCGACACGACGCTCTGGCGCTGGACGCTCACGTGGCTCGAGAACCGCCCGGTCGTCGAGCTCGACGATGGCACGGTCATCCGGGTCTCGCACGACGGCACGGTCGTGACGGAAGACGGCGACACCCCGCGCTGAGCGACGGGAGGTGCGGGGCGTAACTCCCGCCCGATGCGGATGCTCGGATCATCCGGTGGTGCATCGGTGCTGCGCGTCGCTGAACGCGGGGTGTCGGTCGGGCAGGCTGCGGTGGACCGCAGCCGGGTCAGGGGCTACTGGGCGATGCCGTAGCGGCTGAGGCTGTCGCGCTGCTGCGCGGCGGCCTGCTGCGCCGCGAGGCGCAGGGCCTGCTGCTCGTGCGTCGGAGCAACCGGGCGACGGTGCGCCCAGCGCACGAGCGCGACGCCGGCGCTGAGGGCGAGCCGGCGCAGCGTCGACTCGCGGGGAGTCGCGTCGCACACGGTGAGCGAGATCGTGGTCATGATCAGCTCTCTTCCTGGGGGGTGATGGTGGCGGGGGTGGTGGCGTGAATCTCGACGCCGTCGAGAACAGGGAAGTCGAAGTACTGCAGTTGCACCGGCCGTGAGCCGGGGGTGCGCTGGCCGCGGTGCTCGCGGGCGAAGTCGACGATGAGCTCGACGATGCGGTGGTTCAGCTCGTCGAGCTGTTCGGCGGTGACGTGCACACTCGCGGACTGAATGGCCAGCGCTTCGCGCCACGCCGGGCTGAGCATCTCGTGCCCGCGCTCGATGATGTCGCGCAGGCCCGACTCGCGGTGATGCAGCCACTCGCGCATGATGACGCGCGACGCCGCTCGGCCCGCCTCGGTCTCGTCGAGCTCGGCGCTGCCGAGATGGATGGGGCCGGGAACACGCTCCCACCACCGCTCGCGGCCGGTGCCGCGCCCTTCGACCTCGCGCACGTAGCCGTGCTTCTCGAGTTGACGCAGGTGGTAGCTGGTGGCACCGCTCGACTCGCCGAGCCGGTCGGCGAGCCCGCTCGCCGTGTCTTCACCGTAGGTCGACAACGCCTCGATCAGTTGCACCCGCAGCGGGTGCGCGAGCGCCTTGAGGCCGTCGAGGTCGGCGGTGCGCCCTTCGGTGTCGCTGCTGTCGTGTCCCATGTCCATGACGATAGCAATGCAAAGACTTCTTTGCAAGAGTTTCTTTGCAAGCATTTGTTTGCATAGAGATCTTTGCACATACGGCCCTACAGTGGAGGCATGTCGAACCCGTTCCTCGCCCCGAGCACCCTTCCCTACCAGCTGCCGCCCTTCGCCGAGATCAGCGACGAGCACTACGCCCCCGCGATCGAGCAGGGCATGGCCGAGCAGCTCGCCGAGATTCAGAGCATCACCCGGCGGCGCGACATGCCGACGTTCGACAACACGATGGTGCCGCTCGAGTCGAGCGGGCAGCTGCTGACGCGCGTGCTGCGGGTGTTCTTCAACAAGGCCTCGGCCGACTCGAACGACGCCACGAACGCACTCGAGGCCGAACTCGCCCCCACGCTCGCCGCCCACACCGACGCCATCACGCTCGACTCGGCGCTCTACTGGCGCATCGCCCAGCTGCACGAACGGCGCGACGAGCTCGACCTCAGCGACGAGCAGCGCTACCTCATCGAACGGCACTACACGACCATGACGCTCGCCGGCGCCGGCCTCGACGACGCGCAAAAGGCGCGCCTGAGCGAGCTCAACGCTCGGCTCTCGACCCTCGAGACGGCGTTCGAGAAGAACCTGCTCGCCGACACCAACGACCTCGCGGTCGTTATCGACGACCCCGCCGAGCTCGACGGGCTCACCCCCGGCGAGATCAGCGCTGCCGCGCAAGCCGCCGCCGACCGCGGCCTCGACGGCAGATTCCTCATCACCCTCGTGCTGCCGACCGGCCACCCCTGGCTCGAGAGCCTCACCGACCGCGGCGTGCGAGAGCGCATCATGGCGGCCTCGCGCGCCCGCGGCAGCCGTGGCGGCGAGCACGACAACCGCGAGGTGCTGCTCGAGATCGTGCGGCTGCGCGCCGAGCGCGCCGAACTGCTCGGGTTCGACAACCACGCCGCCTTCGTCACCGCCGACCAGACCGCGCAGAACCCCGAGCGCGTCGCGGCGATGCTCGAGCGTCTCGCCCCTGCCGCCGCTCGCAACGCCGCAGCCGAGCAGTCGAAGCTCGAGGCGCTCGCGGGTCACCCCATCGAAGCGCACGACTGGGCGCACTACAACGAGAAGGTGCGCAAGGCCGACTACGACGTCGACACGAGCGAGCTTCGGCCCTACTTCGAGGCCGAGCGCGTGCTGCAGAAGGGCGTCTTCGCCGCCGCCTCGAAGGTGTACGGCATCACGTTCGACGAGCGCACCGACCTCGTGGGCTACCACCCGGAGGTGCGGGTGTTCGAGGTGCGCAACGAGGATGGATCCGAGCTCGGGCTCTACCTGCTCGACCTCTACACCCGCGACAGCAAGCGCGGCGGCGCGTGGATGAACGAGCTCATCGGGCAGAACGCGCTGCTCGGGCATCCCACGATCGTCGTCAACAATCTCAACGTGCCCAAGCCCGCCGCGGGCGAGCCGACGCTGTTGACCTATGACGAGGTCAACACGTTCTTCCACGAGTTCGGGCACGCGCTGCACGGGCTCTTCGCGCACGTCACCTACCCGCGCTTCACGGGCACGAACGTGTACCGCGACTTCGTCGAGTTCCCCAGCCAGGTCAACGAGATGTGGATGCTCTGGCCCGAGATCGTGAACGACTACGCCGTGCACTTCCGCACCGGCGAGCCCATCCCGGCCGAGACGCTCGACAAGATCCGCGCCAGCCAGACCTGGGGCGAGGGCTTCGCGACGAGCGAGTACCTCGCCGCGGCGCTGCTCGATCAGGCCTGGCACACGCTCAGCGCCGCCGAGGCCGCGGCCGTGACGGATGTCGCCGCGTTCGAAGCCGCCGCTCTCGCGCGCGTCGGCCTCGACAACCCCGCCGTGCCCACCCGCTACAGCTCGACCTACTTCGCCCACACCTTCTCGGGCGGCTACGACGCCGGCTACTACAGCTACATCTGGAGCGAAGTGCTCGACGCCGACACCGTGCAGTGGTTCGAGCAGAACGGCGGGCTCACGCGCGCCAACGGCGACCGGTTCCGCACATACGTGCTCGGGCTCGGCGGTGCGGGTGACCCGCTCGAGGCCTACCGCGCCTTCCGCGGGCGCGACGCCGTCATCGAGCCGTTGCTGCAGCGGCGCGGCCTGACCGCGTAGGGCTGGCCGGTCAGAACCAGGTACTGAGGTGTGGCGCGCGCGCCGGCCTCAATACCGCAGCGAGTCGGTCCGCCGAGCCGGGCGCCCCCTCGGCGAGGCTCCCGGCGACGCGCAGCGCCTCGACCGGGGTGCCGCCGAGCAGCAGCGCGCCGAGCGCTTCGACGCCCAGGTCGATGACGGCCGCGCCGTCGGACTCGCCCGCGTGGGCCGTGACCGTGGCCTCGCCGTCGGGTGTCGTCGTGAGCATCCAGTCGCCCTCGGCGAAGGCCATCGGGTCGGCGACCCGCAGCAGCACGCTGTCAGCGGCGGCATAGCGGCGAGCGCTCAGAGCCGCGGGCACGTCGAGCACGCGCAGCCACAGGTGCTCGCGCCGAGCGACCGTCTGCACGGCGCGCGGGTTCGACACCATCCACGGCAGGGGCTCGTCGACGGGCCGTAGCGCGGCCTGCACCGTGGAGACCAGATCCTGATCGAGCACGTAGCGCCAGAGCGCGACGAGCGCATCATCGGTCGCGGCGCACAGGTGCTCGACCGTCAGGGTGTGAGCGCTGAAGTCGTCCGGGTACTCAGCGACCGAGTAGAGCACGAAGCCCTGCGGCGCACCGCTCGCGTCGTCGTAACGCGCGGCGCGCAGGTGCGGGGCGCGCGACGCCGTGCGGGCGGCGAGCGCGAACGCGCGATCCCAGTGCAGCGCATCGCTCGGCACCTCTCCCCCGACGCGCTCGTGCGCTCGGGCCGCGATCGCGGGAGCGAGCGGGCGCAACGCGGGGGCGTCGACGCGGTGCACGCGCCCCGAGGGCATCGGGGCCGTGACCCGCAGGCCCTTCGTGGCGATGCGGTAGTCGGCGCAGTACGCGGCCGGCCCGAAGCCCCAGCGGCCGTAGATGGTCGCCTCCGAGACGGTGAGCATGGCCAGCGGGATGCCCGCCGCGTGCGCCGCGCGCAGCTCGCCCTCGAGCAGCGCGCGCGCGACACCGCGACGACGGTGGGTCGCGGCGACGTGCACCAGGCTGATCGCCCAGGCCTCGACGCTGCGCGCATCGCCCAGGCTCAGGGGCGAGCGCCACGAGGCGACCGTCGCGACCGGCGTCAGCGCATCGGCACCGGTCTCATCCCAGACCCCGATCGACCGGGCGTCGTCGAAGCCTGCGCGGTAGTCCGCGAGCTCGTCGGGGGTGAACGCCGCGAAGTGCAGCCCGCGGTAGGCCGCCTGCAACCAGCGGTCATGCGCCGCGGCGTCAGTGGTGTCGAGCAGCGCGTAGCGCAGTCCCTCCGCGGAGAGCGCCGCCCGCGAGTTCTCGTCGAGCGGCAGGGCGTTGTCGGCGTCGGTCATGTGCCCAGGCTAGCGAGGGCCGCAGACGCGCGGGAGCGACTACTCCAGCCCGCGGCGCAGCGCCGCGAGAGCGGCCGTGGTCGTGTCCACCCCATCGGCCGCGGCGCGCTGCTCGACGGCCCGGGAGAGCTCGGCTGGCAGCGTGAGCGCGAGGTGCTCGGCGCCGGCGGGGGCAGCGATGCGGGCATCCGCCCCATCGACAACCGCGACGGCGGGGGCGTCGCGCAGGAAGATCGCGAGCACCGGCACGACCACCGTGCCGAGCACGTCGAGGATGCCGACGACGCCGAACAGCCGCCAGTACCACTCCTCGTTTCCGAGGCCGGGGATCTCGCCCTCGCTGAGGATCGGCAGGATGATCATGATCGCCACGGTCGCGATCATGACGAGCGTGATCATGAGCCCGTAGCGGATGACCGGCCGGCGCCGCCCCGCGAGCAGCAGTAGCAGGTTCGCGTGCGCGAAGCTCACCGCGATGATGCCCGCGGTCGCGAAGGCCTTGAACCACTCGTCGAACCCGGGGGAATCCCAGTCGCGCCAGATGAGCACGAGCCCCGCGATCAGGGTGACGGTGCTCGCGGCGAGCCCGACGAAGCCGACGATGCGCATGGCCCGGTCGGCGATCGCGAGGTGGCAGAGGGCCGTGATGCTCGTGGCGCCGAGCAGCAGGGTCGTGAGCACGATGCGGCCCTGGGTCTCGCCGAAGTCGCCGCTCAGCAGCGCGATGATGCCGACGATCGCGGCGAGCGAGAACGACACGATGATGCCGTAAATCGCTCCCTTCCGGGCGGCGCCGACCGCGGCGTCGCGACGCGTCTCTGCGGGGGTGGCGGTCATGGCGTCTCCTCTGTCGGGGTGGGCTCGACAGTACTCCTGCGATGCGTCACGAGCATGACGAGCCCGCCGACGAGCAGCCCCCAGAAGGCGCTGCCGATGCCGAGCACGACGACTCCCGAGGCCACGACGATGAGCGTCACGGCCGCCGTGAGGCGCGTCTCGGGTGCCTCGAAGGCGCTCACGAGCCCCGAGGCGAAGGCGCCGAGCAGGGCGAGCCCCGCGACGGCGATGATGAGGATGGGCGGGGCCGCGGCCACGAGGGCCGTCGCGACCCCGGCACCGAGGCCCAGCAGAACGTAGGTGACGCCGCCCGCGACGGGCGCCACCCAGCGGCGCGCCGAGTCGGGGTGCGAGTCGGGGCCGGCCATGAGGGCGGCGGTGATGGCCGCGAGGTTGAGGGCGTAGCCCCCGAAGGGTGCCGCGAGCGCCGTCGCCGCGCCACTCGTCGCGAGCACCGTGCGCGCGGGCACGTCGCGATAACCGAGGGTCGTCAGCACGGCGAATCCGGGCACGTTCTGCCCGGCCATCGTCACGATGTAGAGCGGCAGCCCGAGCGAGATCACGACGAGCGGATCGAGCACCGGCAGGGTGATCGTGAGCCCGGGCGCGAGGGTGGCCCCGGTCATCCACTTGCTGCCGGCGCTCACGATGACGCCGATGATCGCGACGAGCATCGCCGCGGGCACCGCCCACCGCGGCAGCCAGCGCACGAGCAGCAGCCACACGATGATGACGGGCGCGGCGAGCAGGGGTTCCTGCATGACCGCGGTCACCGGCGCGATGCAGATCGGGAACAGGATGCCCGCGAGCATCGCCCCCGCGAGCGGCATCGGGATGCGCGTCATCGCCCGACCGAGCCACGGCCACAGCCCGCTCACGAGGATCAGCAGCCCGCACACGATGAAGGCCCCGATCGCCGCGCCGTACGAGCCCGTCGTGCCCTCGGCCGCGACAAGCAGCGCCGCGCCCGGCGTCGACCACGCGAAGCTCAGCGGCAACCGGAACCGCCACGACAGCAGCCCCGCGAGCACCGCCTGCCCGATGCACAGCGCGAGCAGGCCGCTCGCCGCCTCGGCCGGACTCGCCCCCACCGCGAGCAACCCGGCGATGACGAGGGCGAACGAGCTCGCGAAGCCCGTGAGCGCGCCGATGACCCCGGCGATGATCGGCTGCAGCACGGCCTCAGCCTACGGCTGCGCGCGGTTCGCTCATTCGGGTGCGCGACCGTGGAACTCGGCGTGTCGAGGTCGACACGCCGAGTCTCAGACGGCCGCGCCCGAACGAGCGAACCACTCAGGCGTCGAAGACCTCGCGCAGCGCCGGCCAGACGGCCGCGCGCACGTAGACCGGCGCCTCGTCCCACGGCACCGCGGTGGTGTGCGTGCCGCCGCCCGAGACCTGCTCGCCGCTGAACGCGTGCACCCACTCCCCCGCGGGCAGCGTCGCGGTGTGCGAGTCCGCCCCCTCGGTGGTCACCGGGGAGACGAGGATGCTGCGGCCGAGCATCCACTGAAGGGGGTGACCCCACAGCCGCTCGTCGTCGGGCCAGTCGAAGAACAGCGGCCGCATCAGCGACGTACCGCGCTCGATCGCCCACGCCGTCTCCGTCGAGAGGTACGGAACGAGCCGCTCGCGCAGGTGCACGATGCGGCGCACGCCCGGCAGCACGCGCTCGTCGCCCGTGCGCTCCGCGATGTTCCACGGCGTGCGGTCGCGGCTCGGCGAACGGTGGTGGTTGAACTCGGAGTGGTACTGCATGATCGGCACGAACGCGGCGGCGGCCATCGAGCGCAGGTAGAGCTCAGGCGTCGGGATCTCGCCGCTGAACCCTGCGATGTCCCAGCCCCAGTAGAGCATCCCGCTCGCTGTCGCACTGAGACCCGCGTAGAGCGACCAGCGGAAGGCCTCCCACGTCGAGTTCTCGTCGCCCGCCCAGATCGCACCGTGCGCCTGCGCACCCGTGAAGCCGGCCCGCGAGAACGTCACGGGCGCCTTGCCGGCTCGCTTCAGCAGGTCGCCGTAGGCCTTCGCATAGGCGACCGGGAAGGTGTTGTTGGCCTCGTCGCCGCGACGACCATCGAGGTAGTGCAGCTCGCGGCCCCAGGCGTGCTCGCCGCCGTCGGTCTTGAAGCCGTCGATGCCGAGCTCGTCGACCAGGTAGCGGCGCTTCTCCGTCCACCAGTGCGCCGCGCGCTTGTCGGTGAGATCGGGCATGAGCCCGAGCGGGAACCACCAGCCGCGGTTACGGTACGGCCGCAAGCGGCCATCGGGGCCGGGCTCGCGGATCAGCACACCCTCGCGCACCGCCGCGTCGGCGTCGTGCCGGGTCTGGCCGCGCGGATGCGGACGCATCTTGATGAGCGGGATCTGCCACAGCAGCAGCGCGATGTTGCGGGAGTGCAGCTCGTCGACCATGCCCTTCGGGTCGGGCCAGGCCCCCTCAGCCGGGAAGGTGAAGTCGGCCAGGCGCATGGGGCCGCCATCCGCGCGCGGCGTGTACTGCGCGTCGCGCCAGATGTGGAAAGTGCTCTCATCGCTCCACGCCTCGATGACGACGCTGCCGACCGGGATGTCGTGATCGCGGTGCGCGTCGACCTGACGCATGACCTCGGCCTGGGTGTTCCACTCGTTCCCGCTCGCCCACAGTCGCAGCACCCAGTCGGGCAGCTGCTCGGGTCGGCCGACCTCGCCGAGGAAGGCGTCGAGCACCTGGTGCGGGGTGCCGGTGTGGGCCGCGACCTCCAGCGAGACCGACGCCGCGTCGCTCGCAGCGTCGACCTCGCTCTCGATCACCAGGCGATCGGGCGCCGACTCGCCGATGTCGAACCACACGCGGCGGCTCGTGCGCACGTGGAAGCCCCAGCCGCGCCCGCCGACGACGTGCGCGAAAGGCATGGGTAGATAGGTCTTGCGCTCGGCGCCCTGCGACTTGTACTGCTCGAAGACGACCGAATCGAGGGATGCC
>NZ_JBHYEO010000006.1:0-155654 GCF_051860105.1 Microcella sp.
CAGGAAACCTCCGAACCAATAGGTTCGGAGGTTTCCTATGTCCTGAGACAGGACAGTGGCGGTGACGGTGGGATTTGAACCCACGGTGGGCTCAACACCCACACAACTTTTCGAGAGTTGCACCTTCGGCCGCTCGGACACGTCACCGCGGGAGAGTTTAGTACAGGCGAGCGGGCGGGTCGAACCGAGGCGTGACGGGCGGCGAGCATCCATCGGCATCGCTACGATTCGGGCATGACCTGGTCGCTGCGCACGCCGTTCACGACGGCGCGGCAACGAGCCTGGCAGCGGCGCGCGACCGAGCCGGGCGAGCTGCTCTACGTGGCGGTCGGCGACTCGGCGGCGCAGGGGGTGGGGGCGCGCGACCTCGACGCGAGCTACGTCGGCCTGCTCGCCGCGCGGCTGCAGCGGCACACGGGTCGCACGGTGCGCATCGTCAACCTCTCGCGCTACGGCGCTCGTCTCGGCGATGCGCTCGAGCAGCAGCTGCCCGAGCTCGCCGAGCTCAAGCCCGACCTCGTGACAGTCGCGATCGGCGCCAACGACATGGTGAACTTCGATGCCGGGCGGTTCGCCGACGAGTACACGCGGCTGATCGCGGGCCTGCCGGAGCACGCGATCGTCGCCGACCTGCCGTGCTTCCATTTCGGCGACCGCGAGCTGGATGCCGTGATCGCCTCGCGCATGATCGCCGACCTCGTGCACGACCGCGGCATGGCGTTCGCGCCCCTGCACCGCGTGACCGAGAAGCGGCGCGGTTGGGGCTCGTGGCCCGAGTTCACGTGGGACCAGTTCCACCCCTCGGCCCTCGGCTACCGGGTGTGGGAGTCGGCCTTCGCCGCGGCGGTCAACCGCCGGGCTCGCGAGGTCGGTGCTGCGTCGTAGTCTGAAGCCACCATGGCCAAACCGACCGCGAACTTCGTCTGCACCGAGTGCGGGTGGACAACGCTGAAGTGGGCCGGCCGCTGCGGCGAGTGCCAGCAGTGGGGCACCGTCATCGAGAAGGATGCGCCGACGCGGCACACCGCGCCGGCCCGGGTCGCCGAAGGCCGCGCTGCCCGCCCCATCACGTCGATCGAACCGCGGGGCGAGAGCCACACCCCCACCGGCATCGCCGAGTTCGATCGCGTGCTCGGCGGCGGCATCGTGCCCGGCGCCGCCATCCTGCTCTCGGGCGAACCCGGGGTCGGCAAGTCGACACTGCTGCTCGAGGTCGCCGCGCGCGCCGCGAAGCTCGGCCAGCGCGTGCTCTACGTGAGCGCCGAAGAGTCGGTGGCGCAGGTGCGGCTGCGCGCGGGGCGCACGGATGCGCTGACCCCCGAGCTCTACCTGGCTTCGGAAACCGACCTCGCGACGATCCTCGGCCAGATCGACGAAGTACAACCCGCCCTCGTGATCGTCGACTCGGTGCAGACCGTCGCCTCCTCGCTCGTCGACGGGCTCGCGGGCGGGGTCTCGCAGGTGCGGGAGGTCGCGGCCACGCTCATCCGCGTCGCGAAAGACCGCGACATCCCCGTCGTTCTCGTCGGCCACGTGACGAAAGACGGCACGATCGCGGGCCCCCGGCTGCTCGAGCACCTCGTCGACGTCGTGTGCCAGTTCGAGGGCGACCGCCAGACGGCGCTGCGCTTCGTGCGCGCGCTCAAGAACCGCTTCGGGCCGACCGACGAGGTCGGGTGCTTCGAGATGACGGGCGACGGCATCGCCGAGGTCGCCGACCCGTCGATCCTGTTCCGCTCGGGGTCGACCACCCCCGTGAGCGGCACGTGCGTCGCCATCGCCATGGAGGGCCGCCGCGCCCTGCCCGTCGAGGTGCAGGCGCTCATCGTCGCCTCGAACGCGCCGCAGCCGAGACGCGTCGTCAACGGCGTCGACTCGTCGCGCGTCGCCATGCTGCTCGCCGTGCTCGAGCGCCGCTGCGGCATGCCGCTCAGCGGTTTCGACGTGTACGTCTCGACCGTCGGCGGAATCCGCCTCACCGAGCCCGCGGCCGACCTCGCGATCGCCCTGGCCGTCGCGAGCGCGCGCCGCGAGAAGGCGCTGGATGCCCACCTCGCGGCGATCGGAGAGATCAGTCTCGCCGGCGAGATCCGCGCGGTGTCGGGCGCCCCGCAGCGCGCAGCCGAAGGCGCGCGCCTCGGCTACACCACGGTGATCGACGCCTCGGCCCTGCACCTGCGCGAAGCCGTGCGGCTCGCGTTCGCGAGCGCGCACGACGAGAAGCTCGACGTCCCCGAGTTCTGAGCCTCACCGCGCGTGCACTGTCGGCCGCCGCGCCACCGCGGTCAGTGGGTCGGGTCACCACGCGTTGCACGTCAGGTCACCGCGGGCGCCCAGCATCTGACATCGGGTACGCGACATGTCCGCGAGGCGCGCGCGTCGACGCCGAACACGTGCGCTTCGGTCGAGACTGTGCACCGCGGCGCACGGTGCCAGCCGGAACGCACGGCATTGGCAGGCCGACGACGAAACCCCCCGTCGACTCGACGGCTGCCGAGCTACTCCGACGGAGTCGGCAGCCGCAGGGCGTCGAGCACGTCTTGCGGGTCGGCCTGCATCGCGTGCGGGCCCGCCACGTCGAACCACACGGCCTCGAGCACGCCGATGTTCTGCTCGAGAAACTCCCTGAGCGTCTCGCCGTCGTACGGCAGCACGCGGTGCTCGGGCTCGTCGGGAACCATCGCGATGTAGGTCTGCGGGCTCGAGAAGAGCAGCAGCATGTACTTGTCGGACTCACCGCGGCGGAACACCCGCACCTGCGCAGGGCCGTCGACCACGAGCAGCGGAACGATCACGCGATCGTTGCGCAGGGCGAACGCGACGGCCGCGGCATCCTGCTTCTCGAGGGCGGCATCCAGTCGCTGCTCGGGTGGGAGTAGCGAAGGGGGCAGCGGAGCGAGGTGGCCGGAGGCGGTGCGGCGCGGCTGCGAGGAGCCGGGGCGTTTCGCGGGCTTCTTCTTGGGCATCCCGAACAGCCTACGCGCGGTCGACGAGCCCTAGTTGAGGATGAACGGGCGGTCGTCGGCGCTCTCGAACTCGCCCACGCTCACGCTCAGGCGGTAGGTCGCACCGCCTGCGATGACGGGGTCACGCTCGGAGGTGCAGTCGTCGGCGCTCGAGCGCGTGCGGCTCCAGGCGAAGGGCGTGCTCGTCAGAGGCTCGCCCGGCTCGAGCGTCACCTCGGCGGCGACACCCGGCTCTTGGCAGTCAGTCGACGCCCAGATGCGATCGCTGCCCGAGGTGATCACATAGCTCTGCACATCGCTGCCGGCCTGCATCGTGCACGCTGTCGTGCCGATGTTGAGCAGGGTGAGCGAGAGCAGCGGCTGCTGACCGGCCGGGTAGACCTCGGCGTCGGTCACGGGAGTGACCGTCACCTGCGAGGGGGTGCACGCCGCGGCGTCGCCGGTCGCGGGCGCATCGCCCGGCTCGCCGGGGTCGGCCGTCTCGCTCGTCTGCGGGTCGGGGGTCGGCTGCTCGGCGGGGTCTGCCGTGCCGGGCCGGACGATGATGAGCACGATGATCAGCAGCACCGCGAGCGCGACGACACCCACGACGATCCGGCGGCGCCAGTAGACCTCCGGCGGCAGCGGCCCGACAGGGTTTCGGATCGTCGACATGCCGACAGGGTAGGCCCGGTTCGCGGCGGTGGCGGGATGCCCGCTCGGCGTGTGCCCGAACGCTCAGCCGCCTCTAGAGAACTTTGAGCATGCGGGTGTTGCCGAGCGTGTTGGGCTTGACGCGCGAGAGGTCGAGGAACTCGGCGACGCCCTCATCGGGTGAGCGCACGAGCTCGGCGTAGACCTCCGGGTCGACGAGCAGCTGCTCATCGATCGGGGCGAAGCCGTGCCGGCCGAAGAACTCGACTTCGAACGTCAGGCAGAACAGTCGCTGCAGGCCGAGAGACCGCGCGTCGTCTTCGAGGCTCTCGAGCAGTGCGTGGCCGACTCCGCGGCCGCGCCACGCATCGCTCGCCGCGAGCGTGCGGATCTCGCCGAGGTCTTCCCAGATCACGTGCACGGCACCGCAGCCGATGACGTCGCCCGTCGCATCGTCGACGGCGACCCGGAACTCCTGCAGCGACTCGAAGAACACGACGAGCTCTTTGCCGAGCAAGATGCCGCGCTGCACGAGCGGCTCGACCAGCTGCTTGATGGCGCGGACGTCGCTCGTGCGGGCGCGCCGCACGCTGAACCCGGTACTCGTCACGGTGCCAGCCTACGGCCGCCCGCACGCCGAAGCGCCCCGCCCGGGGTGACCGGACAGGGCGCTTCGGATGCTCGTCGCGGGCTACTCGACGGGCGGCAGCTCGTCCGCTCCGATCGACGCCGACGCGCTGGCCCCGGCCTCGACCGCCGCGAGCTCCTTGCGCGTCGTGGCGAAGGTGAACGCCCCGTCGACGAAGTCGACCGCGACGTGGTCGCCCGCGTTGAGGTCGCCGTGCAGGATGCGCTCGCTCAGCGCGTCTTCGATCTCATGCTGCACCGCACGCCGCAGCGGGCGGGCGCCCATCGTCGGATCCCAGCCGACCTTGATGAGCTGTGCCTTGGCGGCGTCGCTCACCTCGATCGTCATGTCGCGGTCGAGCAGGCGCTCGCGCAGGCGCTTCACGAAGAGGTCGACGATCTGCAGCAGCTCGTCCTGGTTCAGCTGCGGGAAGACGATCGTCTCGTCGACGCGGTTGAGGAACTCCGGCTTGAAGTGCTTCTTGAGCTCCTCCACGACCTTCGCGCGCATGGCCGAGTACGACGCCGCGGCGTTGCCCTCGAGCGTGAAGCCCACCGGACCACCCGTGATGTCTTTCGTGCCGAGGTTGGTCGTCATGATGATGACCGTGTTCTTGAAGTCGACGACGCGGCCCTGACCGTCGGTCAGACGACCCTCTTCGAGCACCTGCAGCAGCGAGTTGAAGATGTCGGGGTGCGCCTTCTCGATCTCGTCGAAGAGCACGACGCTGAACGGCTTGCGCCGCACCTTCTCGGTCAGCTGGCCGCCCTCCTCGAAGCCGACGAAGCCGGGAGGGGCTCCGAACAGGCGCGAGACGGTGTGCTTCTCGCCGTACTCCGACATGTCGAGCGCGATGAGCGCGCCTTCGTCGTCGAACAGGAACTCGGCGAGCGCCTTGGCGAGCTCGGTCTTTCCGACACCCGTGGGGCCGGCGAAGATGAACGAGCCCGAGGGGCGCTTCGGGTCTTTCAGGCCCGCGCGCGTGCGGCGGATCGTCTTGGCGAGCACCGAGATCGCCTCCTCCTGGCCGATGACCCGCTGGTGCAGGGCCTTCTCCATGAAGATGAGGCGGCTCGACTCCTCCTCCGTCAGCTTGAAGACGGGGATACCCGTGGCCTGGGCGAGCACCTCGGCGATGACGCCCTCGTCGACGGTGCCGCTCGCGGCGACCTCGCCGGCGCGCCACTGCTTCTCGAGCCGAAGGCGCTCACCGAGCAGCTTCTTCTCGTCGTCCCGAAGCGAAGCGGCCTTCTCGAAGTCCTGGTTCTCGATCGCCAGTTCCTTCTCGGTGCGCACGCCGGCGATCTTCTCGTCGAACTCGCGCAGCTCGGGCGGCGCCGAGAGGATCGACAGGCGCAGGCGGGCGCCGGCCTCGTCGATCAGGTCGATCGCCTTGTCGGGCAAGAAGCGGTCTTGCACGTAGCGGTCGGCCAGGTTCACGGCGGCGACGATCGCGCCGTCGGTGATCGAGACCTTGTGGAACGCCTCGTACTTGTCGCGAAGCCCCTTGAGGATGTTGATGGCGTGCGGCAGCGAGGGCTCGTTGACCTGCACGGGCTGGAAGCGGCGCTCGAGCGCAGCATCCTTCTCGAAGTGCTTGCGGTACTCGTCGAGCGTGGTCGCTCCGATGGTCTGCAGCTCGCCGCGGGCCAGCAACGGCTTCAGGATGCTCGCCGCATCGATCGCGCCCTCGGCGGCACCCGCACCCACGAGGGTGTGGATCTCGTCGATGAAGACGATGATGTCGCCGCGCGTGCGGATCTCCTTCGTGACCTTCTTGAGGCGCTCCTCGAAGTCGCCGCGGTAGCGGCTGCCCGCGATGAGCGAACCGAGGTCGAGCGAGTACAGCTGCTTGTCTTTGAGCGTCTCGGGCACCTCGCCCTTGACGATGGCCTGGGCGAGGCCCTCGACGACGGCGGTCTTGCCGACGCCGGGCTCGCCGATCAGCACGGGGTTGTTCTTCGAGCGGCGCGAGAGGATCTGCATGACCCGCTCGGCCTCCTTCTCGCGCCCGATGACGGGGTCGAGCTTGCCTTCGCGCGCGGCCGCGGTGAGGTTGCGGCCGAACTGGTCGAGCACCTGCGAGCCCTTGTCGGGGCTGGGGCTGTCGCCACCGACGGCGACGGCCTCTTTGCCCTGGTAGCCCGAGAGCAGCTGGATGACCTGCTGGCGCACGCGGTTGAGGTCGGCGCCGAGCTTGACGAGCACCTGCGCGGCGACGCCCTCGCCCTCGCGAATGAGCCCGAGCAGGATGTGCTCGGTACCGATGTAGTTGTGGCCGAGCTGCAGCGCCTCGCGCAAGCTCAGCTCGAGCACCTTCTTGGCGCGCGGCGTGAACGGGATGTGCCCGGTCGGCTGCTGCTGCCCCTGGCCGATGATGTCTTGCACCTGCTCGCGCACGGCGTCGAGCGAGATGTTGAGCGACTCGAGCGCCTTCGCGGCGACACCCTCGCCCTCGTGGATGAGGCCGAGGAGGATGTGCTCGGTGCCGATGTAGTTGTGGTTGAGCATCTTGGCTTCTTCTTGCGCCAGCACGACCACACGTCGGGCCCGGTCAGTAAACCGTTCGAACATCTCGCACTCTCCTCACGCGACGCCGACGAAGGGATGCGGAGCCGCTGTATTGAGGGTAACCAGCGCACCCCTGCAGAACTGCCCGTGTTCGCCGTAGGCGTGACGGGGGTTGCCTCGGGCGCATCCCACCGATACCGTATCGATTATCATTATTAACGATTACCGATACGAAGGAGCAACCATGACCACCCTCGGTGCCTCACCGACTCGAATGCCGTCACCCGGCGACCGCGCTGCCATCGGCTTCTTCATGGCGTCGGGCGTGGGCATCGTCGTCTGGGCGATCACCGCAGCGGTGATCCGCATCAGCGCAGCGCTCAGCGACTCGAGCATCTCGGTGCTCGCCGAGTTCGCCGGCACACCCGCCCAGGCGCCCATCGGGCCGAACGGCGCGCTCGTCGAGATCGAACTCGACCGCGCTGTACTGAGCACGACCGAACTGCCGACGGCCTCGCTCGTGTCGCTCGTCATCAGCGATGTGCTCGCCGCCACGACCATCACGCTCGTCGTCGCCTGCCTGCTCGCGCTCAGCACCGCGGTGCTCCGCGGCGCGATCTTCTCCCGGCGCAACACGATTCTCGTGAGCACGGCCGGCATCGCCGTGCTCATCGGTGCGGCGTCGACACTGTTCTTCGCGAATATGGCGGCCAACGGTGCGTTCGTGGCCATCTCGAACGGCGAGTTCGACAACGTCGTCATCGCGGTCGATCTGCTGCCCTACGCCATCGGCGCGTTCGTGGTCGCCCTGATCACCACGGCGTTCAGCGTCGGCGAGCGGCTGCAGCGCGAGACGGACGGGCTGGTCTGATGAGCCCAGCGGTCTCCGATGCGGAGGAGACGGGCATCCACTGCCGGCTCGACGAGCTGCTCGAGCAACGCGGCATGACGCTCACGCGGTTGAGCGAGCTCGTCGGCGTGAGCATCGTCAACCTCTCGGTGCTCAAGAACGACCGCGCTCGGGCCATCAGGTTCTCGACGCTGCGGGCGATCTGCGAGGCGCTCGACTGCGAGGTCGGCGAGCTGCTCGTGTTCGACCCCTCCTGACGCGGCGGGCCCGTTCGTAACTCAGGCTGTGGTGCCGAATGTGCGGCAGTACTGCGGCACATCGGCCGATTCAGCATGAGTTACGAACACACCCCTGAACAGACAGGCCGACGTAGGGTGAGCGGGTGAGCAACCTCGAGACCGAGCCCGACGAGCTCGTCAGCCACGATGGGCCCGCGGCGGGCATCCACGTGCTCGAACCGCGCGAGGTGCCGCTCGGCGGCCCGCGGGCGATGACCGTGCGCCGCACGCTGCCGCAGCGCGAGCGCAGCCTCATCGGCGCCTGGTGCTTCGTCGACCACTACGGCCCCGACGACGTCGCCGAGACGGGCGGCATGACGGTGCCGCCGCATCCGCACACGGGGCTGCAGACGGTCAGCTGGCTGTTCGAGGGCGAGGTCGAGCACCGCGACTCCACTGGCGCGCACGCGATGGTGCGGCCCGGCGAGGTCAACCTCATGACGGCGGGGTCGGGCATCCAGCACTCCGAGGTCTCGACGCCGACGACCACGCGACTGCACGGCGCGCAACTGTGGGTCGCCCTGCCCGACCGCGATCGGCACACGGCGCCGTTCTTCGAACACGCCGAGCCCGCGCCGATCACGGTCGGCACCGCGACGCTGCGGGTCTTCGTCGGCGAGCTCGCCGGCTCGTCCAGCCCCGTGCGCACCTTCACCGCGCTGCTCGGCGCGCAGCTCGACCTGCCGGCCGGCACGAGCGTCGACCTGCCCGTCGACGCGCGCTTCGAGCACGGACTGCTGGTGGATGCGGGCACCGCCCGCCTCGACGGCGTCGAGATCCCCGGCGCCCACCTCGGCTACGCGGCCCCCGGTCGCTCGTCGGTGCGGATCGCGGCCGGCGACTCCCCCCTGCGCGCGCTGCTGCTGGGCGGCGAGCCCCTCGGCGAACCCATCGTGATGTGGTGGAACTTCATCGGCCGCGACCACGACGAGATCGTGGCATTCCGCGAGCAGTGGCAGGCCGAGGTGATCGACGGCGGCGACGCGGCCGGTCGCTTCGGCACCGTCGAGGGCTGGGACCACGCCCTGCCCGCCCCGATCATGCCCGACGTGCGGCTGCGCCCGCGCGACTGAGCGCTGCGGGCCCACGATCGGCCCGAGTGACGCCCGCGCCGCTACCGCCCGCGCGGCAGCTGCACCGACGGCAGCGTCTCGCCGGGAACGGCGAGCGCGTGCCACGAGAAGCGCTCGGCCAGCAGTTCGCACGCGCGCACGGAGCGCAGGCTGTTGCCCTGCGCATCCAGGAGCGGGCTGTAGAGGCCGAGCCCGAACGTCGCCGGGCTCGCGGTGATGACCCCGCCCGCGACACCGCTCTTGGCCGGGCTGCCGACGCGCAGCATCCACTCGCCCGATGCGTCGTACATGCCGCACGTGGCCATGACGGTCAGCACGTGCCGCGCGACCTCGCTGCTCATGGTGCGCACGCCCGTCACGGGGTTGACGCCGCCGCCCGCGAGCGTCGCGGCCATGACGGCGAGGTCGTCGGCGGTGACGAGCACGGCGCACTGGCGCAGGTACACCCACAGCGTCTCGTCGACGTCGGCGGTGAGCGAGCCGGCGCTGCGCATGAGGTAGCCGAGGGCGCGGTTCATGTCGGCCGTCTCGAGCTCGGCGGCGAAGACACCCTCGTCGACGACGAGGTCGCGCCCTGCGCACGCGCTCATGAGGCTCAGGATGCGCCCGAAGCGCTGCGCGGCCGAGTCTCCGGCGACGAGCGAGCACGTGACGATGGCGCCCGCGTTGATCATGGGGTTGTCGGGTCGGCCGGTCTCGGCGTCGAGCGAGATGGCGTTGAAGCGCTCGCCGCTCGGCTCGCAGCCGACCCGCTCGAGCACGGCGTCGAGACCGCGGTCGGCGAGGGCGAGCGCGAAGGCGAAGACCTTCGAGATCGACTGGATGGAGAAGGGCTCGGCGTGGTCGCCAACCGACCAGAGGCGACCGTCGGGGCTGCAGACCGCGAGCCCGAAGAGGCGCGGGTCGGCGAGCGTGAGGGGCGGGATGTAGGTCGCGAGCGCGCCCTCGTCGAGCTCGCTCAACTCACGGTGCACGGCGTCGAGCGTCGCGGCGACGGGGTCGGGCTCGTGCATGGGCGTCAGCCGGGGCGCGTCGCGCTACTCGTGCGGGTCGGGCCGTGCGGCGAGGCGGGCCCGCTCTTCGGCCTCGACCTCGGTGAACGTCTCGCGCTCGGAACGGTCGGCCCGGATGATGGCGCGCATCGCGAACCAGAAGATGAGCCCGATCACGATCGTCGGGGTCACCGAGAAGACCGCGTTGCCCCAGAAGTCGTCCGGCATGCGTCAAGGATACGTCGACCCGGCTGGGCGGCGCCCCGCGACGTCTCGATCAGGCGGCGGTGCGGCGCTTCGCCCACAGCCCGAGGCCGAGAACGATCACGGCGAGCGCGGCGGTGGCCCCCAGCACGAGCGGGCCGAGCACGGCGAGCTCAGCGAACGGCGCGGGTGCAGCCGCGACGGTGGTGCCGCCGTCGAGTGACTCGGTCGGCAGCTGCAGGCCCTCGAGCGGCTCGGTGACGGTGTTGTCGACCGTGATGTCGGCGACCACGGCCGAGAGGCGCCCTGCATCAGCCACCGCGATGACGCAGTAGGTGCCGTCGGGCACGGCCGTCGTGGCGATGCTCGTGCTGAACTGGTCGCCCGCCACCGTGGCGCTGCTCTCGACGAGCGGAGTGCCGCAGTCGCCGAGGTTCTGGGGGGCGAGGCCGAGGTCGACGGGCGACCCGCCGGCGATGCTGCCCTCGATCGCGAGGGCTCCGGAGACGGTCGACCCGGCGAGGGGTGTCGAGATGCGGAGCGACTCGGCGGCGAAGCCGGGGCTCGCGATGAGCATGGTCGAGAGCACGGCGATGGGGATGCCGGCGACGACAGCGCGGAGGCGGTGAGAGATCATGGGATCGCCGTTCGGGTCGGGCGATGCGCGCGGGCGCTGGGGGGCATCCGCGCGAATTCGGGTGATGGGTGTTCCCAGGTTAAGTCGGTCGGCGCGCGAGCGCAGTCCCCCGTCCGGGGGGCATGAGCAACGCTCAGCCCTTGGCGATGATGCCGACCACTCCCGAGACCAGCAGATAGGCGCCGATCGCGCCCACGACGAGCCACAGGGCCAGCCGGTTCATGCTGATGGCCGGCTTCTTCTCGTCGTCGCCGGGCAGCGTCAGCTCGTCTGTGGCCAAGCCGCGACCCTACTTCACGAGCGGGAAGAGGATGGTCTCGCGGATGCCGAGACCCGTGAGCGCCATCAGCAGCCGGTCGATGCCCATGCCCATGCCGCCACTCGGGGGCATGCCGTGCTCGAGCGCGGTCAGGAAGGCCTCGTCGAGCTGCATCGCCTCGAGGTCGCCGCCCGCGGCGAGCGCCGCCTGCGCGACGAACCGCTCGCGTTGGATGACCGGGTCGACGAGCTCGGAGTAGGCCGTGGCGAGCTCGAAGCCGCGCACGTAGAGATCCCACTTCTCGACGACGCCGGGAATGCTGCGGTGCTCGCGCACGAGCGGGCTCGTGTCGACGGGGAAGTCCATGACGAAGGTCGGCCGCACGAGGTCGCCCTTCACGAAGTGCTCCCACAGCTCTTCGACGTACTTGCCGGGCAGCGGGTGATCGATCTCGATGTCGACCGCGTCGGCGAGCTTCTTCAGGTCGGCCATGGGGGTCTGCGGGGTGATCTCGACCCCCGCCGCCGCGCTGAGCGAGTCGTACATGCTCACGCGGTCCCACTCGCCGCCGAGGTCGTATTCGGTGCCGTCGGCCCAGGTGACGACCGGCGAGCCAGCCACGGCGATCGCGGCGTTCTGGATCATCTCCTGCGTCAGGTCGGCCATCTGGTGGTAGTCGCCGTAGGCCTGGTACGCCTCGAGCATCGCGAACTCGGGGCTGTGCGTCGAGTCGGCACCCTCGTTGCGGAAGTTGCGGTTGATCTCATAGACGCGCTCGATGCCGCCGACGACGGCACGCTTGAGGAACAGTTCGGGCGCGATGCGCAAGAACAGCTCGGTGTCGAAGGCGTTCGAGTGCGTGACGAAGGGGCGGGCGGATGCTCCGCCGTGCATCGTCTGCAGCATGGGCGTCTCGACCTCGAGATAGCCGTGGCTCGCGAAGGTGCTGCGCAGGCTGGCGACGGCGAGGGCGCGGGCGCGCACCGTCTGACGCGCCTGCTCGCGCACGATCAGGTCGAGGTAGCGCTGCCGCACGCGCGTCTCGTCGCTGAGCTCGCTGTGCAGATTGGGCAGCGGCAGCACGGCCTTCGCGGCGATCGCCCACGTGCTCGTCATGATGCTCAGCTCGCCGCGCCGGCTCGTGATGACCTCGCCTTCGACGAAGACGTGATCACCCAGGTCGACGAGGTCCTTCCAGCGCTCCAGGCTCTCGTCGCCGACCTCGGCGAGGCTCAGCATGACCTGGATGCGGCTGCCCTCCCCCGACTGCAGGGTGGCGAAGCACAGCTTGCCCGTGTTGCGCGAGAAGACGACGCGGCCGGCGAGTGCGACCCGCTCGCCCGTGGCGGTGTCGGGTGCGAGCTCGGGGAACCGCGCGCGGACATCCGGAATCGTCGTGGTGACCTCGAGGCCGATCGCGTAGGGCGCGAGCCCGGCGTCGAGCATGCGCTGCCGCTTGTCGAGGCGCACCTGCTTCTGCTCGGCGATCTCCTCGATCGTCGGCTCGGCGGGCTGCTCGGCAGGTGCGGTGTTCTCGCTCATCAGGCTCCTCGGTTCAGCGTTTCAGCCTACCGGCGGCCGGGCGCGGCACCCGCAGCCCGGATTGCCGCCCGAATGAAGGACTCGGGGCTGAGTTCGTCGGCGTGTCGCCCCGACACGCCGCGTCCATCGTCGCGAGCTCCTTCATTTGGGCAGATCGCGGGATGCTCGCGCGCGACCCGGCTCAGCCCAGGTGCAGCAGCTCGGTGTCGATGAGCCGCGTCGTGCCGACGCGTGCCGCGATGAGCGCCCGCGCGGGGCCGCGGTGGTCGTCGTCGACGGGCTGGAACGTGTCGGGTCGCACGACCGCGAAGTAGTCGAGCTCGACCTCGGTCGCGCCCATGAGCACGCCCTGCGCGGCGGCGACGATCGCGTCGATGCCGCGATCGGCCGCCGACTGCGCCGCCTCGAGCGCCTGGGGGATGGCGCGCGCCGCACGGCGGTGCCGTTCGTCGAGGTAAGCGTTGCGGCTCGAGAGCGCGAGGCCGTCGTGCGCGCGCACGGTCTCGACGACCTCGATGCGGGTGCGGATGTCGAGGTCGCGCACCATGCGCTGCACGAGGAACACCTGCTGCGCGTCTTTCTCGCCGAAGACGGTGATGTGCGGCTGCACGATGCCGAGCAGCTTGGCCACGACCGTGAGCACGCCGTCGAAGTGCCCGGCGCGCGACCGCCCCTCGTAGAGCCCGCCGACCGCACCCGCCGAGACCCGGGTCTGTACGGGGCCGGAGGGGTACATCTCGTCGACGGCGGGGGCGAACACGGCGGTGACGCCGTGCCCGCTGAGGGCATCCCGATCGGCGGTCAGGTCGCGCGGATACCGGTCGAAGTCTTCGGCGGGCCCGAACTGCATCGGGTTGACGAACACCGAGACGATGACGACGTCGGCGACCTCGCGCGCGTGCTCGACGAGAGCGAGATGGCCGTCGTGCAGCGAGCCCATCGTGGGAACGAGCGCGACCGTCGATCCGGCGGCGCGGGCCGCGTCGAGGCGGGATCGAAGCCCCGCGATGGTCGTCTCGACGGCGGGCGGGGTCGTGTCGGTCACCGGTCGATGCTATCGACGACGGCAGACTGCAGCGCATTCTCGACGGCCGACCGCACGACGCCGCCGAGAACCCGCCCCGGCTGCTCGACGCCGATCGCCCGAAGGGCGTCGACGGATTGGTCGACGATCGCGGTCGAGAACGTGGATGCCGCGGCGATCGCCTCGGCGTACGCGGGCCGGTCGTCCTCGGCGATGACGACGGGCTCGGCGCCCATCTCGACCACGAGAGCCTGCGCGATCGGCAGCACCGGGCCGGGCGCGGTGACGGCGCACCACGCGTCGCGCAGGCGCACCAGGTCGATGCTCGTGCCGGTGAAGGCGAGGGCCGGATGCACGGCCAGCGGTATGGCGCCCGCGGCCCGCGCGGGGTCGAGCACGGCCGTGCCGTACCGGGCCGAGGTGTGTAGCACGAGCTGGCCTGCCTGCCAGGCTCCGAGCGCCGCGAGCCCGGCGACAAGCTCGACGAGCTGGTCGTCGGGCACGGCGAGGATGACGAGCTCGCTGCGCTCGACCAGCTGCGGCACCTCGAGCATGGGAACGCCCGGCAGCATGCTCTCGACGCGGTCGCGCTCGTCGTCGGTGCTCGCCGAGACTCCGACGAGCGCGTGACCCGCCGCGGCGAGAGCAGCGCCGAGCACGGGACCGACCCGGCCGGCGCCGACGACGCCGACGCCGAGCCGCCCGTCGCGAGCGGTCATCGCTGCCGCCAACGATGGCTCGTGTCGGTGCGCGCCGCGACGAGCGAGGCCGCCGCGACATCGTCGAACAGCCGCATCGCGTCGGTGCGGTCGAGGGCGCCGAGGGTCGGGATGATCGGCCCGGCCACGGTGTGCACGTGCACCTCGCCGAGCCGCAGTGCGCGCAGCACCGGGCCCTGCCGCACGGCGACCGACTGCGTGCGCGAGAGGGGCACGATGGTGAGCGAGCGCCAGATGGCGCCCTTGCGCAGCAGCACGGCCGCGTCGGTGAGGGCGAAGCCATTGCGCGGCTGCGAGAACCAGCGCAGCACGCGGGCGCGTCGGGGCGACACGGTGAAGCCGCCCTCGTCGCCGCGGCCGGAGAGCCCGAGTTCGAGAACCGGCAGCGCTGCCTCGACGGCGACCTCGGGCAGCAGCAGACGCAGCACGGCGCGCACGTCGTCGAGGTTGCCGACCGGGAGGATGGTGGTCTGCTGCTGGCCGGCGGCGCCGTTCTGCGACGAGCGCGAGGCGCGGTTGACGGCGATCTGCCACCAGCCGGCGGGGCGCCAGAGCAGCGGCTGGCTGACCTTGACGGAGTGGATGCGACCGGGCGGCAGGGTCTCGTTCGTCGTCGAGAGCAGGCCGAAGCCGACCCGCACACCGTCGGGCGTCGCCGCGATCGAATAGCGCAGCGAGCGCGTGATGCGGGCCACCAGGAATCCGCCGATGCCGATGAGACCCGGCAGCATCGCGAACAGCAGGAACAGCTCGCCCGAGAGGGCGATCGTGACGCCGAGACCGATGAGCATGACGACGAGCACGAGAGTGGTGTCGCTGAGCACGGTCGAGCCGATGAGCCGGCCCGGGTTCATGCGCACGATCGACTCGGGCTGGGCGAGCTCGACGTCGAGCTCGGGGGCGAGCAGTTCGGAGACGCGCTGGTCGAGCATCCCACCCATGCCCGAGGCTGCGCCGTCGGGCGAGGCGTCGGGCGCCGCGGAGCGCTGAGCGCCCGACGCCAGCAGCAGGATGTCGCGCCGCAGGGCGTCGGCGTCGCGGCCGCGCAGGTAGGCGAGCGGCACACTCGCATCGTTTCCGGCGACCGAGATCTCGAGCTTCGCGGCCCCGAACAGGCGGGGCACGAACGGGCGACCGATGTTGATGCCTTGGATGCGATCGAGCCGCGCCTTGCGATTGGTGCGGAACAGGATGCCCGACCGCACCTCGACCACCTCGTCGGTGATGCGGAAGGTGTGCAGGCGCCAGCTGAAGTAGAAGCCGGCGATGAGCAGCAGCAGAACCCCGACAGCGACGAGGAGGGCGACGAGCACGAGCTCTTCGCGCACGATGAAGTCGATGGCGTCGGATTCGAGGTCGCCACCTGTCGGCGGCAGATCGACGTCTTGCCCGTCGAAGAAGATCTCGAAGAGACGGTCGCGCAGGTTGACGATGAGCACGCCGATGATCGCGATGAAGGCGAGGCCGCCGCGGAAGAGGGGGGTGGCCGGATGCAGCCGGTGCCACTCGCCGTCGGCGAAGTCGGTGGTCGCGGGCGGCGCGGCGAGCGGAGCGGCGGGCGGGGCAGCGGGCGCCGGCTCGGGCGGCACCGCGCCGGGCGCGTCGTGCTCGGTCACAGCCCGGCCCGGCGGGTCTCGGCGACCGCCACGAGGTGGTCGCGCAGGCTCTCGGCCTCGGCGAGCGGCAGGCCGGGGATGAGCACGCCGCTCGACGCGGCGGCCGTCACGAACTTCAGCTCGGCGAGGCCGAACGCGCGGGCGATGGGGCCGCGGCTGATGTCGACGAGCTGCATGCGCCCGTAGGGCACCGCCACGAAGCGCTGGAACATGATGCCGCGGCGGAACAGGAGGTCGTCGTCGCGCAGCAGGTAGCCGATGGCGCGCACGCGCCGCGGAGTCAGGGCGAGCACGATGAGGAAGATGGCGGCCATGCCCGCGCCGAGCATCCACCCCTCGGCCCAGCCCAGCCAGAACGGCACGAACGCGACCGCCGTCGCGATGGCGCCGAAGATGAGCGTGCCGATCATGTCGACGGGGATGTACTTCGGCGAGACGCGCTGCCACTCGGTCTCGGGGCGCTCGAGCCGGCTCGGTGCGGCGTCGGGCTCGGTGGGCTCGGTGGGCTCGGTGGTGGTCACGCGGGGGTCTCCTCGGTCGGCTCATCGGGCGGCAGGGCGCACCAGTGCTCGCCGACGAGGGCCGCGATGACGAGCATCACGGCGGCGACGACGGTGACCCCGGCGGCCACGGTCGAGCCTAACGGCACGACCGCCCGGGTGAGCAGGTAGATCAGGATGCCCGCGGCGCCCCCGGCGAGCAGCGCGCCGGCGACCGCGCTGGCTTTCGCGAGCACGACCACGCGCAGGGCGTAGAACGGGTCGATGCGGCGCTCACCCCGTGCCGCGCGCCGCACCGGCCAGGCGAGGGCGACGATGACGGCGGCGATGAGCACGAGGGCGACGGCGAGTGACACGGGCGGCACGAGCACCGCGATGCCGCGCATCGCGAGCACGGTGTCGAGGGCGAAGGCGGCGGCGACGCCGATGAGCGCCGCGACGATCAGGGTGAGCGGGCGGGTGCGGGTCACGCCGGGCTGCCGCTGGTCGGGTGGCTGTCGCGCAGTGCGGCGAGCAGGCTCGCGATCGGTCCGTGGCCGATGAGCACAGCATCCGGCTGCACCTCGAGCCACGGCGCGAGCACGAAGTCGCGCTCGTGCGCCCGGGGATGCGGCAGCTGCAGCACGTCGGAGTCGATCTCGAGCTCGTCGAGGGCGATGAGGTCGAGGTCGAGCGTGCGGTCTCCCCAGCGCTCGACCCTCTCTCGGCCGTTCTCGCTCTCGATCGCGCGCATCGCCTCGAGCAGCGTGTAGGGGTCGAGGCGGGTCTGCAGCAGGGCGACGCCGTTGAGGTAGGCGGGCTTCTCGGGGTCGAGCCCGTCGAGCGTCAGGGCGACCGTTCCGTGCCACGACGAGACGGCGAGGATGCTCGACTCGGGCAGCGCGTCGAGCGCGCCCACCGCCCGCTCGAGCGTGGCTTCGCGGTCGCCGAGGTTGCTGCCGAGCGCGATGACGGCCGTGGCGGCGTGCGGTTGCGTCACGACCGCCCCCGCACGATCGTCACGCTCACATCGGCGAAGGGCACGGTGATGGGCGCCTGCGGCTTGTGCACGGTGACCTCGGTCTGCCACACGGCGCCGTGGCGCAGCACGACACCCGCGACGCGTTCGGCGACCGACTCGATGAGGTCGACGGGGTCGCGCTCGACGGCGGCGACGACCTGCTCGGCGAGCACGCCGTAGTGCACGGTCGAGGCGAGCTCGTCATCGCTGCCGGCACCACGCAGGTCGAGGTGGGCGGTGACGTCGATCACGAACTCCTGCCCGTCGCGCCGCTCGTGGTCGAAGACGCCGTGATGCGCGAAGGCGCGCAGGCCCGTGAGGGTGATGGCGTCGCCGCGCGCGTGCGCGTCGGTCGGGGGGCTCGCGGGGTACGCGCCGCCGAAGGCCGGGGCCTCGGCGGCCGCGGTGACGATCGACTGCCACACGTCGAGGGCGCGGGCGCTGGAGCGCACGTCGTGCACGCGCAGAGCATCCACCTGCCCTGCGGTGAGGGCCGAGATCACTGCGGTCAGCAGGTCGCGCTCATCGACGGCGGCGTCATCGGGCAGCAGTGCGCCGAGGAACCGCTTGCGCGAGGCGCCGAGAAGCACGCGCGCTCCGATCGTGCGCAGGGTGCCGAGGTCGGCGAGCAGCTGCCAGTTGTGCTCGGCGCGCTTGGCGAAGCCGAGCCCGGGGTCGACCCACAGGCGTTCGGGCTGCACCCCCGCCTCGAGGGCGGCATGCCAGCGGCCCAGCAGCTCGGTCGTGACATCCTGCGGCGCCCAGCCGTAGTCGCTCACGGCAGCCCACGTCGCGCTCGGCCCGCGCCAGTGCATGAGCACATACGGGGTGCGCAGTGCTGCGACGGTCTCGAGCATCGCCGAGTCGGCGAGCCCGCCACTGACGTCGTTGACGATTCTCGCGCCGGCCTCGACGGCGGCCGCCGCCGTGCTCGCATGCATGGTGTCGATCGACACGCGGATGCCCTCCGCGGCGAGCGCCGCCACGACGGGCAGCACGCGCTCGCGCTCGACCTCCGGCGCCACGGGCTCGGCGCCCGGCCGGGTCGACTCGCCGCCGACGTCGATGACGGATGCGCCCTCGGCGACCAGGCGCCGCCCCTGCGCGAGAGCCGCCTCGGGGTCGACGAAGCGCCCGCCGTCGCTGAACGAGTCGGGCGTGACGTTGAGCACGCCCCAGAGCTCAGGTCGCGCCGAGGCTGTCACGCGGTGCCTCCGCCGATGAGCGCCATCACCTCGGCGCGGCGCACCGGGTCGGCGAGCGCCCCGCTCGCGGCGACCGTGACGGTCGTGCTCTCGGCCTGCCGCGGGCCGCGGGCTCCGACGCAGCCGTGCCGCGCGTCGATGACGACGAGAGCGCCGAGCGGGGCGAGGGCCGCGTCGATCGCGGCGACGATGTCCTCACCCAGGCGCTCCTGCAATTGCGGGCGCGAGGCGAGGGTCTCGACCGTGCGGGCGATGCTGCCGAGGCCGACGAGCCGCTCGGCGGGCAGGTAGGCGACGTGCGCCACCCCGGTGAACGGCAGCAGGTGGTGCTCGCAGATGGAGCGCAGCGCGATGTCGCGCAGCAGCACGATCTGGCCCTTCTGCTCGGGCGCATCCTGCGTGGCGAGCTCATCACGCAGCAGCGGCACCGGGTCGACACCGACGCCGGCGAAGAACTCGGCGTAGGCCTCGGCGACCCGCTGCGGGGTCGTCAGTAGGCCGGGGCGCTGCGCATCCTCACCGATCGCGGCCAGGATCTCGGCGACGGCCGCCTCGATGCGACCGGTGTCGATGGGGGGCATGGTGCGGCTCAGTCGCGCGTCGGTGCGGGGGCGTCGGTCGCGGCGTGGTGCTCGCCGTCGTGCGCCGTGCTCGCGAGAGCCGCCGCCTCGACGGGCGCCTTGGTCGGCATCTTCACGGGCGGCAGGTCGGGCAGGGGGCGCTTGCTGCTCGAGAGCCACTGCGGGCGCTCGGGCAGGCGCTTGACGTCGGCGAAGATCTCGGCGAGCTGCAAGTGGTCGAGCGTCTCTTTCTCGAGCAGTTCGGTCGCGAGCCGGTCGAGGATGTCGCGGTTGTCGTTGATGACCTGCCACGCCTCGTCGTGCGCCTGCTCGATGAGTGCGCGCACCTCGGCGTCGACGCGCTCGGCGAGCTTCTCGCTGTAGTCGCGCTGGTGGCCCATGTCGCGGCCGAGGAACACCTCGCCGCTCGACTGGCCGAGCTTGATGGCGCCGACGTCGGTGCTCATGCCGTATTCGGTCACCATGCGGCGGGCGATGGCCGTGGCCTTCTCGATGTCGTTCGAGGCGCCCGTCGTGGGGTCGTGGAAGACGATCTCCTCCGCGACACGGCCGCCCATGGCGTACGTCAGCTGGTCGAGCAGCTCGTTGCGGGTCACCGAGTACTTGTCGTCGATCGGCAGCACCATCGTGTAGCCGAGGGCGCGCCCGCGCGGAAGGATCGTGACCTTCGTGACGGGGTCGGTGTTGCGCATCGCGGCGGCCGCGAGGGCGTGCCCGCCCTCGTGGTAGGCGGTGATGAGCTTCTCGTGGTCGCGCATGATGCGCGTGCGGCGCTGGGGGCCGGCCATGACGCGGTCGACGGCCTCGTCGAGGGCCTGGTTCGTGATGATCTCTTCACGCGCACGCGCCGTGAGCAGCGCGGCCTCGTTGAGCACGTTGGCCAGATCGGCGCCCGTGTAGCCGGGCGTCTTGCGCGCGAGCACCTCGAGGTCGACGTTCTCGGCCATGGGCTTGCCCTTGGCGTGCACCTGCAGGATCTTCTCGCGGCCCTTCATGTCAGGGGCGTCGACCTGGATCTGGCGGTCGAAGCGGCCCGGGCGCAGCAGGGCGGGGTCGAGGATGTCGGGACGGTTGGTCGCCGCGATCATGATGACGTTGGTGTTGGGGTCGAAGCCGTCCATCTCGACGAGCATCTGGTTGAGCGTCTGCTCGCGCTCGTCGTGACCGCCACCCATGCCGGCGCCGCGGTGACGGCCGACGGCGTCGATCTCGTCGACGAAGATGATCGCCGGCGCGTTCTCCTTGGCCTGCGTGAACAGGTCGCGCACGCGGCTCGCGCCGACGCCCACGAACATCTCGACGAAGTCGGAGCCCGAGATCGAGTAGAACGGCACCCCCGCCTCACCCGCGACCGAGCGCGCGAGAAGCGTCTTGCCCGTGCCGGGAGGGCCGTAGAGCAGCACGCCCTTGGGAATGCGCGCGCCGACAGCCTGGAACCGCGTCGGGTCTTTCAAGAAGTCTTTGATCTCTTCGAGCTCTTCGATGGCCTCGTCGGCCCCCGCCACGTCGGCGAAGGTGACCTGCGGGGTCTCTTTGCTGACGAGCTTGGCGCGCGACTTGCCGAACTGCATGACGCGGCCGCCGCCGCCCTGCAGGCGCGTGAGCAGGAAGTAGAAGATGATGCCGATGATGAGGAACGGGATGATCAGCCCGAGCAGGCTGACGAAGAAGTTGGTCTGCGGCACCTCGTCGGTGAACTCCTCGTCGACGTTCGCCGCGTCGACAGCGGCGACGACGGCGAGCCCACGGGGCGCGACGTAGTAGAACTGCACATTCTGCCCGAACTCGTCGTCGGGCTCGGCGAGCACGATGTCGACCCGCTGCTCGCCGTCGACGATCTTCACGCTCGTCAGCTGCTCGTTCTCGAGAAACTCGAGGCCCTGCTGCGTGCTGACCTGACGGAAGCCGCCGATGCCGCCGAGCAGGGCGAAGCCGATCCAGAGCACGAGGGCTCCGGCGATGATGTAGAGGAACGGGCCTCGGACGAGCTTCTTGAGGTTCATGGGCTGGCGGGCTGGCGGCCCCGCACCTTTCTTCCGGTGGATCGTGCCTGTCAGGCTATCGCGCCGTCTGTTGGCAGCCGCTGGATGTTCGCGCGGAGCGGAGCGCCGCTCAGTCGCTGTACACGTGCGGCGCGAGCACGCCGATCGCCCGCAGGTTGCGGTACTTCTCGGCGTAGTCGAGGCCGTAGCCGACCACGAAGGCGGGCGGGATGTCGAAGCCCACGTACTCGACGTCGACCTGCACCTTCGCGGCTTCGGGCTTGCGCAGCAGGGCGAGGATCTTGACGCTCTTCGCGCCGCGCGACTCGAGGTTCGACCGCAGCCACGAGAGCGTGAGCCCCGAGTCGATGATGTCTTCGACGATGAGCACGTCGCGCCCGGCGATCTCGGTGTCGAGGTCTTTGAGAATGCGCACGACGCCGCTCGACGCGGTGCTGGCGCCGTAGCTCGAGACGGCCATCCAGTCCATCTCGACGTGCACCGACAGTTCGCGGGCGAAGTCGGCCATGACCATGACGGCACCCTTGAGCACGCCCACGAGCAACGGCGGGGTGTCGCCGTAGTCGGCTTCGACCCGGCGCGCGAGCTCGGCGAGCTTCGCGTGGATCTCCTGCTCGGTGACGAGCACCTCGGTCAGGTCGGAACGGATGTCTTCGACGTCCACGTTGCTCCTCGTGCGGTTCGATCAGTCGGCGGCCGCGGCGGGCTCGTTCTCACGCACCTGCGTGAACACGATGCGACCCGTCGCGCGCTCCACCCTAATGCCGGGCAGGTGCACCGGGCCCTGCCCGTGCCAGTCGGTCACGAGGCGCGCCACCTCGAGGGTCTGAGAGCGGCTCAGAGCGACCCCGAACTCACCGCGGGCGACGAGCCGGATTAGCCGATTCCGTAGCGCGGCGGGGTTCGCGGCGAGCCAGGCGACCGGCACCGCACACCCGCCCTCGGCGAGCTCGACGACCTCCTCGGCCACCTCGTCGACCATCGCGTCGAGCGCCTCGGCATCCTCCCGCGCGATCGCGGCGGTGCGGGCGAGCGCCTCGACGATGCCCGCATCGAGGTCGCGTTCGAGCAGGGGCAGGATGCTGCGCCGCACCCGCACGCGCGCGAACCGCTCGTCGGCGTTGTGCGGGTCGCTCCACGGCTCGAGCCCCTGGTCGGCGCAGGCCTGGGCGAGCACTGCGCGGCGCAGCCCGAGCAACGGTCGGCGGGAGAGCCCCGCGACCGCGGCCATGCCCGCGATGCTGAGCGTGCCGCTGCCGCGGGCGAGCCCCAGCAGCACGGTCTCGGCCTGGTCGTCGAGCGAGTGCCCGAGCAGCACGGCCGCGGCACCGAGCTCGACGGCCGCGACCTCGAGCGCGGCATACCGGGCCGCGCGTGCCGCGGCTTCGGGGCCGCCCGTGCCGCCGGTTGCTCTGATGTGCTCGTCACCGCCAACCGGGGTGGCGCCGCCGAACTGCTCGACGCGTACGCGCTCGACCTGCACCGGCTCGAGCCCCAGCGCTCGCGCCGCCTGGGCCGCGCGCAGTGCCACCGCGTCGGAGTCGGGCTGCAGGCCGTGGTCGACGATCACCGCGCCCGCGCGCAGCCCGAGCCGGGGCGCCTCGAACCCGGCGGCCGCGGCGAGCGCCAGCGAGTCGGGGCCTCCGCTGAGAGCGACGAGGGCCAGAGAGCCCGCCGGCAGGTCGGCGAGCGACTCGCGCACCGCGCGACGCGTGTCGGCGACCGCGGGGGTGAGCCGGGGCCGTCGCGGGGCCGCGGGGGGCTCGGAGGGCATCCACTAAGGTTAGAGCCGCGCTCGCGCACCCGTCTTTCCCCTCTTCTCCCCGCATCGAAGGAGCACGCCCATGGGCGCCTACCCCGTCGTCATCGAGATCCCTCGCGGCAGCCGCAACAAGTACGAGGTCGACCACGAGACGGGGCGCGTCTTCCTCGACCGCGTGCTCTTCACGCCCTTCGTCTACCCGACCGACTACGGCTACTTCGAGAACACGCTCGGTCTCGACGGCGACCCGGTCGACGCGCTCGTGCTGCTCGAGTTCCCGCTCTTCCCGGGCGTCGGCGTGCAGGTTCGTCCGGTCGGTGTCTTCAACATGACCGACGACGGCGGCAGCGACGCGAAGGTCATCTGCGTTCCGGCGAAAGACCCGCGCTGGGCGCACATCCAAGACATCGCGGATGTTCCCGAGCAGACCCGCAAAGAGATCGAGCACTTCTTCGAGCACTACAAAGACCTCGAGCCCGGCAAGTGGGTCAAGACCGAGGGCTGGGGCGACGCCGCCGAGGCCGAGGCCATCGTGCAGGCCGGTATCGCCGCCTACGTGCCCGCGGGCCACTAGCCCCGAAACGACCTACCCGCTCGGGCGCGCGACGAGCCCGACACGGTCGAAGGCCCGCACCGGAACGATGCGCACCGACTGACCGGGGTACGGCGCCTCGATCATCTGGCCGCCGCCGATGTAGAGCGTCACGTGGTACTTCGACGCGCTCGTCGAGCCGCCCGAGCTGTAGAAGATGAGGTCGCCGGGTTGCACCTGGCTGTAGGGCACGAGCAGCCCGCGCGACGCTGCCCGGGTGTACTGCGCCGATGAGCCGTGGCCGCCGATCGCGAGGCCGGCTGCCGAGTAGGCCATCATCGTGAGCCCCGAGCAGTCCCAGGCGTTGGGGCCCGCGGCACCCAGCCGATACGGCTCGCCGACCTGTGCGCGTGCGAAGGAGATGGCCGTTGCGACGGCCGCGGCGTTCGGCTGCGGCCCGGATGCAGGCGGCGCGCTCGGTGACGGTGACGGGCTGCTCGGCGAGGGTGCAGGGGTGCTCGGCGAGGGTGCAGGGGTGCTCGGCGAGGGCGCAGGGCCCGGGCTGCTCGGGCTCGGTGACGGAGCGCCCGGCCCCGGGCTGCTCGGGCTGGAGGGGCTCGGGTTCGGCCCCGGCGCGGGAGGCTCGTTCTCGAGCGACTCGAGGTACTCGCGCTCGAGCGCCGCCGAGCGGCCCGTGAGCTCGGCGAGCTTCGCCGAGAGCTCACCGAGCATGATGCGCTGCTCGGCCGCACGCTGCTCGGCCTGGGCGGCGAGCGCATCGGCCTCGGCGAAGACCGTCTCGGCCTGCGCCGCGACCTCCTCACGGGCATCCCGTGCCACGCCCGCCTGCTCGCTCAACGCGGCGGCCACGTTGCGGTCTTGCAGCGCGCGGGCCAGCACGGCGTCGGTGCGGGTGCTCAGTGCACTCATGGTGCCGAGCCGGTAGAGCAGGTCGTCGGCGTCGTCTCCGCTCACGATGAGCGCCATGGTGACATCGCCACCGCCGGCGCGCGCCAGCTGCGCCGCCAGCTGAGCCGCCTGCTGACCGGAGGCGTCTGCCCGCTCGAGCGCGGCATCCCGTCGCCGCTCGGCCGTCGCCATGGCCTGCTCCGCTTGCGCGAGGTCGAAGGTCGACTGCTGCAGTTGCTCGCCCGCGACGAGCGCCGCGATGCGCAGCTGCTCGAGCTCGGCGTTCATCGCTCCGACCGATTCGACGATGCGGGCGACCGCGACCCGGGTCGCCTCGACGTCGCCCTTGGCGGCCTGCACGTCGTCCCACGAGGGGCCGGTGGGTGCGGCGAGCGCGGTGGGCGGGCTCTGCGTGCTCGCGACCCCGAGCGCGAGAACCAGAGCCGTCACGAGGGCGACGGCTCCGATCTCACGACGCCCGGGGCGCCGCATCAGAGCCGGCTACCCAACAGACAGCCCGATGTTGCGCAGGTAGGGGATGGGGTCGGTCGCCGAGCCACCCTGTCGCACTTCGAGGTGCAGGTGGCAGCCGGTCGACCGGCCCGTCGAGCCGACACGCGCGATCTGCTGACCGACCGCGACCGACTGGCCCATCTGCACGATGATGCCGCCCTCTTGAATGTGGGCGTAGCCGGTCGTCAGACCGTTGCCGTGGTTGATGCGCACGAACACGCCGTAGGTGCCGTTCCAGCCGGCGTACTCGATGGTGCCGCTCGAGGCCGCGTAGATGGGGCGCCCGCACGAGGTGGCGATGTCGGTGCCGGTGTGGAACGCGACGGCACCCGTCACCGGGTGCACGCGGTAGCCGTAGGGCGACGAGACGTAGCCCGAGGTGGGAATCGCCCAGCCGTTGACGATCTGGCCGGCGTCGAGGCTCGAGCCCGAGCCGTATTGCGCGGCGATTCCGGCCGCGTAGTCGGCCTCGGTGGCTTCGCGGTTCTCGACGAGCACCGCGAGCTGGGCTTCGAGCCGCGCCTGGTTCTCTTGCTGCGCGACGAGGGCGGTCTGCGCCTCGAGCGCCGCGGCCTGCGCGACGTCGTAGGCGGCCTGCGCCTCGATGCGCAGTTCGTCGCGCAGCTGCTTGGCGACGTTCGCCTGATCGGTGAGAGCCTGCGCGGCGTTCTGGTCTTGCAGGGCCGCGGCGTAGATGCCTTCGGCCTGCTCGGTGATCTTGCTCGCGAAGCCGAGCCGCGAGAGCAGGTCGTCGGCTTGGCCGGGGTTGGTGAAGAGAGAGGCCGAGAGGTCGCCGCCGCCCGAGCGGGCGAGCTCGGCGACGAACTGGCCGGCGCGCAACCGCGACGCGTCGGCGCGCGCCTGCGCCTCGTCGGCCTGGGCCTGCAGCTGGTCGGCCGTGTAGGCGGCCTCGTCGAAGGCCTGCTGGGCTTCGAAGTAGACGGCGCCCTTCTCCTCCGCGACCGCTTGGGTGCGCTCGACCTCGGCGGTGATCGCCGCGATCGCCGCCTGAATCTGCGTGATCTGCGCCTGCGCGGCCGCAACGTTGCGGCGCGCCTCGACGACGTCGTTCCACGAGGGGTAGTCGACGGCGAACGCGGGCTTCTCGGTGACGGCGATCGAGCCGGTCACGAGCAGAGCGATGGCCGCGATCGCGGCGGTGAACGCGCTCGCGCGACGGCGGCGCGGACGCACCGCGGCATCCACCGTCGTCGTCATCGCCGTTCCCGTCATGGCCGCGCTCCCCCAGCGTGCTTCTGACTGCATGATCTCTCCCCGAACCGGCCATCGTGCGTTATGTCACAACTTCCACACGAGCACCATTGACAACAGTACCAACGGATGCGGCGTTCGGCCAGGTCTCGCACCGCACGCGTCGCAGGGCGCCCTGTCGTCAGAGCGCCCGCACCCTTGCCGCGACGCTAACCCGCACGGGCGGGGCCGCTCGGGAGGCGGGTCGGATCGTCGCCGAACCCGCGCGCCCGCCAGCGGTCGCCGGTTTGGCATTGTGGGCACCCGACCCGTATGCTTGTGCCTCGGTTGCTCTGCGGCTCGCGCCTCCTGGCCCCATCGTTTAGTGGCCTAGGACACCGCCCTTTCACGGCGGCAGCACGGGTTCGAATCCCGTTGGGGTCACCAGCAGAGTTAGCTCGAACACAGCACCACACAACTGAATACGTATGGCCCTGTAGCGCAGTTGGTTAGCGCGCCGCCCTGTCACGGCGGAGGTCGCCGGTTCAAGTCCGGTCAGGGTCGCCACGGCGACGGGCCCTCTCTTCGGAGGGGGCTTGTTCCGTAGTGGGGCTCAGGCCCTGCGGCTCTGTAGCTCAGTTGGTAGAGCGCACGACTGAAAATCGTGAGGTCACGGGATCGACGCCCGTCGGAGCCACCACACAGCGTTCATCTCGCGGGCACCACGTTCGGGACGTACGGCCCAGGCGGCGCAGACGACCCGGCGGTAGCCTGGAGGGTGGGGGAAGCCCAGCCTCGGCATCGCTTTTTCGCGCCCTGTTCGGGCGGCGCCGGTGTCGACCAAAGAAAGAGGATCACATGACTGACGTCGCTGCCGGAACCTGCCCCGTTGTGCACGGTTCGCACACCTCTATGAAGAGCGGCCAGGAGTGGTGGCCGAACGCGCTCAACCTCGACATCTTGTCGCAGCACGACCGCAAGACGAACCCGCTCGGCGCCGACTTTGACTACCGCGAAGAGCTGAAGAAGCTCGACGTCGACGCCCTCGTGAACGACGTCAAAGAGCTGCTCGTCACGAGCCAGCCCTGGTGGCCGGCCGACTGGGGCCACTACGGCGGTCTCATGATCCGCATGGCCTGGCACTCGGCCGGCACCTACCGCATCGCCGACGGGCGCGGCGGTGGCGGCTCGGGCACGCAGCGCTTCTCGCCGCTCAACTCGTGGCCCGACAACGCGAACCTCGACAAGGCGCGTCGTCTGCTCTGGCCGATCAAGAAGAAGTACGGCAACCGCATCAGCTGGGCCGACCTGATGATCCTGGCCGGCACCCTCTCGTACGAGTCGATGGGCCACACGACCTTCGGCTTCGCCTTCGGCCGCGAAGACCTCTGGCACCCCGAGAAAGACACCTACTGGGGCAGCGAGAAAGAGTGGTTGGCGCCGAGCGATGAGCGCTACGGCAGCGTCGACGACCCCAGCACGATGGAGAACCCGCTCGCCGCCGTGCAGATGGGCCTCATCTACGTGAACCCGACCGGTGTCAACGGCGTGCCCGACCCGCTCAAGACTGCGGCTCACGTGCGCGAGACGTTCGCCCGCATGGCGATGAACGATGAAGAGACGGTCGCGCTCACCGCCGGCGGTCACACCGTCGGCCGCACGCACGGCAACGGCCGCGCCGAGAACCTCGGCCCCACGCCCGAGGGTGCCGACATCTCCGAGCAGGGCCTCGGCTGGAACAACCACGTCAGCCGCGGCATCGGCAAAGACACCGTGACGAGCGGCATCGAGGGCGCCTGGACGACGAACCCCACGCAGTGGGACAACGGCTACTTCCGCCTGCTGTTCACCTACGACTGGGAGCTCAAGAAGAGCCCCGCCGACGCGTGGCAGTGGGAGCCCATCGGCATCGCGGAGGAGGACAAGCCCTTCGACGTGGAGGGCATCGCCCGCCAGAACCCGATCATGACCGACGCCGACATGGCGATGATCAAAGACCCGATCTACCGCGAGATCTCTGAGCGCTTCTACGCCGACCCCGAGTACTTCAGCGAGGTCTTCGCCCGCGCGTGGTTCAAGCTGACCCACCGCGACATGGGCCCCCGCACCCGCTACGTGGGGCCGCTGCAGCCGACGGAAGACCTCATCTGGCAAGACCCGGTGCCGGCCGGGAAGGCCGACTACGACGTGGCGGCGGTCGCGGCGAGCATCCTGAACAGCGGCCTGTCGATGACCGACCTGGTGACGACCGCGTGGGATTCGGCGCGCACCTACCGCGACTCCGACAAGCGCGGTGGTGCGAACGGCGCGCGCATCCGGCTCGAGCCGCAGCGCGGCTGGCACGGCAACGAGCCGGAGCGTCTGAACCGCGTGCTCGCCGTCTACGAGGCCCTGTCGGCCGAGACCGGGGTCAGCGTGGCCGACCTGATCGTGCTGGGCGGCAATCTGGCGGTCGAGGATGCTGCGCAGAAGGCGGGCGTCGCGGTGAGCATCCCGTTCCACCCCGGGCGCGGTGACGCGAGCCCCGAGTGGACCGACGCCGACTCGTTCGAGCCGCTCGAGCCGATTCACGACGCCTTCCGCAACTACGTGAAGAAGGACTACACGGTGCCGGCGGAGGAGCTCATGCTCGACCGCGCGAGCCTCATGAACCTGACGCCGGTCGAGCTGACCTGCCTCGTCGGGGGCATGCGGATGCTCGGCACGAACTTCGGCGGCACGAGCCACGGCGTCTTCACCGACACTGTGGGTGCGCTCACGAACGACTTCTTCGTGACCCTCACCGACATGGCCTACGTGTGGGAGCCGGCCGGCTTCAACGCCTACAACCTGCGCGACCGCACGACCGGCCAGGTGCGCTACACGGCGACGCGCGCCGACCTCGTGTTCGGATCGAACTCGATCCTGCGCGCCTACGCCGAGGTCTACGCGCAAGACGACTCGAAGGAGAAGTTCGTGCACGACTTCGTCGCCGCCTGGACGAAGGTCATGAACGCCGACCGCTTCGACCTGGTGGCGAGCTAGCCGCCAGCGCGTCCTGCTGCGGGATGCTCAGGCCGGGGTCTCCACGGAGGCCCCGGCCCTTCCCATGCTGGGACATTTTCAGTTCATGCTGCTCGTCGTTAGGCTGCGGGAATTGCCAACAGGAATGAGTTCAGAGTCTTTGTCGTCGAGGCTCTTCGAACGCTCGGTGGATCCGCAACCGTGCTGGACGTGACCAAGCCCGTGTGGCAAGTGCACGAAGCCGACCTTCGCCAGTCCGGCGACCTCTTCTAAACCTGGCAGTACGACATCCGCTGGGCAGCGCAGTACCTGCGCAACAACGGGTTTCTGAAGTCGGTCAATCGCGACAGGAAGCACCCGTGGGAGCTGACCGACCTGGGCTGGAAAGTTGATCTCATGGCCTTGGCCTCAGCTGCGAAGGAGAAGCGAAAAGCCTCTAGCTAGAGCGCGGCGGCGAGAAGGCGCCCGATGGCCGCACCTAGCGGAATCGGTACTGCGTTTCCGATCTGACGAGCGATGTCGGTGCGTGACCCAACGAAGCGGTGTGTCGGGCTGAAGCCCTGGATGAGAGCGGCCTCGTAGTGAGTGATCGCCCGGTTCTCCTCCGGATGGATGTATCTCCCCTTCTCAGGCTTGAAGAACTCCGTTCGGATGGTGACCGATGGCTTGTCCCAGCGCAGTCTGCCCATGACGTCGCCAGAACCCGTCTTGTGCTTCACCCAGCAAGGTGCCATGAGCTCAGGGTACGGCTCTAGATCCCGACGATTGCCACCTTCAGGAATGACGGAGAACCGCTTGAGCGACAGGGGCGTGTAGTTCCTGCTCCAGTGCAGGTCGCGAGCAACGAATGATCCGGGGAAGACTCGGCCATTGAATTCGATCTGCCGCTGACCCAGGAGCTGATCTTGGTCGGGCTGTCGCGGCACATTGCGCAGCACATCTCGTACGGTCACCCACGGCTGCAAGCCGTCTTTCGAATCGGCGGCATGCGTCTTGACGAGAGCCCCCGGCGAACCGAGGTCTCGGTGGTGGCCGATCATCACCGTTCGACGGCGGGATTGGGCCGCACCGAAGTCTGCCGCGTTATAGACATCAGCGTGGAACGCATAGTCCTCGAGCTCGCCACCCGGTTCGGTCGCGGCGACGAACTGACCGAACTGGGGTGATTTCTTGAACTCGGCGACGTTCTCGACGACAAAGTACTTCGGCTGCGCGCGACGTATTGTCTCTGCGTACTCGCGCCAAAGTGCGTTCCGCTCATCCTCAACGTCACGTTTGCCGAGGCTCGAAAAGCCTTGGCATGGCGGACCTCCAACAATCACATCCACAGACGGCACATCGCCGCTAAGCCACTCACGAATGTCACCGACGAACACAAGATCTCGACCATGACTCGCCTCGTATGAAGCGGCTGCAGCGGCGTCCCATTCAACAGCGCCAACGGTCCGGAACCTTCTAGACGCTGCATGAAGACCGGACGACAATCCGCCCGCCCCGGCGAATAAGTCGAGAACTCGAATATCGCCAGCCATGGACCAACTCTAAGGGGAAGGTGCTTTGCGCGGCTCGCGCGACCCACAGGCATACGCCACCACTTCTGGGGTGCCCTCGTTTGTCGGACGCTCGGGATATGTTGAAGGAGAGTCGACGAATAATGAGGTTCAGTTGAGGGAGGCCGGCCCTTTGATGTGGCAGAAGTCTGATTCCGCGCTCGAGGCACAGGTGCTGGAACGCCAGCGGATCACGATTGAGAACTACCGTAACGACCCGGATCTCTTCGCCGAGCACGTAGGCATGGAGGACAACTTCCAGGCGGGCGGTTATGGCGAACGGCAGGTCGAGGAACTCCTGCAAAACGCCATCGACCAGTTGGGTTCACCAGGTCGGGTGGAGCTGCGACTAGCAGACGGGAACCTTTACTGCGCGAACGAGGGGACACCCTTCGCCTCCGAGGGCATCAGGGCCGTCACCGGCGCATTCTTGAGCTCAAAAGACGATGAGAAGATCGGGCGGTTCGGGCTTGGTTTCAAGTCCGTCTTGGGAGTGACGAATCAGCCGCAGATCCTCAGCACGACGATCTCATTCGGTTTCAATGAGCCTGAGGCGAATTCTCTCTTCGCGGACTTGCCATACGACACGGAGCGAGTACCTACGCTGCGGGTGCCGAGCGTAGTTGATCCCCATTTGATCGCTGCCTCTGACGCGAATGTGGCGGAACTGATGGGGTGGGCTTCCACGATCGTGAAGCTTCCACTTGCCCGCGGGGGGGAGAGGCTTCGACAGCGCCTAGAGGAGTTTGATGTCCGTTACCTGCTCTTCCCGGAAACTCTCGCCCAGGTTGACATAGTGCTGGCAGATGCCGGAGGGGAGCTTCGTCGACGAGTTCTTCGCAGGCAGACTGGAAAGAACCGTGCACTGGTAAAGCTCGAGTCCACGGGCGGAGAAACCTCCGAGTGGCGGGTGCTTCGAAGGGAACACCGGGTTTCTGAGGCCGTCGCAGGCGACCTTCCGGGCCTGTTCCGCCGTGACGAGGTGACGGTCTCCTATGCTCTCGAGATTGGCAAGTCCGGCGTCGGTGAGTTCTGGGCATGGTTTCCGCTACAGGACCAAACAACAGCTAGCGGCATTTTCAACGCTCCGTGGCAAGTCAACGACGATCGCACCTCGATGCTGCCCGGCAGCGCCCTGAACCGCGAGCTCCTTGGAGTCGCAGCGGAGCTCCTGATCGACGCGGCGCTACTCGAGTCCACTCCAGAGGACCCAGCACGACACTTCGATGTACTTCCTGCGCGTGGGCGGGAGACCCGATCGAATGCCGACAAGTTCCTGTCCGACCGCATCCCACAGATGGCCCGGAAACACGAGCTAATCCCCACCAGCAAAGGGGTACTGCGAGCACCATCCCGGGTTCGCGCGCCAATCGTCTCCGATCAGCCGAATCCGTTTGACCTCCCAGCAGAAGCCATCCAGCGATGGGCAGAGACCACGAAGGCAGACGATGCCCCGCACTGGAGCTGCTACAAGACGGCCACTCGACGAGCGCGACTCGCCCAACTTTTGCTCGACGAAGATGAACGCCCGGTATGCGCAGTCGTCAAGCCGATCGGCTGGCTTTCCGAGCTCGTCGAGAGTCGATCACTTGAGGGCGTGGACGCAGCACTGTCAATCTTCCTTCGACTGAAAGAGGAAAAGGAAGAGACCTGGAGACCGTTCCACGGAGCGATGGTGATCCCGCTCGAAGGGGGCAGCTTCGCCAGACTTGCCGACGCAGGGGCCACCTTGCTTCCCGTTTCCGGCACTGAGTCACCGGAAGGCGTAGCGCTTGTTGATTCCTACTTCGCGAGCGACGAGGGCGTTCGCGAGAAGTTGGAAGCGCTCGGGGTCAGAGAAGTCTCTGCGGACCAAGCTGCCCTAGCCACAGCGATGACCGCGGGCAGCGACTGGACTAACAAGGACTGGAGCCGATTCTGGAACATGCTCTCTCAAGTCAGCCAAGCTGGGGGGCGCTTGGTTTTCGAGGAGTTGCATTCACGTCAGGTCAAGGTGAAGGTCCCCACAGCCGCAGGGACGTGGCGGGAGGCAATCGACGTATTCCTGGACCCAACGATGGTGCCGGGACTGAAGTCACGCCAACCCAGTTTCAAGACAGCGGGAGGTCGCCGTGACCTTCTGGAGCTCGCGGGCTGCCTTGTCGAGCCGCTTTCGGACTACCCGGTACACCGAGAACACGCCTTCCAGCAGTACAAAGACAACATGCAGGCAGCGGTGCAGGCCCAGGTGCATACGGAGTATGGCCCTGGAACGGTAGCCCAAGTGGAGTTTGCCGATCCAATCGGTGCAGGCCCACTCGATGTTCTCTTCGAACTGGCCAAGAGCGAAGAGCCGCAAGCAGCTAGCGCTCGGGCCGAGTGGACGCGTCAGTTGATGCTGGCAATACCCTCACAAACGATCACGACGAAACTGCATCTCTCCGGTCAGCGAAAAGCCTCGAATGTAACAGTGACAGCGCCAGACCGATGGGTTGCGGAGTTCTTCGGGTTGATCGAGACGACTCTTGGCCCCAAACCTCCAGGCGCATCCCTCGCCGCGTCGCTTGCCGAGTACGGACAGTACCTCCCGGTAGCGCTGACACATCTGACCAGTTTGTTTCTGCTTCCGAGAGCCCTCAAGGAAGCTCCAAGTTCAGCGCTCTCTTTGGTCTTTACGCGTGACGACTACGCCGCGGGCAATCCCGAAGCCCTCGGGGAGATCCTTGCCGCGGCCTCTGCACGCAAGTCGTTTAGGCGTGCGAGCGAGATCCCAGCGTTCGACCCAAAGAGCCAACGGGTTCGCTTGACCCCAGCCCTTCAGGTCGTCCTCGCGACGACCGAAGAGATGGACGACCTCGGGTCGCATAGTCTTCGTTACCTTCCCTCCGGGCCGTGGGACGACGCATTGGTTAGCGTGTGGGGCATTCAGAGGGCATCTGAAGTGATCGCGAGAGCAATCGACTCGATACCCGTTGAGGACACAGTCCCGATTCTGGATGTCTACCCCAGTCTGCGAGAAGCAGTAGCCAGCTCGGTAGAGGAGTATCTCCTTCGCCGTTGTAGCCGGATCACGAGACGGACTACGAGTCCTTCTGGAGTCCGAGAACAGCGACTACCTGCGCACCTAGATGGGAAGACGGTTCTGGTGGACGCAGAACTCGATCCAGTTTCTGAGCTCACCCACTTGAGCGCTCTCTTGCGACTTGGGCTGACCGAGGCGGACGCAGAAAGAGTAATCGCGAGCGATGAGGCGCGCAGGCAAAGCAAGCTCGTGCAAGACGTACTCGCAGAGCCGTCTGAGGCCAAGAAGATCCTGCTTCTGGTGGGACGCGAAGAGCTAGTCGAGAACCTCCCCCATGGCCTCCTCGGGGTAATCGAACGACGTCAGGGTAAACAAGACGACCTTGCTGTCGCGGAACTCTTCATAACAACACGCGGCAATGATTCCCTGCGGTGGTTGAAGGAGCCTCTTTCAGAAGCGGGTCTAGCTGTACCTCGCGCGTGGGACGGCACAGCAGAGGCTGACCAGTTCGTAACCTCGCTTGGCTTTCCTCGCACTTACGCGGGCACCCGGGAGAAGAAGGCTGCGCCGACGGAGCTAGTCCCCGGAAGAGTCGATCTGAAGCCCCTGCACAGCTTCCAGGAGGAATTGCGCGACCAGATACGTGAGCTGGTCCTAATCCGGGACAAGGACGGCGATCACCGCCGTGGTCTTCTCTACCTCCCAACCGGAGCCGGCAAGACACGTGTGACGACGGAGTCAATTGTCGCGATGCTTCGAGACGAGGAGCTTGCATCCCCTGTCCTGTGGATCGCGCAATCTGAAGAGCTCTGTGAGCAAGCGATTCTGTCGTGGGCAGAGGTCTGGCGCGCGATCGGAGACGAACGCCCACTTGAGATCACCAGATACTGGGGCAACTATGAGGCCGACGAGTCCCTTCAAGAACTGCAGGTTGTAGTCGCGACTGACGCGAAGCTCGCATCGATGATCGACCGAGGAAGTCGAGCTCACGGTTGGTTGCAGGACTCGAAGCTCGTTGTTATCGACGAGGCACACACGGCGGGGTCACCGACCTACACGAAGATCCTGAGCTGGTTGGGCATCACCCGGGACGCCCGGGGGTCCTCGACCGCTCGCCCGCTCCTGGGACTGACCGCCACCCCGTACAGGGGAACGAACGTCGATGTGAACAAACAGTTCGTCGCGAGATTCGGAGAGCGACGCCTTAACGCACTACATCTCGATGACCCGATCGGTCAGCTTCGTGACATGCAAGTTCTTTCCAGGGTCGAGCATCAGTTGCTAGATGGAGTAATCGTCGATGACGCCCCGACCGAGGGCATCACCGGGGGACGAGCCTGGGACGACGTGTCACGCGCCACTCTGGCCAAGCTCGGAGAGAACCTTGACCGGACGCAGCAGCTCGTCGATCACATCATGCGGCAGGACCCAGAATGGCCGATTCTGGTGTTCACGCCGTCGGTGGTTTCCGCCCACGTCACGGCAGCGCTGATCAGAAGCCTTGGCAGAAACGCTGACGCCGTAGACGGTGAAATGCGAGGGCAGGAGCGGCGGCGCAAAATCGACGCATTCAAGGCAGGGGATACGAAGGTACTCGTGAACTGCGACCTACTGACACAGGGATTCGACGCCCCGAAGGTTCGAGCTCTTTACGTCGCTCGGCCGACGTTCTCGCCCAATCGCTACGTGCAGATGGTTGGTCGGGGGCTCCGCGGCCCCCTCAACGGTGGAACCGAGGAATGCCTGGTGGTGAATATGGTCGACACCTTCACCCAGTTCGACCGGAAGTTGGCGTTCACAGAATTCGACTACCTCTGGACCAAGAAGGGCGCGAAGAACAAGTGAGATCCGACGGTCAAGAAGCTTTCGTTGAGTACCTCCGCAAAAACTTCGTCGGTCCGCGGAGTGGAGACGACGAAGAAGTTGCGTCAAACCCGGTATACGCGTACTTGACGGGAATGCTCTTCCCGACTGAGGTGGGGGAAGGCCTCCCTCTAGAGACACTTGACGAGGACCTAAGTCCTAATGAATTCGTGCTCGCAGGCGAGGCCGATCAGGGGTTCCCCGACGACGGCGATCACGACCAGGATGACATCGGCAACCTGACCGCGGCCTCCGGGTGGACGCCGTCCTCCATGGGCTTGTCCTTCATGCATGACGCCCCCGAGCTCGTCGTCAGCGTCAAAGGCGCTGCGTACGAACGGCAGCTCGAGCGAGACGACCAGGCTCCGGGCACTGGAGAGGGCCTGTGGCGCCGAGTGGCGTTCGGGGAGCAGTCTGTCATCATCGCGGCGTCAACCAGTGGGCAGGAGGACATCTGGGGAGGCCGCGCGAGGCTGCAGTGGCGGTCAAGGCCGGGCAAATTCGCTGAGATCGTGACGGTTTCACTCTCGAACGCAGTGCAGGTTCCGCTCGGTCGCGCAAAGAAAGAAGTGGAAAGCGTGCTCTTCCAATGCGGATTCGATGTTGAGTCTGTCGGCGGGGTGATCCAGCCTTACCCAGGAGATGTAGTGGTGAATGCCACGCCGGAGGATCGCGAACTCGAGTACCGCTTTCGCAACCACCTGAGCTACGCAATCGGACACGGTGTCGCTGCCACCTGGCCAGAGAGCCTGCCTGTGACGCAGATCTCTACAGACTCCCTGCCTTCTGAGGCTGTGCCGCGAGTCAAGCCTCGAGAAGCATCGGGTGATGCGCTGAGAATGGCATGGCTTGCAGACCGGAAAATGCCGCCGGCCGTTCTGACAGACGGGCTTTCCGGTTTCATTTCGGAATACGAGCGATGGGTATCCGATAGGCGGGCGGAGGGGGAGGCGGCGGGCAAGTACCGCGAGGTGGCCCTTGGTCTTGTCGGCCGGATGGATCAGGCAACCAGGCGAATGCGTGAAGGCGTCCTTCTGCTCGGGAGCGATCCAACGGTTCGCGAGGCGTTTCAATTGGCAAACATGGCCATGAGGCTGCAGAGCACGCGGGGCACGGCGGTGCCGTCCGAAAAGGAACCCTCTTGGCGGCCATTCCAGCTGGCCTTCATCCTCATGGCCTTGGCCTCAACCGCTAGGGACGACCATGACGACCGCGATCTTGTTGACCTCATCTGGTTCCCAACGGGTGGCGGGAAGACTGAGGCCTACCTCGGCCTCGCAGCGTTCGAAATGATCCGACGCCGCCTGCAGGACGGACCGGCTGGCGGCGGCACCGCTGTCATCACTCGCTACACGATGCGTCTGCTTACGGCCCAACAATTCCAACGAACGGCGCGGCTCATCTGCGCTCTTGAGTTGTTGCGAGGCGACGGCACCTTGCCCTCATCCACGCCGCACTTCAGCGTCGGCCTGTTGCTAGGAGGAACGACAACTCCGAATGACTTCAAGGCCGCAGAGGGCTTGTTGGCAGAGGTGCGAGGACAACTCAGCCCACAGAATCCGTTTCAGGTACGCGCTTGCCCATGGTGCGAGACGCAGCTCATGCCCGAGCGGAAATCGCAGCGGGATGATGCCTACGGATTCCGAGCGACATCCAGGAGCTTCACGATCAACTGCGTCAACAACCAGTGTGCATTCCATGCCGGTCTGCCGATGCAAGTCGTGGACGAGGCAATCTTCAAGTCGCCCCCAACCATCGTGGTCGCGACAGTGGACAAGTTCGCGCGCCTAGCCTGGATTCCCAGTGGGGGGTCGATTTTCGGGGTCAGTGGCTCGACCTTCAACCCGCCGTCACTCGTCATCCAAGACGAGCTCCACCTGATATCCGGGCCGCTAGGCACAATCGTCGGGATCTACGAGGCGGCGATTCAATCACTACTCAAATGGCGCGGGACTTCTCCCAAGATCGTGGCTTCAACCGCAACCATCCGATCGGCAAACGAGCAGGTTCGCGGGCTGATGGCCTCCAAAGTGGAGGTCTTTCCGCCGAGTGGCCTGGACGCTGACGACAACTACTTCGCGGAACTCGACAAGGAGGGACCCGGACGTCTCTACGTCGGCATCTTGCCTCAGGCATTCGCTCCAGCTTGGGCAATCGGTCAAACCGCTGGCAGACTCCTAGCGGCCCCCACCGCGATTCCGTCCTTGTCGAAGGCTGAACGAGACGCCTACTGGACGCTGGTGGCATATCACAACAGCCTCCGCGAACTCGGTCGGACAATTACGATCCTCCGCGATGACGTTCGAACGATGTTGGAGCGGGAAGAGTCATCGAACCCTGACGGTCGAAGCATCGGAACCGAGGGCATCGAGGAACTCACTAGCAACGTCGATTCCCACGAGCTCGTCAAGATCCTTGAGCGGCTCAGCATTTCGGAAGGCTCCGCTGAAGTCATCGACGCGATCGCAGCCACCAATATCCTTTCGGTCGGAATCGACATTGACCGACTCGGGCTCATGCTGGTCAACGGTCAACCCAAGACAACGGCGGAGTACATCCAGGCCACAAGCCGTGTCGGACGAGCGGGAGTGCCCGGGATCATCTTGACGCTGTATCGCTCCGGAAAGGCGCGTGATCGATCCACATTCGAGGGCTTCCGCACCTTCCACGATTCCTTCTACAGGTTCGTGGAGCCGACCTCGGTGACCCCGTGGGCTTTCCAGGCACGCCAACGCGCACTGCGGGCAGCGCTCGTGATCTTGATTCGTCACGCGGCTGGATACAGCAAGAACGACGATGCAGCTGCGTTCGAGGAGACATCTGTGTTCGTTCAGAAGGCGATCGGCATGCTGATGGATCACATTCGTCTCGCAGACAAGCGCGAAGCGCCAACAATCGAACTCGAGCTTCGCCGAGCAGTAGCTGATTGGAGCACCCGCGCCAAGAGCAGTGCTGGGGACCTCAAGTACCAGGGATCCAAGAACACGGATGATCGTCTACTGAAGACCTTCGGCGACAGCGGCCAAGGGTGGCCAACCATGCACTCCATGCGGTCAGTTGAACGCGGAGTGCGTCTTCGCCCCCGAGGAGAGAAAGCGTGAGCAAGAGAATCCTTCAGCTCGGTGTAGCCAAGTTGATTGCGCCGTTCGGGCCGGGTGCAGTGGTCGATATCCTCGGCGAGTCATTCATGACGTTGACGGCTGACAAGTGGCCGAAGCGAACCCTGCTTGAGCCCGTTGACTGTCTTCGGCTTTCGTCACGACTCGGCGTTCAACGGTTCTACGCCCCCCCATCAGCCGATGGCATCGAGAACTCGAATGCACTGAGCATTCCTGTGATTAGGTACCCCGCGTGGCTCTTCTGTCAGACCTGTCGACGGATGATTCGGTGGACCAACAAACTCGAGAGTGGAACGGCCCCAGAATGTCCAAGCGATTCCGGTCGCCTTGTCCCGATGCGTTTCGTGGTGGCTTGTCGGGAACGCAGTCACTCAGCTGACGTGCCATGGCCCGAGTGGCTCCATCGGGCTCCGGGAGCGACCGTCGAGTGCAAAGAAACCGGTTCCTTGAGATTCCGCCCGATCGAAGGCGGGTCTCCCGGCCTTTCTGGCCTCGAAATCGCGTGCGATGCATGCAGAAGCCGAAGGACGCTGGGCGATCTGCGCGGAGACGTACTCCTTCGCGAGGGGCTCTCGTGTCACGGGACCCAACCCTGGGAGTCGACATGGAGGACCTGCGAGAGCCCACTCGAGGTCCTGCAGCGCGGAGCCACTAGCTTCCACTATGCGGAAACCGAGGCCGCAATCGATATCCCCGACGTATCGGCGTCGACCCTTGACGTTGAAGACAGGATACGTACGAACACGTTCTACCTTGCCCTGAGAAGTACGCCACCAGATGATCCCTTTGCGTCTCAGATGGCACAACGCATCGCCGATGAGCTTGACGTCTCAGTCGACTTGGTACTCAGCGTCGTCCGCCGGGATCTGGGTGGCGATGAAGACGGTTTGCCGGTCAGAAGCGCGATCTTGGGCGAGGAGTTCGCTGCGTTCCGCGCGGCCGAGAATGATGACGCTGATGAAGAGAACTTCAAGACTCGAGCGCAAAGCTTCGACCAGGAGTCTGTTGACGTAGTTGAGAGGGCCTTGGCTGAACTGATTGACAGCATCATCCTGGTCGATCGACTACGAGAGGTACGCGCAAGCCTCGGCTTCAAGCGTTACCGGCCAGACTCTGACCTGATTGACGCGGTAACCCACGACGGATCCGAAGCAAAATGGCTACCTGCCTATGAAGGTTTCGGCGAGGGGGTCTTCCTCCGGTTCAACGCGGCCGCGTTAGACACGTGGGCCAGCACCCCAGGCGCTCAGGCGCGGTCAACTCTACTGTCGGCGAAGTTCGATGCGTCGGGGTTCTCTAAGCGGCTTCACCCATTCTCAATTGGGTACGTGGCCCTGCATTCTTTCGCCCATGCCCTTCTCCGTGAGTTCGCATTCTCTTCGGGCTATCCCGCTGCGTCTCTGCATGAGCGGATCTACTGTGAGGCGTCAGGAGACTACGGTGTATTCATCTATACAACGTCGAGTGATCCCGAAGGCACGCTGGGCGGACTCGTCCGCGAAGGAGAGCTTGATCGCCTCGGGAGCAGCCTCGCCCGTGCGGCGGAACAGCTGAGTTGGTGTTCAAACGATCCTGTCTGCAGTGAGTCTCAACCGCAGAACCTCGACGGATTGAACATTGCCGCTTGCCACTCGTGCCTGCTTACGTCAGAGACTTCGTGCGATGGCTTCAACCTGCTACTCGACCGGGTGATGCTGGTTGGCTCTCCGGATGGTGAAGTGACCGGCTTGCTGGAGGATTTGTTGCAGGCGATTTCAGAATCCACCTACTGACTCCCACCACTCACATGTCAACCGATGTGTCTGTTGCGACCCGTGTCCCGTCAAGCGCTCAGAGGTCTACCCTGGGGCGCATGAGCGAGAAGAGCCGCGCATCCACCGGCAACGACGGGTTCACCGCGGACGAGCGCGCCGCGATGAAGGAGCGCGCCGCCGAGCTGCGCGCTCAGGCGAAGCGGGCCAAGGGCGCGGCGAAGGCCGAGGCCGAGCTCAACGACCTGCTCGAGGCGATCGCAAAGCTTCCTGACGAGGGCGATCGCGCGCTCGCCACGACGCTGCACGATGTGATCATGGCCGCGGCTCCGCAGCTGGCTCCGCGCACCTGGTACGGCATGCCCGCCTACGCGCTCGACGGCAAAGTGCTGTGCTTCGTGCAGCCGGCCAGCAAGTTCGACACCCGCTACACGACGCTCGGCTTCAACGACACCGCGCAGCTCGACGACGGCGCCATGTGGCCGGCATCGTTCGCCGTCACCGAGATCGGCGCGGCCGAGAAGACGCGCATCACCGAGCTGGTCACGCGCGCGGTCGGGTGAGCCGACGGCCGACGGACGACCGCGGCGCCGCATCCCCTATTCGAAGATGACGTAGACCTTCTTCAGCGGCTCGGTGACCTCCCAGAAGCCCTGCCAACCGACCGGGAAGATCACGAGGTCGCCCGGCTGAATCTGCTGGGGCTCCTTGCCGTCTTCGGTCACCGTCATGCGGCCCGAGATGACATAGATGACCTCGCCGCTGTCGGTGAACTGCCACCGCGAGCGACCCGGGTCGGTCTCCCAGATGCCGACGTCGAGCGAGCTCGCCGTGCCGGAGAACACCTCGAGGTAGGTGGTCGCGATGTCGACGCCGAGCGGGTCGGCCAGCGGCAGCTCGAGCGGGGTGTGGGTCTGGTCGGCGCGGGTGACCGAGCCGGTGCGGCACACGATGGCCATGAGTGGTTGCCCTTCGTTCAACGGTGTGTGTGACGGGACACTATCGCGACCGGCCGAGGACCAGGGGCTTGGGCGAGTCCGCCCCGATCCGGCACACTGGGGGCATGAGGTCGAGAACGAGAAGCGCTCGCGTTCTTCTCGCCGTCAGCGTGCTGCTCAGCGTCGCTGCGCCGGGTGCCGCGATCGCTGCGCCCGCCGACCACACCCAGACCGCCGCGGCGGAGGCCGTCACCGACCTGACCTTCGCCGTCGGCACGGCCTGGATGGATCCGACGCAGGGCGACTCTCTCGGCCGACCGTACTTCGCTGTTCCCTTCACCTTCCCGCCGTATCCCGAGGGTCTGGGCGTGGTGGCGAACAGCAGGTCGACGCGCGAGTTCGGCTTCGCCGCCGAGTGCGAGTTCACTCGGTTCGTTCCGGCCGCGGGCGAGGGCGAACTGACGTGCACGCTGGTCGACGACCTCGAGCCAGCCAATCACGAACTCATCGTCAACCTCAGAAGCGATCGTTCGGCCAACTACCAAGCACGCCTGTTCATCGAGCTGTGCCCTCTCACCGGGTGCAGCCCGCTGTTCTCCGTCGCCGCCGTGCAGGCTGCGGCGATCGAGGTGTGCCCTGGTGACGCGTTCAGCGGGTCGTTCACCTACGACTTCAATCTGCCCTGGAACGCGAGCGGGGCCGCGCTCGGCCCCGGGGCGCCCGCGGGCGTCACCCTCGACGCTGGCTCGGTGCTCGACGGGGGCGCCTTCAGCATCGCGGGTTCGCTCACCGCGCCGGGCGAGCAGAGCATCCCGATCATCGTCACCGACGAGTTCGGCGGCGAGCACCCGACAGCGGTGACGGTCACCGTGCGCGACGCCGCCACGGTCGCCTGCGGGATGCTCGCCGCGACCGGCCCGTCACCCCTCGGCCCGCCCGCCGCCGTCGCCGCGCTCGCGGTGCTGCTGGGCGGAGCGCTCGCCCTGCACCTCGCCCGACGCGGCACAGTGACGCCACCGCGCGACTGAGCACGCTCGCGCGTGCAGCGGCACGTTCGCGGCCGATTAGCCTTGACCGGTGATCGTCGGCCTCGGCACCCTGCTCAATGTCACGACGATCGTCGTCGGAACCGCCATCGGCGTGCTCATCGGCAACCGTCTGCCCGAGCGCACCAACCGCGTCGTCACCGACGCCCTCGGCCTCATCACCATCGTGCTCGGCGGCCTCAACCTCGTCTCGCTCACCGACAGCGACTTCGTCGGAGCGGTCGGCGCCGGCGGCACCTTCCTCGTCGTCATCGGCGCCCTGCTCATCGGCAGCATCGTCGGGTCGCTCGCCGGCATCGAGCGGCGGCTCGAGAGCTTCGGGGGCTGGCTGCAAGACCGGCTGACGCGGCGCGGCCGCGGCGCAGCATCCGGCACCGAGACCGAGCCGTTGACCGACAGCCTCGTGGATGCTCGCCTCGCGATCAGCCCGCGCGAGAAGTTCATCAGCGGCTTCGTCGACGCGTCGCTCGTGTTCGCGATCGGGCCGCTCGCCATTCTCGGAGCGTTCCAAGACGGCACGGGTCAGGGCATCGACCAGTTGGCCCTCAAGTCGACGCTCGACGGCTTCGCGTCGATCGCCTTCGCCGCCTCGCTCGGGTGGGGTGTCGCGTTCTCGGCGATCCCCGTCGGCATCTGGCAGGGCCTGCTGACGGTGCTGGCCTTCGCGCTCGGCTCGGTCATGTCGGGCGCGGCCATCGCGGCCCTCACGGCGACGGGCGGGGTGCTGCTGCTGGGCGTCGGCCTGCGCCTGCTCAACCTGCGCGCGGTCGCCGTGGCCGACATGCTGCCGGCGCTCATCGTCGCGCCACTGCTGACCGTCGGGGTCGCCGCGCTGCTCGGCAATTAGCTGCCGCTCGCTAGGGTGGCGCGATGGAGACCGTCGTGCGCCGCGTGCAACCGCACGAGTGGCAGCAGGTGCGCGTGCTTCGGCTGACCGCGCTTCGTGACCCCGACGCCGCGATTGCATTTCTGGATGACCTCGACGACGCAGAGAGTCGCGGCGACGCGTTCTGGCAGGCGCGCACGGCCGGAGCATCGCGCGGGGATGGAGCGGCACAGTTCATCGTCCTGCGCGGCAAGACATGGGTCGGAACAGCCACGGGCCTTTCGCGCGTCGCGGGCTCGCTCGACCACCTCGATCGCCCGGTCAGCACGGCGCGCGTCGATGTTGTCGGCGTGTACGTGCATCCGGATGCTCGCGGTGCTCGCGTGATCGACCAGCTGCTTGACGCGATCGCAGAGTGGGCCCACCAGCACGGATTCTCCGAGCTCACGCTCGACGTGCACGTCGACAACCTTCGCGCGCAGGCGGCCTACCGCCGGTGCGGGTTTGTCGAAAGCGGCGCGCGGTTCACGGGCCCCATCGGCCCAGAACTCGAAATGGTACGCCCGCTCAGCCCGTGACGTTCGTAAGCGGGTCGATCGGGCGCACGACGGCGCCCCGGGAATCCTCGACCGGGTAGCCCTCACGCGCCCAGTACTCGAAGCCGCCGATCATCTCTTTCACCGGCACGCCGAGGCGCGCGAGCTCGAGGGCGGCCTTCGCTCCGCCGTTGCAGCCGGGCGACCAGCAGTACACGACGACGGGGATGCCCTCGCCGAGCTCGGCGACCCGCTCGACCAGCTGCTGCCGCGGGATGTGCAGCGCCCCGCCCGCATGCCCCTGATCCCACGCGGCCTGCCCGCGCACGTCGACGAGGTGGAAGACCTCGCCGGCCTGCCGCGCGGCCCACACGTCGGAGGCGTCCGTCTCGACCGCGAGCTTCGCGGCGTAGTGGGCGGCCGTGGTGGCCGGATCGCCGAAGCTGCCGAGCGCCGAGCCGCTCACGCGGCGGCTGCCGCGGGCGTCGGCGCAGCATCCGGAGCCGTCTGGTCGGTGAGCGCGCTGATGTAGCGGATGAAGACGGCGATCCAGGCGAAGATGATCGCGAAGGCGACGAGCTCGAACGCCGTGAGGTTGTAGTACTGCACGGGATAGAACAGCACCGCGCCGATGATGAGCGCCGCGGCGAACCCGAAGCTCACCAGGAAGAACCTCCGCGGCAGACCCTTCAGCAGCCACGGCGACGCGAACAGCAGCACGAGGAACGTGACCGCCATGCCCGAGGCCGACAGGTTGTGCAGCAGGATGCTGACGGTGAGCGGGAAGATGCCGACGCACGACAGCATGACGCCCATGATCACGAAGATGATCGAGACCGTGCGGGGCGCCGAGGGCTTGACCAGCACGCCGCGGTCGACGAGCAGCTGCAGGTCGCGCTGCAGGTAGAGCGCGAAGGTCGTCACCAGGAAGCCGGCGATGATGAGCGTCAGGTTGAACAGAGCGCTCGACCGGTCGCCGAACGTGCCGAGCTGGCTGAAGTGGTACTCCCACCAGGCCGGATCGCTCGCGGTCGCCATGGCCGTGATCGTGCCGAACGTCATGAAGAGCACGAGCAGGCTCGAGAGCTTGGGCGTCGTGATCGACGAGACCGAGAGGTAGATCCAGTATGCGGCGAGCGCCGTGACCGTCGCCATGGCGATCGTCGTGAAGGGAGCATCCAGCGTCACGCCCTGGAAGCTGCGCTGCAGCAGCAAGAAGGTCGCGATCGAGGCGAGCACCGCGAGCACCGCGTGCACGAGCGCGACCGAGGTGGCGTCGACGATGAACTTCCACGACTTCAGCTCGAGCCGCCACTGCTGGCCGGCGACCGAGCGGCTGCGCCAGTAGCCGACGTAGGCCACGATGACGCCGGCGATGAGGATCGACCCGGCCGAGGCGACTCCGAGCGAGATGCCGCCCCAGATCGGCGGGTTCGTGCCGGCGAACAGCACGCCGCCGACGACCGCGTTGACGATGGCGACGGCGATCGCGACGGCGAAGGCCTCCGACTCCACGTCGAGCGGCGTGCGGGCGGGAGCGGTGGTGTCGGTCAGTTGCGCGGTCGTGTCATGCGGAGTGGGCGCGCTCATGCGGTCAGTCTAGAGACGGCACGGGATGCTCGACAGGAGTCGTTCGGGAACAACGCAGGCGCCATCGTGGTTGGCTTGAGGCATGACCGACTCTCTTGCTCCCGCCGCCGGCACCATCACGATGTACGGCGCCGACTGGTGCCGCGACTGCCGTCGCACCGAAGCCCTGCTCACCGACCTCGGGGTCGAGTGGGCCAAGGTCGACGTCGAGGCCTCGGCCGAGGCCGCCGCGCAGGCGCAGGCCATCAGCGGCCGCACGAACATTCCCGTCGTCGTCTTCCCCGACGGCTCGCACCTCGTCGAGCCCAGCGACGACGCCGTGCGCGCAGCGCTCGGCCTCTAGCCGAGCGCAATCAGCACAGCGCTCGGCGTCCACTCGAGTGCGTCGACGTCGTGCTCGGCGTACCCTCGGCTTTAGGGCCCGTTCCGGCTCCCCAATGTAAGGAGAGCCCCATGGGCGAGAAATCCGCACGCAAGAACACCCCGAAGACGGCGGCGGCGAAGACGCTGAAGGAGAAGCGCGTCGCGAAGGCCGACAAGAAGGCCTCGAGCGGTCGCTCGCAGAATTCCGACGCCGTGACGAACGTCACCAACAAGTAGCGAGCTAGACGAGCGTGCGGCGTAAGAACCCGTCGATGCGCTGCCACGCGTCCTCGGCCTCGACAGGCCGATGACCCGCGCCCATCATGGGCTTCATCATCACGCGCGTGAGCGTCGAGCCCGCGGGGTGGGCGTTGAGGAACGCGTGCCCGGCCTCGGGGTACTCGACCACGTCGTGCTCGATGCCGCGGGCGACGAGGGCGGCCTCCAGTTTCTCGGCCGCGCCGGGCAGCGTGCGATCGCGACCGCCGAAGGTGCCGACGACGGGGCAGGCACCGTCGAGGGTCGCGTCGAGGTCGGCGGGCAGCATCCCGTAATTGATGGATGCTGCGCCATACCCGCCCTGCCCCGCGAGCAGCAGCGCGAAGCCTCCGCCCATGCAGAAGCCGATGACGCCCACGTGTTCCTTGCCGTCGTCGCGGGCGAGCAGGTGCTGGCGCGCCGCCTCGATGTCGTCGAAGGCCGCACCCGTGCCCGACCGCAGCGCGCGGAACGTGGCGACCAGGCAGCGGCGCGCGCCGCCGCGGCTGAACAGGTTGGGCATGAGCACGAGATAGCCGAGGCGCGTGAGGCGCTCGAGGTGGTCGCGCATGGCCTCGTCGATGCCGAACACCTCGTGCACGACGACGAGCGGCACGAACGGTCCGGGGCCGTCGGGAACCCCGAGCACGCCGGTCAGCTCACCGCCGCGCGGGTCGCCGGGCTGCGGGATGACGATGTCGGTGAGGCTCATGGCCGCACTCTAACCCGCCGAGACCTCCGGCTCGCCGCGGGTGAGCGGCGGCTCGCCGACGATCAGCGCCGGATGCGCCCCACGCCGGGCACGAGCCGGCCGACGCGCGCGGCGTACGCCGCGTAGGCGGAGTACTGGTCGGCGAGCATCCGCTCTTCGAACCGCGACTTCGCCATGAGCACGCTCAGCAGCGCGACCCAGGCGAGGAGGTGCAGCACGGAGGCACCGATCACGACGAGCCCGAGGCCCAGCACGAGCAGCCCCGAGTAGATCGGGTGGCGCACGAGACCGAAGACGCCCGTCGTGACGAGCTGCCCGTCGGCCTTCGGAATCGGACTGGCGGTCAGGCTGCGCCCGAGGCCCGCGCCCGCCGCGAGCGCGATGCCGACTCCGAGCGCCACCAGGCCGAGCCCGATGACGAGGGTGGCGAGCTCACGCGCCCACAGGCTGCCCCAGGGCAGGAAGCCGAGCAGGAGCAGGAACACGAACTGCGCCCCCACCAGGGCCCACGCCGCGGCGGGGTGCAAACGGAACCCCGCCGTGGGGTCGGGCGCCGCATCGCTCATGCGAGCGACCCTACGCCCACCGTGCGGTCAGCGGCGCGCCTTCTTCGCCGCGAGCAGGTCTTTCTCGTCGATCGGGGCGAGGCCGCGCGCCCGCTGGTCGGCGTAGTACGCGCGCGCCTCCTCTTGGCGGTCGCGCTCGGCACCCGTCGCGATGTCGGCACGGATGTGCTCGGGCGCGAACTCGAACGCCTCGGTGAGGGCGAGCGCGTGCGGGCGCAGGCGCGGCAGGAGGCGACCATCGATGTAGTCGGTGATCGCCTGGGCGCGGTGGTCGCTGAGCCGGCCGTGGATGACGTACCACGCGAGGTTCTTCTCGATGAGACCGAGGCCGAAGAGGTCGCGCAGCCACGTGAGCACCTGGCGCGTGCCGTCGTGCTCGACCCGCTCGAGCGCGTCGGTGAAGGCCTCCCACTGCAGCAGCTCGCCGTGCGCCATCGCCGTCTCGATGAGGGCGTTCTGGTGGCGGTTGAAGAGGGCGGCGGCCTCGGCCTTCGGCAGCTTGGATGCGCTGCGCAGCTTGCCCGCGAGCTCGGCCACCATCGACTCGACCCGGTCGGTCAGCAGTTGACGCTGCGAGTCGGTATCGCGCACGTAGCCCACCGAGCGTGCCGTCGACCCGAAGTCGGCCACCGACTGCGCCAGGCGGCGCAGGCCCGAGCGGTTGACGACGGCCTCGTTCACCTGGTCGGCGACGTAGTGCGCCATGACGCCGGCGTCGGCCTTCGCGAAGGTGCGCGAGTAGTCGGTGAGCAGCCGCTTGGCGACGAGCTGCAGCAGCACGTTGTTGTCGCCTTCGAAGGTGGCGTAGATGTCGAGATCGGCGCGCAGCTGAGTGAGCCGGTTGGCGGCGAGGAAGCCCTGGCCGCCGCAGGCCTCGCGCGCCTCCTGGATGATGTCGAGCGCGCCCCACGTGCTGAGCGACTTGAGCGCGGCGGCAAGGGTCTCGAGATCTTCCCGGTCGCTGTCGGTGTCGGTGCGGCCCGAGAAGACCGCGTCGAACTTCTCGAGGAAGATGTCGTGGGCGAACGACATGGCGTAGGTCTGCGCGAGGCGCGGCAGCAGCCGGCGCTGGTGGCGCTGGTAATCGAGCAGCACGACTTCGTCGTCGCTTCCGCCGGCGAACTGGCGCCGCTCGGTGCCGTAGCGCACCGCGATCGTCATGGCGAGCTTGCTCGCGACGACGCACGCGCCGTCGAGCGACACGCGCCCCTGCACGAGCGTGCCGAGCATCGTGAAGAAGCGGCGGCCGGGGCTGTCGATGGGCGAGGTGTAGACGCCGTTCTCGTCGACGTCGCCGTAGCGGTTGAGCAGGTTGGTGCGCGGCACGCGCACGTGGGTGAACTGCAGACGGCCGTTGTCGATGCCGTTGAGGCCGCCCTTCAGCCCGTCGTCCTCGCCGCCGATGCCGGGCAGGAAGGCTCCGGTCTCGTCGCGGAGCGGAACATAGAAGGCGTGCACGCCGTGGTTGACCCCGCGCGTGATGAGCTGGGCGAACACCACGGCGGCGCGACCGTGCAGGGCGGCGTTGCCGAGGTAGTCCTTCCACGCGGCACGGAAGGGAGTGTGGATGACCCACTCATCGGTCGCCGCGTCGTAGGTCGCGGTCGTGCCGACGGCCGAGACGTCGCTGCCGTGCCCGGTCTCGGTCATCGCGAACGCGCCGGCCGTCGTGAGGTCGAGGGCGTCGGGCAGCCAGGCCGCGTGGTGCGGCGCCGTGCCGAGGTGCAGGATCGCCGAGGCGTAGAGGCCCCACTGCACGCCCGACTTGATCTGCATGCTCGGGTCGCCGAGCAGCAGCTCTTCGAAGCTCGCGATGAATCCGCCGAAGTCGTCGTCGCCGCCGAACTCGGCGGGGAAGGCGCGGTGCACGTCGCCGCGCTCGACGAGCAGCTTCAGCTGCCCGAGCACGCGCTCGCGGTGCTCGGCCATGCCGAGGCTCGGGTCGCGGTGGAAGGCGGAGTCGCGCATGAGCTCGCGCGACGCGCGCCGGCTGTCGGCCCAGCGGCCCATGAGCTGCTGCCCGAGGGCGGCCACGTCGACGGAGGGCGCACTGGCGACCGGCGCCGTCTCCGGAGAGGGCGTCGCGGTGGGGGTGGTCTCGGGTGCCGGCATCTCGATCGTGCTCATGCTCGTCACGGTAGAACTCGCGGGCCGCGCGCGGGGGTTTGTGGTACTCGCCCCACGAAGGGCGCGCGGGCGCTCCGCGCGGCTCTTGTGGGTTCTCTCACAAAGCTGGGCGTTGGCATAGTGGAGAGGCTCAGCAGGGTGCGGCGAGCATCCCGCGCCCTGTTCGCCTCGAGAGAATACCCCCCAGGGTATGCAAGTCATGTGGCACACTGGATCTATGGCAACCGTGAACCTGACCGCGGCCGACTTCGAGCAGACCGTGACGGGCGAGGGCATCACCCTCGTCGACTTCTGGGCGGAATGGTGCGGCCCCTGCCGCCAGTTCGCCCCCATCTTCGAGAAGGCGAGCGAGCAGCACGCCGACGTGACCTTCGGCAAGGTCGACACCGAGGCCGAGCAGGCGCTCGCGGCAGCCGCCAACATCCGGTCGATCCCGACGCTCATGGCGTTCCGCGACGGCATCCTCGTCTTCGCGCAGCCCGGGGCCCTGCCCGCGCCCGCGCTCGAGCAGGTCATCACCGCCGTCAAGGGTCTCGACATGGACGAGGTGCGCAAGCAGGTCGCGGCGCAGGCCGAGACCGACGCGACGACCGCGTAGCACCCACGAGCGCGCGACAGGAGTAGCGTCAGCGCGTGACCTCATCGCGCACCCGCTGGATCGGGCTCTTCGTCATCAGCCTGGCCGTCTCGCTCATCATCGTCGACTCGACCATCGTCAACGTCGCCGTGCCCTCGATCGTCGACGAGCTCGGCATCACCTCGACCGAGGTGCAGTGGGTGCAAGAGAGCTACACGCTCGTCTTCGCCGCCCTGCTGCTCGTCTTCGGCACGCTCGGCGACCGCTTCGGCCGACGGCGGATGCTCGTCATCGGTGTCGTCATCTTCATGCTCGCCTCCGTGTGGGCGGCGTTCGCCGACTCGGGCTCGGCGCTCATCATGGCCCGCGTCGTGCAGGGCGTCGGTGGCGCGATGATCCTGCCCTCGACACTCTCGACGCTCAACGCGACCTTCCAGGGCCGCGAGCGCGGCATCGCCTTCGCGGTGTGGGGCTCGACGATCGGCGGCATGGCCGCCGTCGGTCCGCTGCTCGGCGGGTGGCTCACGACCGCGTACTCGTGGCGGTGGGCCTTCGGCATCAACGTGCCGCTCGGCATCATCATCCTGGTCGGGCTCATGCTCTTCGTCGTTGCGACGAAGGACGAGCATCCGCAATCGATCGACTGGACGGGCGCGCTGCTGTCGGTCGTCACGAGCGCCTTCCTGGTCTTCGGCCTCATCGAGGGGCGCACCTACGGCTGGTGGCTCGCGGCCGACGGGCTGAAACTCGGCGACTGGGAGTGGCCGATCGCCCTCAGCCCCATCCCGATCTCGTTCGCGATCTCGCTCGTCGCGGGGGCCCTGTTCGTGTGGTGGGGGCTGCGGCGTGAGCGTGCGGGCAAATCGACCATGCTCGCGTTCTCGCTGCTGCGCATCGGCTCGTTCCGCAACGGCAACGTCGCCGCGCTCATCGTGTCGATGGGCGAGTTCGGCATTATCCTCTCGCTGCCGCTGTGGCTGCAGAACGTGCTCGGCTACGACGCCCTGCAGACCGGAACCATCTTGCTCGCGCTCGCCGGCGGCTCCTTCCTCGCGAGCGGCGTCGGCGGCTCGCTGAGCGGCCGCGTCTCGGCGGTCGCGACCGTGCGGGCGGGCATCGCCGCCGAGATCATCGGCCTCATCCTCATCGGCCTCGTCATCGCCGTCGACACCCCCTGGTGGTCGGTCGCGCTCGGTCTGCTCGTCTACGGCGTCGGCGTCGGCCTCGCGACCGCGCAGCTCACGGGCGTGGTGCTGCAGGATGTGCCGGTGCAGGCGAGCGGGCAGGCCTCGGGCACCCAGTCCACAGCCCGCCAGATCGGCTCGGCGCTCGGCATCGCCGTGCTCGGCACCGTGCTCTTCACCTCGCTCGGCAGCACCCTCGACAGCCGGCTCGACGCCGCGGGCCTGCCGCCCGAGGCCCGCGACGGCATCGTCTCGGCCGTCGTCGACAGCGCGGGCTCGGCGATTCCCGGCCTCGAGGCCGAGTCGCCCGAGGTCGCAGCCGAGGCGCGCCAGGCCTTCAGCGATGCCACGCGGTTCGCGGCGTTCACGGCGGCCGGGTTCCTCGCGATCGGCCTGCTCGCGACCCTGCGCCTGACGGCACCCGTGCCGGGGGCGGCAACGGGGCGTCGGCCGGACGACGAGCCGGCGGTTGCGTCGGGCGAGTCGTCCGACAGCGATCCCGCCTAGCGCGATCTCGAGCTCGAGCTCGAGGGTGCGCGCCTAGAGCTCGGCCCGCGTGCGGAAGAAGCGACGCACGCGCTCGCGAACATTCGCGGGCGGCGGCTCGTTGTACTGGTCGACGTATTCCTGACCCGACATGCTCTGGATGCGCGCCATGATCGCATCGGTCGCGTGCCGCCGAGCGCGACCCGAGGCGGCCGGCCCGAAGGCGCTGATGTCCATCGGCTCGCCGAACTCGATCGTGATGCGGGCGAGCCGCACACGCTTCGAGCCGACGGGCTGCAGGTTCTGCGTGCCCGTCAGGGCGACGGGGACGACCGGCGCCCCGGCGGTGAGCGCGAGCCATGCCACGCCGGTCTTTCCGCGGTAGAGCCGCCCGTCGCGCGAGCGGGTCCCCTCCGGGTAGATCGAGAAGGCCTGGCCCGCCTGCAGCTTGGCGAGGCCGGCGTCGAGCGCGTCCTGCGCGGCCTGGCCGGCACCGCGCTTGACGGGAATCGCCCCGACTCCCGAGAAGAATCCGCGGGAGATCGCGCCTCTGATGCCCTTGCCGGTGAAGTACTCCTCCTTGGCGAGGAAGCTCACGGGGCGACGGGCGAGCAGGCTGATGACGATCGAGTCGATGAACGAGAGGTGGTTGCTGGCGACGACCACCGGGCCCTCCGCGGGCATGTTCGAGCGCCCGATGATGGTGGGCCGCCAGACCACTCGCGCGATGGGGCCGAGGAAGGCCCGGGCGAGGAAGGTCAGCACCGCCCTATCGTGTCAGAGGTTCCATTCCTCGGGGGGAATGTCGTCGTAGGGGATGTCGTCGTCGGGAATGTACGCGGGCAGGTCAGGTTCGACGGGTGCAACGGCGGGCGGCTCGACGGCTGCAGCGGCGGGCGGCTCGTCGCCGCGCACGATCGCGAGCACCGCATCCCCGAACTTCTCCAGCTTGGCCGCACCGACGCCGCTCACGGTCGAGAGCTCGTCGAGCGTCGACGGCGTCGTGAGGGCGATGCCGCGCAGAGTCGCGTCGGCGAACACGACGTAGGCGGGAGCGCCGAGTTCGCGCGCCGTCGCCGCGCGCCAGGCGCGCAACCGCTCGAACAGGGGCGCGGCGGCCGCGGGAAGGTCGGAGGGCGCGGCGCGTTTCGCCGAGCGGGTCGGTCGGGCGACCTCGCGGCGCAGCCGCACCTCGCGGGTTCCGCTCAGCACCGCGGCACTCGCCTCCGTGAGCACGAGCGTGCCGTAGCCGTCGCCGTGCACGGCGAGCAGGCCTTGCGCGAGCAGCTGGCGCACGACGCCCCGCCACTCCTGATCGGTCAGCTCGGTGCCAATGCCGAACGTCGCGAGGTCGGCGTGCCCGAGCTGCTCGACGCGCGGCGTGCGCTTGCCGATGAGGATGTCGATGAGCTGACCCGCGCCATATCGCTGGCGCCGCTCGCGCTCGAGCCGCACGATCGTCGAGAGCAGCTTCTGCGCCGGCACCGTGCCGTCCCAGCTCTCGGGCGGGGCGAGGCACGTGTCGCAGTTGCCGCAGCGCTCGGAGCGCTGGCCGAAGTACGCCAGCAGCTGCACCCGTCGGCATTCGACGGTCTCGCACAGCGCGAGCATCGCATCGAGCAGCTGGCTCATGCGGCGCTTGTACGCGGGGGTGCCCTCGCTGCGGTCGATCATCTGCCGCTGCTGCACGACGTCCTGCAGTCCGTAGGCGAGCCACGCGGTCGCGGGCAGGCCGTCGCGGCCCGCACGCCCCGTCTCTTGGTAGTAGCCCTCGACGCTCTTCGGCAGGTCGAGGTGGGCGACGAAGCGCACGTCGGGCTTGTCGATGCCCATGCCGAAGGCGATCGTCGCGACCATGACGATGCCCTCCTCGCGCAAGAACCGCGACTGGTGGTTCGAGCGCGTCGTCGCGTCGAGACCGGCGTGGTACGGAAGGGCGGGGATGCCGTGCTCGGCGAGCGCGATCGCCGTCTTCTCGACACTCGCCCGCGACAGGCAGTAGACGATGCCCGCGTCGCCCGGGTGCTCGGTGCGGATCAGCTGCAGCAGCTGCTGCACCGGCTGGTTCTTCGGCTCGATGCGGTACTGGATGTTCGGGCGGTCGAAGCTCGCCACGAACCGCCGGGCCTGGCCCAGGTCGAGCCGCTGCACGATCTCGGTCGCCGTCTCGGCCGTGGCCGTCGCCGTCAGGGCGATGCGCGGGATGCTCGGCCAGCGCTCGTGCAGCAGCGACAGCGCGAGGTAGTCGGGCCGGAAGTCGTGCCCCCACTGCGACACGCAGTGCGCCTCGTCGATCGCGAAGAGCGAGACGCGGATGCGGTCGAGCAGCTCGGCGGTGGAGGGCACGGTGACACGCTCGGGCGCCATGTAGAGCAGATCGACCTCGCCCGCGAGCAGGGCGGCCTCGACGGCCCGACGCTCGTCGGGGCCCTGCGTGGAGTTGAGGAACGCGGCGCGCACGCCGACCGTCTCGAGGGCATCCACCTGGTCTTTCATCAGCGCGATGAGCGGCGAGATGACGACGCCGACGCCCTCGCGCACGAGCGCGGGAATCTGGTAGCAGAGGCTCTTACCGCCACCCGTCGGCATGAGCACGAGGGCGTCACCCCCGCGCACGACGTGGTCGATGATGGCCTGCTGCTCGCCGCGGAAGGCCGGGTAGCCGAAGACCGACTCGAGCACCGACTGGGGAGTGGTCGCGGTGGTGGTCACTCGCCCCAGGTTAGTCGGCAGGGCTGACCGTGCCCGCCGCCCGCTCGCGCGCGATGTGCGACCGGGCATGCTCGACGGCGTCGTCGAGGGAGGCGACGAGGTGGTTCGGGTGGCGCAGCGCGCCGACGACGCCCACGCGGGTCGCGAGACGCAGGTGGCGCTCTTGAATGCCCTTGATGATGACGGTGATGCCGCGCCGCTCGAGGCCCTCGATGAGCTCGACGATGACCCGCGCGCCCGTGGCGTCGAGGTCGCGGATCTGCGAGAGCCGCACGATCACGACACTCGCCCCCGCCGTCTCGCTGATGGCATCGGTGAGGCGCTCGGCCGCGCCGAAGAACAGTGCGCCGTCGAGGCGGAACAGCGCGATGCGCTCGTCGCCCGGCTGCGGCTCGCCCGGCAGCGGCTCGCGGTGCACGCCGCTCGAGGCGGCGAGCGTGCGCAGCGCGATGACCCCCGCGGCGAGGATTCCGATGCCCACCGCGATGATGAGATCGAAGGCGATCGTCACGACGGCGGTCGCGACGAAGATGAGGGCGTCTGACCGCGTCGCCGTGACGATGCGTCGCACGGTCGGCACCGAGACCATGCGCACCGCCGTGACCATGAGCACGCCCGAGAGCGCCGCGAGCGGGATGGTCGCGACGATCGTGCTGGCGAGGTAGACGACGCCGACGAGCACGATCGAATGGATGATCGCCGCGAGCCGCGACCGCCCGCCAGCCCGTACGTTCACGGCCGTGCGCGCGATGGCGCCCGTGGCGGGCATGCCGCCGAAGAGCCCCGACGCGACCGAGGCGAGCCCCTGCCCGACGAGCTCGCGGTCGGGGTCGAGGCGGCCCGTGTCGGCGAGGGATGCGCCGACGCGCGCCGACAGCAGCGACTCAATGGCGGCGAGCGCCGCGATCGTGGCGGCCGGGATCAGCAGGGCCACGACGTCGACGCCGGCGAGGCTCGGCAGGCTCGGTGCCGGAAGCGCGGCGGGCAGCGTGCCGATCGTCTCGACCGGCAGCGACAGCCAGACCGTCGCGAGGGTGACGACGACGATCGCGATGATCGAGCCGGGCACCCAGGGGCGCACGAGCGGCGCGACGACCATGATGACGGCGACCGCGGCGACGAGCGCGAGCGGCACGAACGCGGCCGCCCAGTCTGTCGTGACAACGGTCTGCACAGCGGCGACGAGGGAGTTCGTGCTCGGCCCGGCGGGGGCGCCGAGGGCCGCGGGCACCTGCTGCAGGAATATGATGACGGCGATGCCGAGCGTGAAGCCCTCGATCACCGGCCAGGGGATCACCGCGACCGCGCGCCCCAGCCGCAGCACCGCGGCGATGAGCACGAGAACGCCGGCCATGATCGTCACGAGCGCGACGACTCCCGCGCCCTGGGCTGCGACGATCGGACCGAGCACGACGACCATCGCCCCGGTGGGGCCGGAGACCTGGATGTTCGAGCCGCCGAACACTGCCGCGACGAGTCCGGCGACGATGGCCGTGATGAGCCCCGCGTCAGCACCCGCGCCCGAGCTGACGCCGAAGGCCAGCGCGAGCGGCAGAGCCACGATGCCGACCGTGAGGCCGGCGATGAGGTCGCCCCGCCACGTGCGCCGCAGCATCGCGTAGTCCGCGCGCCGCGGCAGCAGCCCGCGCACGAAACCGCGAGCGGTCATCGTGCCTCCCTCGAACCCCGGCAGGCTCAGGATGACGGGCGGGCGGCGCGCGGGCCAGTGCCGAAGGTCCCGCCGTGCGGCGGGACCCCTCAGATGTGGATGGCCGGGTCGACGACGAACCCGTCGGCCCCCGTGCCGCGCGCGCCGCGATCGAGGGGGCGGGAGGTTGCGGGAATGCCGGTCGCGACCGAGTCGGCCGGAACATCCTTCGTCACGAGAGCGAGCGCGCCGATCTGCGAGCGGTCGCCGATCGCGATGGGGCCGAGCACCGTCGCGTTGGCGCCGATGAGCACGCCGTTGCCGACCGTGGGGTGCCGCTTGCCCTTCTCGAGGGTTCGGCCGCCGAGCGTGACGCCGTGATAGAGCATGACGTCGTCGCCGATCTCGGCCGTCTCACCGATGACGACGCCCATGCCGTGGTCGATGAAGAGGCGCTTGCCGATGCGCGCTCCGGGGTGGATCTCGATACCCGTCCACCAGCGCGCCCCCTGCGCGACCATGCGGCCGAGCAGCTTGAAGCCGTGCCGCCACAGCCAGCTCGCGATGCGGTGCCACCACACCGCGTGCAGGCCCACCGAGGTCAGGAACACCTCGAGGCCCGAGCGCGCCGCCGGGTCGCGCAATCGGGCGGTGCGGATGTCCTCCCGAACGCCCATCTACGCGCGAAGGTCGTCGTAGAGCACGCTCGAGAGGTAGCGCTCGCCGTAGCTGGCGACAATGACGACGATCGTCTTCCCGGCGTTCTCGGGGCGCTTCGCGAGCTCGACGGCGGCGTGCACCGTGGCACCCGACGAGATGCCGGCGAGAATGCCCTCCTCGGCCGAGAGGCGGCGGGCCATGCTCACGGCCTGGTCGATGTTCACGTCGATGACCTCGTCGTACACCTCGCGGTCGAGCACGGCGGGCACGAAGTTGGCGCCGATGCCGGCGATCTTGTGCGGGCCGGGGGCCCCGCCGTTGAGGATGGGGCTCTCGAGGGGCTCGACAGCGACGACCTGCACGCCCGGCTTCTGCTGCTTCAGGTACTGCCCGGTGCCCGTCAGCGTGCCGCCGGTGCCGACGCCCGAGACGAAGATGTCGACGGCGCCGTCGGTGTCGCTCCACACCTCGGGGCCCGTCGTGCGGCGGTGGATCTCGGCGTTGGCCTCGTTCTCGAACTGGCGGGCGAGGATCGTGCCCGGTCGCTCGGCGACGATCTTCTCCGCGGCGGCGACCGCGCCCTTCATGCCCTCGCTGCCCGGGGTCAAGATGAGCTCGGCGCCGTAGGCCTTGAGCAGCATCTTGCGCTCATTGCTCATGGTCTCGGGCATCGTCAGCACGGTCTTGTACCCACGGGCGGCGCCGATCATGGCGAGGGCGATACCGGTGTTGCCGCTCGTCGCCTCGACGATCGTGCCGCCGGGCTTCAGTTCGCCGCTCTTCTCGGCGGCCTCGACGATCGCGAAGCCGAGGCGGTCCTTGACGCTCGCCGAGGGGTTGTAGAACTCGAGCTTGGCGAGCACCGTGGCGCCGGCGTCGTCGGTGACCTTCCGCAGCGTCACGAGCGGGGTGTTGCCGAACACCTGCGTGATGTCGGAGTAGATGCGGGCCATGAGTGTCTCCTCGGTGAGCGTGGGCGATAGATCAGTGCTGAGCGTGCCTGATTCCAGGGTACGGGCGCGAATCGCGCCGCACGCGTTTGTGACGCGACAGCGCCACGGAAGACAACGACGGCGGGGCGGGAGTATTCCCCCCGCCCCGCCGTGAGTCGCGATCGCTAGAAGACGATCACAGGAATCGGAACCAGGGTGGTCGACCCGCGGACGGCATCCGAGCCGGCGAACTGGGCCGTCAGCAGATGGATGCCCCGGCCGAGCCCGCTGATCTGCAGCGTGCCCCTGCCCTCGTCGCCGGCCTCGAGCTCGATCGTGCCGACGACGCGGCCGCGGTCGAGCACGGACACCGTACCGACCGGCTCGATGCCGACCGCGACGACCTGCACCGAGTAGGTGACCGTGCCGCGCGTCGTGACGAACAGGCGGTCGGGCGCCCCGAGGGTGATCGATCCCGCCGCCACGACCGCGCGGTCGTTGCTCGTGGCGGTTACCGAGGCGAAGCCCTCGGCACTCGCCGTGACCTGCACCGAGAGTCGCGCGCCCGCATCGGCGGCGGTCACCCGGTAGGTCGCGGCGGTGGCACCCTCGATGGGTGCGCCGTCACGCAGCCACTGGTAGCTGCGCTCGACGTCGTCCACCGAGAAGCGGCCGCCGTCGGTGCGCAGCGTACGGCCCACGACGGCACCGCCTTGCAGGCGCGGATCGCGCTCGACCGTGATCTGCTCGAGCTGCGTGGTGATCTCGAACGGCACGGTCGCCTCGGTGCCGTTGTCGGGCACCGTGATGACGAGCTGCTGGGCTCCGCTGATGCCCTCGGGCACCGTGAACGTGACGGTCGCCCGGCCGGTCTCATCGGTGCGGCCGACGATCGTCGCATCGATCGGCGCCGAACCGAGCACCTCGCCGCCGAGGCTCACGAGCACCTCGGCCTCGCGGTCGCCCTGGTTGGTGAACAGCAGCGAGCTGAGCACGAGCGTGACCTCGTCGCCGGCGCTGTAGCCGTCGGCGTCGGGGGCGCTGATCGCGACACCGACCGAGCGCTGCGCGAGGTCGGGGCTCACGGGCGAGAACTCGCCCACGTAGTCGACGAACGCCTGCAGGTCGATGCGGCCCGAGTCGGCGCGCTGCGTGCCCTGCGCCAGCGTGGCGAAGTTGTCGCCGCCTGCCGCGAGGAACGAGTTCACCACGGTGCGGATCTGCTGATCCGCGGCCACCGGCACGCCGTTCAGCAGCATCGTTCCGATGCGCTCGCCGCGCGGCTTCGTCGGGTCGTAGTCGTACTCGAGCGAGTCCGAGACGCCCAGCTTGAGGAACGGACGGCTGCTGCCCTCGGGCTGCCACTGCTGCTCGAGCACCGAGCGCAGCTGGGCACCCGTGAGCGTCATCACCACGAGGGTGTTGGCGAACGGCTGCACGTTGGCCGCCTCACGGAAGGTGAGGTTTCCCGCCGGGTCGAGCTCTCCGCTCGCGGCGTAGAGCAGGTTGGCGCGCAGGCCGCCCGGGTTCATGAGCGCGAGCTCGGTTCCCAGGTCTTGCGTGGCCCAGAGCTGCGCGTCGGCGACCACATTGCCGAGTGTCGACTCCGCGCCGCGGTTCTCGTTCTGCGCGCCGTTCTGGCCCGTGAAGTCGATCCCGCGGAGGAAGTCGTCGGTGATCGCACCGAGGCTCTCGTTGCCGGCCACCGCGGCGAAGGCGACGGCCTCAGCGACGATCGCCGCGATCTCGGGGTCGGGCTGCGCGGCGCCCACGAGCGGCTTGACACCCGCCGTGATGCTCAGCAGCTCGTTCGACTCGGGGTCGACCGAGAGCTCGAGGTGACCGTAGGCCTCGCCGTACTGCCCGCCCTGGATGAGGGGCATGACCTCATCGGTGCCGGGCACCGGAACCTCGAGGTCGTACTGGAGGTGGGTGTGACCCGAGACGACCGCGTCGACCTTGCCGAGCACGCCGGTGATGAGGTCACCGAACTCGGTGTCGCCGGTGGCGGCCTCGAGCGTCGTGGTCGGGGCACCCTCGTGCACGACGAGGATGACGACATCCGCCTCGCCGTTCGCGGCCTCACCATCTTGCAGCTGGTCGGCCACGCGCACGGCCGCGGCGGTCATGTCACCGAAGTCGAGCGTCGCGATGCCCGTGGGGCTCACGAGCGAGGGCATGCTCTCGGTGAGCACGCCGATGAACCCGATGTCGACCCCGTCGACCGTGATGACCTCGTACTCCTGGTACGCCGGGGTCTGCGTGCCCTTCTCGTAGATGTTCGCGCCGAGGTAGGGGAAGTCGGAGTTCGGGATGACCCGGTCATCGACGTCGGCGCGGCCCTGGTCGAACTCGTGGTTGCCGAGCGCGCTGAGGTCGAGGCCCATGGCGTTGAGGGCGTCGAGCGTGGGCTCGTCGTTCTGGATGAACGAGGTGAACGTCGAGGCGCCGATGCTGTCGCCGGCCGAGATGAACAGGGTGTTCGGATTCGCCGCTCGCGTGGCCTCGACGAGCCCGCCGAGCACGGCGACGCCGGCGGCGGGCGGAGCGGCTTCGAGACGACCGTGCAAGTCGTTGATCGTCAGAATGTCGATCTCGATCGGCGGCAGCGTCGTGTTGAGGCCGACGACGACGGGGTCGTGGTCGCTCGAGCGATACGGGCTCGCCGCGTCAGCCGACGCACCGAAGTACCCGCGGTCGCCCCACTCGGCGGCGTTGATCGCCCAGACACCTGCCCCCGCGACCTGCGCGGCGAGCGCGGGGCTCGCGATCGCGTGGTCGAGCGAGCCGAGCTCGCCGTCGAACGTGTAGGTGTACTGGTCGTCGGTGAGGTCGGCGACGAGGTCGCTCCAGCCCGCGTCGGTGAAGACCTCGATCGGGTCCTCCTCGCTGTAGGCGTTGAAGTCGCCGAGCAGCAGCACGTGCTCGCTGCGCTCCGCATCGTCGGCCAGATCCTCGGCGAAGGCCTTGAGCGCCTGCGCCTGCTCGACGCGCTCGGCGTTGAATCGGCCCTGGCCGTCGGCGGGCTCGGCGCCCGAACCGCTCTTCGACTTGAAGTGGTTCGCGATGACGGTGAATACGTAGCCATCGGCATCGAAGGTCTGAGCGATCGGCTCACGCGCGATGTCCCAGACGGTCTCATCGATCTGCGTCGCGCTCGCGCCGACCGGCTCGACCGCGGCCGTGCGGTAGATGATCGCGTTCGTGATCGCGTCGACGATAGCGGCGTCGGTCAGAGCGGCGGGCGTGGGCACGAAGTTCCACGTGCCGGCCCCGGCGTCGGCGTTGAGTGCGGCGACGAGGGCCGAGAGCGCCTCGTCGACGGGCTCACCGAGCTTGACCGAGTTCTCGATCTCTTGCAGCGCGACGACGTCAGCATCGAGGCCGTTGATCGCCGCGACGATCTTCGACTGCTGAACCGCGAACTGCTCGGGAGTGTCGGCACCGCGCGCCTCGGCGTTGTCGGCGGGGAGGGTCGTGAAGTAGTTGAAGACGTTGTAGGCCGCGACGCGCACGTCGCCGCCGACAGCCGGCGGGCTGGCCGGGCGCTCGCCGCGCGCGTCGAAGCCCGCGGTCTGCGCGGCGGGCCCGTTGCTCGTGATGGGCAGCTGCGGCTGCAGGCGCCAGTCGTCGAACCCGAAGCTCAGCACCATTCCGGCGGCGGGGAACTCGACGGCGTCGCCGAGGCGCACGACGTCGCCGGCGGTGAAGTACGGCTGGTCGCCGATGTGGGCGGCGTTGCTGATCTGCGCGTTGTACCCATCGTCGAGCAGCAGGCGCGCGGCCCGGTTGGCAGCGGCGATGGCGTCTGCCTCGGCGCCCGCCCCGACCTGCTCCGTGCTCTTGACGGCGAGCTGCTCGGGGCTGAGCCACAGGGTGCCGAAGGTGCCCAACTGGTGGGTCGACGAGACGAGGTAGTCGCCCGAGGGTGCGACGAGCATCCCCTCGAGAGCCTCACGCTGCGTGCCGACGACGCTCGTGGGCAGAGCGGTGGGCGCGGGGAGGCCGACCGCAGACTCGACGAGCACGACCGCACCGGCGCCGCTGCCGGTGACCTGCGTGAGCCCGTTGAACTCGCTGACCGGGCCGGTGACCTCGATGAGGTCGCCGATCGCGACGGACGGGTTGGCCGCATTGAGGAAGACGAAGAGGCCGTCGGATGCCCCGGGCGTGGCGTCGATGTCGCCGCCCGAACCCTGGGTCTGGATGTAAAGGCCGCGGTACGCGGCCGTGCCGCGCAGGTCGGCGGTGACGACACCGCGCACGGTGACGACCGTGCCCGAGGCGAGCGGCGAGGCCGAGCCGGTGCCTTGCACGTCGGCGATCGCGACGGGCTCGGCAGACGCGGGCACCGCAGTCAGGGTGACGAGGCCGAGAGCGACGGCGAGCGCGGTCGACATGGCGGCGATACGACGCGCGGCAGTGCCGCGGCCCCCGATGCGATGCCCGAGTGGAGTGGAAAACGGCATGACGAAGAGACCCCCCTGGTGAAACGACCTCAGATGTAGACACATCTGTTTACCCCCGAATGGGGGTCACCCGGCCGACTCTAGACGACGACGCATCGCTTCGTCGAGACCCCGAAAAAGTGGTCACGGATTCGTCGCGGATTGTTCACCGTCGACGGCACGACGCCGAGCGCAGATGCCCGACGAACCCGCCAGCAGGCGATCGCAGAACGGCTACAGCTCGGCGCCCGGCACGGTGAACGTGTCGCAGGCCGTCACGCCGCGCTCGAAGCCGATCGTGAACCAGCGCTGGCGCTGCTCGCTCGACCCGTGGGTCCAGCTCTCGGGCGAGACCTGGCCGCTCGTCTGCTCCTGGATGCGGTCGTCACCGATCGCCTCCGCCGCATCGAGGGCCTGAGCGACCTGCTCGCGCGTGATCGGCTCGAGCAGGGCATCCGGCCCGTCGGACGCGGTGCCCGCCCACGCGCCACCGAAGCAGTCGGCCTGCAGCTCGAGGCGCACGGCATCCGAGTCGGGCCCGGTGTCGCCGCGATCAGCCGACTCGAGGGCTCCCGCGAGGCCTTGGATGTGGTGGCCCCACTCGTGGGCGACGACGTACATCTCGGCGAGGGGGCCGCCCTCGGCTCCGAAGCGCGTGCGGAGGTCGTCGTAGAAGCCCGTGTCGAGGTAGATCGTCTCATCGGTGGGGCAGTAGAACGGGCCGACCGCGCTCGTCGCGGCACCGCATCCCGAATCGACCGATTGCTCGAAGATCACCGCGCCCGGAGTGCGGTAGGCGACGCCGATCTGCGGGGCTGCGGCGATCCAGAAGTCGTCGAGCGACACTGCGGCTCCCGCGATGCGGCAGTCGATGCTCGCGTTCGCGTCGGCGCCGGTGTCGCACTCGCTGAGCTCGGTCGTCTCGGGAGCGGGGCCCGCCGTCGATCCTCCCCCGAGCAGCGCGCTGAGGTCGACGCCCGTGAACTGAGCGATGAGGAACACCGCGATGACGGCGATGACGCCCCCACCCCCGCCGATGGCGAGGCCGCGCCCCGGGCCGGATCGGCGGACGGAGGAGTCGGAGATGTCGGCATCATCGCGGAAGGTCACGTCGTCAACCTACCCCCGAGGGCGCGCAGCCCGGTGGGGGTTGCGCTCGGGCGAAGAGTCGGCATCGGCGACCTGGCAGAATCGACGCAGGAGGTGCGCGTCGTGCTCACAGTGGTTCTCGGGCTCGGCGGAGCCCTCGTCTACGGCGCCGCCGACTTCTTGGGCGGGCTGGCCGCGCGACGCATCTCGGCGCTGCGCGTGACCGCGCTCGGGGCGCTCTCGGGCGTCGTGCTGCTCGTCGTCGGAACCCTGCTCGTGCCCGGGCGCTGGTCGCCCGAGGCCGTGCTCTGGGGCGGCATCTCCGGGGTCACCGGAGCCGCTGCCATCGCGCTGCTCTACGCGTGCCTCGCGATCGGGCCGATGAGCATCCTCTCGCCCCTCACCGCCGTCACCTCCGCGATCGTGCCGCTCACCTGGGGCCTCGTCACCGGTACCGAGCTCGGCGCGATCGCCTACCCGGCGTTCGGGCTCGCCCTCGTGGCCGTCGTGCTCGTCGGCTTCGTGCCCGCGAAAGAAGCCGTGCGTCCGACGCTGGCGGGCCTCATCATGGCGACCGTCTCGGGCGTGCTGATCGGCGCGTTCTACATCCTCGTCGACCAGACTCCCGACGACAGCGGGCTCGTGCCGCTCGTCGCCAACCGCACGGTCAACGCCACGATCATGATCACGCTCATCGTCGTGCTCGCCGTCATCGCGGGCCGGCGTCATGTGCGGGCGGCGGATGCCCCGCTCGCCGTGCTCGACGGCGCGCACGGTGCGCCGCATGCGCTCGGGGCCGAGGCGGCCGCCCCCGCCCCCTCGCGCGACGGTCTGCTGCGCGCGAGCGCGGCTGCTCTGCGCGGCGGATGGCGCGGCGGGTTCTGGCTCGCCGTCGGATGCGGTGTGCTCGACGCCCTCGCCAACGTCGTCGTGCTCGTGGGCCTGCGGGTCGGCGACCTGACGATCGTCTCGGTGCTCACGGCGCTCTACCCGGCCGGCACCATCCTGCTCGCGGCGATCGTGCTGCGCGAGCGCATCGCGCGGCTGCAGTGGGTGGGGCTGGTGCTGGCGCTCGCGGCGAGCGCGATGCTCGCGGCGGCCTGAGCCCGGCACCTGCTGAGCGGCACCACGACTGGTGCCGGGGCCCAGGTCGGCGCCGGGGCCCAGGTCGGCGCCGGCGTCGGGGCCGGGGAGGCCCCGCGATTCGTTCCCGAATCCAAGGACTGTTCGACGACGTGGTCGGCGGGGACTCCTTGCATTCGGGAGTCTGCCGAGCACAGCACGTCGGGGCCGGTGCGCTGACGCGTGACCGGCCCCGACGGGTGGTGAATGACGGGCAGTGAGGAGAGAGCGGTGCCTAGAGGGCAGCGAGCCGGTCGAGGAAGGCGTCGCCGACGCGCACCTCGGTGGTCTCGGCCTCGATCTCGGCGCGCTCGAGCAGCTCGCCGAAACGGCGGGCGCGCGGGCGCGTGATGAGCGTGACGACCGTGCCGACCTTGCCCGCGCGGCCCGTGCGGCCCGAACGGTGCAGGTAGGTCTTGTACTCGTCGGGCGCGTCGGCCTGGATGACGAGCGAGATGTCGTCGACGTGGATGCCCCGGGCCGCGACATCCGTCGCCACGAGCACGTTCACCCGGCCGCTCGTGAGCTTCTCGAGGTTGCGCGTGCGGCGCGCCTGGTTGAGGTCGCCGTGCAGGCTGACGGCCGGAATGCCGGCGTCGTCGAGCTGGTCGGCGAGCTCCTCCGCGAACGCGCGCGTGCGCGCGAAGATGAGCGTCTTGCCGTCGCCGGCCGCCAGCTGCTCGATGATGCCGCGCTTCTCGCGCTGGTCGACGAGCAGAACCTTGTGGTCGATCGTCGACGACTCCTGGTCCTCTCCCGCGACCTCGTAGACGGCCGGCTCGTGCAGGAACTCGGTGACGAGGCTCGCGACACCCGAGTCGAGCGTGGCCGAGAACAGCAGGCGCTGCCCGTTCGGCCGGGTGCGACGGATGATGCGCTGAACGGGCTCGAGGAACCCGAGCTCGCACATGTGGTCGGCCTCATCGAGCACGACGATCTCGATCTGGCTCAGGTCGAGGCGACCCTGCTCGATGAGGTCTTCGATGCGGCCAGGCGTGCCGATGATGATGTCGACACCGCGCTGCAGTGCTCCGACCTGGCGGCCCTGGGGCACGCCGCCGTAGATCTGCGTCGTGAACAGGCCGACGCTGCGTGCGATCGGCTGCACGGTGCGGTCGATCTGCAGGGCGAGCTCGCGCGTCGGCGCCAGGATGAGCGCGCGGGGAGCGCGGCCCATCTGACGCTTCTTGCCGCCGCCGTTCTCCATCAGCCTCTCGACCAGGGGAGCCCCGAACGCGATCGTCTTGCCCGAGCCGGTGCGGCCGCGGCCCAGAACGTCTTTGCCCGCGAGCACGTCGGGAATGGTCGCCGCCTGGATCGGGAACGGGGCGCTCGCGCCCTGCTCTTCGAGCTCGCGCACGATGTTCGCGCCGAGGCCGAGGTCGGCGAAGGTCACGCCCTCGACGTCGGTCGCGAGCACGGCATCGGCCGTCAGACGGTCGAGCACGACGTCGTCGACCTTGGCGGCCTTTGCGTCGCGGCTCGGGTAGAAGCTCGACTCGCGGCGCTCGGTCGGCCGCTCGTCGCGATCGAACGAGCGCGCCGGGCGAGCGTCGCGATCGAACGAGCGCGCGGGACGCGCATCACGGTCGAACGACCGCGCGGGACGCGCATCACGGTCGAACGACCGCGGCGCGCGGTCATCGCGCGCAGGACGCGCGTCGCGGTCGTACGAGCGCGCGGGGCGGCCGGTGCTGGCGGCACCGGTCTGCGGGCGCCAGTCGGGGCGGTGGGTGGCGCGGCCGCTGCCCGTGCGGGCGGCGCCGTCGCGGGAGTCGCCGTCACGCGCGGGGCGGGCCGGTCGGCCGCCGGTCGCAGCGGCGCGGTAGCCGCGGTCGTTGCTGTAGCGGTTGCCGCTCGCGCGGTCGTCGCGCTGCGGGCGGGCATCCCGATCGCCCGAACGAGCTGGGCGAGCATCGCGGTCGAACGACCGCGGAGCGCGGTCGTCGCGTTGCGGGCGCTCGTCGCGCGAGTACCGGTCGTCACGCGCAGGGCGGGCGGCACGGTCGTCGCGCGCCGGGCGGGCGGCGCGGTCGTCGCGCTCGGGGCGAGCACGCTCGGGCGCGTGGCCGCGGTCGACGCGCTCGTCGCGGCTCCAGCGGGCCTTCTTCTCGGGCGCGGCGGCCTCGTCGGGGCGGTAGCCGCGGTGCTTCGGGCTGCGGGATCCGGCGGCGGGCGCCTTGGCGCCGCGCGACGCCGCGCCACGAGGGGCAGCGGAACGGGATGACTGGGGCGCGCGCGCAGCGCCGCCCTTGTTGTTCTGAGGCATGGTTCTTTCTGGGGTAACGCAAGAAGCGTCGTCGGCGCACACGCGCCGCTATCCCAGGCAGTCGCTGGCTGGGGGCCGTCACATCTCGAGGTGATCTCCGACCGTCGAACGACGGGGAGTACCGGCCCTGAGGCGCACACAATGCACTGACGGGAAACCCCGCCCGCCTCCAGCCGACCCTTCAGAGTACCCGACACTCGCCGAGACGGGCTTATTCTGGGCGCATCGTGACCACTGTGACCGTCGAAGACCCCCGCCAGCCCGAGATCGAGACGCTGCTGCACGCGAGCGACGCCTACGCGCTGAGCCTCTACCCGGCCGAGAGCTGCTACATGCTCGACCTCGACGAGCTGACCGCGACGGGCGTCACGGTGTTCGTGGCGCGCGACGACGCGGGTGCGGCGACCGGCATGGCGGCGCTCGTCGATCGGGGCGACACCACGGGCGAGTTGAAGAGGCTGTTCGTCGCCGAGAACGGGCGCGGCCAGGGCGTCGCGACCGCGGTGATGGATGCTCTCGAGGCGGCCGCGCGCGCGCAGGGCATCCGCACCCTGCAGTTGGAGACCGGCCCGAAGCAACTGGCCGCGATCGCGCTCTACGAGCGGCGCGGCTACGCGCACATCGAGAACTTCGGGCCGTACGTGGGCGACGAGTTCAGCGTGTGCATGCAGAAGCTGCTCGGCTAGCCCCCAGCGGCCCGGGTGCGCGGCCGCGGGGCGCGAGCCTTCGCCGGGGGCGGAGGCGGAGGCGGCTCGACGGCGAGCAGTTCGACGACCACGAGCAGCCCGGCTGCCAGCAGCGCGCTGCCGAGCACGGTGATGGCCGACAGCGCTGGAAGCAGCAGCGCAGGCAGTGCCGCGAGGGCCACGACCGCGAGCCGAAGGGGCACGCGCCAGCGGTGCAGCGCGGCGCCGACCGGGCTCGGCTCGATGCCGAGGGCCTCGCGCCCCTGCGCGACGCGCGCACTCACCGCCGCGCGGCCGCGGGCTGCCGGGGCGGAGGATCCGAGCCACCACGCGACCAGCACGACGATCGCGCTCAGCACAAGCAGGCCGACCGTGGTGCTGATCGCATAGCCGGTCATGGCGTCGAAGACGGCCGCGGCGAGGGCTGACGACTCGGGGCCCGCGTAGGCGGCGATCGCGGTGCGGGCCAGCGAGAACCCGATGGCGAGCGCCGTGGTCACGCCCACGGCGATCACTCCGATCGTGCGCGCAGTGGCGGGGCGGCGCGGCGCGAGGAGCACCGCACCGATCAGGAGGGCGGCGGTGATCCAGGGCAGCCAGAAGCCGACCGTGACTCCGACCTGGAAGAGCACGCGGGCGAGCGCCAGGTTCGGCACCTCGGCGAGCACGATCGCCCGATCGATGTCGGGGATCGCCGCGGCGAAAGGCACGCCCTGCTCGACGAGCGCGGCGCGCACGTCGGCGACGATCGGCCCGAGCGGCAGGCTCAGCGTGCCATCGCGATCGAGCGTCAGCAGCGAGTCGGGCGACCCCGACAGCAGTCGGATCGATTGAGCGTGCAGCACCTCGACCGAGCGCTGCCATGCGGCGCTGAAGGCGGGTGCCCGCACCACCTCGGTGACGACGTCGGCGACGAGCGAGCGGACCCCGGCCGCGATGGGAGCGCTGATCAGATCGAGGGCGGCCTGCGCGCGCGGGCCGAGGTCGAGGGCCTCGCCGAGGCCGCTGAGCAGCTCGGTGGTGACGGCGTCGATATCGACCTGCTGGTCGACGAGCGCCGTGACCTCGGTGATGATGCGGTCTTGCACGGCCGGGTCATCGGCCAGCGGCGCCAGGGTGGCGACGAAGCGCTCGGTCTCGATGAGCTGCGTCGTGGCCCAGTGCGCCATGACGGCGCTCGGAAGCAGCAGCAGCCCGACGGTCGCCAGAACGGCCGCGGCGATCCGGCGCCCGCGCATCACTGCACCGCGGCCTTCAGGCGGTCGATCTCGTCGCGGATGCGCCGGATGTGGTCGGGGGATGCCCGGCCCGCGCGCTCGACCGCGTCGAGCTCGGCGCTCAGCCCGCCGAGCTCGGCTCGGGCATCCGTCGCAGGAGCCTCATGGTGCGGAAGCCGGATCGTGCCGGTCGCCGTCGGCAGCCCCTCTTTCGCGCGATCGGCGGTGACCTCGTCGCGCGCTTGATCCATGGCCGTGATGACGATGCCGATGAGGATGTTCAGCACGGTGAACACGATGAAGAACATGTAGCTCAAGAAGTAGAGCAACGCCCACGGGGTGATCTCGAGCCCGCCGAGGAACGAGTCGGGGAAGTTCTCGAGCGTGAGCATGACGGTGAGGGTCACCATGGCCGTGCCGATGTCGCCCCAGCGCTCGGGCGAGGCCTCCCCGAAGAGGTACACCCCGGCCATGGCGTAGATGAACATGAGGAAGCCGATGAGCACGCCGAGGCTCGCGAGCGGCGCGACCGACTTGATCATCGACAGCATGAGGATGCGGGCCTCGGGCAGGAAGCGGAAGATACGCAGGATGCGGAGCAGCCGGACGAGTCGGAAGATGACCGTGCCGCCGTCGAGGAACGGGATGAGCACGACGATGAGGAAGTCGAAGACGTTCCAGGGGTTGCGGAAGAACATCCATGGCTTGGTGCCGTACGAGATGACGCGCAGCACGACCTCAATCGTGTAGAACACGAGAGCCGCGCGGTCGATCGCCGTCGCGACAGCGGCGACGCCGGGCGCGACGCCGTCGTAGGTCAGGATCGCGAGGGCCGTGGCGTTCGCGATGATGACCGCGATCACGACGATCTCGAACGCGTTGCCGTACATGAGGCGCGCGAGCCACTGGATGCGGTACGGCGCGAGCTGCACAGTGGTCGTCGTGAAGACGCCCGGCGACACCGTGGTCGCGGCGTCGTCAGCGGGGGCGGGAGCGGTCATGGCGAATCGCTTTCGGTCGGAGTGTGCTCACGCTAGCAACACCCCGACCGCTCGCGATACGCGGTTCAGACGGCTTAGGCGGGAGTGCCGTCGGCGAGGGCCGCCTTCCTCTCCCGGCGGTCTTCGCGGCGCTCCTTCGCCCCCTCGACGACGTAGTACAGCGCGGGGAGCACGACGAGCGTCAGGAGGGTCGAGGAGATGAGGCCGCCGATGACGATGATGGCGAGCGGCTGCGAGATGAACCCGCCGCTGCCGGTGAGCCCGAGGCCGAGCGGCAGCAGCGCGAAGATCGTCGCCGCGGCCGTCATGAGGATCGGCCGGAGTCGGCGCGACGAGCCCTCGATGATCGCCTCGCGAGCGCGCATGCCCCGCTCGCGGTACTGGTTGACGAGGTCGATGAGCACGATGGCGTTCGTCACGACGATGCCGATGAGCATGAGCACACCGATGAGCGAGGGCACTCCGAGCGGGATGCCCGAGATCACCTGCAGCCCGATCGCCCCGGTCGCCGCGAAGGGCACCGAGATGAGCAGCAGCAGCGGCTGCCGGAGGCTCTTGAAGGTGGCGACCATGACGACGTAGACGATGAGGATGGCCGCGAGCAGCGCGAGCCCGAGCTGGCTGAACGCGTCACCCTGCTGCGCGGTGACGCCGCCGAGGCTCGCCGAGGCGCTGTCGGGCAGGTCGAGCTCATCGACCGCGGCCTGCACGAGCGCCGACGCGCTGCCCGTGTCGTCGGTGCTCGGCGTGACCGTCACGGTCGCGCTGCGGGTTCCGCGGATCGTGGTGATGCTCGCGGGGCCCTCCTGCTCGTCGACCGTCGCGAGCTCGGAGAGCGGCTGCGGGCCGATGGCGGTCGGGATGCTGAAGTCGCGCAGCTCTTGAGCCGTGGTGGGCGCACTGCTGTTGGGCAGGAAGATCGACAGGTTCTTCTCGTCGAGCACGACCGACCCGACCGAGGCCGGGAACATCGCGGCCGTGACGATGCCGCCCACAGCCACCTCGCTCAGGCCCAGCTCGGCCGCGCGCTCGCGGTCGACGCGGATGGCGAGGTAGGGCTGCGTGTCGGCCAGGTTGCTCGTGGCCTCGGCGGTGATGTCGAGGTCGCGCACAGCGGCCAGCACATCTTGCGCCGCCGCCTCGAGGTCGGCGCGGTTCGCCGCGGTGATGTCGACCTCGATGTCGGAGGAGCCGAAGCCGCCGGCGCCGCCGGCCGCCTGCACGCTGATCTCGCCCGCATCGGTGATGGCGGCCAGAGAATCGCGCACCGTCGCCTGCAGGGCCTCCTGGTCGGCGTCGGCGTCGGTGGTGATCGAGAAGGTGATGTCGTTGCCGCCGCCGAAGATGGCCGCGAGAGAGCCCTGACCCGAACCGATCGAAGCCTGAACGGTCTCGATGCCCTCGATGTCGAGCAGCGTCGACTCGACCTGGGTCGCGGCCTCGTCGAGCGCTTCGAGGCTCGCACCGTTCTCGAGCGACTGCGTCACCGTGAGGGTGTTCTGACCCGAGTTGCCGATGAAGGTCGTCTTGAGCCCCGTCGCGAGGAACCCGGTGCCGACGAGCACGAGGATCGCCATGAGCAGCGTGATGGCCGGGAACTTCAGCGTCCAGCGGATCACCGGCAGGTAGCCGCGCTGCAGGACGGTCGGGCGTGCCGACTCCTCGTCGAGGGTGATCGGGGCGCGCTCGACGGGCTCGTCGGCGGCGGCGTGCGCGCCGGCCTTCTTCGGCTTCGGTGCGCGCAAGAACCAGTAGGCGAGCACGGGGATGATCGTGAGCGAGACGAAGAGCGACGCGGCGAGGGCGATCGTCGTCGTGAGGGCGAACGGTCGGAACAGCTCACCGGTGACGTCGCCGACGAGGGCGAGCGGCAGGAACACGGCGATCGTGGTCACGGTCGACGCGGTGATGGCCGTCGCGACCTCCTTGACACCGGTGAGGATGGCCGTCTTCTTGTCCTCCCCGAGCCCGAGGTGGCGCTTGATGTTCTCGACGACGACGATCGAGTCGTCGACGACGCGGCCGATCGAGATCGTGAGGGCGCCGAGCGTGATGATGTTGAGCGAGTAGCCCGACACCTGCATGCCGATGAAGGTCAGCAGCACCGAGGTCGGGATCGAGATGGCGGTGACGAGCGTCGAGCGGATCGAGAGCAGGAAGACGAGGATGACGATGACCGCGAAGACGAGGCCGAGCACACCCTCGACGGCGAGCGACTCGATCGACTTCTCGATGAAGGGCGCCTGGTCGAAGACGATCGTGAATTCGGTGTTCGAGCCGATCGCCTCGGCGATGGCGGGCAGAGCGGCCTGCACGGCGCGCGAGACCTCGACGGTGTTGCCCGCCGGCGTCTTGGTGACACCGAGCGTGAGGGCGGGGTCGCCGTTGACGCGGCTGTAGCTCGTGACCGGGTCGTCGACGATCGCGACCTCGGCGACGTCGGCGATGGTCGTGAGGCCCTCGCTCTCGGCTCCGATGAGCGGCAGCGCCGCGAGCTCGTCGAGCGAGGCGATGCGCACGCCGGAGAGCACGACGAGGGTGCGGCCGTCTTCCGTGATCGTGCCGGCAGGCAGCAGCACGCCGTAGGCGTCGAGGGCATCGGTGATGTCGGTGTTCGTCAGCCCGAGGCGGAACAGCTCGTCGGTGTCGGGCGTGATGGTCACGCGCTGGCCGAGGGCGCCCTGCACCGAGACCTCGCGCACGCCGACGAGATCGGTGAGGTCGGGAACAGCCTGGTTCTCGAGCGCGGCATCGAGGTCGGCGGCGCTCAGATCGCTCGTGACGGCGATCTGCAGCACGGGCAGGTCGTCGATCGATCCGACGATGACCTGCGGCTCGACGTCGGCCGGCAGGTCGAGCCGGTTGACCGCGAGCTGCACGCGCTGCTCGGCGCGCACGATGTCGGCCCCGAAGTCGAACGAGGCCGAGACGACCGAGAACCCGGTGCTCGAGGTCGCGCTCGAGGCGTCGAGCCCGCTGACACCCTGGATCGCGGTCTCGATGGGCGTCGAGACGTCTTGCTCGACGATCTCGGGCGCGGCGCCGGGGTACTGCGTCACGATGATGATCTGCGAGGCCGAGATCGTCGGGATGAGCTCTTGCTTGAGGGTCGTGAGGGCCAGACCGCCGAAGAGGCCCACGACGATCGTGACCAGTGCGATGAGCGCACGGTTGCGCAGGCTGAACACCGAGAGAAGGTGCACGGGAACTCCGGTCATACGGCGGGCGGCAGAGCCCGAGGTGGCTGTGAAGGGCACGGTCGGTGCGCGACGATGCGCGGGTCAGCATCCCAGCGTCTGCTGAGTGTTCACACAGCGCGCGATGGGCGCGCACCCCGAATCAGACCGATCGGTCAGGATGCTCGCTCACGCTACACGACGGCGGCGAGCGGCTCCTCCGAGGCCTCCAGCGGCACCCCCTGCCGCGCGACCCGGTTCCAGGCCCGCTCCAGCAGGTCGAGAGCCGGGAGCGTCACCTCGGCCGGGTGGCAGAACGGCAGGCGCACGAAGCGCTCGAAGGCACCGTCGAGGCCGAAGCGCGGGCCGGCGCCGACGAGCAGTCCCTCGGCGCGGGCGGCGAGCGCGAGCTGCGAGCTGACCGGAGCCCCGAGGTTCACCCAGAGGCTCAGGCCGCCGTCGACCCGCGGCACCGACCAGGTGGGGAAGCGCCGCTGCAGCTCGTCGAGCATGAGGGAGTGGCCGGCGCGGAGTTGCTCGCGCCGGGCATCCAGCACCCGGTCATAGCTGTCGAGCAGACGCAGCAGCACCAGCTGCTCGAGCACGGGCGACCCGAGGTCGCCGGCGAGGCGCGCGAGCGAGAGGCGGGTGATGGTGTCGCGCTCGGCGCGAATCCAGCCGAGGCGCACGCCGCCCCAGATGCTCTTGCCCACCGAGCCGACCGTGACGACGCTCGCGCCGCGCTCGGCGGCGCCGAGAGCGAAGGGCGCGGGCTGCTCGGCGCGCGCGAAGCCGAGCTCGCTCATGGTCTCGTCGACGAGCAGCACGGTGCCGTGCGCGGCGGCGAGCTCGTGCAGCCGTGCGCGCTGCTCGTCGGGCATGGTGCGGCCCGTGGGGTTATGGAAGTCGGGCATGAGGTAGGCGAGCGCGGGCGCCGTGCGGGGGATCACCTGCTCGAGCAGCTCGTCATCCCACCCGCCGTCGGTCGTGACGGGCACCGTCACGAGGCGCGCGCCAGCGAGTTGCAGCGCCTCGACGGCGTGCGGGTAGCTCGGCGCCTCGACGAGCGCGCGGTCGCCGCGCGACAGCACGGTGCGGGCGATGAGCGCGATCGCGTGCTGCGCGCCGAGCGTGATCATGATCTCATCGGCCTCGGTCGGCAGCCCGCGAGCGGTGTAGCGGTCGGCGAGGGCCTGGCGCAGTACGCGCAGGCCGACGGGGTCGAAACCGCTCTCGTGCAGGTGGGCGGGCAGCAGCTCGGCCGCTTCGCGTGCGGCCTCGGCGATGAGGGGGATGGCGGGCAGCGTGGCTTTCGAGAGATCGAGCATGCCGGGGCCCGCCGACTCGCCCAGGGCGGGCACGCCGTCGCTGAGGCCGCGCGGCAGCTGCGCGACCGTGCCCGAGCCGCGCACGCTCTGCGCGTAGCCGAGGTCGCGCAGCCGTGCGTAGGCGCTGGCGACGGTCGTGCGGCTGAGCGTCTCGTGGTCGGCGAGGAGACGCTCGGCGGGAAGGCGCGTGCCGAGCGTGATGCGGCCGTCGAGGATGAGCAGCCGGATGCGGTCGGCGAGGGCCTCGTAGAGCGGGTCGGTGCCCCGCGGTCGCCAGTCACCCAACTGTGAGGCCAATGCTCGAGCAGAGAGGGCGGACATGGGGCCACTCTACCTCGATTGGCATCTTGTGGGCAGTCCAATCTCACGAGGATGATGATGCGCATGACACCGCGCCGCATCCTGATCCGCCGCTGGGGGCAACTGCTCCTGGGGCTCTTCTTCTACGGGATCGCCGTCGCGCTCCTCATCCGCGCCGATGTCGGGCTCGACCCCTGGACGGTCTTCGCCCAGGGCCTCGAGGTACAGACCGGCTGGTCGATCGGCCTCATCGTCGTGCTCATCGGCGCCGTCGTGCTGCTGCTGTGGATCCCCATCAAGCAGAAGCCCGGCATCGGCACCGTGCTCAACGTGCTGCTCATCGGGCCCGTGCTCGACCTCGCGATGCTCGTGATCTCGACCCCCGAGGGGCTGTGGGCGCAGTGGGTCATGTTCGCCGGAGGCCTCGCCCTGCTCGCCATCGCGACGGGCCTCTACATCGGGGCGCGCTTCGGGCCCGGCCCGCGCGACGGCCTCATGACGGGCGCGCACGCGCGCTTCGGCTGGAAGATCTGGAAGGTGCGCACCGGGGTCGAGCTCACCGTGCTCGCCATCGGCTGGTTGCTGGGCGGCACCGTCGGCTTCGGCACGGTCGCCTTCGCGCTGCTCATCGGCCCCATGGTCGGGGTGACGCTGCCGCGGCTGCGGGTTCCGGAACCGTCGCGTCCGACGGCCCCGGATGCTGCTCAGCCGAGCTCGGCTGCCGCGTAGACCCGCATCGCGTCGCGCACGTACTCGGCGCCCTCGACGCCGCCGTAGTGCTGCGCGAAGCGCGGGTCGGCGACGTACATGTCGCCGAGCCCGAGGTAGGCATCCGCACTCGGCGCCGAGCCGCCCCAGCCCGCACGCACCCAGGCGTAGTGCCGGGCGATGAGACCCTGCACCGCGGGGTCGGCGACGGGCGTGCCGGATGCGCGGGCATCCCGCAGCCCCGCCTCGATCGCGGCGGCCTCGGCCCGGAAGGCGGCCTGGCCCTCGGCACCGAGCCCCCGCCACCAGCGGTCGCTCTTCGCGTAGGCCTCGGCGCCCCAGCGCTGCTCGACCTCGTCTTTGTAGACGGTGTGGTCGAAGCCGTCGAGCATCTCTTCTGCCATCAGTTGTTCACCTCCTTCGAGCTTGAGAATCGTCGTGGTCACGCTCGCGATCTGGCGGTCGACCCGGTCGCGCTCCTGCTCGAGCCAGCGCAGGTGCGCCTCGAGCGCCGCGGCGTCGTCGGTCTGCCCGGCGAGCACCTCGGCGATCGCCGGCAGCCCGAGCCCGAGTTCGCGTAACAGCAGAATGCGCTGCAGGCGCGTGAGCGCCGCCTCGTCGTAGTACCGGTAGCCATTGGCGCCGATGCTCGTCGGAGGCAGCAGCCCGAGGTCGTCGTAGTGCCGCAGGGTGCGGCTCGTGGTGCCCGACAAACGAGCGATCTGCTGAATGGACCACTGCATGGGTTTCACGGTAGAGGTTGACGCGACGTCAAGGTCAAGCGCAGCCCCGGAACTCGATGTTGCGCGCCCGGCGATCGAGATATATCGTGAGTTCCGTCTACGCGATATATCGCGACCGAGATGCCCGCGGCAGCTGACCGCGCGGCACGAGCGAGGAGCACCGCATGGCCCAGCAGACCTGGATCATCACCGAACCCACCGTCATCGACCTCGAGCTCGTGCGCGCGCTCAAGGTCGGGCTCATCGGAGGGCAGGTCGACATCGTCGGGCACGACGAGCCCGGCGCCCGCGTCGAGGTGCACGCCGTGTCCGGTCGCGACCTGAAGGTCGCGCTCGAGGGCGACACGTTCGTCGTCGACCACCCGCAGCTGCGGTGGGACACCCTGTTCGACAACTTCCGGCTGTTCAGCGGCAGGGCGCGGGCCGAGGTCAGCATTCTCGTGCCGCGCAGCATCGCCCTCACCCTCAACGTCGTGTCGGCCGAGGGCCTCATCAGCGGACTGCACAGCAGCGCCTCGATCAACACGGTCAACGGCGACATCGTGCTCGACCGCCTCGTCGGCGATCTCACCATCCACGCCGTGAGCGCCGAGATCTCGGTGCGCGCCCATGAGGGCGAGCTCAGCATCCAGACCGTCGGCGGCGACGTGACCGCCTCGGGGCGGATCCCGCGCTTCACCTGCGACGGCGTCTCCGCCGACGTCATCGTCGACCTGCACGGCGCCCCCGATCGGGTGCGCAACAGCACCGTGTCGGGGTCGCTGACGGTGCGGCTCGACGCCGGCCGGCCCGCGCAGTACTCGATCAGCACCCTCACCGGCCGCCTGCAGCTCGACGACGCGCAGATCAGCGGCGTCAAGGGCAAGTACACCGGGCGCTATGGGCAGCTCGCGGGCTCGTTCACCGAGGTGCGCGCCGACTCGGTCTCGGGCGACGTCTCGGTCGTGCACACCGATCGCGATGCAGCGGCGCCCTCCGACGCCGACGCAGCCGAGGCCTCCGCGTGAGCCCCGCGGTCTTCGGCCACGGGCACCTGCGGCTGTATCTGCTCCACGTGCTCGATGAGCGGCCGATGCACGGCTACGAGATCATCCAGGCGCTGAGCGACCGCTTCGGCGGCACCTACGTTCCGTCGGCAGGCACGATCTACCCGCGGCTCGCGAAGCTCGAGGCCGAGGGGCTCGTGACGAAGCAGACGGATGGCCGCAAGACGGTCTATGCCATCACCGAGGCGGGGCGCGTCGAGCTGAACGACCGGCGCGACGAGCTCGAGGGCATCGAGAACGGCATCGGCGATTCGGTGCGACGCCTAGCCGACGAGGTGCGCTCGTCGGTGAGCGAGGCGATGTCGACCCTGCGCGCTGAGCTCGCGGCAGCCGCGCGCGAGGCGCGCGACGACGGTCGGGCGTCGGCCGCCAGCGCCCGCGAGGCGGCGACGCAGGCCGCCGGTGCGGCGACGGCAGCGGCTCGCGAGGCGGGGGCCGCGGCATCGGAGGCGGTGCGCGACGCGACCACCTCGATGCACTCGACGATCAGCGAGACCCGGTCGGACGGTCGCGCGCAGCTGCAGCGGGCCGAAGTGCTGCTGGCGGAGTTCCGGCAAGACCTGCGCACCGAACTGCGCACGGCGGTGGCACGCGGATCGCTCGACTCGTCGACGGTCGACGAGCTCGAGTCGCGGCTGTCGCGCCTGCGCGCCGACATCGTGAGCCGACTGCTCTAGCGGTCAGTCGGCCCAGCGCAGCGGCAGATAGAGGTCTTGAACCCGGTCGCCTGCCGCGGTGTGGTCGTTGCGGGTGTAGAGGCCGCACGTGTCGACCGAGCAGTCGACGTTCTCGTCGGAGACGGGGGGCAGCTCGACGTAGGCCGTGAAGGCCCCCGTCGCGGTGTCGTCGAAGCTGCGCGCGCCGAAGAGCCGCCAGGCGAACGCCTCGTTGATCCAGTTCGAGGGGGCCCACTGCACGACGCCCTCCTCGAACTGCTCGACCTCCTGCGAGCCGACGCCGCCGAGGCACGGCCCCGGCTTGCCGTCGATCTCGTCGGGAACCTTGCAGACCGCGACGTAGAGCCCGCGATCGCCGTCGTACCCGACCCCGGTCACGACGAGCCGATCGCCGGCCGAGACGGCGCTCAGGTCGGGCGCCGATCCCGACTCGGTCGCGACCGAGAGCGTGCGGATGCGGTCGTCGTCGCCCGTCGCGGTGACCTCGGTCGGAAACTCGCCGGCGGGCACGCGCCCCTGCCCCGATGACCCCTGCGACGCGTGCAGCACGATGGGCAGCGCGACCGCCGCGACGGCGGCGAGCAGCAGCACGACGATGGCGCCGACGATCCAGGGCCAGCGGCGACGGCGCGTCACGGGGGTCTCACTCACGCGCACAGTCTAGAGAGCGGCGCCTGAGGCCAGGTCGGGCCAGGGGCGCCCTCGCTAGGCTCGCGGCATGACCTCGAGCGCGCATCCGGTCGCCGGCGCGCGACCCGGCCCGCGCGATCTCGCCGCTGTTCTCGTCGGCGGCGCGCTCGGCACCGCGCTGAGACTCGCGGTGGATGCGGCTCTGCCGCACACCCTCGACCAGGTCGCGCTGAGCACGCTCATCGTCAACACGCTGGGTGCGTTCGTGCTCGGCCTGCTCGTCGCGCTCGTGTGGCCGCGCGTGCCCGGATGGGCCCGCGCGGGGCTCGGCGCCGGACTGCTCGGCTCGTTCACGACCTTCTCGGCTCTCGCCGTGTCGGTCGTCGCGCTCGCCGAGGCAGGCGATGCTCTGCTGGCCGTCGGCACCGTGGTGGTGAGCCTCGCACTCGGCCTGCTGGCGGCCGGGGCGGGCCTCGCGCTCGGGCGCAGGGGCTCCGGGCCGGGTGCTCGGGCGATCGATGAGGTGACCGAGTGACTCCGCTTGTGCTCGTCGCGGCGGTCGGGGCCGGGGCGGTCGGCGCCCTCGCCCGCTACCTCGTGTCGACGCTGCTCGCGGGGCGCGGTCGCCTGCCCTGGGCGGTGGCCGCCGTCAACGTGGTCGGCTCGTTCGTGGCCGGGCTCGCGCTGGGCTCTCCGCTCGACCCGGGTCTGCAGCTCATCGTGCTGAGCGGTTTCTGCGGCGGCCTCACGACCTTCAGCACCCTGTCGGTCGAGACGGTGCAGCTCGTTCTCGACGGCCGCAGCCGCGCGGCGGCGCTGAGCGTGTCGCTCAACCTCCTGCTCGGTATCTCAGCCGTGATCGCCGGAGTCGGGCTCGCGCGGCTCGGAGCCTGAGCGCTGGGCCATGGCTCGCCGCACGGCGGGCGCGAGCACGATGATCGCGATGACCGCGAGCACGGTGAGCAGCACGGTGAGCACCACGCCCGTCAGAATCGCGATCGTGACGAGGTCCACGCTCAGCGCCCCATCTTGCTGAGCGTCGCGACGACCTGCCGCGCGATGTTGCGGCCCGCGCGGTTGGCGCCGATGGTCGAGGCGGCGGGGCCGTACCCGGCGAAGAACACGCGGGGGTCGCGCGCCGAGTGGTGGCTCGCCACCGAGACGCCGCCCTCCTTCTCACGCAGCTTGAGCGGGGCGAGGTGGCGCAGCTCGGGCCGGAAGCCGGTGGCCCAGATGATCGCGTCGGCGGGCTGGCGCGTGCCGTCCTCCCAGAGCACCGCATCCGGTTCGATGCTCGTGAACATCGGGCGGTAGTCGAGCACGCCGCGATCGAGGGCGGCCTGGATGCGGCGCGTGCGCGGCACGCCTGTTCCCGAGACGATGCTCGGCAGAGCGCGGCCGGCGCGGGCCGCGTCGTCTTGCGCCGCGACGGCCTTCTCGGCAGCCTCGAGGTTGAGTTCGACCTCGTCGAGAAACTCGGGCGGGCGGCGCGTCGCCCACGTGATGCTCGCCGCGTGCGGCTCGAGCTCGAGGATGAAGCCGATCGCACTCGTCCCCGCCCCGACGACGACGACATTGAGACCCGCGAACTCCTCCGCGGCGACGTAGTCGGCCGTGTGCACCTGCCGGCCGAGGAAGCCGTCGCGGCCGGGATACCAGGGCACGAAGGGCGAGCCCCATGTACCCGTCGCGTTCACGATCGTCGAGGCGCCGAGCTCGAGCGAGCCGTTCTCCGTGGTCAGCCGCACGAGCAGATCGCGGCCGAGGTCTTCCACGTGGGTCACGGCGGCGGGCCGCACGACCTGCAGGCCGTAGTGCTGCTCGTACTGCTGGTAGTAGTCGGCGACGACGTCGCGCGCGGGGGCGTGGTGGTCGGCGGTCGCAAAGCTCAGCCCGAGCTCGTCCATGCCCGGCAGGTCGTTGACGCGGTGCGCCGAACCGAGCCGCAGCGCCTCCCACCGAAACTGCCAGGCGCCACCGGTGCCCGGCCCGCGGTCGAGCAGCACGAATTCTTGCCCCGCCTCGAGCCCGAGGCGCTTCAAGTAGTAGGCCACCGAGAGACCTGCTTGGCCCGCCCCGATGACGACGCAGGAGGTCGTCAGGTCGGGGGTCGTCACCCGCTCTACGCTACCGGGTGCGCCGGATGCTGCGGCTGGGGATCGGGTCGGCTCTCGGGCCGTGCGTGCTAAACTTCGGAACAGTTTTTCTACCGTCCCGACTCGGCATTCTGGGGTTCTCCCTAGCTCACCCGACGACACACTGTGAGGGGGTCACGCATGGGGCGCGGCCGACAGAAGGCGAAGCACACCAAGGTGGCTCGCGAGTTGAAGTACTTCACTCCCGACACGAACCTGACGGCCCTCGAGCGCGAGCTCGCGGCAGCCGCTCACGAGAACGAGTACGTCGACAAGTGGGCCGATCTGGTCGATGACGACGACGATCTCGACGAAGACGACGACGCCGAGAACCCGGCGGCGCAGACCGCCTAGGTTCCGTCGGCGTACGAGCCGACGAGCTTCACGGCTCCGCCGTTCACGCCCTTCGCGCCCTGCTCGAACCCGGTGAGGTCGTGCGCGGCGGTCGAGACGCGGCCGACGACCCACGCGGGCACGCCTCGGCTCTCGAGCGCGCGGATGACGGAGCTCGCGGTGTCGTGGGCGACGACGGCGAGCATCCCGAGCCCGAGGTTCCACGTGCCCTCGGTCGATTCGAGAGTGTCACCCGCGAGGTCGGCGAGCACGCGGAACACCGCGGGCGGGCTCCACGAGCCACGATCGACCTCGACCCAGCTGCCGACGGGCAGCACGCGCGCGAGGTTGGCGGCGATGCCGCCGCCGGTCACGTGGCTGAGGGCGTGGATGGCGCCGGGCAGCTCGGCGAGCGCGTCGAGCAACGGCGCCGTGTAGAGCGCGGTGGGCGTGAGCAGCGTTTGGCCCACGACGCCGCCGAACTCGGGCAGCTCGTCGTGATAGCCGATGCCACGCGAGGCGAGGATGTGCCTCACGAGCGAGAAGCCGTTGGAGTGCAGGCCCGAGCTCGCCATCGCGATGACGACGTCGCCGTGCTGCACCCGCTCGGGGCCGAGCACCTCGTCGGCCTCGACCACGCCGACCGCGGCGCCCGCGACGTCGTAGTCGTCGGGGCCGAGCAGTCCGGGGTGCTCGGCGGTCTCGCCGCCGACGAGCGCCGTGCCCGTCGCGGCGCAGGCCTCGGCGATGCCGCGCACGATGTCGGCGATGCGCTGCGGGTGCACCGTGCCGCACGCGATGTAGTCGGTCATGAACAGGGGCTTCGCCCCCACGACGACGATGTCGTCGACGACCATCGCGACCAGGTCTTGCCCGATCGTGTCGTGGATGTCGAGGGCCTGCGCGATCGCGACCTTCGTGCCGACGCCGTCGGTGCTCGTGGCCAGCAGCGGGCGACGGTAGCCGAGCAGAGCGCTCGCATCGAAGAGGCCCGCGAATCCGCCGACGCCGCCGAGCACCTCGGGGCCGTGCGTGGCGCCCACGGAGGCCTTCATGAGCTCGACCGCGCGGTCGCCCGCGGCGGTGTCGACGCCGGCGGCGGCATAAGAATTCGTCATTCGTTCATCCGTTCCGCGGTCTGACAGACTGGCCTCTCGTCACCGTCAACCTTACGGTCTGGAGCACGCCCCGCATGTGCGGCATCGTCGGCATCGTCTCGTCGAGTCCGGTCAACCAGCAGGTCTACGACGCCCTCGCACTGCTGCAGCATCGGGGGCAAGACAGCACCGGCATCGCCACGGCCGAGGGTCGCGTGCTGCACATGGCGAAGGCCAAGGGGCAGGTGCGCGAGGCCTATCGCACGCGCGACATGCGCAGCCTGCTGGGCACCATGGGCCTGGGGCACGTGCGGTACGCCACGCGGGGTTCAGCATCCAGTGAAGAAGAGGCGCAGCCGTTCTACGTGAACGCGCCGTACGGCATCATCCTCGTGCACAACGGCAACCTGACGAACACGCGCGAGCTCACGCGCGAGCTGTTCGACGTCGACCGCCGGCACCTCAACACCAACAGCGACACCGAGCTGCTCGTCAACGTGCTCGCGCACGAGCTGCAGGCCCAGGTGTCGGGCGCCGACCTCGACCCCGACCAGGTCTTCGCCGCGATCAGCCGCCTGCACGAGCGCGTCGAGGGCTCGTACGCCGCGATCGCGCTCATCGCCGGGCACGGGCTTCTCGCATTCCGCGACCCCTTCGGCATCCGCCCGCTCGTGCTCGGCCGCCGCACGACGGGGCTCACGGGCGATGAGTGGGTCGTCGCGAGCGAGTCGCTCGTTCTCGAGGCCGCCGGCTACGAGACCGTGCGCGACGTGGCGCCGGGCGAGGCCGTGTTCATCTCGGCCTCGGGCGAGATGGTGTCGAAGCAGTGCGCCGCGAACCCGCGCCTGATCCCCTGCTCGTTCGAGTACGTCTACCTGGCGCGGCCCGACTCGATCATGAACGGCATCTCGGTCTACGAGGCGCGTCTGCGTCTGGGCGACCGCCTCGCCGACACGATCGCGCAGTACACGCCCAAGGGCGACATCGACGTCGTCATGCCGATTCCCGACTCGTCGCGCCCCGCCGCGATGCAGGTGGCGCAGAAGCTCGGCATCGAATACCGCGAGGGCTTCTACAAGAACCGCTACGTCGGCCGCACCTTCATCATGCCCGGGCAGGCCGAACGCAAGAAGAGCGTCAAGCAGAAGCTCAACGCCATGTCGAGCGAGTTCGCGGGCAAGAACATCCTCATCGTCGACGACTCGATCGTGCGCGGCACGACCTCGAAAGAGATCGTCGAGATGGCCCGCGCCGCCGGCGCCAACAAGGTCACCTTCACCTCGGCCGCACCGCCCGTGCGCTACCCGCACGTCTACGGCATCAACATGCCGACGCGCACCGAGCTCATCGCGCACGGCCGCAAGATCCCCGAGATCAACACCGAGCTCGGCAGCGACTACCTGATCTACCAGGAGGTCGCCGACATGCAGGCCGCCATCATCGAGGGCAGCGGCATCGAGTCGCTCGAGATGAGCTGCTTCACGGGCGACTACGTCACCGGCACCGTGACCCCCGAGTACCTGCGCTGGGTCGAGCAGAACCAGCTGAGCTAGAGGCTCAGTCCTCGAGCTCGCCCTCCACGGGCGCGGCGTCGACGACCTCGCGCTCGGCGGCCACGGTGCGAGCCCGGCGCTGCGAGCGCCGGTCGAGCACGACGCCGATGATCGCGCCGAGCAGCACGCCCGCCGTCACCCCGTAGAGCGAGAAGTAGCCGAGCAGCGCCGCGTAGCCGACCTGCGGGTCGGCGGGGAAGAGGCTCGTCGCCACGAGCGTCGCGAGAAACCCGATGAGGCCGCCCACCACCAGGAACGCGGGGATCTTGGGGGCGCGCCGCACCGACACCGTGGTGCGGTCGGGCGTCGGTTCGGCAGGAGTGCTCACGCCGACATTCTGGCGCACGGCGCTGAGTGACGGGTCAATACTGCAGGGGGAACAGGCCCGACAGATCAGAGCGGGCACCGGATGCGTGTACGCGACCCGCCGACGCCGCCTCGCCCCACACGAGCGACCCCGTCGCGATCGCGACGAAGGTCTCGGCGTCGAGCTCGACGACGTTGGGCGGCGTGCCGCGCGTGTGACGCGGGCCATCGACGGCCTGCACGGCACCGAACGGCGGCACGCGCACCTCGACGCTGCGGCCCGGGCTGGCCTCGGCGAGCGCCTGCAGCAGGTAGCGCACGGCCATCGCGAGGTCGGTGCGCTCGGCGGTGCCGTCGAGCACCGCGCGCACAGCATCCCGCCCCGTGTGCTCGTCGATGCGCGCTCTGGCCATGCTGCGAGGGTACCGGCGCTCGGTAGGCTGACCGGGTGAGAATCCTCGTCCTCGGTTCGGGTGCCCGCGAGCACGCCATCATCACGGCCCTGCTGAGCGAGGCGCGGCCGGCGGGCGCCGCTCCGCACGAGATCACCGCGGCCCCCGGCAACGCCGGCATCGCCACGGTCGTGCCGACGGTCGCCCTCGACGCGACGCGCGGCGACGTCGTGGCCGACTACGCGGTCGACAACGACATCGAGCTCGTCATCATCGGGCCCGAGGCGCCGCTTGTCGCGGGAGTCGCCGACGCGGTGCGCCGCCGCGGCATCGCCGTGTTCGGCCCGGGCCAGGCTGCCGCCCAGCTCGAGGGCTCGAAGGCCTTCGCCAAGCGCATCATGGACGAGGCGGGCGTGCCGACGGGCCGCGCCATCCGCGTCGGAACCCTCGCCGAGGCCGAGGCCGCGATCGCCGAGCTCGGCGCCCCCTACGTCGTCAAGGCCGACGGCCTCGCCGCGGGCAAGGGCGTCATCGTCACGAGCGACCGCGCCGCCGCCGTGGCCCACGCCGCGCACTACCTGCAGCAGGGCGGCGTGCTCGTCGAGGAGTTCTTGGCTGGCCAGGAGGTCAGCCTCTTCCTGCTGAGCGACGGCCACACGGTCGTGCCGCTGAGCCCCGCGCAAGACTACAAGCGCATCGGTGACGGCGACACCGGACCGAACACGGGCGGCATGGGGGCGTACTCGCCGCTGCCGTGGGCGCCTGAGGGGTTCGTGGACGAGGTCATCCGCACGGTCGCCGAGCCGACGGTGCGCCAGCTCGAGCATGAGGGCACGCCCTTTATCGGCCTGCTCTACTGCGGCCTCATCGTCACCGAGCAGGGCATCCGCGTCATCGAGTTCAATGCGCGCTTCGGCGACCCCGAGACGCAGGTCGTGCTGCCGCGGCTCGTCACGCCCCTGAGCGCACTGCTCTTCGCGGCGAGCACGGGCCAGCTCGCGGGCATGCCGCACCCCGAGTTCCGCGACGACGTGGCCGTCACCGTGGTGCTCGCGAGCGAGGGCTACCCCGACACCCCCGTCACGGGCCGCGCGCTCACGGGGCTCGACGAGGCCGCCGCGGTCGAGGGCGTCACGATCGCCCACGCCGCCACGGCCCGCACCGCCGACGGCTTCTGCGCCACGGGCGGCCGCGTGCTGAGCGTCGTCGCGACCGGCTCCGATTTCGCCCAGGCCCGGGCCCGCGCCTACGAGGCGATCGGCCGCATCGGCCTCGAGGGCGGCCAGTACCGCACCGACATCGCGGCCCGGGTCGTCTGATGACGGTGCCGGATGCTCACGCGACGCTCGGCTGGCACCACGTCTACTCGGGCAAGGTGCGCGACCTCTACGAGCACCCGCAGCATCCGACGCTCATGCTCGTCGTCGCGAGCGATCGGGTCAGCGCGTTCGACCACGTGCTCGAGCCGGGCATCCCCGGCAAGGGCGCGCTGCTGACCCAGCTCACGCGCTGGTGGTTCGACCGGCTCGCGGTGCCGAACCACCTCGCCGTCGTCGACCCCGACGGCCCCGCCCTACCCGAGGTGCCAGCCGAGCTCGCCGACCGCGCGATGCTCGTGCGGCGCCTCGACATGCTGCCGATCGAGTGCGTCGTGCGCGGCTACCTGACCGGATCGGGCTGGGCCGAGTACCAGGCCTCGGGCACAGTGTGCGGAATTCCACTGCCCGCCGGCCTGCGCGACGGCGACCGCCTGCCCGAACCGCTCTACACGCCCGCGTTCAAGGCGCCGCTCGGCGAGCACGACGAGAACATCACCTTTGAGCGCTCGGTCGAGCTCGTCGGCGACGCGGCCGCGACACAGTTGCGGGATGCGTCGCTCGCGATCTTCTCCGCGGCGAGCGCCATCGCCGCCGAGCGCGGCGTGCTGCTCGCCGACACCAAGTTCGAATTCGGCACCGACCCGGCCGCGGGCGTGCTGACCCTCGCCGACGAGGTGCTGACGAGCGACAGCTCGCGCTACTGGGACGCCGCGCTGTACGCGGCCGGCGGCCCCTCGCGCATGGACAGCTTCGACAAGCAGATCGTGCGCGACTGGCTCGCCGCGAACTGGAACAAGCAGGGCGAGCCCCCGGCCCTGCCGCCCGAGATCGTCGAGCGCACGGCCGCGCGCTATCGCGAGCTCATCGACCGCCTCTGCGCCTGACGGCGGAATGGCGCGGCGTGCCCGACGGTTGACTCGGGCATGACCGACAGCACCCGACTCGCCGCCGACACCGCGATGGGCCCCGTCACCCTCGACGTGGCCGACCTCGACGCGATGACGGCGTACTACCGCGACGCGGTGGGTCTGAGGGTGCTCGACTCCGCGGGGCCGGTCGTGACGCTCGGGCAGACGGGTGACGCGGGCGCAGCATCCGGTGCCCCCGCCTCAGCAGAACAGCCCCTCGTCGTTCTGCGGCACAGCCCGACGCTCCGGCATGCCGGGCCGCGCGAGGCCGGGCTCTTCCACACGGCGATCCTCTTCGAGACCCAGGCGGCCCTCGCCGCCGCTGTCTACACCGTGGCGACGACCCACCCGAATCGCTTCACGGGGTCGAGCGACCACCTCGTCAGCCAGGCCTTCTACTTCGACGACCCCGAGGGCAACGGCGTCGAACTGTACTGGGATCGCGACCGCACCCAGTGGTCGTGGGTGCACGGCAGCGTCGAGATGGCCACGCTCTTCCTCGACCCCAACGCCTTCCTGCGCGAGCACCTCACCGACGAGGCCCTCGCCGCGCACGGCTCGGCGCCCGCGGTGGTCGGGCACGTGCACCTCAGCGTCGGCGACATCGCGACGGCGCGGCACTTCTACGTCGACCAGCTCGGCTTCGACCTCACGAACGCCTACGGCGAGCAGGCGATCTTCGTGAGCGCCGGCGGCTACCACCACCACATGGCGATGAACGTGTGGCGCAGCAGCGGTGCCGGCCGACGGATGCCCGCGCTCGGCCTCGGCCAGGTCGACCTCGTGCTGCCGAGCGCCGACGAGCTCGGCGCCACGGCTGAGCGCCTGCAGCACTACGGAGTCGCCGTGCGCGACGTCGGGCCCACCCTCGAGCTCGACGACCCCTGGGGCACGCTCATCCGGCTGGCACCCTCGCGCGCCTAGACTCCCGCACGTGACCGAGTACCGACCCCCGCGGCGACTGCGGCTGAGCCGCGCGATCGCCGCGGCGCAGGCTCCCGTGCTGCTGCCGCAGGGCCGGCGGCTGCGGCGCGAGACCCCGCGGCTTCCGGATGCGCCGCTGCCGTGGGAGGGACGCGTCGACGGCGGCGGCGAGCGTGACGGTCGCGATGACCCGGGCGGAGCATCCCGCCCCCTGCACCTGCTCGTGATCGGCGACTCGACGGCCGCGGGCGTCGGCGTCGACCACGCCGACCTCGGCCTCGGCGGGCGTCTGGCCGAGGCGCTCGCCGCGCGCACCGGGCGGCCCGTGCACTGGCGGGCGGCCGGCCGCAACGGCGCGACGGCGCGCGACCTCGTGCGGCAGTACCTAACGCCCGCACTGCACGGCCCGACCGACCTCGTGTTCCTCACTGTGGGCGCCAACGATGCGCTTGCGCTGCGGTCGGCGCGGGCGTTCCGCCGCGACATCCGGCGCATCCTCGAGCGCACCTTCACCACGCATCCCGAAGCGGCCCTGCTCATGTCGTCGCTGCCGGCGTTCTTCCGCTTCCCGCTGCTGCCCGAACCGCTGCGGCGCAGCCTCTACCGGCACTCGCAGGCGCTCGAGCGCGAGGCGCGGCAGCTCGTCGGGGCCGCACCGCGCGCGCACATGTCGCCGCCCCCGCCGCCGTACACGTCAGGGTTCTTCGCGAGCGACGACTTCCACCCGAGCGCGATCGGGTACAAAGACTGGGCCGATTTCGCGGTGGAGGACGCCTGGAGCGTCGGCTTCGGGCGGCTGCTCGACGATCACTGACCGCGGCGCCTGCACAGCGCCACGACCGGCCTAGACTCGCGCCCATGACCTCGAGCCCCCGCCCACTGCGCGGCCGCCGCCTCAGCCGGGCCATCGTGCTCGCCCTCGCACCGATCATCGTGCCGCAGACGGTCAAGCTGCGGCGGGTCGTGCCGCTGCTGCCCGAGCCGCCCCAGCCCTGGGAGGGCGGCGGCGGCACCGACCCGATGCGCCTGCTCGTGCTCGGCGACTCGCTCGCGGTCGGAGTCGGAGTCGACGACGCCGCTGACGGGCTCGCGGGGTGTCTCGCCGCCGAGCTGACCGCCGCGACCGGGCGGCCCGTGCGCTGGCGAGCCCGCGGGCGCAACGGGGCGACGGCGCGCGACGTCATCCGCGACCACCTCGACGACGCGCTCGCCGAGCCGACCGACGTCGTCGTCATCAGCCTCGGCGCGAACGACTCGATGCAGATCCGCTCGCACCGCGCCTTCCGCCGCGACATCACCCGCATCCTGCGCGCGGTGTTCAGTGCGCACCCCGAGGCGATCGTGCTGATGAGCGCGCTGCCGGCCTTCCACCGCTTCAGCCTCCTGCCCGAACCGCTGCGCACCACGCTCGCCCTGCATGCGCAGTCGCTCGAGGTGAGCGCGCGCCGCGCGTTCGAGCGCTTCCCGCGCGCCCACATGACGCCGCCGTTGCCGCCCTACGGCCCCGACCACTTCGCCACCGACGACTTCCATGCGAGCGCGAGCGGCAACGTCGAGTGGGCGCAGTTCATCGTCGACGACGCCGTGGCGCACGGCATCGCGGCGCGCATCCCGGCGTGAGCCCCGGCTCGGGCGCCAGCCGCGCCCCGATCGACCTTCCCGCCCTCGCCGAGATCGTCGAGAGGATGCTCGCCGCGCGCTCGGCATCCGCCCCGCTGCTCGTGGGCCTGGCCGGGGCGCCTGGCGCCGGCAAGTCGACCGCGGCCGCCGCGCTCGCCGCACTGCTGCCCGGCTCGGTGGTGCTGCCGATGGACGGCTTCCACCTGCCGCAGGCCGAGCTCGTGCGCCTCGGACGCCGCGAGCGCATGGGCGCCCCCGACACCTTCGACGTCGACGCCTTCGTCGCCCTGCTCACGCGCCTGCGTCATGCACGCGGTTCAGGAAGCGCGGTGCGCGCGCCCGGGTTCGACCGGCGTGTCGAAGAGCCTGTGCCCAACGCGATCGAGCTGCTTCCTGAACGGCGAACCGGCGACCCGGCCGGGGGCGCGGCGGAGGTGGGCGCGATCATCGTCGAGGGCAACTACCTGCTGCTGCGCGAGCACGGCTGGCACCGCGTCGCGCCGTTGCTCGACGTGACGGTCGGCGTCGTGCTCGACGAGCCGACGCGGCACGAACGCCTCATCGCCCGCCACATCGCCTTCGGCAAGAGCCCGGATGCCGCGCGCGCCTGGGCGCTCGGCCCCGACGAGCGCAACGCGGCCGCGATCGCGGCCACCCTCGAGCGCGCGGACCACTTACTCGCCGCTCGATAGACTGGCCGCATCCGCCCGCCGACCCACCCCGGGGAGTCATCCGTGCCCACCATCGTCGTCGAGGTCATGCCCAAGGCCGAACTGCTCGACCCGGCCGGCAAGGCCGTCGCGGGGGCGCTGCACCGCCTCGGCCACGAGAGCATCCGCGATGTGCGCATCGGCAAGCGCTTCGAGCTGCACGTCGACGGTGAGATCGACGCGGCCCTGCTCGAGACGGCCCAGCGGCTCGCGGCCGACATGCTCAGCAACGGCGTCATCGAAGACGTCATCAGCGTGCACGTGCTCAACGAGGGCGTGGCCGGAGAGACCCGCTAGTGCGCATCGGCGTCGTCACCTTCCCCGGCTCGCTCGACGACCGCGATGCGCAGCGTGCGATCCGGCTCGCCGGCGCCGAGCCCGTGGCGCTCTGGCACGGCACGCACGACCTGCAGGGCGTCGACGCCATCGTGCTGCCCGGCGGCTTCAGCTACGGCGACTACCTGCGCTGCGGCGCCATCGCGGCGCGCTCGCCGATCATGGCCGAGGTCATCGATGCGGCGAACAGCGGGATGCCCGTGCTGGGCATCTGCAACGGCTTCCAGATTCTCGTCGAGGCGCACCTGCTGCCCGGCGGGCTGATCCGCAACGACCACGGCGACTTCATCCGCCGTGATCAGCGCCTGCGCGTCGAGAGCACCGACTCGGCATGGACGAACGGCTTCACGGTCGGCCAGGAGATCACCATCCCCCTGAAGAACGGCGAGGGCGGGTTCATCGCCGACGAGGCGACGCTCGACCGCCTCGAGGGCGAGGGCCTCGTCGCCTTCCGCTACCTCGACGTCAACCCCAACGGCTCGCTGCGCGACATCGCGGGCCTGCGCAACGAGCGCGGCAACGTCGTGGGGCTCATGCCGCACCCCGAGCACGCGGTCGAGCCGGGCTTCGGCCCCAACACCCCCGCGGCCATGCGATCGGGCGTCGACGGCCTCACGTTCTTCACATCGGTGATCAAGCAGAGCGTGCTGAGCTAGGCGCGTGACCACTCCCCTCGCCACGGCCTCGCGCCTCACCCCGAAGAAGCTCTACCGCATCGTCGCGATCGCCGAGGCGATCACCTGGACCCTGCTCATCACGGGGCTCATCCTGCGCGCCACGATCGGGCTCGACATCGCCGTGACGATCGGCGGCAGCATCCACGGCTTCGTCTTCCTCGCCTACGGGGCGACGGCCGTGCTGACGGCGATCAACCAGCGCTGGAACCCCGGCCTCGGGGTGCTCGCGGTCGTCACGGCGATCGTTCCCTACGCGACGATCCCCTTCGACCTCTGGGCGCACCGCACCGGCAAGCTCGAGGGCGACTGGCGCCGCGAGGCGACGGACGACCCGCGTGATCAGCGCTGGTTCGACCGCCTGGTGCGGTGGATGCTCAACCACCCCTACCTGCTGGCCAGCCTGATCCTGCTCGCGGTCGTGGTGCTCTTCACCGTGCTGCTGATCCTGGGCCCGCCGGTTCCGAAGGCCTAGCCGCCCGTCGGGCCTGATCGGCTCGGGGCATCGGGATCCGCCGAGGGCGCGAGCATCTGCTCCGCGCGCTGGTGGGCTTCGGGCGTGCCGCTGAACAGCTGCCGCTTCGCGGAGTCGTCGGCGGGGTCGACGACCGGTGCCGCGTCGTCGCGCGAGGCCGCGTCGACGACGAGCACGCGCGTGCGCGGCATGGCGCCGGGGCTCTCGAGCTGCACCCACTCGACGAGCTGCTCGCGCACGTAGTTGCGCAGGTCGAAGAGCGAGCCGGCATCGGCCGCGCTCACGAGGATGCGCACGCGCACGAGCCCGTTGGTGGCGTCGGAGACCTGCAGCACCGATACCCGGCGATCCCACAGCGTCGTGCCGTCGAGCACGGCGGCGAGCCGTTCGCGCATCGCAGCGGGGCTCACCCGCCAGTCGAGGTCGAGCTCGATCGAGCCGAGCAGCTCGCTGCCCGTCCGGGTCCAGTTCTCGAAGGGTGTGCTGGTGAAGTGGGTCGACGGCACGACGAGACGCCGGTCATCCCAGATGCGGATGACGACGTAGGTGAGTGTGATCTCTTCGATGCGGCCCCACTCGCCCTCGACGATCACGATGTCGTCGACGCGGATGGCATCGCTGAACGCGATCTGCACGCCCGCGAAGACGTTGCCGAGCGTCGACTGGGCGGCGAGACCGGCGACGATGCCGGCGAGCCCGGCGGAGGCCAGCAGGCTCGCCCCGACGGCCTGCATCTGGGGGAAGGTGAGCAGGGCGGCGCTCACGCCGACGATGATGATGATGACGGTCGCGAGCCGCTGCAGGAAGGTCAGCTGGGTGTGCGCGCGGCGGGCGGCGCGCGTCGCATCGGCGCCGATCGGGAACCGCTCCATCGCGCCGTCGAACGCGAAGTCGATCACTTCGACCAGCAGCCACGTGAACAGGCCGATGACGCTCACCGTGAGCAGGCGGTCGATCACCTCGGAGAAACGGGATTCGGGGGCCGCGAGGCTCACCGAGGCCCACACCGCCACGGCGACGAGCAGCAGGCGCAGCGCGGGCCGGGTGTGGCGCAGCAGCACGGCGGGCCAGGCCTGCTTCAGCGCGACCACGCGCACGAGCAGCTCGATCAGCACGAGCACCACCACGGCCACCGCGAGGGTGAGCAGGGTGAGCACGAGCAGGAACAGCCAGCCCCGCTCGGGCACCAGGGCTGCGTCGACGAGATCGCCGACGGCCAGCGGGTGCGCGGGGGTCATGCGCTCAGCCTCTCGCGTTCAGCGGTTGAGCGCGAGGCCCAAGAACATGGCGCCGAGGAAGACGAGCACGCCGATCGCGGCGTAGGTCCAGATGATGCGAGCGTTCATAGGGGCTCCCCGTGGCGGTTCGGGCGGTGCAACTGGTGACGACGGCACCAGCCTAGGCCGCCGGTAGGCTGAATACCGTGACGAGCCCCGTGCAGATTCCCGCTCCCGACACCGTGGCCAACGCCGCCGCCACCCCCGAGAAGGTGCAGCCGTTCGAGGCGCTGGGGCTCAAGGCCGACGAGTATCAGGCCATCAAAGATCTGCTCGGCCGCCGCCCCACGAGCGGCGAGCTAGCGATGTACTCGGTCATGTGGAGCGAGCACTGCTCCTACAAGTCGAGCAAGGTGCACCTGCGCCAGTTCGGCCAGAAGGTCTCCGACGAGATGCGTACCCATCTGATGGTGGGCATGGGCGAGAACGCGGGCGTCGTCGACATCGGCGAGGGCTGGGCCGTCACCTTCAAGATCGAGAGCCACAACCACCCCAGCTACATCGAGCCCTTCCAGGGCGCGGCGACGGGCGTGGGCGGCATCGTACGCGACATCATCTCGATGGGCGCGCGACCGGTCGCGGTGATGGATGCCCTCCGCTTCGGTGCCATCGACCACGCCGACACGGCGCGCGTCGTGCCCGGCGTCGTGAGCGGCATCAGCCACTACGGCAACTGCCTCGGCCTGCCGAACATCGGCGGCGAGACGGTCTTCGACTCGGTGTACCAGGCGAACCCGCTCGTCAACGCGCTCGCCGTGGGCGTGCTGCGGCACGAAGACCTGCACTTGGCGAACGCGCGCGGTGTCGGCAACAAGGTCGTGCTGTTCGGCGCACGCACGGGCGGCGACGGCATCGGCGGCGCCTCCATTCTCGCGAGCGACACGTTCAGCGAGGGCGGCCCGACGAAGCGGCCCGCGGTGCAGGTCGGCGACCCCTTCGCCGAGAAGGTGCTCATCGAGTGCTGCCTCGAACTGTTCGCGGGCGACCTCGTGAAGGGCATCCAAGACCTCGGTGCCGCCGGCATCTCGTGCGCCACGAGCGAGCTCGCCGCGAACGGCGACGGCGGCATGATCGTCGACCTCGACCAGGTGCTGCTGCGCGACCCGTCGCTGACGGCCGAAGAGATCCTGATGAGCGAGAGCCAGGAGCGCATGATGGCGATCGTCGAGCCGTCGAAGCTCGACGCCTTCCTCGCCGTGACGGCGAAGTGGGATGTCGAGACGAGCGTGCTCGGCGAGGTCACCGATACGGGGCGGCTCGTCATCGACTGGAAGGGCGAGCGCATCGTCGACGTCGACCCGCGCACGGTCGCGATCGACAGCCCCGTCTACCACCGGCCCTTCGCCCGGCCCGCGTGGCTCGACGCCCTGCAGGCCGACGGCACCGGCCGGCTCGCCCGCCCGACCGACGACGCCGAGCTGCGCGCACAGGCGCTGCGAGTGCTCGGCGGGCCGAACCTCGCCGACACGAGCTGGATCACCGACCAGTACGACTACTACGTCGGCGGCAACACCGCCCTCGCGACGCCCGACGACGCCGGCATGATCCGCGTCGACGAGGAGTCGGGCCTCGGGGTCGCGCTCGCCACCGACGCCAACGGCCGCTACTGTCAGCTCGACCCGTACACGGGCGCCCAGCTGGCCCTCGCCGAGGCGTACCGCAACGTCGCCACGACCGGCGCCGTGCCGCTCGCCGTCAGCGACTGCCTCAACTTCGGCAGCCCCGAGAACCCCGACGTGATGTGGCAGTTCGAGCGCGCGGTGACCGGCCTGGCCGACGCCTGCCTCGAGCTGGGCATCCCGGTGACCGGCGGCAACGTGTCGTTCTACAACCAGACCGGCGACGTCCCCATCCACCCGACTCCCGTCGTCGCCGTGATGGGCGTCATCGACCACGTCGACCGCCGCCTGCCCTCCGGCTGGCAGGACGACGGCGAGAACCTCTACCTGCTCGGCGTCACGCGCGACGAGCTCGACGGCTCGGTGTGGGCCGACGTGATCCACGGGCACCTCGGCGGCCTACCGCCGCGCGTCGACCTGACGGCCGAGAAGAACCTCGCCGGCCTGCTCGCCGCGGCCGCGGAGGAGGGCCTGGTCACCAGCGCGCACGACCTCTCGGAGGGCGGCCTGCTCGCCACCCTCGCCGAGGGCGTGCTGCGCTTCGGCATCGGAGCCCGCGTCTGGCTCGGCGAGCTCATGGAGCGCGACGGGGTGGATGCCCTCGCCGCGCTGCTCGCCGAATCGCAGGGGCGCGCGCTCGTGTCGGTCGCCCGCGAGGACGACGTGAAGTTCCGCGGCCTGTGCGCGGGGCGCGACGTGCCCGTGCTGCGCGTGGGCGTGACCGACAGCGAGGTCGACGGCCTCGAGATCCAAGACCGCTTCACGCTGAGCCACGCCGAACTGCGGCACGCCCACCGCGACACGCTGCCCGCGCGCTTCGGCCCGCTCGTCGGCGGCTAGGCCGCCGCCACTCACGCGCCATATCGGCTATGGCAGGACGTCAGTCCACGACACAAGCGCGCAGAGATACTCGCGCTGCTCCCGCAGCCCGGCTTCGTCCATGACCGCCATCTCGCCAAGCTCCTGATCGAATGCGAGCACCTCGTCCTCTTTCAGACTGGTCACATCGTCAACCCAGAAGTGCACGAACCCTCCGGCGCCTCGGGACGCGCGGTCGGAAATCATCATTCGATCGACCAGGTCGATGTCAGCAATGAATGAGTCCACGGTGTCGAGATCGATTTCGGCATGGTCAGTCGCCTCGAAGTCCCACGTCGGTCGCGGAATCAGGAAGAACTGACCACCCACCCGCGAGAGCTCTCGCTGATCCGACGTGACGTTGTCGCATGTGAGTACGGTGGCTACGAGGCGATCATCGTCAACACGGAGCCCGACGACACTCGACATCATGGTCGAGCACCCGGTGAGGGCGATCACCATGAGTACCCCGGTAGCCACCCCGACGCCCCGGACCCTCGACACATTGCGAGGTTACGCGCATCCGTTCTGGATGACGATGACGATTGGGCATCGCTCGTTGAGGTGTTTCCCTCCCCCAACGCGAGTTCAGCGATCGCGGCGAACCGAATGAAGGATGTCGATCGCACGGGCCCGGCGTGTTGCTCCGACACGCCGCGCCTCGCAGCGTCGGCTCCTTCATTCGGGCGGGAGGAGCGAGAACGGCGCGGCTGTAAGGCGGCATAGCCCGCACCACTAGGCTCACGCCCGTGACGACCACCGCCGCATCCCGTTCTGCAGGGCTCACTCTCGCTGAGGTGCGTTCGCGCACCCAGCTCGGGCAGACGAACGTCATGCCCAATGACACCGGCCGCTCGTTCTGGCGCATCATGCAGGCCAACCTGTTCACGCTCTTCAACCTGATCGTGGGCGGCAGCTTCGCGCTGCTGCTCGTGCTCGGCTACTGGCAAGACGCCCTCTTCGGGTTCTTCGTCATCGCCAACGTGGTGATCGGGGTGGCGCAGGAGTTCCGCGCGAAACTGACGCTGAGCCGCCTCGCCGTGCTCAACGCCCCGAAGGCGCGGGTGATGCGCGATGGAGCGGTCGCCGAGATCGCGGTGGGCGAGGTCGTGCTCGACGACCTGCTCGTGCTCGCCGCGGGCGATCAGGTCACGGCCGATGCCGAGGTGCTCGAGGCCCACGGGCTCGACGTCGACGAGTCGCTGCTCACGGGCGAGGCCGATCCGGTCGCCTCGCCGCCCGGGCGCGAGCTCATGTCGGGCTCGAGCGTGGTGGCGGGCAGCGGGCTCGCGCGGGTCATCCGCGTCGGGGCCGACTCGTACGCCGCGCGCATCACCGCCGAGGCGAAGCAGTTCTCGCTCGTGCGCAGCGAGCTGCGCAGCGGCATCGCCCGCATCATCAAATGGATCACCATCCTGCTGCTGCCCGTCGGCGCGATCGTCGTCAACGGCCAGATGCAGGCGGTCGGCGGCTGGGAGGTCGCGATCGCGACGGGCGCGTGGCGCGAGGCGACCGTGGCCTCGGCCGCGAGCCTCATCGCGATGATCCCGCAGGGCCTGGTCTTCATGACGAGCGTCGCCCTCGCCGTCGGCGCCGTGAAGCTCGCGCGTCGCGAGGTGCTCGTGCAAGAGCTCGCCGCCGTCGAGGGGCTCGCGCGCGTCGACATGCTGTGCCTCGACAAGACGGGCACGCTCACCGAGGGCCGCATGGTGTTAGACGGCGTCGGGCCGCTGACCGCCGACGCGCTCGACCCGGCTGCCGAGGCCGCCCTCTCGTGGATGGGCGCCGACCGCAACGCGAACGCCACCGCCCGCGCGCTCGTCGAGCGCTTCACGTCGCCGCCCGCCGAGATCCCCGTGCGCGCGATCGAGTTCTCGAGCCGCCGCAAGTGGAGCGCCGTGTCGTTCGCCGAGGGTCCGACGCTCGGCACCTGGGTGGTCGGCGCTCCCGACATCGTTCTCGCCGGTGTGCCCGAATCGACGGATGCTCTCGAGCGCTTCGCCGCCCGCGCGACCGCCGGCGAGCGCACGGTCGTGCTCGCCCGCACCGACGTGGTGCTCGATCCGCCGGTCGAGCCCGCCGAGGGTGAGCGGCTGCCCGAGCCCGAGCTGCCGGCTGGTCTGCGCGCCGTCGCCCTCGTGTCGTTCCGCGAGAAGGTGCGCGACGACGCGCACGAGACGCTGAGCTACTTCCGTGAGCAGGAGGTCGAGCTGTGCGTCATCTCGGGTGATGACCCTCGCACGGTGGCCGCGGTGGCGCGCGAGGCGGGCATCCACCATGACGGGCCGGGGTTCGACGCGCGCGAACTGCCGACGAGCGAGCCCGAGCTCGACGCGATTATGGCCGAGCACCGCGTCTTCGGCCGCGTGACCCCCGAGCAGAAGAAGGCCATGGTGCTGTCGTTGCAGCGCCTCGGCCACACCGTCGCGATGACGGGCGACGGCGTCAACGATGCGCTCGCGCTCAAGCACGCCGACCTCGGCATCGCGATGGGCTCGGGCGCGGCGGCGACGCGCGCGGTCGCGCGCCTCGTGCTGCTCGACGGGCAGTTCAGCCGCCTGCCGCGCATCGTCGCCGAGGGCCGCCAGGTCATCGCCAACGTCGAGCGCCTCGCCAAGCTCTTCCTGTCGAAGACGACCTACGCCATCCTCTTCGCCGTCGTGTTCGGGGCGCTGCTCTGGCCGTTCCCGTTCCTGCCCCGCCAGCTGTCGATCGTCGACGGCCTCACGATCGGGCTGCCCGCGCTCGTGCTCGCGCTGCTGCCAAACATCCAGCGCTACCGCCCCGGCTTCCTCCGACGGGCGGCGCGGTTCTGCATCCCCTCGGGGCTCATCGTCGGCGGAACGCTCATCTCCGTCGTCGCCTACAGCTACCTCGGCGGCGCCGAGGCGGCGGTCGTGCAGACCACCGCTGTCATCACGCTCACGCTCACGGCGCTCTGGGTGCTCGTCATCCTGTCGCGGCCGTTCACGCTCGTGACGAGCCTCGTCGTGGTCGCGGCCTACCTCGGGCTGCCCGTGCTGCTGCTCATCCCGGTCGTCACCGACTTCCTGCAGCTCGGCGCTCCGCCCCTCGAGCTGCTGCTCGTCACGGTGGGTGCGAGCGCGATCGGCTCACTCGCGCTCGAGGTCACCCACCGTCTGGTGTCGCGCGGCGGTGACGACTCGGCAGGCGCACGCGCCGCTGAGCGAGCAGCACGCCGAGGATGACGAGCACGGCGCCGACGGGCTCGTTCCAGACGAGCGTCTCGCCGAGCACGAGCACGCCCAGCAGCACGCCGACGGGCGGCGAGATGTAGGTGACTGTCGCGGCACGGGTCGGCCCCCAGGCGCGCACGACGTTCTGGTTCCAGGCGTAGGCGAGGCCCGTGCCGAGGGCGCCGAGCAGCACGATGGCGATGAGCACCCTCGGCGTGAGCTCGATCGGGTCGGCGCCGATGACGGGCGTCAGCAGCAGCATCCACACCGCCGCGAGGCCGATCATGACGAAGCTGAAGACGATCGCGCTGACCCCGCTGTTGCTCAAGAAGCGGCGCATGTAGGAGAGGCTGAAGCCGTAGCAGGCCGTCGCACCGAGCAGGGCGAGGTAGGGCGCGATGCCGCCCGAGCCCGGCTCGATGCCCTGCCAGGGCCCGACGATGACGACGACGCCGACGATGCCCACGACGATGCCGAGCACCTGCTCGCGCGAGAGCCTCTCGATGCGGAAGGCGAGCCCCGCGATGAGCGCCGTCATGATCGGCGTCGTGGCGTTGAGGATGCTCGCGACCCCGGACGCCACATACTGCTGCGCCCAGGCGAAGAGCATGTAGGGGATGACCGCGAAGGTCACCGACAGCAACGCCAGGTGCGCCCACACCCGCCGCGATCGCGGCAGACGGTCGCGTGTGACGAGCGCGATGAGCCCGAGCGTGATCGCGCCGAACAGGGTGCGACCGGTCGCGACCTGGGCGGGCGAGAGGCCTTCGAGCGCGAGGGCGATGAACAGGAAGCTCGCACCCCAGACGACTCCGGCGAGCGTGAACTGCACCGCGATCCATGCGTCGGAGGAGCGAGGAGGAGCGGGGGGAGGAGCGCTGGTCACCTGGCGAGAATACTGCCGCGCACCGGCGTGGGCGGTCGTCGACGACCGCGACGGCGAGAAGCCGCTACTGCTCGGGCTCGGTGGCGATCGTGCCCGTGGTGGCGATCTGCTCGTGGTGGTGGATGACCTCGGCGACGATGAAGTTGAACCACTTCTCGGCGAACGCCGGGTCGAGCTGCGCCTCGGTCGCGAGGGCGCGCAGGCGCTCGATCTGCACGCGCTCCCGCTCCGGGTCGCTCGGGGGCATGTTCGTCGCGGCCTTGAGGCGCCCGACGGTCTGCGTGCACTTGAAGCGCTCGGCGAGCAGGTGGATGAGCGCTGCATCGATGTTGTCGATGCTGCGCCGCAGCGAGGCGAGCTCGACGAGGGCCGCGTCATCCATGCCTCGAGCGTATCGCCCGACAGGCACGCGGAATGCTGGAAATGCGGCGGCCCCCGGCCCTACAGTGACGCCATGACGATGGATGCGCCCGAGCGCCGCACCTGGCGCGATGCGGCGGCGACCCGTGTACTCGGCTCGGCGCTGGGCTGGTTCGGCGGGGCCCTCGCGATCACCCTGCTGTACCAGGTGGCTCTGGCGATCGCCGCGCTCGGCGGGTCGTGCGCCCGCGGGGGCCCGTTCGTCGTCGAGGTCGAGTGCACCGATGCCATCGTCGCCTTCGCCCCGACGAGCGTGCTCGGCGGGCTCGCCGTGGTGTTCATCGGAGCGACGCTCGCCCAGGGCTTCGGCGTCGCGCTGCTCGCCTTCGCCTGGCCCGCGCTCTTCGTGAGCCTCTCGATCGTGTTCTTCCAGACCTTCTTCCTCGGCGGCGACATCGTGGGCCTCATCATCGGGCTGCTCTTCATCGTCATGGGGCTCGCTCCGCTCGTGCTGCTGCTGCAGGCGGCTCCGCAGCGCATGATGCTGGGGCGGGTGGATGCCCAGGGCCGCCCTTTCTGGGAGGCCCATCCCGCCCGCGCCCACCTGCTGTCGCTGCGGCGCCCGCCGGAACCCGGTGAGAACCACCCGACCGTCGGCGACTGGATCCTGGCCCTCGGCACCGCGATCGTGGCGAGCATCGCCGGCGTCGCGCTCGGCGTCGCCTGGTTCGGCGCGGTCGCGGGCGGCTAAGCCGGCGACTCGCCCAGACGCACCAGCAGCCCGGCGCGCACCGCGGGCCACTCGTCGACCACGATCGAGTAGATCGCCGCGTCGCGCCACGAGCCGTCGGCGCGCTGCGCGTCGCGGCGCGCGACCCCTTCGAACTGCGCCCCCAGCTTCTCGATGCCCGCGCGCGAACGCGCGTTGCGCACGTCGGCCTGCAGCTTCACGCGGCCGTACCCGTGGTCGAACAGGTGGCCGAGCAGCAGGAGCTTCGCCGCCGGGTTGACGGATGATCCCCACGCCTCCGGTGTGTACGCGGTGTAGCCGATGTGGGCCGACTCGGCCGCGGGGTTCAGGTCGAGGATCGTCGAGGTGCCGATGATCGTGCGCGCAGCATCCGGAACCGACAGCGACCGCACCACGTACACGTGGGCGCGCCCGACCGGCAGGTAGGTGGGAAGCCACTCGGCGAACTCGTCGCCCGAACGCGCGCCGGCGGGCCCGCCGCCCCAGCCGCCCGCGAACACCTCGGGGCGGCCGAGCGCGGCCGTGAGCCCCGGCAGGTGCGCGGGGTCGTAGGGCTCGAGGCGCAGACCGTGGCCCTCGAGCGCCGCGTAGGGCAGGTCGGCCGCCGTCATGAGCAGGGTCAGTCGAGCAGGTCGTGCCGCACGACGATCGCGTCACGGCCCGGGCCGACGCCGATCGCCGAGATGCGCGAACCGCTCATGGCCTCGATCGCGAGCACGTAGTCTTGCGCGTTCTTCGGCAGGTCGTCGAAGGTGCGGGCACCCGTGATGTCGTCGGACCAGCCGGGGAAGTTCTCGTAGATCGGCGTCGCGTGGTGGAAGTCGCTCTGCGAGACGGGCACCTCGTCGACGCGCACGCCGTCGACCTCGTAGGCGACGCAGACCGGGATGCTCTCGAGCCCCGTGAGCACGTCGAGCTTCGTCATGACGAAGTCGGTGACGCCGTTGATGCGCGCGGTGTAGCGCGCGATCGGGGCGTCGTACCACCCGCAGCGGCGCGGGCGGCCCGTGGTCGTGCCGAACTCGAAGCCGGTCTTGCGCAGGAACTCGCCCGACTCGTCGAACAGCTCGGTGGGGAAGGGACCCGAGCCGACGCGCGTCGTGTACGCCTTGACGATGCCGATGACGCGATCGATGCGGTTCGGCCCGATGCCTGAGCCGGTCGCGGCGCCGCCGCTCGTCGCGTTCGACGAGGTGACGAAGGGGTAGGTGCCGTGGTCGACGTCGAGCATCGTCGCCTGCCCGCCCTCGAAGAGCACGGTCTCGCCGCGCTCGAGCGCCTGGTGCAGCACGAGCCCAGTGTCGACGACCATGGGCCGCAGGCGGTCGGCATAGCTCAGCAGCTCGTCGACGACCTCGTCGACGCCGATCGCGCGTCGGTTGTAGACCTTGACGAGCAGGTGGTTCTTGATGTTGAGGGCACCCTCGACCTTCTGGCGCAGGATGTTCTCGTCGAAGAGGTCTTGCATGCGGATGCCGACGCGGTTGATCTTGTCGGCGTAGGCGGGGCCGATGCCGCGGCCCGTCGTGCCGATCTGACGCTTGCCGAGGAAGCGCTCGGTGACCTTGTCCATCGTGCGGTGGTAGGGCGTGATGACGTGGGCGTTGGCGCTGATGAGCAGCTTCGAGACGTCGACGCCGCGGGCGCTCAGGGCATCCAGCTCGCCGAACAGCACCTCGATGTCGACCACCACACCGTTGGCAATGACCGGGGTGACGCCGGGCGTCAGAATGCCGCTCGGCAGCAGGTGCAGCGCATACTTCTCGTCGCCCACGACGACCGTGTGGCCCGCGTTGTTGCCGCCGTTGAACTTGACGACGTAGTCGATGCGCCCGGCGAGGAGGTCGGTCGCCTTGCCTTTTCCTTCGTCGCCCCACTGGGCGCCGATGATGACGACGGCAGGCATGGGTGGTCCCTTCGAGAGATGGTGAGGGCTTGCCCTTGAGTCTATCGAGGAGCGCCCTCGGCCCACTGGCCGCGGGCGGGCACGGGGTTGGCGCGCGCGAGGCTGCCGACCTCGAGCGACAGCTGCCGTTCGGCCACGCCGAAGACGATCGCGTTCGCCTCGTCGACGTCGATGACACGGACGGCGTGATGCTGCACGGCGACGCCGTCGGCGACGGCGGTGAGCAGGCGCGAGTCGGCCGCGGGGTCGGCGCTCGCGCCGAGCCCGGCATCCACCACCCGCTCGATGACGGTGGTCAAGATGCGCTCGCAGTCGCGATGGTGCCGGTCGAGCGCGGCGGCGAGCGCCGGCGTGCGCGGAGCCTCGCTCCACGCGTCGATCCACACCCGGTAGTGGTCTTCGGGGGTGGCGGCGAGCCAGCCGGCGAGCGCCGCGATGGGGTCGAGGCCGTCGAGAAGCGCGCGGTCGCTCGCGAGCTCGCTCGTGACGGCGTGGTCGAAGGCGGCGGCGACGAGCTCGTCGCGGCTCGTGAAGTAGTGGCGGATGAGGCCGTGCACGACGCCCACCTCGGTGGCGACCTCGCGGAGCGTCACGCCGGCGAAGCCCTTCGCGGCCACGAGACGGAGCGTGGCGCGCACGATCTCGTCGCGTCGCTGATCAGACGTCTTCCGTTCGGCCACCCGTCGAGCATAGGGTGCGACGAGGCGATATTGTCCAGTCGGACAAGCCGTGCTAGCTTTATTGTCCAGTTGGACAACAATAGATCAGGACCCTCCTCATGACCGCGCAGCGCCGCGACCCCGCGCGACTCCTCGTGCCGAGCGTCGTCACCGCCATGGTGCTGCTCTCATCGGCCTCGTTCGTCATCTTCCCCCTCATCCCCGCCCTGCAGGGCTCGCTCGGCGTCAGCACCGCCGAGATCGGCTACCTCGCGGCGGCAGGGTTCGCCGCCGCCCTCATCGCCGAGCTGCTCGTCGCGCCGGCCGCCGACCGCGGTCACGCGCGCCTGATGGCCGTGATCGGCGTCGTGATGGTGGCCGCCTCGCTCGGCCTCAGCGCGGTGTCGGTCGAGGGCTGGCAGCTCATCGCCGGGCGCGCCGTGGGCGGATTCGGCTTCGGCATCTTCGTCATCGCCGCGAGCGCCCTCATCGTGCGCCACGATCACCGGCGCAGCGGCGAACTGCTCGGGCGCCTCGGCGCCGCCGAGCTCGCCGGCATCGCGGTCGGGCCACTCGCCTCGGGCCTCGCGCTCTCGGTCGCCGGGCCGAGCGCGATCCTCGCCGTCGCCGCCGTCATCGTGCTGGTGGCTCTCCTGCCCGTGCTGATCGGATTCCGTGAGACGGCGCACGTGCCGGCGATCGGCGACGACCCGCATCCCCCCACAGGCGGCATCGCGGCGGGGGTCATCGGCTTCGACGGAACGGATGCCGACCGCACGCTGCGCTTCGGCGCGAGCGCCCCGCGCACGAGCCTCGACCTGCTGCGCTCGCCCCGCATCATCGGAATCGTGCTGCTCTACGCCGCCGTCATGGTGCCGACCGGCGCCTACGACGGCGTGTGGCCGCGCTTCATGGCCGACATCGGAGCCGGACCGGTGCTCACCGCCGCGAGCTATGCGCTCTTTGCCGTGCCCTACGTGCTCGTCGCCGGCTGGGCCGGGCGCCTCGCCGACCGCCGTGGCGGGGTCTCGGCCTACGCGCGCGGCCTGCTCATCCTGCTGCCGATCGTGACCCTCTACGGGTTCGTGGGCAACCCGTTCATCGCCACCGGCATGGGCTTCGTCGAATCGACGGGCCAGGCGCTCGCCTTCATCGGTGCCGCCGCGGCGATGGCGCACGCCGTCGACCCGGCCCGCGCGGGTTCAGCGCAGGGGCTGCTGCGCGGCATCGGTCTCGCGGCCGCGACGATCGCGGCGGCCGTCTCGGGCCTCGCCTACGAGGCGGGCGGAGCGCTGCTGCTGTTCGGCGGCACCGCCATCGCCGTGGCCGTCATCGCCGCGGTCGGGCTGCTGCTCGCGCGCGAGTGCCGCGCGGGGGCCGCATCCGTTCGAAGCTAGTCGTCGGATTCGCCAGCGAGGATGGCGGCATGGGGCGCAGGCGCGGTGAGGCAGAAGAATCCGCGGGGGGCCGCGCCGACAAGGTCTGCGGCTCATGCGGCCGCCGCATCGAGTGGCGGGCGCGCTGGGCGCGCGACTGGGATGCGGTGCGCTGGTGCAGCGACGCCTGCCGCGCCCGGGGTGTGCGGCCCGTGGATCGGGCGCTCGAGGAGAGCATCCGGAGCCTGCTCGCCGGCCGCGCCGCCGGCGCGACGATCTGCCCGAGCGAGGCGGCGCGGGCGGTGGGCGGTGACGACGACGCCTGGCGCGAGCTCATGGAGCCCGCCCGGCGCGCGGCCCGGCGCCTCGTCGCCGCGGGCGAGGTCGAGATCACCCAGGGCGGAAGAGTCGTCGACCCGTCGACGGCGAAGGGGCCGATGCGCATTCGCCGTGCGCGTTGACCCCTAGTCGGAAGCGGGCGACTGCTGGTGCGCACCGACGCGCCAGCGACCGTCGACATACACGTAGGTCGTGGTCGCCCACAGGTCGACGGCCTCGCCGTCGCGCACGCCGCGCAGCCGGTAGACGAGCATCGCGGCCCGGTCGCCGAGCCGCACGACGCGCTGCTCGCTGAGCGCGTACGAGCCCCACACCACGCCGTCGAGCGCCGCGATCACCGCGCCGCGCTCGAGCAGCGTGCCCGGAAACACCATGATCGCCTCGGGCAGCATCGCCTGGAACGAGTGCGAGCCGCCCTCGCCCCGCGTCATCGCCTCCCAGCCCTCGTGCTCCTGATGGATCAGTTGTGCGGGCAGATCGTCCGTGATCGCGGTCATGGGCTCAGTCCATCGGCTGCGGCGAGCGCCGTCAAGAGCGATCGGGCGCGGGATGCTCACTCGCCGCGCGCGTGCGCCCGCACCCACTCGTGCATGACGATCGCGGCCGCGGCGCTCGCGTTGATCGAGCGCGTCGAGCCGTACTGCGTGATCTCGACGACCTCGTCAGCGGCGGCGAGCGCGTCGTCGCTCAGCCCCGGGCCTTCCTGCCCGAACAGCAGGATGCACTCGCGCGGCAGGGGCGCAGCATCCACCGGCCTCGACCCGTCGACGTTGTCGACCGCGACGATCGGCAGGCCGTTCGCGCGCGCGAACGCCACGAGGTCGGCGATCGTCTCGTGATGCGTCACATGCTGGTAGCGGTCGGTGACCATGGCGCCGCGCTTGTTCCAGCGGCGGCGGCCGACGATGTGCACCTCGGCGGCGAGGAAGGCGTTGGCGCTGCGCACGATCGAGCCGATGTTCATGTCGTGCTGCCAGTTCTCGATCGCGACGTGGAACGGGTGTCGGCGCGCATCGAGGTCGGCGATGATCGCCTCCATCGACCAGTAGCGGTAGCGGTCGATGACGTTGCGGGTGTCGCCGTGGGCCAGCAGCTCGGGGTCGAGGCGCGGGTCGTCGGGCAGCTCGCCCTGCCACGGGCCGACGCCGTGGGTCGTCCACTCCAGAGTCGGCTCGGCGGTCGGCTCGGGCTCGGTCATGCCCCCAGGCTACGGGGCGCCGCTACCGCCGCCCGGCCTGCTGACGTACCCTGAAGCCATCATGGCCACACCCACCCGTGATCACGCTGTCGACCTCGTGCGCGCCGCCTGCCTCGTCGTCGTCGTCGGCCTGCACGTCATGATGGCGGGCATCACGGTCGAGTCCGAGGGTCTCGCCATCATCAACTCGCTCGACGGGCATCCGATCTTCGCCTGGAGCACGTGGCTCGTGCAGGTGATGCCCCTGTTCTTCGTCATGGGCGGCTTCTCGAGCCTGCTCGCCTGGAGGCGCCAGCGCGAGCGAGGGGTCACGGGCGCCGACTACGTGCGCGACCGCGTCGCGCGCCTGGCCCGGCCGGCTCTGCTGCCGCTGGGGCTCGTCGGCATCACGCTCGCCGTGCTCGGCCTCGTGGGCCTGCCCGACGAGGTGCTCGCCGACGTGGGCTTCCGCATCGGGCAGCCCCTGTGGTTCTTGGCGGTGTACCTGGGATGCTCGGGCCTCGTCCCCCTCATGGCCCGCCTGCACGAGCGTGCGCCGTGGGCGACCCTGCTCACCCTTCTCGGGGGCGTCATGGTCGTCGACACGGTCGCCCTGCTCACGGCGCAGCCCCTGATCGGCGCCCTCAACCTGCTGTTCGTCTGGATCTTCATCCAGCAGCTCGGCTTCTGCCTCGCCGACGGCTGGTTCGACTGGCGTCGCCGCTGGATGCTCGGTCTCACCGGACTCGCCGCCTTCGGCGTGCTGCTGTTCTTGACGACCGTCGTCGGGTACTCGACCGACATGTACGACAACCTGAACCCCCCGACCGCGGCGATCCTCGTGCTCGGTGTCGGCCAGACGCTGCTCTTCGCCTTCCTGCGCCCGTGGCTGGCGCGTCTCGCCGAGCGCGAGACCTTCGCGGGGCTGAGCGGTGCGATCAACAAGAACGCGATGCAGATCTACCTGTGGCACGTGCCGGTGATCGTGCTCATCGCGGTCGTTCTGGTCGTGTCGGGCGCGCCGTTCCCCGAGCCGCTCAGCGCGGGCTGGTGGCAGAGCCGGCCGCCGTTCCTCGTCGCGGTCGCGCTGCTGCTGATCCCGATCGTCATCGGGGTGGGCTGGCTCGAGCGCCGCAGCGACGCGCGCGGCCGCCCCGCGGCAGCGCCGGTCGGGCCGTGGATGGCCGCGCTCAAGGTCGTCCTCGGCATCGCCGGGGTCGTGACGCTGCTCGTGGCCGGGTTCACGCCCGCGTACGGCGCGGCGATCGGCGTGACGCTTCTGCTCATCGCCGTGCTGCTGCGGTCGCCGCGGCGCCGGGCGGTGGATGCTGCAGCCGCAGCCCCCGAGCCGGAAACGGTCTCCCCTCCTCCCCAAAAGGCCTGATCAGACAGCATTCCCCCGACGCCGGTCGAGCCCACCCTCGGCAGCCCCACTGTCAGTGGTCGGTGCTGGACTGCCGGCATGTCGAGCACCACTGCACCCGCCGCGAAGGCTCCGGCCGTCGCGCTGCCGGCGACGCCCGCGGCCGCGATCGACGCCGGGCTCGGCACGGTGATCGACTCGATCGTCGAGGTCGACCGGCTCGTCGCATCGCTGACCGCCTACCGCACGGTGGCGATCGACGAGGTGCGGCGGCTCGCGCTCGCGGCCGAGGCGCACCTGCCCTCGGGCGGCAGCGGCTGGTCGCGCGAGATGACGGCGCGGCGCGTGGCGACGACCGAGCTCAGCGCGGCGCTGCGCATCGGTGAGCGCGAGGCCGAGCAGCTCGTCGCCGACAGTGCTGCGCTCGTGCACGACCTGCGCCCGACACTCGAGGCCCTGCGCACCGGCAGCATCACCTACCGCCACGCGAGCGTGCTCGTCGACGAGGCCCGATCACTGCCCGAGCAGGCCTGGTCATCATTCGAGGCCGCCGCCCTGCCCGTGGCCGAGTCCCGCTCGGCGAGCGGCTTCCGGCAGATGGCCCGAGCTCTGCGCGAACGGTTGCACCCCGACTCGGTCGACGTGCGCCGCCGTGCCGCCGAAGACTCGCGCTCGGTGCGGCTCGAACCCGGCCGCGACGGCATGGCCTGGCTCACGGCGCACCTGCCCGCCGAGCAGGCGGTCGGGGCGTACCGACGACTGACCGAGCTGGCCTCCGGCCTCGGTGCACTCGATGAGCCCCGCACCCTCACCCAGCGGCGCGCCGACGTGTTCGCCGATCTGCTCATCGACGGCGTCATGCCCGACTCGGGCGTCGGGCGTGGAGTTCGGGCGACCGTGCTCGTCACGGTGCCCGTGCTCGCCCTGCTCGAGAACGGCGGCGAGAGGTCGGCCGATGCTGGCGGGCTGGGCGCTCGTGGCATCCGCCACCCGAGCACCCTCGAGGGCTACGGCCCGATCTCGACCGAGGTCGCCCGCCAGCTCGCCGCGCACGCGCCGAGCTTCGTGCGACTGCTCACGCACCCCGAGACCGGCACCGTGCTGTCGGTCGGCCGCGATCGCTACGCCGTGCCGCGCGACCTCCGACTCTGGCTGCGCATCCGCGACGAGACCTGCCGGTTCCCCGGGTGCGGCCGGGCAGCGGCGAACTCCGACATCGATCACACCGTCGACTGGCAGCACCACGGGGCGACCCGACATGACAACCTCGCGCACCTGTGCGAGGCCCACCACCAGCTCAAGCACCACACCGCCTGGCAGGTTCATCACGCCGGGGGTGGGGCACTCGAGTGGCGCGCACCCAGCGGACGCCCCTACCGCACCGAGCCCGCCAACGCCCTGGTCGGCTGAGCTCGTCCGGCCGAGCACAGCCAGGTCCACCTCGCGCCCGGCGGCGGCCAGCACGCGCGCACCCTGTTAATCTCGGGCCATGAGCATCCGGGTGCCCCCGCCGCACACGGGAGCGACCCCCGATCCCGACGCGGTGTGGCGCCCCGACGGCCCCGACCTGCTCCTCCACGGTGACAACTTCGCGGCGATGGCCGCTCTGCCCGACGCGAGCATGCAGCTCGTCTACCTCGACCCGCCGTTCAACACGGGCCGCACGCAGCACCGCCGCACGACCCGCAGCACCCGCGACCCCGAGGGCACGCACCTCGGCTTCGCCGGTGCGAGCTACACCCGCACGGTCGAGGCGCTCAGCAGCTACGACGATGCCTTCGGCGACTACTGGGGCTTCCTCGCGCCCCGCCTGATCGAGGCCCACCGCGTGCTGCGCGACGACGGCACGCTCTACCTGCACCTCGACTGGCGCGAGGCGCACTACGCCAAGGTCGCGCTCGACGCGCTGTTCGGCCGCGAGTGCTTCCTCAACGAGCTCATCTGGGCCTACGACTACGGCGCCAAGTCGCGCCGGCGGTGGCCGACCAAGCACGACACGATCCTCGTCTACGTCAAGAACCCGGCCACCTACTTCTTCGACAGCGAGGCGGTCGACCGCGAGCCCTACATGGCGCCCGGGCTCGTGACAGCCGAGAAGGCCGCGCGCGGCAAGCTGCCCACCGACGTCTGGTGGCACACGATCGTTCCGACGAACGGGGGCGAGAAGACCGGCTACCCGACCCAGAAGCCGCTCGGAGTGCTGCGCCGCATCGTGCAGGCCTCGAGCCGCGAGGGCGACTGGGTGCTCGACCCCTTCGCGGGCAGCGGCACGACGGCCGCCGCCGCCCGCACGCTCGGGCGGCGCACCGTCAGCATCGATGCGAACCCGGATGCGGTGCGCATCGCGAGCGCCCGCCTCCAGCTGCCCGTGGTGCCGGTTGCGGGCCTCGCGGCGGACACCTGAGCAGACGCGGAACGGGGCGAGGTCGGGGCGGAGTCGGGCAGGGGCGGGATAATCGTCCCGATGATCCCCGAACCCATTCGCCGTACCGCCCGCGCTCTCGCGGAGGGGAACCTGGTCGCGTTCCCGACCGAGACCGTATTCGGCCTCGGCGGCGATGCCTCGAACCCCGCAGCCGTGGCACGGATCTTCGAGACCAAGGGTCGTCCGGCAGATCACCCGCTGATCGTGCACGTCAGTGACGTCGAGCTGCTCGCCCCACTCGCCGACGGGGTTGCCGACTACGCCCTCGCTCTCGCCCGCGCCTTCTGGCCCGGCCCGATGACCCTCATCGTGCGCCGTTCCGCTGCCGTGCACGATGTCGTGACCGGCGGGCAATCGACCGTGGGAGTCAGGGTGCCGAGCCACCCGACCGCAGTGCAGCTCCTCCGTCAGTTCGAAGACCTCGGTGGTCGCGGTGTGGCGGCTCCCAGCGCCAATCGGTTCGGCCGGGTCTCTCCGACGACCGCGGATGCCGTTCGGGCCGAGCTCGGCGACATCCTCCGGCCGACCGACATCATCCTCGACGGCGAGCAGCCGGAGGTCGGGATCGAATCGACGATCATCGACTGCACCGGCCCGGCCCCCGCTGTGCTGCGGCCCGGCTCGATCACCGACGAGATGATCACGGCGGTGACGGGCTCAGCGCTGGGCGAGCGTGCGGCAGGAATCAGGGTCAGCGGCTCGCTGCCCTCGCACTACGCGCCGGCAGCGGCGGTCGTTCTCAACGAGACGCCCCGACCGGGTGACGGCCTCATCGCGCTCCGCCACCTCGAGACGCCCGCGGGAGTCGTCCGGCTCGCGGCGCCGGAGTCCGTCGACGAGTTCGCGCGCACCCTGTACGCGGCTCTGCGAGCCGCCGACGACGCCGGAATCAGCCGGGTCGTCGCACTGGAGCCTCCGGGGCCCGGAGTCGCGGTGGCGATCCGCGACCGGCTGCGTCGCGCGAGCAACGGCCGTCGATCCTCGAGCGCGACCGAACGTTAGGCTGGCGCGCGTGACCAACCGACGCGATATCGAGTGCTGGCTTACGGACATGGACGGTGTTCTCGTGCACGAGAACACTCCGCTACCGGGTGCGGTCGAGCTGATCCGCCAGTGGCGTGACGCCGGAACACCGTTCCTCGTGCTCACGAACAACTCAATCTTCACGCCGCGCGACCTCGCGGCCCGGCTGCGGGCGAGCGGGCTCGACGTGCCGGAGGAGTCGATCTGGACGAGCGCTCTCGCGACCGCCGACTTCTGCGCGAGCCAGATCCCGGGCGGACGGGCCTACGTGATCGGCGAAGCCGGTCTCACGACCGCCCTCCACGAGGCCGGCTTCATCATGACCGAGACCGACCCCGACTACGTGGTCGTCGGTGAGACCCGCAACTACTCCTTCGACGCGATCACGAAGGCCATCCGGCTCATCGGGCAGGGTGCCCGCTTCATCGCGACGAACCCCGACGCGACGGGCCCGAGCGCCGACGGGCCGATGCCCGCGACCGGCGCCATCTCGGCCCTCATCACGAAGGCGACGGGGAAGGACCCGTACGTGGTCGGCAAGCCGAACCCCATGATGTTCCGCTCGGCCATGAACCGCATCGGTGCGCACAGCGAGAACACGGCGATGATCGGCGACCGCATGGACACCGACATCGTCGCCGGCATCGAGGCCGGGCTGCACACGGTGCTCGTCCTGACCGGAATCAGCGACGAGGCCGAGATCGCCCGTTACCCGTTCCGGCCCGACGAGATCCTGCAGGGCGTGCACGAGCTCGTCGTGCCCGGCCCGATCGAGACCGAGCTGTAGCACCGATCGGCGGTCTTTCCCGGTCGCGCGGCGGCGGCGGCGGCGACGCAGCGGTAACGCAGCGGGGGCTCAGCCCACGGGCACGATCGACACGGTCAGCGGCTCGCCCGACGAGCGGCTGGCGAAGCAGAAGAAGTCCTGCATGCCGTCGTCCCACTGCTCTTCCGTGACCGCGTACGCGCCCTGAACCTGGATATCGGTGAACGCGGCCGCGGCGACCAGGTCGATGACGCCCGGCCGGCCGCACAGCAGCGAGATCTGAGCGGCGAGGGCCTCAGCGCCAGGATACGGCCCCTGCTCCGTCGCTCCTTCCGGCAGGGGGAAGGGCGCACGGTCGGCGAGTTGAGCGGTATGCGGCTCGGCGCAGTCGACGACCGTGTACTCCTCCTGCCAGGCGTCGACGTAGGGCTCGAGGCATTCACCGCCCCACAGTTCATCCCACCGGTACTCCCCCGGGGCGACCGGGCCGACAGGGCGCTCGGTCGCGGTCGGCGTCGGTGACGGCGTCGCGGTCGGTGAGGGCTCGGCACCCGGTGCCGGGCCGAGCAGCAGCGGGATGCGCGTGCCGAGGAAGAAGAGGGCGATGAGAGCGAGCAGCGCGAGGAGCGACCCCGCCACCCACAGCAGCACCTTCTGCTGCCGCCCGAGCGGAGCGCGTTCACCGGCGGCGGGCGGTGGCGGAGCATCCGTGCCGCCGCCCGCACCATCGCCGCCCGCACCGCGGCGCGACGAGCGGGGCGCCGCCGCGATCAGGGTGTCGTCGTACTCCTGGAAGCTGTCGCTGCCGAAGAGCTCGTCGAGAGCGCCGCCTTCCTCCGGCTGCCGCAGCAGCTCGGTCGCCGCGTCGCCGAGGGGCTGAGCGGCCGTCGGCACGTCGACGATCGCCGAGGGCTGCGTCGGCTCGAGCTCGATGACCGCCGAGGGCTGCGTGGCGTCGGGCTCGAGCACTGCGGGTTGGGTGGGGGGCAGCATCGCAGGCATCGTCGGCGGCGGCTCGACGAGAGCCGGCGGCGGAGCGAAGGTGCCGTGCGGATCGACACTGCCGGGCTGGGCGCCTCCGCCGGGTGGCGTGACCGGCGGCGTGCCGGGTGGCGTGACCGGCGGCGTGACGGGTGGCGCGACCGGTGGCGTGACCGGTGGCGTGACGGGTGCGGGCGGTGGCGGGCTCGAGGGAGGAGGAGCAGGAGGAGGAGCAGGTGCATCCCCGCCGAACTGCGTGCGGAACCACTCGTCGGCGTCGAACGCTCCCGTGTCGGGATCGGGTTCGCGGTCGCGCTCGTCGCTCACGCAAGCCCCAGGTCGGTGAGCCCGATGGCCGCGCGGTACTCGTAGCCGGCCTCCTCGATCACGCGCCGGGCATCCGTTGCCCGATCGACGACCACGGCGACCGCGACGACGGTCGCGCCGGCGGCCTCGAGGGCGCGCGCGGCGGCGAGGGGCGAGCCGCCCGTGGTCGAGGTGTCTTCGAGCACGATCACGCGCTTGCCCGCGACCTCGGGGCCCTCGACCTGCTTGCCGCGACCGTGGTCTTTGGGCGCCTTGCGCACGACGAAGGCGTCGTAGGCGAGCCCGCGCGCTGCGCCCTGATGCAGCACCGCGGCGGCGATCGGGTCGGCGCCCATCGTGAGGCCGCCCACGGCGTCGATGTTGGGGATGTCGGCGATCAGGTCGACCATGACCTGCCCGATGAGCGGGGCGACCCGGTGGTCGAGGCTGACCCGGCGGAGGTCGATGTAGTACGAGGCGGTGGCACCGCTCGTGAGGGTGAACTCTCCATGGAAGACCGCCTCATCGCGGATGAACTGGATGAGTTGGTCGCGGGCCGGAGTCACACCCTTCACTGTAGTTCGTAGGCTGGGCGCATGCGCATCGCCACCTGGAACGTCAACTCCATCCGCACCCGCCACGGCCGCGTCGTCGACTGGCTCGTGAACGCCGATGTCGACGTGCTGGCGATGCAGGAGATCAAGTGCACTCCCGCGCAGTTCCCCCTCGAGCCGTTCGAGGCCGCCGGCTACGAGGTCGTTCTGCACGGCCTCAACCAGTGGAACGGTGTCGCGATCGCGAGCCGCCTGCCGATGACCGACATCGAGATCGGCTTCAGCGGGCAGCCCGGCTTCGCGAAGGGCCACGACGGTCCGGATGCTCCGCTCGAGGCCCGCGCGATCGGCGCGACGATCGACGACGTGCGGGTGTGGAGTCTCTACGTGCCGAACGGTCGCGCGCTCGACGACCCGCACATGGACTACAAGCTTCGGTTCTTGCACGCGCTCGCCGACGACAGCGCTCGGTGGATCACGGCGAACCCGGGTGGGGCGCTCGCCCTGACGGGCGACTTCAACGTCGCACCGACCGACGCCGACATGGGCGACCCGAGCTTCATCCCGGGCCAGTCGACCCACATCTCGCCAGCAGAGCGCGCCGCCTTCGCCGCGCTGGAGCTGGCGGGTCTGAGCGACGCGGTGCGTCCGCTCGTTCCGGAGGGCTACACGTTCTGGGACTACAAGCAGCTGCGGTTCCCGCGCAACGAGGGCATGCGCATCGACTTCGTCCTCGGCTCGCCCGGCTTCGTCGACCGGGTGGTGGATGCCCGCATCGAGCGCGAGCAGCGCAAGGGCGACGCCCCGAGCGACCACGTGCCCGTCGTCGTCGACCTGCTCGACGAGGGCGACGACGATGACCGCCCGATGATCTTCTAGACGCGCACGGCTCTGCCGGGCCGGGTAGGGTCGAACCCCGTGAGCATCGACCAGTGGGCCATCAGCGTCATGGAGACCCTCGGCGTGGCCGGGGCTGCTCTCCTCGTTGCGATCGAGAGCCTGTTCCCGCCGATCCCGAGCGAGCTGATCCTGCCGCTCGCGGGCTTCACCGCGAGCCAGGGCTCGTTCGACCTCGTGAGCGTCATTGTCGCTGCGACGATCGGGTCGGTATCGGGAGCGCTCGCGCTCTACTATCTCGGCTACGGGGTGGGCGCCGAGCGTCTCGCGCACTTCTCCGATCGCGTCCCGCTCATGAGCGGTGCCGACGTGCACAAGGCGATGGCGTGGTTCCACCGCTTCGGCCCGATCGCGGTGCTCATCGGGCGCTTCATCCCGATCGTGCGCAGCCTCATCTCGATCCCGGCCGGCGTCGACCGCATGCGGCTGTGGCTCTTCCTACTGCTCACGACCATCGGCAGCGGCATCTGGAACACGATCTTCGTCGTGCTCGGCTACGTGCTCGGCGAGAACTGGGTCGTGGTCGAAGACATCGCCTCGCGCTACAGCCGCGCCGTGCTCGTCATCGCGATCATCGTCGTCGTGGCGTTCATCGTCTGGCGAGCGGTGCGGGTCGTGCGGCGCCGGCGGGCCGCCGAGCAGGCGGGGTCGGCGACCGACGAGCAGGTCTAGCGCGGGGCGAGCAGGGCGGCGATCACCACGAGCGCCGGAACCGAGAGCACGGTCGTGATGAGCACGGCATCCCGCGCCACCGGAACAGCGCGTTCGAACCGCACCGCGTAGTTGAAGACGTTCTGGGCGGTCGGCAGTGCCGCGAGCACGACGACCGCGAAGAGCGGCAGCCCGGTGAGCCCCACCACGAAGGCGCCGATCACCCACGCGATCACCGGCATCGCGACGATCTTGAGACCGACGGCGAGCAGGATGTCGCGGCGGCCCGATCCCGGTTCGAGGATGCGCCGACCGTGGAGGGACATGCCGAAGAGCAGCAGCACGGTCGGCACCGCTGCCGCGCCGATGAGGTGGAACGGCTCCATGACCGGCTCGGGCAGCACCACGCCCGTGACGGAGAGCACGAGACCGAGCGCCGAGCCGATGATGAGCGGGTTGCGGATGGGCTGGCTGAGTACGCGACCGATCGAGAGCGTGCCGCTCGTCGTCACGTCGAGGATGGTGAGCGCGATCGGGGTGAGGATCACGAGCTGCAGCAGGATGATCGGCGCGGCGAACGCCGGATCACCGAGCACGTAGGCCGCGATCGGCAGCCCGATGTTGTTGGCGTTGGCGTATCCGGAGGCGAGAGAGCCGATCGTGGTCTCCGGAACGGCGCGCCGCCAGACGAATCGTGCGACGATCGCGAACACCGCCATGCAGCTGAGGGCGGCGATGGCGGAGACCGGAAGGAGCGCGGAGAACAGCTGCCGCGCGTCGGCCTCGGCGAGCACGGTGAAGAGCAGCGCGGGTGAGAGCACGAAGAAGGCGAAGCGGCCGAGGACGAACTCGGCGTGCGGGCCGAGGATGCCGAGCCGGCCCACGAGGTAGCCCGCGGCGATCACTGCGCCGATGATCGCGAACCCGATGAGCACCCCAGCCATAGGGACAGTGTCTCGCAAGTAGTGACTACTCATGGAATCGCGCGTCGTTGAGGAGCACACTGGGAGCACAGCATCCCGAACGACTGGAGTCCGCCATGCGTCGCACCGTTCCCGCCATCGCCGCTCTGAGCCTGGGCGTCGCCCTCACGCTCAGCGGCTGCTTCGCCAACCCGCTCGAGCAGCTCACCGACGGTCTTGTCGAGGGCGGCGTCGAGCAGATCATCGAAGACCAGACCGGTGTCGACGTCGACATCGACGGCACGGGCGCGAGCCTGCCGGACAGCTGGCCGGCCGACGTTCCGACGGTGCCGGGCGAGGTCGTGTTCTCGGCGGCCGCTAACGACACCTACACCGCCGCGATCACAGTCGCGAGCCTCGCCGACGCACAACAGGCCTTCACCGACCTTCTCGACGCCGGCTACACCCAGGTCTCCGAGATCCAGCTCGGTGACGGCGCGGAGACTCGCGCGTTCGAGAACGGAACCTGGAACGTTGCCGTCATCATCGCCGAGAACGCCGAAGGAACGGGCCAGGTTCAGTACACCATCGCGCCCGTCTCGCAGTAGCGCCCAGCGCGCTCCGAAAGCCCGGGGGCGCGGGCGGCGATGACACCCGTCAGAGCCGCCCGCGCAGCTCGACCGCGCTGATCGGCGTCACCCCGCCGGGCTCGCGTCGGCTAGAGCCGCCCGCGCAACTCGTCCTCGAGCTCGGCCCGACCGCTGATGCCGAGCTTGCGGTACACGCTCGCGAGGTGGTTGTCGACCGTGCGCACCGAGACGCCGAGCCGGTCGGCGATCTCCCGGCTGCGCTCGCGACGCGCCGCCGCCTGAGCGATCACCCACTCCCGCTCGGTCAATCCCGTCTCGCTGCGCGCCGAGCGCGCCGTGCGCACGGGCACGATCGTGAGCCCCAGCTCGGCGGCCCGCACTCGCGCGCGCCGCTCGAGCATGCGGTCGTCGCCCGCCCACTCCGCCGCCCGCTCGAGCGTCGCCTGCACCGTTGCGACGAGCCCCGCGCGTTCCAGGTCGGGCGCCAGGTCAACCACCGCGCTTGCATCGCGATCGGCCGCGGCCGCGGCAAGCTGCGCAACGCCGGTGATCAGCGGCGAACCGGATGCGGAGGCCGCGGCCGCGAGAAGCCCGCGCACCTCTGCCGCCGGGCCGATGCGCACAGCCACCGAGGCCGTCAGGGCTGCGAGCAGCAGGTGGCCCAGCTCGACGCCGCGCGCGACGGCGGGTACGAGCATCCCCGTCGCCCGACCGGGATCGTCCGCGACGACGGCGAGCCACGCCTCGGCCTCCGCCGCCTGCAGCACGACCTTGACGTCGTCGCGGTGCGCGGGTTGCAGCGCGTCGAGCAGCGCACGAGCAGGCTCGACCTCGCCGAGCTGTGCGTGCACCGTCGCGCCCAAGGCGATCGCCGGGCCGACGAGACCGGTGAAATCGCGCCAGCGCAGCTGCTCGATGGCGAGCAGGGCGAGCGGCAGCGCGTCGTGCAGGCGGCCGGCGTGGAGGTGCACGAGGGCGAGGGCGTACGACCAGACACCGGCCGAGTCGGCGAACGGCTGACGTCGGCGCTGCTCGGCGAACTCCCGGGCCTCGGCGATGCGACCCTCGGCGACATGCGCCAAGAACTCGGAGAGGTCGAGCAGCCCGCCGGCGAAGGGCTGCACGGCGGCGAAGCGGTCGGCGAGCGGTCGCCCGGCAGCGACGGCCTGGCGAGCGTCGTCGACGCGCCCGGCCATCGTCGCCATCATGGCCATGCCGATCGCCGCATTGAGGGCGGCGGCCGGGTCCGCGTCGGTCTGCGGGGCGAGCGGGGTGTCGAGGGCGGTCGCGTCGCCCGCCATGAGGCGCCACTTCGCGAGGTCCGGCGTGAGCAGGCCCGCCGCGTCGCCGAGCGCGGGCAGCACGGCGCTCGCGCGCTCGACCGCGCGCGCGGGGTCGTGAGCGCGCAGCGCCGTGTGCTGACCCCAGCGCACCTCGACACGCGCGCGCGCCTCGGCATCGACGGCGAGCTCGGCGGCCTGGGCGAAGGCGGCATCGGTCGCGGCGGGGTCGCCGCCCAGGGCGCTCAGAGCGCTCGCGCGGATGAGCGCGGCGTGGGCATCCGGAGCGAGATCGAGGGCACGTTCGGCCGCCTGCACGGCGCGACCGTGGTCGCCCGCGAGGTGCGCGTACTCGGCGGCCCAGACCAGGTCGGCCGGGCTCAGCACGCCGCCGCCGTCGCTCAGCAGGCAGAGGGCCGTGAACCGCAGCGGCTCCTCGTCGAGAGCGAGCAGCCGCGTCGCGGCCGTGCGCCGGCGCTCGGCCCGCTCGTCGGCGCTGAGGCCCGCGAGCAGCGCCTCGACGTAAACCGGGTGAGCGAGGTGCAGGTATCCGGCGTCCGCCGGCTCGGCGAGCGCGAGCACGCCCGCGTCGAGCAGATCGCTCACGATGCCCTGCTCGTCCGGCCGCGTCGCGGCAGGCGGCCACGGCTGCGCGAGGGCGATGAGCTCGGCGAGCCGACGCTGCTCGGGGCGCAGGTCGGCCAGGCGGCCCGCGACGGTCTCGAGCACGTGCGCGGGCAGGCGCACCGGGTCGATCTCGATGCCGTACGGCCCCGGGCGCACGCGGTCAGATCGCTCGGCCGCCAGCGTGAGCTCGCGCAAGAAGAGCGGGTTGCCCGACGTCGCCCCGAAGAGCCGTTGCAGCGACTCGGGTCGCGGGTCGGCCCCGAGATGACGGCGCAGCACCGTGCGGGTCTCGTCGAGCGACAGCCCCTCGAGCTCGGTCACGGTCACGAGATCCTCGTGCAGCAGGCGGGCGGCGGCGCCGGTGAGAGCATGCTCATCCCGCGCCGTGAGCAGGGTCGGCACGGCGAACACGCGCACCAGCTGGTACAGCGCCGCCGCCGACGCGGGGTCGAGCAGCGGCGCATCGTCGACGACGAGCAGGTACGAGTCGGCGTGCCGCCCGACGATCGCGACGAGCTCGCTCAGCCGCACGGCGATGTCGGCGTGCTCGGCGACGCTCGACGATGCGAGGAGGGGAGCGAGCGCACCGAGCGGCACCTCACGCAGTTCGGCGAGGGCGACGACCGGCACGATCGTGCGGCCCCGCGCGGCGAGAGCAGCGGAGACCGCAGCGGCGAGCGTGGTTTTGCCGACGCCGCTCGGGCCGCGCAGCAGCTGCGAGCGGGGCGGCGTGCGCGTGAGCCCCTCGACGAGCGTGTCGAGCAGCGCGCCGCGCGCAACGATCGGCCACGTCCCCATCCCGCGTCTCCTCCGGGTGCCTGCCGTCGTCGAGGTGGGCTGAGAGGTGCTTGTCGCCCGCTGGGTCACGCTAACACGGGGCGTCGATTTCCGGCTGAGGCGAGCATCCTGCGCCCTCTCGGCTGCTCCGCACGGATTGCACGCGCGAATCCCGGCGTCTGCGCACGTTTCGTGCGTTGATCACAACCACGTGCGGCGATCGCCTGCATAGGCTCGAGAGGCACGTCATCCGCGCGATCTCGACGAAGGAGGGAACCCCATGACCGACACCGCCGCCGCTGGCACCCGCACCATCATCGGAGAGCCCGAGGTCGTCGAAGACACCGCTCGTGCGCACGGGGATGCCGCCCTCACGAGCGCACAGATCGTCGCCGACCCCGCGTGGTCGCGCCTCAAGCGCGCCGCCGAGGCGCTGCGCCCGATGCAGGTGCACGACGGCAGCATCCCCGAGTCGGTTCACCACGCCGAAGCCGCCCAGCACGTCGCCGAGATCGCGAGCGCGCTGCGTCACTTCGGCCCCCTGATCCCCTACGACGCCGCGTACCTCACGGCGTGCGCGCTCGACTTCGAGCGCTGGGCCGATGGCGGCTTCACCGTGCCCGACTTCTACGACGCCCTCGACGCGTTCCGGCCGGCCGCTGAGCGCCGCGACGGCGTCGCGCACCTCGTCGTCTTCCCCATGTACACGCAGAACGGCTCGGCCGACCGGCTCGTCGAAGCCGTCGTGTTCGAGGTCATCTGGCCCGACTTCATCGCCGAGCTGGAAGCGAGCGCCTACGGCAACGCGCTGTACCTCGGCCTTCGGTTCGCCGACTTCACGCCCGGCTACGACACGAACTCGGCCGTGCTGTTCCCCGAATCGGTCGCGGTCACCCCGCGCGTGCCCGCCGGCGCCCCGGAGGGCACACCCGCCCAGCTGCCCGTCTTCACGTGGGGCGCGATCTTCGCCGACCGCGAGGCCGCGCGCTACCGCCGCGTCGTGCGCGCTGCCGCCGAGATCACCAAGCTCGCCCTGCCCGACGATGCGCTCGCCCTGCTCGACGACCAGGCGCTCGCCGAGCGCACCTTCGTGATGTGGGACATGATCCACGACCGGGCGCACATGCGCGGTGACCTGCCGTTCGACCCGTTCATGATCAAGCAGCGCATGCCGTTCTTCCTCTATACGCTCGAAGAGTTGCGCTGCGACCTCACGGCGTTCCGTGAGGCCGTCGCGCTGTGGCGGGCCGACGGCACCGACGAGGTCACGCGCCAGCACGCGCGCCTCGTGCAGTATGCCGTCATCTTCGACCGCATCTTCCGGTTCGCGATCACGGGCACGCGCGTGCGCAACTACGACGGTGTCGGCGGTCAGCTGCTGTTCGCGTGGATGCACCAGAAGGGCGTGCTGCACTGGACCGACACGCAGCTCGCGATTGACTGGGAGGCCGTGCCCGACGTCGTCGTCGCGCTCTCTGACGCGATCAACGACCTCTACTGGGCGTCGATCGACCGGCCCAAGGCGGTGCACTGGCTCACGGCCTACGAGCTCGTCTCGAGCACGCTCGCGCCGCACCCCGCGAGCGTCTGGGCGCGCGGCCTAAGCGACGAGGTGCTCGCCGGCCCGCTCAAGGGCTACACCGATCTCGTGCACGATGACGAGTTCCCCCTGTCGATGTTCTACGAGGCCCTGCACAAGAAGATGGCGCAGGTCATCGAATCGACGGCGGGCATCACCGGTCGCGACGCGTGAGCGGCGCGACCGACCGCACGGTCGTCGTCGCGGGCGCGGGCGGCATCGGGGGGCGCGCGGTGTGCGCGGCCCTGACCGCCGCGGGCGCCCACGTCGTGGCCGTCGGCTCGCGTGCCGAGTCGCTGACCGACGTGGATGCGGCCGAGACTGCGGTCGTCGACCTCGCCGACCCGGCCGCCGTCGCCGAGTGGGCGGATGCACTGCGCGCCCGGCGGCCGAGCATCGACGGCCTGCTGCACCTCGTCGGCGGGTGGCGCGGCGGCTCGGCACCCGACGACTGGGAGTGGCTCGAGCGCCGCGTTCTCACGACCCTGCGGGTCGCCAGCCGCGAGCTGCGCGACGACCTCAGCGCGTCGAGTGCGGGGCGTCTGGCGATCGTGAGCTCCGCATCCGTCGCCCAGCCGAAATGGGGCATGGCCAACTACGTCACCCTCAAATCGGCGGCCGAAACCTGGGTGCAAGCGCTCGCGAGCGGCTGGCGCACGAAGGGCACGCCCACAGCAGCCGTGACCTTCGTCGTCGGAGCGCTCGACGAACCCGGCGCCGTCGACGACCTCGCGGCGGCCTGCACGGCGCTCTGGTCGGTCGAGGCCGACCAGCTCAACGGCGCGCTCGTCGAGCTGACGAGCGCGCCGTCAACGAATCCGTCGTAGGACGGATGCCGTCGCGCGGTGCGGCGGCTACCGTGCTGGGGTGACTGCCTCCGCTCGCGCCGCGCTCCCCGTCGATGCCGATGGGCACTGGATGCGGCCCTCGCCGGGGCGCGCCGGCCTGCGCGCCGATGCGATCGTAGCCCTCGTCATCGCCGTCGGCGCCTCGGCCACCGTGACCCTCTACTCGGTTGCCGAGTTCTTCGACGAGCCGGCCGAGCCGTGGAAGGCCGTGCTCGTGGTGCTCGGCATTTCGGGCCCGCTGGTCTGGCGACGGCTCTACCCGGTCACCGTCACCGTCACCGTCTCGGCCGTCTACATCATCGGTGTCAACAACGCCGTGCCCGAAGTGCTCTTCAGCAACATCGCGATCTTCGCGGCCATGTACTCGATCGGCGCCTGGTCGCAGTCGCGGCGACGAGCGTTCATCGCGCGCGTCATCATCGTCGGCGGCATGTTCCTCTGGCTGTTCTGGGGGCTCACGCGAGCGGCCTTCGACACCTCGCTCGCGCCCGAGGGTTCCGGCGTCGGCCTCATCGCCCCGGGGGTCGCGTTCGGGCTCATCAGCGTCATCACCAACATCCTCTACTTCGCCGGCGCGTGGGCGTTCGGCGACCGCGCCTGGGCTGCGGCACGTGAGCGCGCGCAGCTGCAGGCGCGCACCGATGAGCTCGCCCGTGAGCGGGAACGCACCGCCGAGCAAGCCGTGGCCCTCGATCGCGTGCGCATCGGCCGCGAGTTGCACGATGTCGTCGCCCACCACGTCTCGGTCATGGGAATCCAGGCCGGTGCGGCTCGGCGCGCGCTCGGCAGCGGGCGGGCGGGCGCAGAGCACGAGGCGGCCGCGTCGCTCACCGCGATCGAGCAATCGGCGAGACAGGCGGTCGACGAGCTGCACCGGCTCGTCTCCACCCTGCGCTCCCCCGGCGACGTCGACGGCGAGGCCGACGATTCGCCGAGCACGCGCACGACGGCGCACTTGCCCGCACTCGTCGACGAGGTGCGCGCCACCGGTCGGCCGGCCGCGCTCACCACGGTCGGCGACCCGGTGCCGCTCGGCCCGCTCGTCGACACCACCCTCTACCGAGTGGCTCGCGAAGCCGTGACGAACAGCCTCAAGCACGCGGGAGCGAGCGCCGCCCTCGAGGTGCGGCTGCGCTTCACGCCCGAGGTCGTCGAGCTCGAGGTCTCCGACTCGGGCGTCGGCGCCCGCGCGGCGCGGGGCGGCGCGTCGGGCGGCGCGGGCGGCGGGCTCGGGCAGGTCGGCATGCGCGAGCGGCTCGCGGCGATCGGCGGCACACTCGAGGCCGGGCCACGTAGCCGCGGGGGCTACCTCGTGCGAGCATCCGTGCCCCTGGTCGTTCAGGAACGCAGCGGTGATGACCACCGTAGCGATGAACGCGGTGTCGAGGAGGGCGCGTCGTGAGCGTGCGTGTTCTGCTGGTCGACGATCACGATCTCGTGCGCACGGGGTTCCGCACGATCCTCGAATCGGAACCGGGCATCGACGTCGTCGGCGAAGCGCGCGACGGAGCCGAGGCGATCACGCAGGTCGCGGCGTTGCGGCCCGATGTGGTGTGCATGGATGTGCAGATGCCCGGCATGGACGGCCTCGAGGCGACGCGGCGCATCGTGGCGGGGCGGGATGCCCGGCCCGAGCACTCCGTCGGCGTGCTGGTGCTGACGACGTTCGATCGCGACGACTACCTGTTCGCCGCGCTCGACGCCGGGGCGAGCGGGTTCCTGCTCAAGAACGCGAGCCCCGAGAAGCTCGTCGAAGCCGTGCTCGTCGTCGCTCAGGGCGACGCGCTGCTCGCGCCCGACGTGACCCGACGCGTCATCGAGCGCGCGACCGTTGCCCGGGAGGGGTCGCCATCGGTCGATGAGCGGCTCGCCGACCTCACCGAACGCGAGACCGAGGTGCTGCGCTTGCTCGCCCGCGGCTTCAGCAACGCCGAGATCGCTCGTGAGCTGTGGCTCGGTGAGGCGACCATCAAGACGCACGTGTCGAAGGTGCTGCTCAAGCTGGGGCTGCGCGACCGCGTGCACGCCGTCGTGTTCGCCTACGAGAACGGTGTCGCTGTTCCGGGAGACGTCGCGTAGTCACCCGTGCGGGGGATGCCCACCCGTCGCGCGGGGGATGCCCGGCCGGGCGGCTCTGCCTAGCGTGGGGGCTGACGGAAGGAGCATCCATGCTCACGATCAGCAACGTGACCAAGCACTACGGCGAGCGCCGCGTGCTCGACGATGTGTCGTTCGAGGTCGGCCGAGGTCGGCTCACCGGTTTCGTCGGCGGCAACGGCGCCGGCAAGACCACGACCATGCGCATCATCCTCGGCGTGCTCGGCGCCGACGCGGGCGAGGTGTCGCTCGACGGCAGCCCCCTCACGCGCGAGGGCCGCCGCCGCTTCGGCTACATGCCCGAAGAGCGCGGGCTGTACCCGAAGATGAAAGTGCACGAGCAGCTCGTGTACCTCGCCCGCCTGCGCGGCATGCGCGCGGGCGTCGCCGCCCAGAAGGCTGACGAGCTGCTCGAGCGCCTCGAACTGCACGAGCGGCGTGATGAGCCCATCGAGAAGCTCTCGCTCGGCAATCAGCAGCGCGCGCAGATCGCGGCCGCCCTCGTGCACGACCCCGAGGTGCTCGTGCTCGACGAGCCGTTCTCGGGCCTCGACCCGATGGCGGTCGAGACCGTGCTCGGCGTGCTCTCCGAGCGCGCCGCCCAGGGGGTTCCCGTGCTGTTCTCGAGCCACCAGCTCGACGTCGTCGAGCGCCTCTGCGACGACATCGTCGTGATCGCCGACGGTGCCATCCGTGCGGCGGGCACACGGGATGCCCTGCGCGAGGCGAACGCCGGGTCGCAGTGGGAGCTGCAGGTGGCCGACGACGCCGCCTGGGTGCGCGCGCTGCCCGACGTGGCCGTCATCGAGTTCGATGGCGGATACGTGCTCTTCGAGTCCGACACCGCGGGCGCGCAGGCCGTGCTGCAGCAGGCCGCTCGCCGCGGCGAGGTGCGCCGCTTCGCGCCGCGCCGCCCCACCCTGACCGAGATCTTCCGAGAGGTCGTGCAGTGATGACCACCACCGTTCCCGCACCACACTCGGCGCTGAGCACCCGCGCCGCAGTGGGCCTCGTCGCCAGCCGCGAGATCACCTCGCGCGTGCGCTCGAAGTCGTTCCTGATCTCCACCGCGATCCTCGTCGTGATCGTGGCGGCAGGCATCATCATCTCCAACCTCGTCGCCGGAAGCGGTACGACCACGTCGGTCGCCGCTATCGGGCCGGTCGCCGAGTCGCTCGAGACAGTCGAGGGCATCGAGGTCGAGACCGTGTCGACCGTCGCCGAGGCCGAACGGCTCGTGCGCGACGGCGAGGTCGACGCGGCCGTGCTGCCCCTCGAGGGCTCAGCGGTCGGCGAAGCGGCACTGGAGATCGTCGCTCTCGACGATGCTCCCGGACTGCTCGTGCAGGTGCTGTCGGTGCAGCCCGAGATTCGACTGCTGCAAGAGGCTCCGGTTGACTCGGGGCTGGGTTTCCTCATCGCGTTCGCGTTCGGCATCGTCTTCTTCACGGCGGCGATCACGTTCGGTGGCACGATCGCGCAGAGCGTCGTGGAGGAGAAGCAGACCCGCATCGTCGAGATCTTGCTCACGGCCGTACCCGCGCGTGCGCTGCTCGCCGGCAAGGTCGTGGGCAACTCGGTGCTCGCGCTCGGGCAGATCGTGCTCATCGCCCTGACCGCGGCGCTCGCGCTCATGCTGACCGGGCAAGACGTTCTGCTGAGCGACCTCGGCCCTGCGGCGATCTGGTTCATCGTGTTCTTCGCCGTCGGGTTCGTGCTGCTCGCGGCGATGTTCGCCGCGTCGGCATCGCTCGTGTCGCGCATGGAGGACACGGGAACGGTGCTGCAACCGGTGACGTGGCTCGTGATGCTGCCCTACTTCTTGATCGTCTTCTTCAACGACAACGATCTCGTCGTCGGCATCATGTCGTATGTGCCGTTCTCGTCGCCGGTCGGCATGCCCACGCGCATCTTCCTCGAGCAGGCGCAGTGGTGGGAGCCCTACGTCTCGCTCGCGCTGCTCGCCGTCAGTGCTGTGGTGATCGTCGGCATCGGCGCGCGCATCTACGAGAACTCGCTGCTGCGCACGGGCGGCCGAGTGAAGCTGACCGAGGCCCTGAAGGGCTGACCTCCGGGCTCGGCATCACCGCGGCGGGTGGGAGGATGGAGGGGTGACCCGCATCCATGACACCACCCGCCGCGGCTTCGCGAGCGACAACTACGCCGGCGTGCATCCCGAGGTGCTCGCCGCTCTCGCCGAGGTCAACGGCGGTCATCAGATCGCCTACGGGGAGGACGAGTACACGGCTCGCCTCGCCGAGGTGATCAAGGCCGAGTTCGGCGAGCAGGCCGAGGTGTTCCCCGTCTTCAACGGCACCGGTGCCAACGTGCTCTCGCTCACGGCGCTCATGCCGCGCTGGGGTGCCGTCATCGCGAGCGGCACGGCGCACATCCACACCGACGAGGGCGGCGCGCCCGAGCGCGTGAGCGGCCTCAAGCTCTTCACCGTGCCGACCCCCGACGGCAAGCTCACCCCCGAACTTGTCGACACCGAGGCCTTCGGCTGGGGCGACGAGCACCGTGCGCAGCCCCTCGCCGTCAGCATCACCAACACCACCGAGGTCGGCACGGTCTACACGCCCGACGAGGTTCGCGCGCTCGCCGATCACGCGCACGCGCACGGCATGGCCCTGCACCTCGACGGCGCCCGGGTCTGGAACGCCGCCGCCGCCCTCGGCACGAGCCTGCGCACCTTCACCGCCGATGCTGGCGTCGACATCCTCTCGCTCGGCGGCACCAAGAACGGGCTCATGGGCGCCGAGGCGATCGTCGTGCTCGACCCCGCGCGCGTCGACGGGCTCATCTACCTGCGCAAGATGAACATGCAGCTCGCGAGCAAGATGCGCTTCATCTCGGCGCAGCTTCTGACGCTCTTCGACGAGGGCCTGGGGATCCGCTCGGCGATGCACGCGAACGCCATGGCCGCACGGCTGCGGGCAGGCCTCGAGGGGATGCTCGCCAACGGCTCGGTGCCCGCCGGGTCGCTCGGCTTCAGCCAGGCCACCCAGGCCAATGCCGTGTTCGCGCTGCTCTCCAACGACGCCGCCGACCGGATCCGCGAGCGCGTGCGCTTCTACGACTGGGACCGCGCCCGCGGCGAAGTGCGCTGGATGTGCGCCTTCGACACGACCGAGGCCGACATCGACGGCTTCCTGGAGGTCGTGCGGCAGGAGCTCACGCGCTAGAGCCGGCGCACCCCAGCCCTTGTCCCGCCGTGCTGTTCGCTCGTTCGGACGCACGGACGTGGAACCCGGCGTGTCGGCTCTGAGCGACGGCGTGTCTCGCGGCTGCTCAGAACGAGGGCCCACGCACCCTCGACAACACCTATCGATGAACGATAGCTTTCTCTCGTATATCGATAGACAGGAGTCATTGTGGCCCGCTGGACCCGGATCCCCCTGCTGGCACTCCTGACACTGATCAGGCTGATCGTTCTGGCCCTGCAGACGATCGCGCTCCCGGTTCTGGCCACCGAGTGGGCCCGCGAAGCCCCGGAGTTCGAATTCCTCGCCATCCCACTCGCCGTGTCCGCCGTCGGCGCCGGGGTCTGCGTGCAACTCGCCCTCGTCGTCACCGGGCGGCTCGTTGTCTTCGTGCACAGCGGCCGCATCTTCGGGCGTGACGCCGTGCCCTGGGTCGACAGCCTGGTGGCGTGTGCGGCCGTGGCGACGACGATCGTGCTCGGCACCTTCCTCGCGCTCATCGCCGTCGGCACTGGAGGGCCGCCCGCGTTGAGCATCCTGATGCTCACGGCGATCGTCGGCGGCACCACGGTAACCCTGCTCCTCATCACCATGCGCGCGCTGCTGCGGCAGGCGGTCGCGCTCGACGCCGAGCTGTGCGAGGTCGTCTGATGGCCATCGTCATCACGATCGACCGGATGCTCACCGAACGCCGCATGAGCGTCGGCGAGTTCGCCGACCGCATCGGCATCACCCCCGCGAACGTCGCCGTGCTGAAGAACGGCCGCGCCAAGGCCGTGCGCTTCACGACGCTCGACGCCATCTGCCGGGTGCTCGAGTGCCAGCCAGGCGACGTGCTGCGGTGGGAGCCCGACGAGGGCTGACGCGAGCCTGATTCCGGGCGGTCTCCAAGCCGCACCCCGCAGGCTGGAGGGGTGAACCAGCCCGACCCGCGCATCCTGCAGCCCGGCGACCCCGGGTACGAGGCCGCGGGCGCGGCGCCGCGCATCACGAAGCCGCGTTCGGCGGCCGCCTCGGCACGCGAGGCGATCCGCCGCCGACCGAAGCTCGAGAAGGCCTACCGCACGGGCGTGACGGTCGTCGGCGGCACGACGGTCGGGCTCGGCGTCGTGCTCATGCCGCTGCCCGGCCCCGGCACGCTCATCGCGCTCGGCGGCCTCGCGATCCTCGGCACCGAGAGCGAGCGGGCGAAGAAGCTCAACCAGCAGGGTGTCGACCTCGTGAAGCGCGCCGGCACCGCGGCCAAGGCGGCGAAGGCGAAGCGCGACGCCCGGAGGAGTGCCCCGCAGGCGTAGCGTGGAGTCCATGCGATTCGGACTCTTCATCCCCCAGGGCTGGCGCCACGACCTCGTCGACATCGAGCCGACCGAGCAGTGGGCGGTGATGAAGCGGCTCGCTCTGCACGCCGACGCGGGCCAGTGGGAGTCGATCTGGGTCTACGACCACTTCCACACCGTGCCCGTGCCGAGCGATGAAGCCACGCACGAGGCCTGGACCCTGATGTCGGCATTCGGTGCCGTGACCGAGCGCGTGCGCCTCGGCCAAATGTGCACGTGCATGGGGTACCGCAACCCGGCCTACCTCGCCAAGTTGGCGGCGACGGTCGATCACGTCTCGGGCGGTCGCGTCGAGATGGGCATCGGCGGCGGCTGGTACGAGCACGAGTGGCGCGCCTACGGCTACGGGTTCCCCGAAATCGGCGATCGCCTGCGTGCGCTCGACGAAGGCGTGCAGATCATGCGGCAGGCCTGGTCGCAGGGCACGGCGACGCTCGACGGCCGCTACTTCCAGGTCGACGGCGCGATCGTGCGGCCGCTGCCGGTGCAGAAGGAGGGCATCCCGCTGTGGATCGCGGGAGGCGGCGAGAAGGTGACGCTGCGCATCGCCGCGCAATACGGGCAGTACACGAACTTCGCCGGCACGCCCGAGGAGTTCACGGCCAAGAGCGAGATCCTCCGCGGTCACTGCGAACGGCTCGGCACGAGCTTCGAGGCCATCACGCGCTCGTCGAACTACAACACCGTCGTCGGCCGCGACGAGGCCGAGGTGGCCGAGCGCATCGCCGCGATCGAGGCGCGCCTGACGCGGTTCATCGGCGCCGAGCGCGCGGCGAAGGCCGTCGCCGACCTGCGCAGTGGCGCGGGGCTCGCGGGCACGCCCGAGCAGCTGATCGAGCGGCTGCAGGCCATGCAGGCTCTCGGCATGACCTACGCGATCACCTACTTCGCCGAGGCCGCCTACGACACGAGCGGCATCGAGCTGTTCGAGAACGAGGTCATGCCGGCGCTGCGGTAATCTCGTCGATCCGGCCTGCCGGCCGCCGATCGAGAGGAGCACTGTGCTGGATGCGCTGATCGCGGGCGTCATCGCCGGCTACGCCATCGCAGTGCCCGTCGGCGCGATTGCGGCCCTGCTCATCACGCTCGGCGCGCAGCATGGGGCCCGTGTCGCCGCCGGTGGCGCGTTCGGCGCCGCCACGGTCGACGGCGTGTACGCGACCATCGCCGTGACGGCAGGGGCGGTGATCGCTCCGCTCATCGCGCAGATCGCCGAGCCCCTGCGCTGGATCTCGGTGGCCGTGCTGCTCGTGCTGGGCGTCGTGCTCGCCCTTCCCGGGCTGCGGCCGCGCACGGGCTCCGTCACCGCGGCATCGATCGAGAGCACGGATGCGGAGCCGGGGCCGCGCGTGCGCACCATGACCTTCCGGCGCCTGTTCGTGACGGTCGGCGCACTGACGCTCGTCAACCCCGTGACGGTCGTCTACTTCGCGGCGCTCGTCGGCAGCTCGACGCTCGCGGTCGATGCAGGGGTGCCCGAGCGCGTCGTGTTCGTGCTTGCCGCGTTCGCCGCATCGCTCAGTTGGCAGCTGCTGCTCACGACGGCAGGGTCACTCGTCGGGCGCGTGCTCACGGGGCCGACGGGCTCGCGCGTCACGGCACTCGTCGGGGGCGCACTGGTCATCGCCCTCGCGGTGCGCGCGGCGCTCGCGCCCTGACGCGACGACCGCCTCTACGGCCGCACGAGCACCTTGATCGCGCGGCGCTCGTCCATGGCTGCATAAGCCTCAGCGACGTCGGCGAGCGGCAGCTCGAGGTCGAAGACGAGACCGGGCTCGATCGTGCCGTCGAGCACGTCGATCAGCAGCTCGTCCACGTAGTTGCGCACAGGGGCCACGCCACCGTTCACCCCGACGTTGGAACCGAACAGCGTGCGAATCGGCAGCTCGGCTCCCCCGTTGGGCACGCCGACGTAGCCGACCATGCCGCCAGGGCGCGCGCTGCGGATCGCCTGGTCCATCGACTCGGCCGTGCCGACGCACTCGAGCACAGCATCCGGCCCGATCCCGTCGAAAAGTGCGTGCACGGCAGCGATGCCCTCGTCGCCGCGCTGCTCGACGATGTCGGTCGCGCCGAAGCGGATCGCGAGTGCCTGGCGGTCGGAGTGCCGCGACATCATGACGATGCGGGCTGCTCCGAGGCGCTTCGCCGCGATGACGGCACACAGGCCGACAGCCCCGTCGCCCACGACAGCCACTGTCGCGCCCGGCCCGACCCCGGCCGACACGGCAGCGTGTTGGCCGGTGCCCATGACATCACTCAACGCGAGCAGGTGCGGCACCATCGCGTCGTCGACCGGGCCGGGCACCGCCACGAGCGATCCGTCGGCGGTCGGCACGCGCACGAGCTCACCCTGTGCGCCGTCGGCGAAGTGGCCGTCGCGGTCGTCGCGGCCCCACCAGTTGCCGTTCAGGCACGAAGGGCTCACCCCGTTGCGACAGTTCGCGCACGTCATGTCGCAGTCGTAGAACGGGGCGATCACGAAATCGCCGGGCGTCACGGCAGTGACGTCGGCGCCGACCTGCTCGACGATGCCGACGAATTCGTGGCCGATCCGGCGTGGCTCCTTCGTCTCGGTGACGCCACGGTAGGGCCACAGATCGCTGCCGCACACGCATGCGGCGACGACGCGCACGATCGCGTCACGGCCCGTGCCGCTCAGCTGCGGGTCAGGCACCTGCTCGAGGCGGATGTCGCGGGGGCCGTAGATCACCGTTGCACGCATGGGCTCGAGGCTACCGACTCGTCGTGAACGGTCAGTGGATGCTGAGCGCAGACGGTCGCGGAACGCTGCGTGCGCAGGAGGGGTTGCGGGGTTCCGCGCGCGGGTACGTTCGATCGTCGATCGGTCACTCGTTGGGTCGGTCGACGGAATCAACCACAACGAGTGACCGATCGAGCACCTCACGCGCACGTGCGTGCGCCGTGGCAGGGTAGCGAGCGCAGCCGCGACCTACAGGGTCGGCAGGTCCTCCATGCGCGTCACAGCGAGCCCCTCACCCTCGACGTCGACCCGCACGACATCGCCGTCACTGATGGTGCCCGACAGGATGGCGCGGGCGAGCGCGTCGTCGATCTCGTGCTGCATGAGCCGGCGCAGCGGTCGCGCGCCGTACACGGGGTCGTAGCCGCGCTCGGCGAGCCAGGTGCGGGCATCCGGCGTCACGGCCAGCTGCAGGCGCCGCTCGCTGAGGCGGCGCTCGAGGCGGTCGATCTGCAGCGAGACGATCTGCCCGAGGTCGTCGGTCGACAGCGGCGAGAAGACCACGATGTCGTCGAGGCGGTTGACGAACTCGGGCTTGAAGGCCTGCCGCACGATGTCGTTCACCCCGGCGACCTTCGCGGGCCAGTCGAGCGACGGGTCGATGAGCAGCTGCGAACCGAGGTTCGAGGTGAGGATGAGGATCGTGTTGCGGAAGTCGACCGTGCGGCCCTGGCCGTCGGTCAGCCGGCCGTCGTCGAGCACCTGCAGCAGCAGATCGAAGACCTCGGGGTGCGCCTTCTCGACCTCGTCGAGCAGGATCACCGAATACGGCCGACGGCGCACGGCCTCGGTCAACTGGCCGCCCTGCTCGTAGCCGACATAGCCGGGAGGGGCACCGATGAGGCGCGAGACGCTGAACTTCTCGCCGTATTCGCTCATGTCGATGCGCACCATCGACTTCTCGTCATCGAACAGGTAGTCGGCGAGCGCCTTGGCGAGCTCGGTCTTGCCGACGCCCGTGGGGCCGAGGAAGAGGAACGAGCCGGTCGGGCGGTCGGGGTCGCTGATGCCCGCGCGCGTGCGGCGCACCGCTTCGCTCACGGCGGCGACGGCGTCGCGCTGGCCGATGATGCGCTTGCCCAGCTCAGCCTCGAGGGTCAGAAGCTTCTCGGTCTCGCCCTGCGTGAGCTTGTCGACGGGGATGCCCGTCCACGCGGCGACGACCGCCGCGATGTCGTCGTCGGTGACCTGGTCGTTGACCATGCGCGGGCCGCTCTCGACGCTCTCGGCGTCGGCGAGCTGCTTCTCGATGCCCGGGATGATCTCGTAGTTGAGCTTCGAGGCCTGCTGGTACTCGCCCTCGCGCATGGCCTTGTCGAGCGCGATGCGCGCGTCGTTGAGGCGCGTCTTGAGCTCGCCGACGGCGGTGAGCCCCGACTTCTCGATGCTCCAGCGCTGCTGCAGGGCATCCCGCTGGGCGGTCTTCTCCTTCAGCTCGTCGCGCAGCTTCGCGAGGCGGGCCTTCGAGGCCTCGTCCTTCTCCTTCTTGAGCGCGAGCTCCTCGATCTCGAGGCGCGTCACGGCGCGCTTGAGCTCGTCGAGTTCGACCGGGCTCGACTCGATCTCCATCTTCAGCCGGCTGGCGGCCTCGTCGACGAGGTCGATGGCCTTGTCGGGCAGCTGGCGGCTCGTGATGTAGCGGTTGCTGAGGGATGCCGCGGCGACGAGCGCGCTGTCGGCGATCGACACCTTGTGGTGGGCCTCGTAGCGCTCCTTGAGGCCGCGCAAGATCGCGACCGTGTCTTCCACGCTCGGCTCGCCGACGAAGACCTGCTGGAACCGGCGCTCGAGCGCGGCGTCTTTCTCGATGTGCTCGCGGTACTCGTTGAGGGTCGTCGCGCCGATCATGCGCAGCTCGCCGCGCGCCAGCATGGGCTTGAGCATGTTGGCGGCCGCGACCGAGCCTTCGCCGCCGCCCGCGCCCATGAGCGTGTGCAGCTCGTCGATGAAGGTGATGACCTGGCCGTTCGACTCGTCGATCTCCTTCAGCACGGCCTTCAGGCGCTCTTCGAACTCTCCGCGGTATTTCGCGCCCGCGACGAGCGCCGAAATGTCGAGGCTCACGAGCTGCTTGTCTTTCAGCGAGTCGGGAACATCGCCCGCGACGATGCGCTGCGCGAGCCCTTCGACGACGGCCGTCTTGCCGACGCCGGGCTCGCCGATGAGCACGGGGTTGTTCTTCGTGCGGCGGCTGAGCACCTGGCTGACACGGCGGATCTCGGCGTCGCGCCCGATGACCGGGTCGAGCTTGCCCGAGCGGGCGATCTCGGTGAGGTTGACGCCGTACTGCTCGAGGGCAGACTTCTGCTGCTCCTGGCTGGAGGGGGCGCCCTGCATGTTGGCCATCGTGTTCTCTCCTGAGACGTCGGTGACGACAAACCTGAGTCGTGACGACTCAAGTTTACGCCGAGAGGGGCCGCGGCACCAGGCCCGCGCGCACGAGCTCGTGCGCCCGTGGCGAACGCTACCCCGCGGTGTTCGGGGGAATACCGAGTGCGCCGCACAGCTTGACCCCGACATGACCTCCACGATCGGCATCATCGGTTCGGGCAACATCGGCAGCGCCCTGGCGCGCGCGTTCACGGCCGCGGGTCACCGCGTCGTCATCGCCAACTCGCGCGGCCCCGCGACCCTCGCCCCCCTCGTCGGCGAGCTGGGCGAGCTCGCCTCGGCGGGCACCGTCGAGCAGGCAGCGCAGGCCGGCGACCTCGTCGTCGTGACGATTCCGCTGGGAGCCGTCACAGGCATCCCGAGCGCCCTGCTCGACGGCCGCATCGTCATCGACACGAACAACTACTACCCGGCCCGCGACGGGCACATCGCCGAGCTCGATGACGAGAGCCTCACGACAGCCGAGTACGTCGCACGGCACTTCGCGGGGGCGACGGTCGTGAAGGCCTTCAACCACATCCCCGCGCTGCACATCGCCGAGCACGCGCAGGCCGCGGGCACGCCCGACCGTCGCGCGCTCATGGTCTACGGGGAGGATGCCGGGGCGGTCGAGCGCGTCAGCGCCCTCATCGACCAGATCGGCTTCGATGCCGTCACCGGCGGCGGGCTCGCCGAGAGCTGGCGCATCCAGCGCGACACCCCCGGCTACGGCCCGCGCTTCACGGCCGCCGAGCTCGCCGAGAAGCTCACACAGGCGCGGCGCTACCGCGACCAGTAGGCGCGGCACGGTTATCGGCGGCGCGACACCGTCACCGTGAACTTCGGGGTGCGCGCCGCCTGCCGCGTCGGGCCGACCGCCCGCTCGAGCGCTGGCGCGTAGGCGAGGTGGCTGTTCCACACCGACCACAGCTGCCCGCCCGGCCGCAGCACGCGGCCCGCTTCGGCGAACAGCCGCAGGGCGATGCCCGTGTGCACGGCCGCGCCCACGTGGAACGGCGGGTTGAGCACGATCAGGTCGGCGCTCGCGTCGGGCTGCTGCGAGAGCCCGTCGTCGTGCACCGTCTCGACAGTCACGCCGTTCGCCGCGGCCGTGAGCGCGGCGCTCTGCACCGCGACGGCTGAGACGTCGCTCGCGATGACGCGCGCCCCGGGTGCCCGGCGCGCGAGGAAGGCCGCGAGCACGCCCGAGCCGCACGCCAGGTCGATCGCGGTCGCGTAGGCGGGCAGCCCCTCGGCGGCATCGAGCAGGGCACGCGTGCCGATATCGAGGGATGCACCCGCGAACACCCCCGGCAGCGCGACGATGTGCAGCTCGTGATCGGGGTCGTAGCCACGGGCGGGCTCGACGGGCGCGAGCCGGCGCGGCCCCCGCGCGGTGAGCAGACGCGCCTTGCCGCGCGCGAGCGAGACGTCGACGCGCTCGAAGCTCGCGCGCAGCACCTCGTTCTGCGCGGGCGTCATGTGCTTGAGCAGGTTGCCCGCCACGAGCACGGCATCGGGCCCGGCGCGCGCGGCAAGCGCGCGAGCGACCGCATCGAGCCGGTCGAGCGAGCGGGGCAGGCGCAGCAGCGCGAGGGGGGCATCCGGTGTCATGACGGCGTCGAGGGAGTGCTGCTCGATCGCGGTCGCACCGCTGGCCGCGGCGTTGGCCGCGAGGGCGCGCTGCGCGACGAGGGAGTCGTGATGCACGCGCACGGCCGACGCGCCGAGGGTGAGGGAACCGAGAGCGAGCGCGCCGTGCGTGTCGTCGACGATGGCGACCGGACCGGAGGCGGCCGCGAGCATCGGGGCCGCGGTGTCGAGCAGGTAGCGGTCGGCGGCATCCCACGCGCGCAGCTCGGGCGCCTCGACGTCGGGGCGGCGCCGGAGACTGTCGAGCAGTTCATCGAGGGTCGTCATGGGCGCTCGAGCAGGGCCGCGACCCGCGCTTGCAGGTCTCCCGAGCGGAAGGGCTTGATGAGGAACTCGTCGGCTCCGGCATCGAACGCGGCCTGCAGGTCGCTCTCCTGAGCGCGCGCGGTCAGCATGAGCACGCGGACCGTGCTCGCGGTGGTGTGCGCCCGGAGGGCTGTACAGACCTCGAGGCCCGTGAGGCCGGGCATCATCCAGTCGAGAACGATGAGGTCGGGGCGTTCGTCGATCGCGAGCCGCAACCCGTCGACACCGTTGTCGGCGGTGATCAGATCGTGGCCCTCGCGGGCGAGTCGTCGCTCGACGAGGGTGAGGATATCTGCCTCATCCTCACATATCAGAATTCGCGCCACCGCCGCAACCTCTTTTCGCCGGATCCGGGCTAGTCTCTGCCGTGTGATCGCGGTTCGTCAACGTGACCTCCAGGGTGAGGATGCCGCGCTGCTGGGCGCTGTCGGGCTGGTGCAGCGATCGCGCGAGATGCGCTGGCCAGCCTACGCGGCTCTCGTCACGAGCCTCGCCCTCGTCAGCTTCACCCTCGGCTTCACCGCTCTGTACCTGACCCCGGCCGGCAGCACGACGGCGATCTGGTGGCCCGCGGCCGGCACGAGCGCCATCCTCTACCTCGTCTACCGCGGGCCGCGCTGGCAGGTGCTCGTGATCGTCGCCGCCGTCGCCGCGCTCTCGAACGTGCTGATCGGTCGCCCGCCGGAGTTCGCCCTGTGGGCGTCGATCGTCGTGGTGAGCGAGCTCGTGGTCTTCGCGTGGGTGCTCGGACCCCAGGGTCGCTCGGCGATGCTCGCGACGTCGCGCGGGCTGTTGCGGTTCATCGTGGCTGTCGTCAGCGCCGCGCTCACCGTGGGTCTCGTGGGGATGCTCGGCTTCTTCCTGCTGACCGGCGCCGAGCCGCTCGTGAGCTTCGTGGCCCTCGTGCCCTCGCACCTCTCGGCCCTGCTGCTCATCGTGCCGATCGCGCTCGTGCCGCTGCCGCGACGACCCCGCGGCCAGACCCTCGAGCTCGTGCTGCAGGTCACCCTCACGACCATGGTGACGCTCCTGGTGTTCGCGCCCTTCCAGACCGAGGCCATCGGCGCCCTGCTGTTCCCGTTCTTCGGCTGGGCCGCCGTGCGCTTCGTGCCCATCGTGGCGACCGTCGAGCTCGTCGTGCTCGGTGCCGTGGGGTCGGTGCTCACCGTGCTCGGCGGCGGGCCCTACGCCGAGCCCGACCCGGACGTCTCGGCCACCCTGCTGATCCAGGTCTACCTGCTCTCGATCGCGCTGACCGTGCAGTTCATCACCGTCGTGCGCAGCGAGCGCGCCGAGCTGCGCGCCGAGAACGAGCGGCGCGCCACCCTCCTGCGGGGCGGGTTCGTCGGCTCGCAGGTCGGCTCGATGTTCGTGCGCGCCGAGCCCGGCGCGAGCCCGCGCATCCTCGAGATCAACGAGGTCGCGGCCGAGCTCGTCGAACCCGACTGGTTCGACCCGCTCATCCTCGCCTGGCTCGACAGCGGCGTCGATGACCTCACGAGCGAGGCGCTACTCGCTGACGGCCGCACGGTGCAGCTGCACGGTCGACGCGTGCCGACCGCCGACGGCGACACGGTGCTGGGCCTGCAGATCGTCGACATCAGCGACTTCGTCGCGGCACAGGAGGCCATGGCGCACGCCGTCGAGCGCGAGCGGCGCGTCGCCGACGAGCTGCGGGAGCTCGCACGGCAGAAGGACGACTTCGTCTCCGCCGTCAGCCACGAGCTGCGCACGCCCATCACGAGCATCGTCGGTTTCGCGGAAGAGCTGCACGACACGGCGACCGACGACCAGCGGCAGGCCTCCGAGATCATCGTGCGCAACGCCGCGCGTCTGACCGAGATGGTCGAGGAGCTTCTCGAGCTCGGGCGCATGACGGCGCCCAACCCCGTGCGTGAGACGAGCAGCCTCGACTTCACGGCGATCGTGCGCGACGCCGTGATCGACCAGTCAGCAACAGCGCGAGAGGCACGCGTGACCGTCGAGACCGACTTCTGCCCTGACCCGACACTCGTCGTGGGCAACGCGAACGCCCTCGGTCGCATCGCGACCAACCTGCTCGCCAACGCCATCAAGTTCGCACCGGCGGAGGGCTCGGTGCGCGTCGCGACCGCGTGCGCCGACGGAACGGTGCGCCTGACGATCGACGACTCGGGGCCGGGAATCAGCGATGCCGATCACCCGCGGGTCTTCGAGCGGTTCTTCCGGAGCGCCGACGCGGCGAAGCGGCAGACGCCCGGCACCGGCCTCGGGCTCTCGATCGTGAAATCGCTCGTCGAGCTGCTGGAGGGGCGCATCGACATCGAGCGCTCTTCGCTCGGGGGTGCGCGCATGGTCGTCACCCTGCCGCGAGCGACGGATGCGGTCGAGAGCGATGGCGCTCCGGTCGCGGCCGCGACACCGGCCTGAGGCCGCGAGCGAGCAGCCGTCGGGCTAGCCGCGTCGCAGCGGACGCCAGACGACGAGCTGGTTCGCCTTCTGGGCCCGCGTGCCCGCCTTGATCGACACGACCTCGCCCTCGACGCCCGCGGCGAAGACGCGCCGGCCCGGGCGGGCGAGCAGCTCATCGGCGAGCGCCGTCTCGAGCTCGCGCACCCGCGCGCGCAGTGCGACGACCTCGTTCTCGAGTTCGAGGATGCGCCGGATGCCCTCGAGGTTAAGCCCCTCGGCGCTCAGCCGCGCGATCTCACGCAGCTGCACGACGTCGCGCATCGAGTAGCGGCGGCTCTGCCCGGCGGTGCGCGTGGGCGAGACGAGGCCGAGCCGGTCGTACTGCCGCAGCGTCTGCGGGTGCATGCCCGCGAGCTCTGCCGCGACAGCGATCGCGAAGATCGGGCTGTTCTCGTCCATGGCGGTCATCCTCTCGCGCGAGCGATCAGGTCGTCACGGGGGTTCTCCGGCGGCAGGGCCGCCGCGAACTGCTGCAGGTGCGTCGTCGCCTCGGCGCTCAGGTGCGACGGCACCGCGACCTGCACGGTGGCGAGCAGATCGCCCGTGCCCTTCGAGCTCGTCACGCCGCGACCCTTGACCCGCAGCACGCGCCCGCTCGGGGTGCCCGCCGCGACGCGCAGCTTGACCGGCTCGCCGCCGAGCGTCGGCACCTCGATCGTGGCACCGAGGGCCGCCTCGACGAACGTGACGGGAACATCCACTCGCAGGTGCAGACCGTCGCGCGTGAACACCGGATGCGGGCGCACCTGCACCGTCAGCACCAGATCACCCGGCTCGCCGCCGTCGTGGCTCGGCTCGCCCTTGCCGCGGAGACGGATCTTCTGCCCATCGGCGACCCCGGCGGGGATCTTCACCTGGATGGGCTTGCCCCCGCCCGGTCGCTCGAGCGTCACGGTGTCACCGTGCACAGCGGTCGTGAACTCGAGCCCCACCGTGGCAGCGTGGTCGCGCCCCTTCGTGGGGCCTCCGTAGCGACGGCCCCCGGCCGCCCCCGGTGCCGCGTTGCCGAAGAGCCCGCCGAAGATGTCCTCGAAGCCGCCGGGGGCCGTGCGGCGGCCGCCCGGGGCGGCACCGCCGAACATGCCCCCGAACACGTCATCGAAGCCACCCGGCGCGCCGCCCGCGCTGAACCGCGCACCCGAGCCCATGGCCCGGATCTGGTCGTACTCGGCCCGCTGCGCGGGGTCGCTCAGCACCGAGTGCGCCTCGCTGATCTCTTTGAAGCGCGCCTCGGCGGCGGCATTGCCCGGATTCGAGTCGGGGTGGTACTGCCGCGCGAGCTTGCGGTACGCCTTCTTCAGTTCAGCCTCGGTGACGTCCTTCTTCACGCCGAGCACGGCGTAGAAGTCTTTGTCGAACCAGTCTTGACTGGCCATGCGTCACCTAGCCCTGCGGAACCGAGACGGCCACCTTGGCCGGCCGCACGAGGCGGTCGCCGAGGGCGTAGCCGACCTCGATGACGTCGGCCACCGTCTGCGACGTGGCCTCGGCGCTCGGCAGCTGCACGATCGCCTCGTGGAACGCCGGGTCGAAGGGCTCACCGACCACACCGACCGAGCGCAGACCGTAGCGCTCGAACGACTGCCGCAGCTTCTGCGCGACGAGCTCGAGGGGGCTGCCCTCGAGGTCACCGTGCGCGGCAGCCCGATCGAGGTCGTCGATCGCGGGCAGCAGCGAGCGGATGACATCGGCGATGACCGCCTCGCGGTTGGCCGCGCGGTCGCGCTCGACGCGCGTGCGGAAGTTCGCGAGCTCCGCTTCGGCGCGGGCAGCGCGATCGCGGTACTCCTCGATCTCGCGCTGCCCGGCCTCGGAGAGGATGTGGTCGATGTCGGCGTCGAGCGAGTTGCCGCTCTCCGACACCTCCACGTCCGCGTCCTCCGCAGCGACCAGGTCCTCGGCCGACTCCGCGTCGGTCACGGCGCCGTCCTCGGCGAGCGGCTCGGCGTGCTCGTCGAATTCCTCAGGGCTGTCGTCGCGCTTCTTGGCCGCCATGGCTACTTCTTGTCCTTGCCGCCGTCAGCGCTCTTGTCGTCCTCGTCGTCGACGATCTCGGCGTCGACCACGTCTTCATCGTTCGAGACAGGGGTCTCCTGGTCGTCCGACGGCGTCGGCTCCATCTGCGACGCGGCGTAGATGGCTTCGCCGAGCTTGGTCTGCGAGGCGTTGAGGGCGTCGAACGCCGTCTTCACGGCCGCGTCGTCGTCACCGGCGAGGGCGGTCTTGAGAGCATCCACATCGGCCTGCACCTCACCCTTGACGTCGTCAGGAAGCTTGTCCTCGTTCTCCTTGATGAGCTTCTCGATCGAGTAGACGAGCTGCTCGGAGTTGTTGCGCACCTCGGCCTTCTCACGACGCTCCTTGTCCTCCGCGGCGTGCTCCTCGGCCTCGCGCACCATGCGCTCGATGTCTTCCTTCGCGAGCGACGAACCGCCCGTGATGGTCATCGACTGTTCCTTGCCGGTGCCCTTGTCTTTCGCGCTCACGTGCACGATGCCGTTGGCGTCGATGTCGAAGGTGACCTCGATCTGCGGGATGCCCCGCGGGGCAGGGGCGATGCCGGTCAGCTCGAACGTGCCGAGGTTCTTGTTGTCGCGCGTGAACTCGCGCTCGCCCTGGAAGACCTGGATGGCGACGGAGGGCTGGTTGTCGTCGGCCGTCGTGAAGGTCTCGCTGCGCTTGGTCGGGATGGCCGTGTTGCGCTCGATGAGCTTGGTCATGATGCCGCCCTTGGTCTCGATGCCGAGGCTCAGAGGGGTGACGTCGATGAGCAGAACATCCTTGCGCTCGCCCTTCAGCACGCCGGCCTGCAGGGCCGCGCCGACAGCGACGACCTCATCGGGGTTGACGCCCTTGTTGGGCTCGCGGCCGCCCGTGAGCTTCTTGACGAGCTCGGTGACGGCGGGCATGCGGGTCGAGCCACCGACGAGCACAACGTGGGCGATGTCGCCGACCTTGACGCCGGCCTCGCGGATCACGTCGTCGAAGGGCTTCTTCGTGCGGTCGATCAGGTCGCTCGTGAGCTCTTCGAACTTGGCGCGCGTGAGCGTCTCGTCGAGGTTGGCGGGGCCGTTCTCGGTGAGCGAGAGGTACGGCAGCTGGATGTTGGTGCTCGTCGAGCTCGACAGCTCTTTCTTCGCCTGCTCGGCGGCCTCCTTGAGGCGCTGCTTGGCGATCTTGTCGTTGCTGACGTCGACGCCCGTCGACTCCTTGAACCGCTTGGCGAGGTAGTCGACCACGCGGGCATCCCAGTCGTCGCCACCGAGACGGTTGTCACCGGCGGTCGAGCGCACCTGGATGGTGCTGAAGTCGTCGTCTTTGCCCACCTCGAGCAGGCTCACGTCGAACGTGCCGCCACCGAGGTCGAAGACGAGGATGAGCTCGTCCTCCTTGCCCTTGTCGAGGCCGTAGGCGAGGGCGGCCGCGGTGGGCTCGTTGATGATGCGCAGCACGTTGAGGCCCGCGATCTCGCCGGCCTCCTTGGTGGCCTGGCGCTCGGCGTCGTTGAAGTAGGCGGGCACCGTGATGACGGCGTCGGTGACGCTCTCGCCCAGGTACTGCTCCGCATCCCGCTTCAGCTTGGCCAGGATGCGCGCGCTGATCTCCTGCGGGGTGTACTTCTTGTCGTCGATCTCCTGCTTCCAGTCGGTGCCCATGTGGCGCTTGACGCTTGCGATGGTGCGGTCGACGTTGGTGACGGCCTGGCGCTTCGCAGTCTCGCCGACGAGCACCTCGCCGTCTTTCGTGAAGGCCACGACCGAGGGGGTCGTGCGGAAGCCTTCCGCGTTGGCGATGACGGTGGGTTCTCCACCCTCGAGAACGGAGACGACGGAGTTGGTGGTTCCGAGGTCGATGCCGACGGCACGAGCCATGGTGGTGCTCCTTCTGGTTCAGTACTGCGAAGTCTGCAGGCGCGAAAGGTTGAGTCGCGATGTATCAAGTTTGAGATTCGGGATGCCCGCTGTCAAGTCGAGCGCGGCAAACCTGCGTCGCTCTGGCTCAACTCTCAGGCTCGGTTTCTCGATACGCTGAAGAGGAGGCATTGACGCCTCACGAAAGGAGTTACTGATGACCACCCCATCCACCCCCGCCGCGACCGGCGCCGCGACCCCATGGTGGCAGCGCCTCGGCTCTCTCTCGGTCGCCGCACTCGTGCTGGTGGCCACCAACGGGCTGTACATGCTGCTCGTCGCCTTCGGGAACATCACCGATTACGACACGAACTACGCGTTCGTCGAGCGGGTGCTCGCGATGGACACCACGAACTTCGGTCAGGGCCAAGACGTCAATCTCGACCCCGACATCATGTGGCGCGCCATCGACAACCCCGTGCTGGCCAACGTCGGCTACATCGGCCTGATCATCGCCGAGGCGCTCGCCGGCATCGTGCTGCTGATCGCTGTCGTCGCCTGGGTGCGTGCGATGCGCGGCTCGGTCTCGTTCGCCGCGGCCCGCTCGCTCGCGACCCTCGGTCTGATCCTCGTGATCCTGGTCTTCTTCACGGCCTTCATCACGGTCGGCGGCGAGTGGTTCAACATGTGGCGCTCGGTCGACTGGAACGGCCTCGACCCGGCCCTGCAGAACGCGGTGCTCGCGATCCTGACCCTTGTCGTGGTGCACATGGTGCGCGACGAGAAGTCGACGGCGTAGCGCCGCACCGACGGGGGTGCGGGCTTCCCGCACCCCCGTCATCCGCACCAGCGAAACCAACGCCGTTTCGCGCTACCTGCCGTTCACCCCTGCGGGGTAGCGTGAGCGCATGACAGAGAAGTCCACCGATAAATCGATCCCGGTCACCGCGAACACCGGGGCGGTGGGCATCATGGGGCTCGACCTGCAGGAGGGCGTCGCCGTTCCTCGCAAGCGGGTCTTCGCGTGGGCGTTCTGGGACTGGGCGACGCAACCGTTCAACACCGTGCTGCTCACCTTCGTGTGGGTGCCCAGCTTCCTCACGAGCACCTTCTTCATCGACCCGGCGGTCATCGGCACCGCGGGCGAAGAAGCCGCACTCGGGCAGCTCGCCAGCAACCTCGGCTACGGCATCACGGTCGCCGGCCTGCTCATCGCGCTGCTCGCGCCGGTCATGGGCCAGCGCGCCGACCGGGCCGGGCGGCAGAAGCTGCAGCTCTTCATCTTCACGGCGCTGCTCATCGTCGCTCAGCTCGGGCTGGTGTTCGTGCAGCCGGGCGCCGAGTGGTTCTGGATGGGCGTCGCGCTCATCGCGATCGGCAGCGTCTTCGGCGAGATCGCGGGCGTCAACTACAACGCCCTGCTCATCTCGGTCTCGACCCCCAAGACGATCGGCAAGGTCTCGGGCCTCGGCTGGGGCTTCGGGTACCTCGGCGGCATCGTCGCGCTCACGATCGTCGTCGGCCTGATCCTCGGCGGAGTGCTCGACGGCGAGTCCGGCACGACCTTCCAGCTCATCGCGCTCGGCGCCACGATCTGGACGATCATCTTCGTGATCCCGATCTTCCTCAGCGTTCCCGAGCCGCCCAAGACGGCCGCGGCGGAGAAGGTCGGGTTCTTCCGCAGCTACGTCGAGCTCGTGCGCGGCGTCGTGCGGCTCTACCGCGAGACCCGGCCGACCTTCTGGTTCCTGCTCGCGAGCGCGGTCTACCGCGACGGCCTCTCGGCGGTCTTCACCTTCGGCTCGGTCATCGCCGGCATCGTCTTCGGCTTCGGCTTCACCGACCTCGTGATCTTCGGCATCGCGCTCAACATCGTCGCCGGGGTCTCGACGATCCTCGCCGGGCGCCTCGACGACCGCTTCGGCCCCAAGCGGGTGATTCTCGTGTCGGTCTTCGGGCTCGTCATCTGCACGCTCATCGTCTTCTTCTTCGCCGACCTCGGCGCGGGGCTGTTCTGGGCCGTCGGCATCGTGCTCGCCGCCTTCGTCGGGCCCGCGCAGGCCGCCTCGCGCTCGTTCCTCGCCCGGGTCACTCCTGCAGGGCGCGAGGGCGAGGTCTTCGGCCTCTACGCGACCACGGGCCGCGCGGCCGGCTGGATGGCCTCGCTGCTCTGGGGCGTCTTCATCGCCGTCGCCGCCAACCAGACCCTGTTCGGAATCCTCGGCATCACGCTCGTGCTGCTCGCCGGCGGCATCATGCTGCTGTTCGTCAAGGCGCCGCCGAAGACGGTCGAGGCGTAGCGCTCGCCTAGGTGCGGGCGAGGGCCGCGATGTCTTCGCGGAACTCGCTCGCGACCTCCGACGAGACCGTCGCGCGCGTGCGGGCGATCGCCGTGAGGTAATCATCGGTCGAGGGGCCCCGGATGCCCGCCCCCGGTGCCCCGAAGACCGACTGCTCGAGTGCCGCCTGTGACGCCGATCGCGCCGCGAACTCGATGTCGGCGGGCGAGTAGCCGTCGCTGCTCGCCACGAGCTGCGGCAGGTCGACCTCGCCCTCGACCGAATCCGGCACGTAGCGCGACCAGATCGCCGCGCGCGCCGCAGCATCCGGAAGCCCGGTCGGGATGACGTAGTCGAAGCGGCCGTGGCGCAGGAAGGCGTCGTCGAGGGCGCGGATGAAGTTGGTCGCGCAGATCAGGAGCCGGCCCGGGGCATCCCGAAACGCGGGGATGATCTTGAGCAGCTCGTTGGTCACGCCCTGCATGGCCGACGGCGGCTCGCCGCCGCGCTGGGCCGCGATCTCCTCCACCTCGTCGATGAAGACGATGACGTGGTCGAGCTCGGCGATCGTCGCGAAGGTCTCGCGCAGCCCGCCCGCGAGGCCCTGCGGCCCGTGCGCGAGCCGCGAGGGGAACACCTCGACGAAGGGCCACTGCAGGCGCGAGGCCACCGCCTTCGCGAACGTGGTCTTGCCGGTGCCGGGCGGGCCGAAGAGCACGATCGAGCGCGGCGGCTCGACCCCGAACTGCTCGGCGAGCGCCGGGTCGGCGAGCGGCAGCACGAGGCGACGCTCGAGCAGCTCTTTCTCGGCCTGCATGCCCGCGATCGAGCCCCACAGATCGCGGGGCAGGATGCGCCCGCCGAGGTCGCGCAGCGCGGTCAGCTCACGCTGCTTCACGGGGATCTCGCGCTCGAAGTAGCTCAGGTGAGCGCGGTCGGCGAAGCCCGCCTTGGTCAGGGCGCCGTGCTGCTGCTGCGCATCGGGAACGAGGATCGACAAGCGCGTGAGGCCCTGGGGCGCCATGCGCTGCTCGAGCGCGGCGAGCAGCGAGCCGGCGATGCCCGCGCCGCGCGCCGACGCCGTCACGGCGAGGAAGACGATCCATCCCTGGTCGTGAGCCGCGCGCGCGACGACGATGCCGAGCACCGTCTCACCGTTCACCGCCACGACGGCATGGTCCTTCTCGCACGAGGCGAGCACCTCGGCGAGCGCGTACACGGGCTCGACGCCCTCGTGGCGCACCTCGTCCCACAGACGCAGAATCGCATCCATGTCGGAGGGCTGATAGTCGCGCAGGCGCACCGAGCTCATGCGCGATGGTGACAACCGAAACCGTGAGTCGCGCTCGGCATCGCTGACAGTGTGCCGAGGGTAGGCGCGCTCAGCTCGGCCGGCTGCCCGCGACGAAGCGCGCGAGGAGGGCGGCGAACTGCGCCCGCTCGTCAGGCGTGAAGCCGTCGAGCGCCCGCTCGACCGCGGCGCGGCGCTCGCGGCGGCGCTCCTCCAGCACGGCACGGCCGGCGTCGGTGAGGGCGATGACGCTGCGCCGGGCATCCGTCGCATCGGTCGACCGCGTCACGAGGCCGCGCTCGACGCAGTCGGCGACGACACGGCTCGCGCGCGGCTGGTCGACGCCGATGGCGGCGGCGAGCTCGCTGACGCTCGCGCCGTCGCCGAGGCGGTCGAGGGTCGAGAGCAGGCGGTAGCGGGCCATGTTGGCGAAGGGATGCTCGTGCCGTCCGCCCTTCCACCCGAACGGCCCGTGCTGCCCGGGCTGGTGGGCCGGCCTGCCGGGGCGGCCGTTCGATCGGCGCAGCTCGCTCACGGCGCGCTCGATGGCCGCGATGGGGTCGAGGTCGTCGGGCTGCGCATCCATGGATGTCACGGTACATCGAACGTGTTCGCCGAGAGCGCTCGGCGCCTCGTTGTGCTGCGGCTGGAATATATGTAGGGTGACATTCGTTGTCACATGACATACACATTCTCTGAAGGAGACTCCCCCATGAAGAACTCATCCGAACCCTCTGACCGCCCCGCGTTCGACGCCAGCACGATGACCCCGCGCCGCTGGATGCGCGTCGCCGCCTGGCGCAAGCGCGCCCTCGCTCACGAGTACTACCGCGGCCTCGACGACACCGCCCGCGAGGGCATCAGCGACGAGGACTACGCCACGACCATGGCGACGCTCGAGACGATGGCCCGCAACCTCGGCTGGGACGAGAGCCAGGGCGTGCCGCACGGGCGCCCGGGCTACGGTCGCTGGCCCGGACACGGGCACCGCCGCGGCCACCACGGCCGATGCGGCGCACACCGCGGCGATCGTGAGACCGTAGAGGCATGACCTCACCCGCCGAAAAGGCCGCCGCTATCACCGCCCTGCATGTTCCGGGCGATCCCCTGATCGTCGTGAACGTGTGGGATGCGATGACGGCTCGCATCGTCGCCCGCACCCCCGGGGTGCGGGCACTCGCGACCGCGAGCCACTCGGTGGCCTTCTCGCTCGGCGTGGACGACGGCGAGGGCATGTCGGTCGACATGGCCCTCGCCGCCGCCGCGCGCATCACCGCCTCGACCGAGCTGCCCGTGAGCGTCGACTTCGAGCGCGGCTACGCGGCCGACGCCGCGGGCGTGCGCGACAACGTCGCGCGGCTCATCGAGGCCGGCGCCGCGGGCCTCAACATCGAAGACTCACTCGCGGGCGCGACGAGCGCACGCCGACCCATCACCGAGGCAGCGGAACGCGTCGCCGCCGCCCGCGCCGCCGCCGACGCGGCGGGCGTGCCGCTCGCGATCAACGCGCGCACCGACACCCTTGCGGGCTCCCCCGACAACTGGGACGAGGCGATCGACCGCGCGAACGCCTACGTCGACGCCGGGGCCACGAGCATCTTCATGCTCGGCCTGCGCACCGAGACGATGGTGGCGGACGCCGTCGCCGCCGTGCGGGCGCCGATCGCGGTCTTCGCGCATCCCGGCTACCTGCCCCTCGCCCGCCTCGCCGAGCTCGGCGTCGGGCGCATCTCGTTCGGCCCGCAGATTCTCGGCCTCACGCTGTCGCACCTCGCCGATGCCGCGGCGCAACTGACCGCGCGCGGCGACTACCCGGTCGAGCTCGGCTACCGTTACAAGTTGTGAGCTCCGACCCCGACTCTCTCGATGACGAAGCCGACCTCGATCGATCGGGGCCCGGCTGGCAACCCCTGCTCGAGCGCCCCGGCTACGAGCAGTGGTGGGACGGCGACGCCTGGCGCGGCCGCCCGCATCGCGAGCCCGACCCGTTCTCGGCGTTCGGCCCAGAGCTCAGCCGCAGCATGCGCCCCGGGCCGAACCGTGCCGCCGCGTTCGCGCGGGCGGGCACCGGCTTCACGCTGCTGGGCTTCGTGCTGCAGACGGTGGTCGCGACGGGGGCCGTGAGCATCCCGGGCATCGACCCGATCGCGCTCACGCTCGCCTCGCTCGCTCTGGCCGCCGTCATCGCCGCGCTCACCGCCGTCGCGGCCGCTCTCGCCCTGCGGTCCGCCCCGCGCCTCGGTGGGCGGGCGATCGCGACGCTCGCGCTCGGCGTGAGCATCGTGCTCGGTCTCGCTCCCGTGCTGCTGCTCACCGCGATCGGGCTCGCGGGCAGACTGTAGACGCCAGCCTCAGCGATTGATCGCCCAATAGATCATGAGCATCGTCACGATCGCCCCGGCGATGAAGTTCAGCAGCAGGAACCGCTTCCAGCCGCGATTGGCCGTCTCGGCCGTCTCGTCGGTGATCATCCAGAACTGGGCGACGATGACGACGTACGGCACCGCGGCGAGCAGGGCGAGCGGCCCCGGCCACTCGGTGCCCAGCAGCAGCAGGCCCGCGAGCGCGTAGGCCGCGACCGCGAGCCGGGTCGTGGCGCGCGCCCCGAAGACCGTCGCGATCGACGCGAGCCCGCCCTCCCGGTCGGCGATGACGTCCTGCACCGCGCCGAAGGCGTGCGAGGCCATGCCCCAGAGGAAGAACGAGATCAGGATCAACCACAGGGCGGGCGTAAACACCGCGCCCGCGAGAACGAGGCCGTAGACCGCGGGGCTCACGAAGTGGGTCGACGACGTGATCGAGTCGAGCACCGGCTTCTCTTTGAAGCGCAGGCCTTTGGCCGAGTAAGCCACGACGGCGAAGACGCTCACGGCGAGCACGATCCACGACAGGTGCGAGCCGAGCGCGACGAGCGCGATGAGGAACGGCACGTTCGTGATGACCGCCGCCCACAGCGTCGTGCGGTGGATGCTCGGATCGAGCAGTGCCCCCTCCACACCGCCCTTGCGCGGGTTGCGCAAGTCGCTCTCGTAGTCGAAGACGTCGTTGATGCCGTACATCGCGAGGTTGTAGGGGATGAGGAAGTAGATCGTGCCGATGATGAAGGCGGCGTCGCTGCGGCCCGTCGTGAGCAGGTACGCGGCGGCGAACGGGAATGCCGTGTTGATCCAGCTCAGGGGGCGCGAGCTGACGAGCAGCTGACCGAGGGTCCTCACGGTTCCCCATCATGGCGGCTGGGTGTGCGCCGCAGCAGCTCCCACACCGAGGGCAGCAGCACGAGGGCCGCGACCGTGTAGGCGAAGTCCTCAATCGGTGCGAGGCCGATGAGCACGCCGCTGATCAGGCTGTCGTCGTAGGCCACGATGCCGGTGCCGATGATCACGTTGTCGAAGATCGCCGTGAGCGTGAGCAGCAGCACGGCGGCGAGCCCCACCGCGCGCCAGCGCGGGGCCCGGCGAGCGACGATGGCCGCGATCGCGACGAGAGCGACCACGGTGAGGAAGACGATGTTGAGGAGGGTGTAGGTCATCCCGCCGCCCCCTCATCGATCGAGGCGGTGGATGCCCGGCGCGACCATCGGCCATCCAGCCAGTCGACCGCCGCCGTGTACGCGTTCATCGTGTTGTAGCAGAGCAGGGTGAGGAAGAAGACCTCTTCGATCGGCAGCTCGGGCCCGATGAGCAGCCCGGTCATGAACTCGGTCTGCCCGCGGAAGAAGATGCCGAGCAGGATGCCGCCGAGGTCCCAGACGAGGAAGAAGGCGACGCCCAGCGGCAGGACGATCGCCGCCCGGCGCGCGTCGCGCCAGAAGAAGAGCCGGAAGCGGCGGTCGAGCAGCACCATGCCCGTGATCGACACGGCGAGCGCGGCGAGGTACGCGAAGTTGATCGGAGACATCCGCGTTCGAGAGGTCAGGCGGCGGCGGTCGCCGGATCGGCCGAGGCCGCACCGACCGTGCGCTCGAGGGGCTCGGGCAGCGGGCCCGTCGAGGTGTCGCCGCGCAGCCGCTTGACGAGGATCTCGGCGCTGATGAGGCACATGGGCAGGCCGATGCCGGGGATCGTCGAGCCGCCCGCGTAGTACAGCCCCTTGACCTTCTTGGAGACGTTGCCGGCTCGGAAGAAGGCGCTCTGCGACAGGATGTGCGCCGGCCCGAGGGCCGTGCCCCGCCACGCGTTGAGGTCGTCGTTGAAGTTGCCCGGGCCGTAGGTGCGGCGCACGACGATACGGTCGGCGAGGTCGGGGATCTTCGCCCACTCGGAGATCTGCGCGACGATGCGATCGCCGTAGACCTCGAGCGGGGTGTCGCCGTCACCGTCGACGTCGCCGCGCCCGAACGAGAGGTCGGCGGGTGCGGGAACGAGCACGAAGACGTTCTCGTGCCCGTCGGGGGCGACCGAGGGGTCGATGCCGCTGGGCTTGCAGATGTAGAGCGAGGCCGGATCGGGCAACGTCGGCTGCGGCCCGAAGATCGACTCGAAATTCTCGCGCCAGTTGGCCGTGAAGAGCAGCGTGTGGTGCTCGAGCTGCGGCAGCTCGCCCTTCACCCCCAGATACATGAGCAGGGCGCTCGGGCCCGCCGTCTTCTTGTCCCAGTACGACTGCGGGTAGGTCTGCAGCTCGGGGCTCAGCAGCTGGGTCTCGCTGTGGTGCAGGTCGGCGGCCGAGACGACGATGTCGGCCTCGATGACCTCGCCCCCCTCGAGCTCCACCCCGCGAGCCTGCCTCGTGGCCGGGTCGACGATGATGCGCGCGACGGGCGACGAGGTGCGGATGCTCACCCCCTGCTCTGCGGTCACCGCGGCGATGCGCTCGATGAGGCGCGTGAAGCCGCCCATCGGGTACAGCACCCCGTCGGTCAGATCGAGGTGCGACATGAGGTGGTACATGCTCGGCGTGAGGAACGGCGACGACCCCAGGAACACGGCGGGGTAGCCGAGGATCTGGCGCAGCCGCAGATCGCGGAACCGCCGTGCGACATAGTCGTCGAGGTTCTGCAGCAGCATCTTGACGAGCTTGGCGGTGCGAACGAGCACGTCGCCGCGCAGCAGCGGCCCGAACGAGGCGAAGCTCGTGTAGAGGAACCGCTTCTTCGCCATCTCGTAGGTGTCGAGGGCGGAGTCGAGGTACGTCGAGAGCTTCGCGCCCGCGCCGGGCTCGATCGACTCGAAGAGCGCGATGTTCTCCTCGCGCGAGGCGGCGATGTCGGTGGGGGTGTCGAAGCCCTGCGTGATCACGCGATAGCCGGGGTCGAGCTGCACGAGCTGCAGCTGCTCGGCGGCGCTCGTGCCGCACAGCTTGAAGAAGTGGTCGAACACCTCGGGCATGAGGTACCACGAGGGGCCCATGTCGAAGCGGAAACCGTCTTTCTCCCACGAGCCGGCACGGCCGCCGACCTCGGGCTGCTTCTCGACGAGGGTCACGTCGTGGCCGTCGCGCGCGAGCAGCGCGGCGCTCGCGAGGCCGGCGATCCCTCCACCGATGACGACGACGCGGCTCATGCTGATGCTCCGATCGAGGAAGCGCTCGCGGCAGCGCGCGGGCGGGGCGTGCGACCCGCGAGCGCGCCGAGCGCGATGCGGGCCTTGACGGGGTCGGGAACGCGCACGCGGGCGCGGATGAGCTCGCTCGCGGGGGTCTTGCGGAGGCGCACGGAGAGCTCGGCGAACAGACCCTGGGCCAGGGCGACTGCGCGGCGGCTGCCCTTCGGCAGTTCGGGGATCACCGCTGCCGAGACGCGCAGATCGTCGTCGATGTCGTCGAGCAGCCGCACCTTGTCACCTTCCGTGAATGAGCCGACGCTCACCCCGGGGAAGTAGCTGCGGCCGAGCGTTTCGAAGTCGGCCGAAAGATCGCGCAAGAAGTTGACCTTCTGGAAGGCCGCTCCGAGGGCGCGCGCACCGGCGACCAGGCGTTCATTCTGCTCGTCGTCGATGTCCATCCCCTGCACGAACGCCCGGAGGCACATGAGTCCGACGACCTCAGCAGAGCCGTAGACGTAGCGCTCGAAGCTCTCCTGGTCATGCTCGGTGTCGGTGAGGTCCATGCGCATCGAGTGGAAGAAGGGCTCGGTGAGCTCCTCACCGAAGCCCACCGCACGCGCCGTGCGGGCGAACGCGTGCACGACGAGATTGGTGCTGTAGCCGGAGGCCATGGCGGCGTTCGTCTCGGCCTCGAACTCGTTCAGGTAGCGCGCCGCGTGCACGGCGTCGAGGCCGGCCTCGGCCACGCCGCCGTCGACGATCTCGTCGGCGACGCGCACGAGGGCGTAGATGTTCTCGACGTGCTGGCGCACCGCCGCATCGAGCAGTCGGGAGGCGAGCCCGAACGAGGTGGAGTAGCGGCGGATGACCACCCCGGCCGTCTCGTCGGCGACGCGGTCGTACAGGCTCAAGCGGTTCATCTCACCCGTTTCAGCACGGTCTCGGCGACGGGGTGCAGCTCGTCGCGCAGAGACGAGGGAATGTGCGGCTCGGCCAGGCGGGCCAGCGCGCGGTTGGCGTACCCGCGCGCGAGGTCGTCGGCGAAGGCGCGCGCACCGCACTCGATGAGCAGCGAGCGGGCTTCGGCGGCCTCGTCGACGCTCAGGTCGGCCTTGCCGATGAGGTCGCATAGTCGCGCCCAGGCGGGCGTCGAGCAGGCGAAGGCGATCATGACGGTGCGCTTGCCCTCGCGCAGATCGCCGATCGTGGTCTTGCCGGTCGACTCCTCTTCGCCGAAGACCCCGAGCACGTCATCCACGATCTGGTAGGCGATGCCGATATCGCGCCCGAAGTCGCCGAGGCTGTCGACGGTCTGCTCGCTCGCCCCGGCGAGGATGGCGCCGGCCTGCAGCGGCGTCTCGAACGAGTAGACGGCGGTCTTGAGGCGCTCCATCGTGAGAATGTCGTCGACGAGCGGCATGTCGGGGTCGATCGAGAAGTCGACGTCGATGAGCTCGCCTGCCGCGCTCGCGAACATCGCCTCGTCGAGCACGTCGAGCAGTCGCTCGCGCAGCGGAGAACCCACGCCGCTCTTGTCGATGAGCCGGTAGGCGTTGAAGAGGGCCAGATCGCCCGCGATGACGGCGGCTGAGACGCCGCGGTGCTCGGCGATCTCGACGCTCACGCCGCGGTCAACGGCATGGTCGCGATACGCGCCAGAGATGTTCGGGATGCCCCTCCGCACGAAATCGCGATCGATCACGTCGTCGTGCACGATGAGGGCGGTGTGCAGCAGCTCGAAGGAGGCGCCCACGTAGGCCGCGGCATCCATGTCAGAACCGCCGAGGCCCGCATACGCGGCCATGACCATGCGGGGGCGGAAGCGCTTGCCGCCCTGCGTGTTGCGCTCGAGCAGACCCCAGAGGTGCTCGTAGTGCTGACCGAGAGGAGCGGCGCGCTTCTTGGATAGGCTGAAGAAGCGCTCCAGCACAGCGTCGACCATGGCCGCTCGCGACTCTGCGATCGCCTCCAGGTCGTTCCTCTTCACCCGAGCAGACTACCCGGCCCATGAGCGAATCCCCTGAGACCGTCGTTCTCCTTGCCGACGACGGCACCGTGATCGGCACGGCGCCGAAGGCGACCGTGCACACGGCCGACACGCCCCTGCACCTGGCGTTTTCGTGCCACGTGTTCGACGCGGCGGGGCGCGTGCTCGTGACCCGCCGGGCGCTCGGCAAGAAGACCTGGCCGGGGGTGTGGACGAACTCGTTCTGCGGGCATCCGGCTCCCGGTGAAGACGTCGCCGAAGCGATCGCGCGCCGGGCCGAGCGCGAGCTCGGGCTCGGTCTCACCGATGTGCGCGTCGCCCTCCCCGACTTCCGCTACCGCGCCGTCGACGCCTCGGGCGTCGTCGAGAACGAGATCTGCCCGGTCTACACCGCCCGCGCCGAGGGCGAGGTCTCGGCCGCCGCCGATGAGGTCGCCGAGTGGGCCTGGCTCGACCCGGCCGAGCTGCGAGCCGCCGTCACGGCCGCGCCCTTCGCCTTCAGCCCGTGGATCGGCTGGCAGCTCGCCGCGTGGCACGGAGACTACGCGCCCGCCCCCTGACCCGGCGTCGCCTCCGCGACCTGCACGCGCCGGCGCGGCACGCGCACCACCGCCGTCGTGCCGTGCACGCCGTCGGAGACGAGCTCGACCTCGCCGCCGATGCGCTGCCGCACGAGTGCCCGAACGATGGGCAGGCCCAGGCCCGTGCCGGGAACATCGCGATGGTGCGGCGATTGCACGCGGTAGAAGCGATCCCAGACCACCTCCTGCTCCGCGAGCGGGATGCCCGGCCCTTCGTCGGCGATGCGCAGTTCGAGCGCCTCGGCGTCCTCCGTCAGCGTCACGGTGACCGTGCCGCCGACAGGGCTGAACTTCACGGCGTTCGAGAGCAGGTTCGAGCACACGCGCGCGAGGTCCTGCTCGACGCCCAGGATGCTCACCGGATGATCCGGCAGGCGCAGGTCGACCCGCACGTCGCGGCCGGGCGTGACGAGCCCCGTCGCGTCCTCCACGCATTCCGTCAGGAGGCGCCCGACGTCGACCTCGACAGCCGGGCGAGGAGCGGCCTCTGCGCTGGAGAGCTGGCTCAGCTCGAGAACGTCTTCGATGACGTCGGCGAGGCGACGGGCGTTGCGGTGGATGATGCGCCCCGCGAGCCGGTTGGCGTCATCGAGGTCGGCCTCGGTCAACTGCTCCGCGAAGCCCAAGATGCTCGTCACCGGCGTGCGCAGCTCGTGGCTCACCGAAGCGATGAAGTCGTCCTTCTGGCGGTTGAGCTCGCGCAGCTCATCGGCGGCCGCGAGCGCCGTGCGCTCCCGGCGATCGCGCGCCGTGACATCCGTGAAGATGATCGTCACGATCGGTCGGCCCCCGGCCTGGGAGAAGGTGGCGACATCGACGTCGTAGCGCCGTGACCCCCGCACGAGCTCGACCCGCCCCGACTGCTCGGCCCGCACGAGATCGTCGATCGCCGAGAAGCCCAGCAGGGGTTGATCGGCCCGAGCCGTCAGCATCCGGTTCTCCCACTCGCCCGGCAGATCGTTCCAGCCGAGCGCTTCGAGCGCAACCGGGTTGACCCCGACGATGCGGATGCGGCCCGAGTCGAGGCGCTCGCCGATGAAGATGCCCGTGTCGGCGCTCACGATGCCTCCGCGCAAGAGCGCCTGGCGGGCCTCGAACTGCGTCACCACGTTGGCCCACTCGTTGCGGGCGGCTGACACGAAGAGCGCGGCGGTCGCGTTGACGATGAAGAACAGTTGCAAGAGCTCGATGGTCGTGCGGGTGCCGTCGTCGGCGTACAGGGCGAAGGGCCCACCCCCGAGCGCGGTGAGCACGGTGACGGCGAGCGCCATGACGATGAGCTCGATCGCGAGGAGGAGGGTCGAGAGGCGGAAGGCCGCCCAGAGCAGGGCGACGAACGGCACGAAGGCGATCGGCATCGTGGTGCCCGGCCAGAAGACGACCGCGATGACGGCCGCGAGCAGCAGCGCCTGGGCCACCGACTCGCCCACCCCCGCCAGCCGGCCGAGGCGCCGACTCACCAGCCCGAGCGGCACGACGATGACGAGGGCCGAGAAGTGCGAGGCGATGAGCGACAGGAAGATCGGCACGAAGTCATCGCCGCGCAGAAGGGTCGCGGTGAGGCCCGCGAGAACGCCGATCGCGAGAGACCCGAGCAGCGACGCGAGGATGAGCCGACTCACATCGCGCGGGCTGTCGAGTCGCGAATCCGGGCCGCCCCCCGTGAGCACCCGCGCGACGATCCAGGCCTCGGTGGCGTTGGCGATGCCGAACAGCACGGCCACCAGCAACTCGCGCCCGCCGAGCACATTGCCCGCCGCCGTGATCGCGGCGATGCCCCCCGCCGCGACGAGCCGCGTGCCGCGCGAGGCGAGCAGGGCGATGACGCTCAAGCCCGCCGCCGGCCACCACGCCGCCACCGTCGCGTTCAGCGGGCTGAGACTCACCGAGGCGAAGCTCACTGCGCCCGCGACGACGATGAGCCCGACGACGCCGACGCGACGGGCGGGGGTCGTCGACCGCCAGAGCGTCGATGCGAAGCCTTCGTGGCCCATTGAGATTCCTCCCCTGAACGCTCCTGTCGCCGCGCCTCTTTCGTGAGAGACTACGCACCAGATGCCGGGGAGGGAATCGCATGGCTCATGTGCTGATCGTCGAGGATGAGCCCGACGTGCTGCTGCTCCTCGAGAATCGCATGCGGGGCGCCGGCCACGAGGTCGAGAGCGTCACCGACGGAGAGCAGGCGCTCGAGGCCATCGCGCATCGCGAGCCCGCGGTGATCATCCTCGACTGGATGATGCCCAAGCTCGACGGCCTCGAAGTTCTGGAGCGCTTACGCACCACCGACACCGAGCGCCGCATGAAAGTGCTCATGCTCACCGCGAAGTCGCAGCAGCACGACATCGATCGGGCCTACGCCGCGGGCGCCGACGACTACATCGTCAAGCCCTTCAGCTCGCGCGACCTGATCGACCGGGTCGCGGCGCTCGCCGGGGGCTGACCGCCGCGACTACTCCCCGGCGGGCGCGATCTCGGTGCGGTGGAAGTTCTGCCACGAGCGCGACGCGGTCGGCCCGCGCTGCCCCTGGTAGCGGTTGAGGTACTGCCCCGTGCCGTAGGGGTTCTCGGCCGGCGACGAGAGCCGGAAGAAGCACAGCTGCCCGATCTTCATGCCGGGCCAGAGCGTGATCGGCAGCGTCGCGACATTGCTGAGCTCGAGCGTCACATGCCCCGTGAAACCGGGATCGATAAAGCCCGCCGTCGAATGGGTGAGCAGACCCAGCCGCCCGAGCGAGCTCTTGCCCTCCAGGCGCGCCGCGACGTCATCCGGCAGCGTCACCTGCTCGTACGTCGACCCCAGCACGAACTCGCCCGGGTGCAGGATGAACGGCTCGCCCGCCTTCGCCTCGACCAGTCGCGTGAGGTCGGGCTGCTCCTCCGCCGGGTCGATGAACGGGTACTTGTGGTTGTCGAACAGCCGGAACAGCGAGTCGAGTCGCACGTCGACGCTCGACGGCTGCACCATCCCCAGGTCGAGCGGATCGAGGCCGATGCGGCCCGACGTGAGTTCGGCCCGGATGTCGCGATCGCTCAGCAGCATGCGGCCAGCCTAGCGAGGCGGTCAGGTTCGCTACACTGACAAGGCACCTCTGCGGTGCGACTGGGGATGTAGTTCAATGGCAGAACTTCAGCTTCCCAAGCTGATAGCGCGGGTTCGATTCCCGTCATCCCCTCGGTGTGATGTCTCACGACATCGTGGACGGGTGAACCCCCAATTTCGGGGTTCGCC
>NZ_JBHYEO010000007.1:0-144095 GCF_051860105.1 Microcella sp.
CGCCGCCCCCCGCCCCGGGGGGCGGCCGCCCCCGCCGGCCCCCCCCCCCCCCCCCCCCCCCCCGGGTCCGTACGTTTACAGCGGTTGCACGCTTCCGGACTCGGCCCCTCGGGTGGCCGATGATGTGCAGAAGTACGTCGACAGTGACCCGTGCCCGTTGCTGGCATCGGACTCCTCGCGGCATCGCGAGCGTCGAATGGGAGCGCGGGCCCGGCGGTTGGCGCTTCGAGGCCTCGGTGCCCGACGGCTCTGAGGCTCGGATCGTTGTGCCGTCAGCACAGCGCACGCTGGGGTCGGGCCACCATGTCGTGACGATCCCCGTGTGATCGTCACGGGAAGCGTTGCGGCGTCTCGTGATGGGATGTGCCGCGTTCAGCGCTGACGGGCGCTCGCCGAGCTCGCGCGGATGACGAGCTCGGGCGTGAAGACAATCTCCTGGGGTGAGCCGGTCGGGTCGACCGATTCCCCGAGAAGGATCCGCACGGCCGTTTCGCCGAGAAGCCGGCTCGGCTGGCGCACCGAGCTGAGCGGAACGACAGCGGCAGCCGCGAAATCGATGTCGTCGTAGCCGACGATGGCGATGTCGTCGGGTACGCGAACCCCACCATCCAGTACCAGGGTCTGAAGCAGGCCGATCGCGAGCAGATCGTTGGCGGCGAAGACGGCGTCAGGTCGGTCATCGGGATGGCGGGCGATCAGCTGCTGACCGGCGATGCGTCCGTCGCCCACGGTCGGACCGCCCACCGTGGTGAGGTCGAGGCTCGCGCCTGGGGTCTCCGCCACGGCGCGACGGGCACCCTCGCCCCGGTCGACCATCTGCCGAATGTCGGCCTCGCTGCGCAGGTACGCGATTCGGCGGCGACCTTGATCGAGAAGGTGCCGTGCCGCCATGTATCCCCCGGCATCATCGTCGACTGAGACGGACGATGACTCCGCATCCGTTCCCTTGCGGTCGACGAGCACGGCTCCGGTGCCATCCTTGCGCAGTCGACGGAGGTGATCGGTCACGTCACCGATCGGCGAGATCAGGACGCCCCGGAGGCGTTGTTCGTGGAACAGCTCCAGATACGAGGCTTCTCGCGACGCATTTCCGTCACTGTTGCCGATCATCACGGAGAGCCCGGCGGCTGCGGCGGCGTCTTCGGCGCCGCGAGCGAGCTCCGTGAAGAAGGGGTTGCCGATGTCGAGCACGATGAGACCGATGGTCGAGCTGCGGCCCACGCGCAGCTGGCGAGCGGCGTCGTTGCGAACGAAGCCGAGCTCATCGATGGCGGCCCGCACGCGAGCGACGGTGGTGGCACTGACGCGATCGGGTCGGTTGAGCACGTTGGAGACTGTGCCGACGGAAACGCCAGCGCGTCGTGCGACGTCCTTGATGCCCGCACCAGCCATGAGCCGAGGCTAGTGGCAATGATTCGCTTGACCAGTACTGCATTGCTCCCTACGCTGTGAAACGATTCATTTCGCCGCACGAAAGGCACCATCCGTCAATGACGACTTTCGACAATATTGCCGCGCACCTCGAGCGGCAGGCGATCGAGCTGCCCTCGTGGGCCTTCGGCAACTCGGGCACCCGCTTCCGGGTCTTCACGACGCCGGGCACGCCGCGCGACCCGTTCGAGAAGATCGCGGATGCGGCCCAGGTGCACGCCTGCACGGGCCTCGCCCCGACGGTGGCACTGCACATCCCGTGGGACAGGGTCGACGACTACTCGGCCCTGCGCGCTCACGCCGAAGAGCACGGCGTCGCCCTCGGCACGATCAACTCCAACACCTTCCAGGACGAGGAGTACAAGTTCGGCTCGCTCGCGGCGAGCGAACCGTCGGCTCGTCAGCGTGCCGTCGACCACCACCTCGCTTGCATCGACATCATGCACGCGACCGGCTCGCGCGATCTCAAGATCTGGCTCGCCGACGGCACCAACTATCCGGGGCAGGACGACCTGCGGCGTCGGCAGGACAATCTGGCCGAGAGCCTCGCGACGATCTACGCGCGGCTCGGTGACGAGCAGCGCCTCGTGCTCGAGTACAAGTTCTTCGAGCCGGGATTCTACCACACCGATGTTCCCGACTGGGGAACCGCGTATGCCCAGGTGGCGGCGCTCGGCGACCGCGCCGTCGTCTGCCTCGACACCGGCCACCACGCGCCGGGCACCAACATCGAGTTCATCGTCATGCAGCTGTTGCGCCTCGGCAAGCTCGGCTCGTTCGACTTCAACTCGCGCTTCTACGCCGACGACGATCTCATCGTCGGCGCAGCCGACCCGTTCCAGCTCTTCCGCATCATGGTCGAGGTCGTGCGCGGTGGCGGGTATGACGAGGGCAGCGACGTCGCCTTCATGCTCGACCAGTGCCACAACATCGAAGAGAAGATCCCCGGCCAGATCCGCAGCGTGCTCAACGTGCAGGAGATGACCGCCCGGGCCCTGCTGGTCGACCGTGAGGCGCTCGGCGCCGCCCAGCGCGCCCACGATGTGCTCGCCGCGAACGGCATTCTCATGGACGCCTTCTACACGGATGTCCGCGCCGACCTCGCCTCCTGGCGGGAGTCGCGCGGACTGCCCGCCGACCCGATGGCGGCCTTCGTCGCGAGCGGCTACCGCGAGCGCATCGTGGCCGAGCGAGTCGGCGGCACGCAGGCCGGATGGGGCGCCTAGACCCGCGCATGGATGCCCGCACTCCGTATTCCGCCCACGATGGACTCGTTCGCGTCTATCCCGCCGCACGGCCACACGTCGGCACCGCCCTCGTCTGGTCGCACGGGGGCGCCTTCGCAGGAGGTGACCTCGAGATGCCGGAGGCGCACTGGGTCGCGACGACGCTGGCGGACGCAGGTGTCACTGTCGTGTCGGTCGACTACCGTCGGGCCTCATCGACCATCCGGTACCCCGAGCCCTCCGACGATGTCCTGTCGGCCTATCGGTGGACGAGGGGTGCGGCGTCCGACCTCGGAATCGATGCCGACCGCATCGTGATCGGCGGGGCGAGCGCGGGGGCGAACCTCACCGCTGGCGTCGCGCTTCGCCTGCACGACGGGCCGGGGCCGCTGCCGTGGGGGGTGTTCCTCGCGTACCCGACTCTGCACGCCGTGCAACCCCCTCCCGCTCCCGCACTCGCAGCTGCCGTCGCGACCCTTCCGACCGAGCTGGTCTTCGATGACGCCCGCATCCGGTCGATGTACGAGGTGTACCTCGGCACGGCGGTAGAGGAGGCGCCGCTCGTCGCCGTACCCGGGGAGGCTAAGCGGGACGACCTCGTCGGCCTTCCTCCGGTGCTCATCATCAACGACGACGTCGATGCGCTTCGAGCCTCGGGAGAGGCCTTCGCCGATGCGCTGCGCGCGGCCGGAGTCGCCGTCGAATCTCACATCGCGGTCGGAACGACCCACGGACACCTGAATCGACCCGAGCTGCCGCAGGCGAGCGCCACCGTCGCCCTGGTTCTCGACTGGATCACCCGTCTCCCGCACCGGGACCGATCGGAAGCACTTCACCAATGACCGCGCAGACCGACCTCATCGCCCGCAGCAACCGCCTGGGTGCTGAGCCGCACATCACCAACTACGCCGGCGGCAATACCTCGTCGAAGGGCACCGAGACCGACCCGGTCACGGGCGAGCCCGTCGAGCTGCTGTGGGTCAAGGGTTCAGGCGGCGATCTCGGCACCCTCACCGAGCAGGGCCTCGCCGTGCTGCGCCTCGACCGCCTGCGCGCGCTCGTCGACGTCTACCCCGGCGTCGAGCGCGAGGACGAGATGGTCGCGGCCTTCAACTACTGCCTGCACGGCACGGGCGGCGCGGCCCCCAGCATCGACACCGCCATGCACGGGCTGGTGGATGCGGCCCACGTCGACCACCTGCACCCCGACGCCGGCATCGCCATCGCCACGGCGAAAGATGGTTCGACACTGACCAAGAAGATCTTCGGGGAGAAGGTCGTGTGGGTGCCGTGGCGCCGACCGGGCTTCCAGCTCGGCCTCGACATCGCCGCCGTCAAGGCCGCGAACCCGCAGGCGATCGGCTGCATCCTCGGCGGGCACGGCATCACCGCCTGGGCCGACACGAGCGACCAGTGCGAGAAGAACAGCCGCTGGATCATCGACACCGCGCGGGCCTACCTTGACGCGAAAGGCAAGAAGGCGCCGTTCGGTCGGGAGCGCAAGGGTTACGGGGCGCTTCCGGCCGAGGAGCGCCGCGCGAAGGCCGCCGCGCTCGCGCCCACGATTCGGGGCCTCGCGAGCCACGACCGCCCCATGGTCGGGCACTTCACCGACGACCCGCGGGTGCTCGACTTCCTCGCTTCGGCGAAGGCTCCCGCCCTGGCCGACCTGGGGACGAGCTGCCCCGACCACTTCTTGCGCACCAAGGTCAAGCCGATGCTGCTCGACCTTCCGGCGGGCGCGAGCGTTGAGGCGAGCATCCAGCGCCTGAAAGAACTGCACGAGGCGTACCGCGCCGAATACACGAAGTACTACGACAAGCACGCCGACGCCGACTCGCCAGCGATCCGCGGCGCCGATCCCCTCATCGTGCTCGTTCCCGGTGTCGGCATGTTCAGCTTCGGAGCCAATAAGCAGACTGCGCGCGTCGCGGGCGAGTTCTACCTCAACGCCATCAACGTCATGCGCGGCGCCGAGTCGGTGAGCGCCTACACGCCCATCAGCGACGCCGAGAAGTTCCGCATCGAGTATTGGGCGCTCGAAGAGGCCAAGCTGCAGCGCATGCCGAAACCGAAGAGCCACGCCACGCGCGTCGCCTTCGTGACGGGCGCGGCGAGCGGCATCGGCAAGGCCATCGCCACTCGCCTCGCAGCCGAGGGAGCGTGCGTCGTCATCGCCGACCTCGACCTCGCGAAGGCGCAGGCGGCCGCGGCCGAGCTCGGGTCGACCGACGTCGCGTTCGGCGTGCAGGTCAACGTCACCGATGAGGGCCAGATCGCGAAGGGCATCGAGGATGCTGTGCTCGCGTTCGGCGGCATCGACATCGTCGTCAACAACGCGGGGCTGTCGCTCAGCAAGCCGCTGCTCGAGACGACCGAAGCCGATTGGGATCTGCAGCACGACGTCATGGCGAAAGGCTCGTTCTTGGTCTCGAAGGCCGCAGCCCGCGTGCTCATTGACCAGGGGCTCGGCGGCGACGTCATCTACATCTCGAGCAAGAACTCCGTCTTCGCGGGCCCCAACAACATCGCCTACTCGGCGACGAAGGCCGACCAGGCCCACCAGGTGCGACTGCTCGCCGTCGAGCTCGGCGAGCACGGCGTCAAGGTCAACGGCATCAACCCCGATGGCGTCGTACGCGGCTCGGGCATCTTCGCGAGCGGCTGGGGCGCCAACCGCGCCGCGACCTACGGCGTGCCCGAAGAAGAACTGGGGGCGTTCTACGCCCAGCGCACCATTCTCAAGCGGGAGGTGCTGCCCGAGCACGTGGCCAACGCGGTCGCGGTGCTCACGGGGCCCGACCTCTCGCACACGACCGGACTGCACATTCCCGTCGACGCGGGCGTCGCCGCGGCCTTCCTGCGGTAGCCGCCTTGAGTATCCGCGTCGCCGCGATCGATCTGGGCGCCACGAGCGGCCGGGTCATGCGCGCCGTCATCGACCCCGACCGGCTCGAGCTCATCGAGGTCGCACGGTTCCCGAACGGGCCAGTGCAGCGTGACGACGGCCTGCACTGGGACATCGCGGCGTTGCGGGGGCACATCATGGCCGGGTTGCGGCAGGCCTTCGCCGACGACCCCCTCATCACCTCGATCGGCGTCGATTCCTGGGGGGTCGACTACGCGCTCATGGCGGGTGATCGGATGCTCGCCGAGCCCTTTCACTACCGCGACGACCGCACCGCGCGCGGCGTGGCCGCGGTGCACGCCGTCGTGCCGCCCGACGAGCTCTACGCCGCCTCGGGGCTGCAGCATCTGCCGTTCAACACGGTCTTCCAGCTCGCGGCCGAGTCCTCGGAGCGCCTCGCCGCCGCCGACCGAATGCTGCTCATCCCTGACCTGGTCGCCTTCTGGTTGACCGGTCGCTCGTTGGCCGAGGTGACCAACGCCTCGACGACGGGGCTGCTCGACCCCCGCACCCGGCAGTGGAACGAGGCGCTCATCGAACGCCTCGGTCTGCCTCGCGGGATCTTCCCCGAGCTCGTGCAGCCGGGGGACGATCTCGGACCGCTACGAGCGGCCGTCGTCGCGGAGGTTGGTGCGCCCGAGGGGGTGATGGTCACGGCCGTCGGATCCCACGACACGGCGTCGGCCGTGGTCGGCGTTCCGATGACGCGGCCCGATGCCGCCTACATCAGTTGCGGCACGTGGGGGCTCGTGGGGCTCGAGCTCGAGCATCCGGTCATCACGGAGGCAAGCCGCGCGGCCAACTTCACCAACGAGGGCGGCGTCGACGGTCGCGTGCGCTTCCTGCACAACGTGATGGGGCTGTGGCTGCTGAGTGAGTCGGTGCGGGCGTGGGAGGCCGAGTCGGGGCCGGTTGACCTCGGCGCCCTGCTCGCCGATGCCGCCGCTGTGAGCCAGCAGGTTCCGATCTTCGACGCCAACGACCCCCGGCTCATGCCTCCGGGTGACATGCCGGGCCGCATCGCAGACCTCCTTCGGGAAAAGGGCGACCCGGTGCCTGAAGATCGGGCGGCGTTCACCCGGAGCATCGTCGAGAGCCTCGCCGCCGCCTTCGCCGCCGCGATCGGCACAGCGGCGGTGCTGGCCGAGCGCGAGGTCGGCGTCATTCATCTCGTCGGGGGCGGGGCGCTCAACACGCTGCTCTGCCAGCTCGTCGCCGACCGTTCAAGCCTCACCGTTCTGGCCGGGCCGGTGGAGGCCACGGCGATCGGCAACGTGCTCGTGCAGGCGCGACCACGAGGCGCGGGAGGCTCGCTCGAAAAAGTGCGCACCTTCGTCTTCCGGATGAATCCACCTCAGCGGCTCGCACCGCGTGCGGTGATGTCTCAGAACACTGTCAACGAGTGAACCCCCAGTAACAGGGTTCGGCCGCTCTTCATGTGTTGGCGCTGATAGCGCTTGCTCGGGTCGATCAGATGCCCCGCGAGCGCCTCGCCGTCAAGGGGTGAACGGCATGGAGTCCCACGGCTTCAGTGCAGCGTGCCACGCGCCCCACGATGATGGCCCCAGCGTTTGACCGTTTCCGTGCGCACCTTCAGTAATCCCATGCGCTTCCCAGCGGTGCTCGGCGCAATCGACCCGTTGAATCGACTTCTTCCCTCGGCGATAGGCGCTATACCGGATCCAGTTCGACATGAACAACATCAAGAACACCAGGTGATGAAGCCGGGAGGGACACTCGAAGCTCGCCTGTCTTCTCCTCTCCAGGCGCGGGGCGATGGTGTACGTCAAGCCTGACGGAGTAGTCGAGAGTCACTTCAGCCGCCATCAGGCTGACCCGCCGGATTCGATCGACAGGGATCCCACGAACAACGAGTTCTCCGATGGGACGCGTGATGAGGTGGACGTAGACCGAGTCGCCCCGTGCTGTCATGGGAGCCCACGAACGAGCCCGTTCAACGGGTAACACCCCCTTGACGGATTCCCCGTGCGCCGCCATCCACGCGCCGATCTGACGAAACACCTCCACGTGATCAGGGTTCAGTGACCCGTCGCCGCGGATTCCGGTGTTCAGCAAGAGGTTGCCGCCGAGCGCTACAGCTTCCACGAGAGACGTAAGGAGCGATACGACCGACTTGTTGTTCGTGTCCGTTGGTCTCCATCCCCACATGTCGCCGATCGTCAGACACATCTCCCACGGCGTGTCGGGGGGGAAAGCCGGCATTGACTGTTCCGGCGTGTAGTAGTCGCCCTGTCCGGGCAAACGCTCGTTAATGATCACGTTGGGTTGGAGACCCTTAATGAGTTCCCGAAGGCCTGCGCTGTTCCACTCTTCTGCACTGCGCTCCCAATCGCCGTCGAACCACAGCAAGTCGATCGGGCCAAATTCAGTGAGAAGCTCAGACAGCTGGCTACGCACGTAGTGCAGATATCTCTCCCACTGCTCCGGCGAAGGGCGCCGGTGTCGATCCGCTTGAGCCGGGAGGTCAACGTTCTCGGGCCAGCCTGCCTCCGGATGGTGCTCACGCGGGTAAGGGCGGTCGCTGTCTTGGAAGGCGGGGTAGTCCGGATGATGCCAGTCGGAGAGGCTGTAGTAGAGGCCGACGCGCAAGCCTTCCGCCCGCACCGCTTCGACGTACTCACGAACGATGTCGCGGCCGAAAGGCGTGTTCTCAATCGAGTAGTCAGAAGCACGCGTGTGCCACATGGAATGACCGCCATGATGCCTCGCGGTGAACACTACGTAGCTTGCACCCGCCTGTCGCGCCACCGTGGCGAGTGCGCGAGCGTCCCACTCAGTCGGATTGAATCCCGGTGCACTCGAGTGGTACTGCTCAGCGGTAACGGCATCCTCGACGTCTGTTGTCCCAGGAATGATCGACTTTCCCACAATGGGCCAGCCAATTTCGATGCCTTGAGCGCTGGCGTGATCCCAGTGAACGAAGAGCCCGAGACCCGCGCCGGTGAACCACTCACCTCCAGGAATGAATCGCCGTGACATTGTCTCTCCCGAGCGGTTAAGTGACGGATATAAGACATCATATATATCGCTATAGTGCTGACGTGGCGTAGGAATGCGTGGGTGGTGTACGCGCAGGCACAGAAGCTTCGAGCTGATATGACTCCGAAGGGATGGCAAGCCAGTGAGTGTTCGTCACCAGCTCCACACGCGTGCTCTCCACCGCGATGTGACACTGACGGAGCTCGGCCTCGGCGCCGCGCAGTTCGGCAACCTCAACCGCGAAACCACCCTCGAGGCGTCGATCGAGGCGGTCGAGGAGGCATGGGCGCGGGGCATCCGATACTTCGACACCGCCCCGCACTACGGTCTCGGCCTCTCAGAGCAGCGGCTCGGGGCAGCGTTGCAGCGATACCCCCGCGATCAGTTCGTGGTCTCGACCAAGGTGGGGCGACTGCTGGTGCCCACGCCCGAGAACGCTGCCGAGCTCGACGACGGGGGCTTCCTGACCCCCGCCGTCTATCGCCGGGAGTGGAACTTCAGTCGCGACGGCATCCGCCGATCGATCGACGAGAGCCTGACGAGACTCGGCCTCGACTCCATCGACATCGCCTTTCTGCATGACCCCGACGATCACTGGCAGGCGGCCTCGACGACAGGGGCGGATACTCTCATCGAGTTGCGGGACGAAGGAGTCGTGCGCGCCATCGGTGCCGGCATGAACCAGACCGCGATGCTCGTCGACTTCGCCCGGCAGTGCGACATCGACGTGGTCATGCTCGCGGGTCGGTACACGCTGCTCGAGCAGTCGGGTGTCGACGAGCTGTTCGCGATCGCTGAGTCTCGCGGTATCGGCATCGTCGCCGCGGCCATCTACAACTCGGGCCTGCTCAGCCAACCTGTCGTGCCCGAGAACGCACACTACAACTACGCTCCCGCGCCGCCCGAGCTGCTCGCCCGGGCTCGTGACATCGCCGAGGTCTGTGCGCGCTGGGGCGTCGCTCTTCCTGACGCCGCCGTGCAGTTTCCGCTGCGCAACCCGCTCATCTCCTCGGTGGTCGTGGGCACGCGAACCGCCGAGCAGGTGGTGAGCAGCGTTGATCGCTACGCGACGGCGATCCCCGACGGTCTCTGGGACGAGCTTCGTGAGGCCGGGCTGACCCGATGATCATCGATTCCCACCTGCACGTCTGGGATCTCGCTCGTGCCGAGTACGACTGGCTCACCGACGCGCTCGCTCCGATCAACCGCACGCTGCTGATCGACGACATCGCCCCGTCGCTCGACCGCCTCGGCATCGACGGGTGCGTGCTCGTGCAGGCGGCCGAGAATGCCGACGACACTGATGTCATGCTCGATGCCGCCGCACGAAACCCGCGGGTGCGCGCCGTCGTCGCGTGGGCGCCGCTCGATCGGCCGACCGCTCTTCAGGAGCGCCTGGAGTGGTTGCACGACCAGAAGGTGGTGCCGGGCATCCGGAACACGATCCACACCTTCCCGCCGGAGTGGGTGCTGCGCCCCGAGGTCGATACGGGGTTCGGGATGCTCGCCGCGGGTGACTTCAGCTACGACGTCGTCACGAGCGACCCGACGGCGCTCGCGCGCCTGCCCGGTATCGGCCGACGGCACCCCGATCTGAACCTCGTCATCGACCACCTCGGCAAACCGCCCATCGGCGGCACCGCGGAGGAGAGAGCGCGGTGGCGCACCCTGCTCGCGGAAGCCGCCCAGAATCCCCGCACCCACGCGAAGATCTCGGGGCTCTACTCGGCGACGGGCGATCTCGCCGCGTGGACGCCCGACCTGCTGCGACCGTTCGTCACCGACGCGCTTGAGCTCTTCGGTGCCGAGCGCCTGATGTTCGGCGGAGACTGGCCCGTCGTCGAGCTCGCCGGCGGGTACGAGCGCGCCGTCGATGCTCTCACCTCGCTCGTCGCGGAGCTGTCGACGACGGAGCGCGCGCAGATCATGGGCGGCACCGCGTGCCGCTTCTACCGGTTGACCGATGAGGACTAGTTCATGAACCTTGCCCGATTAGGAGAGCCCGGCCGGGAAGTGCCGGTGCTGACGAGTGAGGGAGTCACGTACGACCTGCGCTCGATCACCCTCGACATCGACGGCGCGTTCCTCGCGGCCGGTGGCATCGACCGCGCGCGGCAGGCGGCGGCAGCCGGGAGCCTGCCCGAGCTCGAGGGGGCCGCGGGGGTCCGCGTGGGCGCTCCGATCGCCCGCCCGGGAAAGGTGGTCTGCATCGGGCTCAACTATCGCGACCACGCGGCAGAGACGGGCGCGCAGATTCCCGCCGAGCCCGTGATCTTCATGAAAGACCCGTCGACCGTGGTCGGGCCGTTCGACACCGTGCTCGTGCCGCGCGGCTCGACGAAGACCGACTGGGAAGTCGAGCTCGGCGTGGTGATCGGGCGCACGGCGCGATATCTCGAGTCGCCGGCGAATGCGCTGGCTCACGTCGCCGGCTACGCCGTCTCGCACGACGTCTCCGAGCGCGAGTTCCAGCTCGAGCGCGGCGGCCAGTGGGACAAAGGCAAGAGCTGCGAGACGTTCAACCCGCTCGGCCCCGTGCTGGTGCCCGCCGACCAGGTCGCCGACCCGCAGATGCTGCGGCTGCGCACGCTCGTGAACGGCGTGGCGCGGCAAGACGGGTCGACCTCAGACATGGTCTTCTCGGTGGCACACCTCATCTGGTACGTGAGCCAGTTCATGGTGCTGCACCCCGGTGATCTCATCAACACGGGCACGCCGGCTGGGGTGGCGCTCGGGCTGCCCGATCACCCGTACCTACGCGCGGGCGATGTGGTCGAGCTGGAGATCAGCGGGCTCGGTCAGGCTCGGCAGGAGGTGGCACAGGCATGAGCGCCTTCACGGGTCTCGTGGCGATCGTCACCGGCGGAGCATCCGGAATCGGCCAGGCCACCGCGGCGGCGCTGCGAGACGCGGGAGCGACGGTTGCCGTGCTCGATCTCGCGCCCGAGGGGCTGCCGCCCGAGCTGCATGGCTATCGGGCCGACGTCACCGACCGGGAATCGGTGCAAGCGGCCGTCGCGGCCGTCGCGGAAACCCTCGGCGGAATCGACATCGTCGTCAACAGCGCCGGCATCAGTGCGATCGGCACGGTCGAGGCGAACGACGATGCCGAGTGGGCGCGGGTGTTGAGCGTCAACGTCACCGGCATCGCGCGGGTGGTCGCCGCGGCCCTGCCGTGGCTGCGGCGATCGGCGGCGGCTTCTGTCGTGAATCTCTGCTCGATCGCCGCACTCAACGGCCTTCCCGATCGGGCGCTCTACAGCGCATCGAAGGGAGCCGTGCTGTCGTTGACCTACGCGATGGCGACCGACCACATTCGCGAGGGGGTACGGGTGAACTGCGTGAGCCCGGGAACCGTCTCGACCGCGTTTGTCGACCGGATGCTGCAGCGTTTCGATGATCCGATCGCCGAGCGTGCAGCGTTGGATGACCGCCAGGCCACTGGTCGCATGGTCACCCCCCAGGAGGTGGCCGACGCCATTCTCTACCTCGCGTCACCGTTCTCCCGATCGACCACGGGCACCGCTCTCGAGGTCGACGGCGGCGTGACGCATCTCCGGATGCGGCCGCGGCGTTAAATTGGGGGTGTCCAAACACATCACATGTGTGATCTACTACTAGTAGCCCATCGGCCCGATTGGGCAGTCGTCAACGACGTCGACCAGAAAAGGACGCGAAATGTCAACACAGCATCACCGCCGCTCAGCCCGGCGCACATCTCGTGCGGTCGCTCTGACCGCCGCCCTCGCATCGTTCGCCCTGATCGCCACCGGCTGCACGGCTGACACCGGCAACGGCGGCAGCGAGTTCGGATTCCCCGCGGCCGAGCAGGTTCCCGGTAGTGAGATCACGGTGCTGGTCGACACCACCCGTGAGCCGCTCGCCCTCGCCTTCCAGGAGCAGTTCCCCGACGTCCCGATCAAGATCGAGACCTACGACGGCAACCCCGGTGGCAGCGGCAGCCTCCAGACGAAGATCGCGCTCTTCGACCAGGCAGGCTCGGGCTGGCCGGATGTCGTGTTCTCCAGCCAGACCAACGACGCGTCGTGGGCGGCCAAGGAGACCAACGGCGTGCAGGCCTACGCGGCCGTGCTGAACCAGGGTCTGATGGATCAGGAGTTCCTCGACAGCTTCATGCCTGGTGCGCTCGACCCAGTGACCGTCGATGGCACGGTCTACGGTCTGCGCAACGACCTCGCTCCGGTCGTGCTGTGGTACGACCAGACGCTGTTTGACGAGTTCGGCTACGAGATTCCGACCACATGGGAAGAGTTCAAGGATCTCAGCGATGTGCTGGCCGAGGAGCACCCCGGATACATCATGGGCTCGATGGGCGGTGGCTTCATGGCCGTTCTCGCGTACTACTGGGGAGCAGCCGCGCCGATCTTCCAGGTCGACGGCGACACGTTCTCGACCGATTTCTCTGACCCCAACACGGTGGCGATGACGGAGCTCATCGACCACATGCTGGCCAATGGAACGCTGACGAACACCAACGTCTTCGACCCCGCCTTCGTCACCAACTACAAGGACAAGGTTCTGACGATGCCCGGCCCCGCATGGTTCGCCGGCGTGATCTTCCAGAACCCCGGCATCCTCGATGCGGCCCCCGGCCAGATCGGTGCTGCGAACCCGCTGTACTGGGAAGGCCAGGAGGAGGTCACAGGCAACGTCGGTGGCGGCACCTGGTACGGCTCGAGCCACTCGACCAACCTCGAGGCTGTTGCGCAGTTCCTCGAGTTCGTCACGAGCTCCGACTCGGCCGTCGAGCTGGCGTCGGGTCTGCCCGCTCAGAAGGATGCCGTTGACGCCTACCTCGCCAAGCAGGAGGAGGCTGGCTACTTCGTCGGCGACTTCACCGGGGCCCTCACCAAGGCCGCCGGGAGCGTCTGGAGCGGATGGAGCTTCCCCAACTTCAGTGCCGAGACCGCGTGGGACACCATCGTGAACCCCGTGCTCTCCGAAGGAGGCACCGTTGCCAGCGCTGTCGAGGCTTGGGAGCAGGAGTACCGCAACCAGGCCCAGGTTCAGGGCTACACGGTTAAGTAATTAGGGAGCTCATCATCGCTATCAGCAGCACCCTGCCCCCCGTCGTCGGCGACAGCCGGCGGCGGGGGGCGCCCCGCGCCCGCCGCAGTGACGGCAGCCAGCGGACCATGGGGTACGTATTCATCACTGGCTATGCCGTTCTGCTTCTCGCGTTCGGCGTCTTCCCGACGCTGTACGCCGTGTACTTGAGCGTGACGAAGAACGGCGCGTGGGCGGGTATCGACAACTTCGCCAAGGTGTTCGCCGACTACCGGTTCTGGCCCGCCGTCGAGGCGGTCGCCCTTTACCTCATGGTGATGCTCGTCACCCTGATCGTGCTCGTCGTCGTGATCGCGCTGTTCGTGCACTCGGTCAAGAAGCGCTGGCTTTCGACGTCGCTCCGATTCCTCTACTACTTGCCCGGGGCGCTCGCCGGTGTGGCGAGCGTGCTGCTGTGGCTCTTCATGCTCGACCCTCAGCTCAGCCCCGTCGGCCCCCTCCTGCAGCTGTGGGGTTTCGATGAGTCGATCTCCCTCGTCACCGGGGGCAATCTGCCCGTCATCTTCACCCTCATCGCCTTCTGGACGGGGGCGGGTGGCTGGATCATCATCATGTACGGCGCGCTCAACAACATCAGCGACGACGTCATGGAGGCCGCGCGTATCGACGGCGCGAATGCGCTGCAGACGGCCCGCTACATCCAGATTCCGATGCTGCGCAAATGGATCGCGTACATGGGCGTGCTCTCGATCGCGGCCGGCACACAGCTCTTCGTCGAGCCGCGCCTCCTCGCCGGCGTCTCGCGGGGGGCAATCCCGCCCGAGTACTCCTTGAACCAGCTCGCCTACTGGTACGCCTTCAAGCAGGCCGACTTCAGCGCGTCGGCCGCACTCTCCCTCATGCTCCTCATCGTCACCGGGGCGCTCGCCGCCTTCCTCGTTTTCCGCGGAGGCCTCTTTGAGCGCAACTAAGGCTTCGGCCGCTCGTCCCTCGTCGTTCGAGCCTGCCCGCTGGTTGGGCAGGGCATTCACGATCGTCTTCCTGGGCTTCTTCGTGGTGTTCTTCATCATCCCGATCATCTGGCTCCTGCTGGCCCCGGCGAAGACGGCGCAGCAGCTTTACTTCGAGAACCCCCTGAGCGTGGGCACACTGGAGACCTTCGTCGCCAACTGGAACCAGTTGATCGGCTTCCAAGACGGTCTCTTCTTCCAGTGGATGGGCAACTCGGTGCTGTACTCCGGTGCGGCGCTCGTCATCACCCTCGTCGTGAGCATCCCCGCCGGCTATGCCTTGGCGGTCTCGAGCTTCCGGTTGCGTCGCCCGCTGCTGATCACCACGCTCATCGTCATGCTCATCCCGGGCACGGCTCTGGTGCTGCCGATCTTCCTCGAGCTGAGCGCGTTCAAGCTGATCGGGTCACCGCTCGCGGTCATCCTGCCGTCGGCGTTCTTCCCCTTCGGCGTCTACCTGACCTACATCTACTTCTCGACGAACATGTCGAAAGACCTCCTGGATGCGGCGCGCATCGACGGGGCTGGCGAGCTTCTCGTGTTCGCCCGCATCGCCCTACCTCTGGCGACCCCGGTCGTCGCGCTCGTCGGGTTCTTCAGCGTGGTCGGCACCTGGAACAACTACTTCCTGCCGTTCCTCGTGGTGCCGGGTCGCATGTCGACGGTGCAGGTCGGGCTCGCTCAGATGCTGTCGAACGTCAAGCAGCTGAACCCCACGTCGGCGGGCTCGATCGCGATCGAGCTGCCCGTCATGTTCGTAGCGATCCTGCTGTCGATCCTGCCCGTGCTGCTGATCTTCCTGTTCTCGCAGCGGTTCCTCATCACGGGGCTCACCGCCGGGGGCAGCAAGGAGTAGGTCAGCGGGCGGTCGCGGTGGGGAGCCGTCGCCGGTTCCACGCCTCGGTGATGTGCGAGCGCATGCACGCTTCGGCACCGGCCGAATCGCCGGCGGCGATCGCCTCCAGCACCCGCCCGTGCTCGTCGAGGGTCGCGCGGAATGCCGCTTCGGTGGCGTTCGAGGTGAAGCGCGCGCTCTCACGGGCGCGCTCGAAGAGGATCTTGGTCATGCTCGCGGCGAGAAGGTTGCCCGACATCGTCATGACCAGAAAGTGGAAGTCGGCGTCGGCCTGCTGGAAGGCCTCGCCGTCGGTGAGAGACGTCGCCATCGTCGTGAACGCGGCCCGCAGCGCGGCCAGCTGCTCGTCGGTGCGCACCGCGGCGGCTTGCGCGCTCATCGAGCCCTCGAGCGCGGTGCGCACGACGGCCAGCTGATCGAGGAAGCCGAGCGAGTCGTCATTGTCGGCCAGAGCGGAGAGCACAACCGGGTCAAGGATGTTCCAACTCGTCGAGGGCTGCACGGTCGTCCCGCGACCGTGTTCGACGCGAACAAGGCCCTTCTCTTCGATGCGCTTGACTGACTCGCGAATTACTGTGCGGCTGACGCCAAAGTGGGTGCACAGCTCGGCCTCCGGCGGAAGGAACGAGCCCGGAGTGACCTCACCGGTGACGATCGCGCTCACCAGGTCGCGAACAACGGCGACACCGAGGCGCGCGGCGGGTTGGCGTGCGTCAGCACGTCCGAGGAACGACTGCTGCTTCACCGCCGTTTCCGGCGTCTCCTCCATCATGGCTCCACTCTAACGTCCGACATCACACGGCGAGTGGTCGCGAGCACGAGCGCGGTGGGCGCGCCTAGCTGCCCAATCGCAGGCCCGCGCGCAGGGGCCGCATGTGAGGGCCGTTTTCCGCGTGCACGAACTCCCGCTCCGGAGCCACCACCAAGGCCGACTCGTCGATCGTGATGCCGCTTCCCGGTTGGTCGCCGAGCAGGATGCCGCCGCCGGAGATCTCGTGATCGATCGAGACGCCCAGCGGAGTGCTCAGGTCTTGCACCTCGGTGACAAGGTGGTTGGGAACCGCGGCCGCGGCATGGGCCGTGCTGGGGCTCATCGTGAGTCCGACCGGGCTGACCGGCAGGTTGCGCGCCTGAGCGGCGATCGCGACGCGGAGGAAGTGGGTGATGCCCCACATGCCCCCGACCTGCACGATATCGACGGCTCCGTGGTCGAACAGGGGCGCGTACTGCTCGAGGCCGGTCAGGTTCTCCCCGGTGGCGACCGCGGCGTTGACCGAGCGGCCAAGCGCGGCATGCCCCGGTGCATCCCATCGCCGCAGGGGTTCTTCGATCCAGGTCAGGTCGCGTTCCCGCTCGATACGCGTGATGTAGCGCACCGCCTGCTTGAGGTTCCATGATTCGTTCGCGTCGAGCATGAGGGCAGGGCGCGGTGCGTTGACGCGCAGCTCAGCCTCGAGGATGTCGAGGCGTCGGAGATCGATATCGACGTCGAGCCCGCCCTTGAGCTTCCCGCTCGAGAAGCCGCGTTCGGCCATGTCCGCGTAGAAGCGCGCGAGCTGATCGTCGCTGAGGGCGATGTCGAGGCCCGAGGCGTATCCGGGCACGAAACGGTCACGCGCGCCGAGCAGGCGCCAGAGCGGCTCGCCGGCAAGCTTCGCCTTGAGATCCCAGAGTGCCATGTCGAGGGCGCCGATCCCGCCGAAAATGTCGCCGTTGTGCCCGGCCTTGAAGACGCTCGCCAGCATCCGGTCGTAGAGCGCAGTGACCGACCGGGGGTCTTCGCCCTCGATGGCCCGGAATAGGTGCTCGACACCGAAGTCGGAGCCGAGGCCGACCCCTGTGACCCCCTGGTCGGTGTCGACCATGACGATCGCCACCCCGGTGAGTCCCGAGGCGATGACGCCGTTCGAGTCTCCGATGGGCCGCTGCCAATCGTGAGTCGTGTGCAGGCAGCGGTAGCCAGTGATCTTCATAGCGTCCTTGCTGGAGCGGGGAGGCGCTGTGCGCGCAGAAACAGAATACATCACATGTCTCTTGTTATGGAGTGGAACTTTCTGTCATGCTCTCGAGGTGATCGCAGGCTTCCGAACGACGCTGAGGCAGGATGCCGCGCAGCGCTACGTTGAAACTCATCAGCAGATTCCCGAGGCGGTTGCCAATGTGCTGCGCGACGAGGGACTCATTGCCTGGCGCATCTGGATCGACGGCTCGACCGTCTTCCACATGATCGAGACGCGTCACGGGCTCGACGACTTCTTCGATCGCCTGGGTGTGCGGGGGCCGATCGACGCGGCCTGGGATGCCATCATCCACGAGCTCGTCGATGACCGTGCCGACGCGAGCGCCACGCTTGCGCTGGTCTGGGGCATGGACAGCGATCGGCAGTGGCACGACGTGCAGAGCGACCCCGCCTCGTGATCGACCGGGTGCCGCGGTTCATCACTCCCGCGAACGAACCCGACAGCGCGCCGCTTTTCCGTCGTGATCTTCCGATCGATGAGGGCCACGGTGCTGTGGTGTCGGCGCGCCTTACTCTCAGCGCCCTCGGCATCGTCGAAGCGTGGATTAACGGCACGCCCGTGAGCAACGACCTGCTGACACCGGGCTGGACCAGTTACGAGTGGCGGCTGCACTCCGTCACGCACGATGTCACCGCGCTGATGGCTCCGCAGTCGACGATGGGCATCGCGATCGGCAACGGCTGGTACCGCGGACGCCTGGGGTGGATTCCGACACAGCGCTACGGCGATCGCCTCGCCGCCTATGCGGAACTTCGCCTGGTCTTCGAGGATGCTCATGAGCAGGTCATCGTCACCGATGAGTCGTGGCAGGTCGGGCCCAGCAGCATCACGGCGAACGACTTCTACGATGGCCAAAGCATCGACGCACGGCTCGCCGATGATGACTGGAAGCAGCCCGGCTTCTCGAGTCCGCTCTGGGGTGCGGTGCGGGTTCTCGACTACGCGGGTGCGGTGGTCTCCGACCCCGTCGCCCCGGTGCGGCGGATCGCCGAGCTCGCTCCGCAGCGAGTTTGGAGCAGCGAGTCGGGCTCGATCATCGTCGACTTCGGTCAGAACATCGTCGGATTCCTGCGCCTGACCCTGCGCGGGGAGTCGGGGCAGGTGGTTACAGCGCGGCATGCCGAGGTGCTCGACGGGGGGAGGCTCGCGACGCGGCCGCTCCGCACGGCCGCGGCCACCGACCGCTTCACCCTCAGCGGCGGCGTCGACACCTTCGAGCCCTCCTTTACGTTCCACGGCTTCCGCTACGCAGAGCTCGAGGGCTGGCCGGGGCAGCCGGACGATGTCGGCGCGGCCGTGCGCGCAGTCGTGATCGGCACCGACCTCCACCGCACGGGTCATTTCGCGTGCTCCGTGCCCGAGCTGAACCAGCTACATGAGAATGTCGTGCGGGGCATGCGCGGCAATTTCATCGATATTCCGACGGACTGCCCACAGCGCGACGAGCGGCTCGGCTGGACGGGCGACATCTCCGCGTTCGCGCCGACGGCGGCGTACCTGTTCGATGTGCAACAGTTCCTCGCCGACTGGCTCGTCGATGTGGGCCTCGAGCAGTCGCACCACGGTGGTGTCGTGCCGTATACCGTGCCCGACATTCTCAAGTACGCCGCCGACCCGCCGCTCGGTGCAGGGTCACCGGAGGCGACGGCGATCTGGAGCGATGCATCCGTCTGGGTGCCCTGGGCACTGTGGGAGGCCTACGGCGACCCGCAGGTGCTGCGGTCGACGGTCGATTCGATGGTGGCCCATGGTCGACGGGTGCGGTCGCTGCTGTCGCCATCGGGCGTCTGGGATGCTGGCTTCCAGTTCGGCGACTGGCTCGACCCAGACGCTCCTCCCGATCGTCCGGGCGCCGCCAAGGCGGATCGTGGTGTGGTGGCGACCGCGTGCGCCTATCGAACGGCCGTGTGCATCAGCGCCGTGGCAGAGCTTCTCGATCGCCCCGCGGAGCACGAGGAGTTCGCGCGGATGGCCACCGAGCTCCGTGCGGCGTTCCAACGGGAGTACGTGGGAGATCAGCGAATCAGCAGCGACTGCGCGACGGTGTACGTGCTTGCCATCGTGTTCGGGCTACTCGACTCCGAGCAGAGCGCGTGGGCGGGCGCCCGGCTCGCCGAGCTCGTGGCGGCGAGTGGCGATCGCATCTCGACCGGATTCGCCGGCACGCCTTTCGTAATGGACGCCTTGACCATGACCGGGCATATCGACACGGCGTACCGCCTTCTGTTGCAGCGGGAGTGCCCGTCGTGGCTGTACCCCGTCACGATGGGGGCCACCACAGTCTGGGAGCGGTGGGATTCGATGCTGCCCGACGGTTCGATCAACCCCGGCGACATGACGAGCTTCAACCACTACGCGCTCGGCGCTGTCGCCGACTGGATGCACCGCAGCCTCGGCGGGCTCGCGCCGCTCGAACCGGGCTACCGCCGTATGCGCATCGCCCCGCAGGTTGCCGCGGGCATCGACTGGGCGAGCACCTCGCTCGAGACACCGCACGGTCTTGCCGCGGTGCACTGGCGAACCGATGGCGAGCTCGTGCGCCTGCAGGTGACGATTCCCTCCGGAACGACCGCGGTGGTCGTCTGGCCCGGCGACCCCGACCTCGAGCTGAGGCCGGGATCGCACGAGCTCGTGCTGCCGCGCAGGGTCGCTCGGGTCAGCGACGAGCTAGCTCGGTGAGCGGAACCGCCGCCGGGCGGGTCACTGTGCTGCCGATCTCGACGGTCGATCGCTGCGCGACCGCGGTGAGCGTCGACTCCATGACATCGAGCACGTGGAAGGCCATGTCGCCTCCTGCGCGAGCCTCCATACCGTGCGGTGTCGCGGCGAGATCGGCCAGACCGATGCCGCGGCCCCCGTCAACATAACCCGCACTCGGGGCGAGCGTTCGCCACTCCGACTCGTCGAGCCCGAGCAGGTCGACATCACCCGTGAAGAAGTTCGGGTCGGGAACTGCGAGGGTGCCCGTCTCGCCATGCACCTCGATGTTCGCCGATCGGGTGCCGACGGCGTCGAACGAGACGATGAGCGTACTGATCGCTCCGCTCTCGTGCTGCAAAAGGGCCGTGACATGCGAGTCGATGTCGACGGGCACGACGGCCCCCGCCCGGTCGCCCGTGGCGATCGTGCGGCTGCTGCGCATCCGGCTCGCCATACCGGTGACGGCCGCCACTGGGCCGAGCAACGTAATGAGCGCCGAGAGGTAGTACGGGCCCATGTCGAACAGCGGACCGCCGCCGGGCTGGTAGTAGAAGTCGGGCGCCGGGTGCCAGCGCTCATGGCCGGGGGTGACCATGGTGGCGCTCGCGGCGATGGGCGCGCCGATCATCCCGTCATCGATCGCTTTGCGGGCCGTCTGGATGCCCGTGCCGAGCACGGTATCGGGGGCACAGCCGACGCGCACGCCGCCGGCGGCCGCGGCCTCAAGTATCCGTCGGCCATCGGCCGTGTTCGTCGCGAGTGGCTTCTCGCCGTACACGCTGCGGCCGGCGGCGATTGCGGCGAGCGCCACCCCAACGTGCTCAGCCGGCGTTGTGAGGTTGAGCACGACATCGATGTCGTCGCGAGCGATGAGCTGCTCGGTGCTCAGGGCGACGACGCCCGGGCGCTCGGCGGCGGCGGCCTCAGCCCGTTCGGCGTTGAGGTCGCTCACGGCGACGAGCTGCACGTCGGCGAGCGAATCGATGGTGGTCAGGTACTGTCCCGAGATCGTGCCGATTCCGACGATCCCTACAGTCAACGGCTTGCCCACAGCAGGCCCCTTTCGATGATGGTGCGAACGGTTGGGTTGTCGAGCACTTCGACGCGGTGCCCCGCGGTGCAGACGAAGATGCGTCCCTTGCCCCACCGGCGGGTCCACACCGAGGGGCTGACGACGGGTTCGAGCCAGGCGTCGAAGGGGCGTGCGGCGACCGTGGTGGTGGCGAGAACGTCGTTGTACGAGTCGCTCAGCACCCAGTACTGCTCGGTGGTGAGCTCGAAGTCGTCGATACCCGCGACGATTGGGTGGTCGCGCTTCTCGGGAACGATGTTGATCGTGTACGTCAGGTAGTTGTCGGACTGCTCGCCGATGCGCTTCTCGGGCTCGATGCCGGCGTGGTGGGCGAACTGGCCGCCGATCATGTGCAGGTAGTCGGCGCTGTTGCGGTACGAGTCGGCGATGCCGCCGTGCCAGCCGCCCATACCCGTGCCGTTGCGGACGGCCGTGATGAGCCCATCAAGCGGCTCGCGTTCGATCGTGTTCATGGTGTTGGCCTGCATGACGAGATCGACCGTGGCCATGTACTCGGCGTCGGCGTAGACCGCGGTCGATTCTTCGACGCGGATCGTGTACCCGTTGCGCTCGAGGTGGGGGATGAACCGCTCGGTGGCTTCCTGAGGTTGGTGGCCGTCCCATCCGCCTCGGACGACGAGGGCGGTCTTCACGAGCGGCCCGGGGTGGGAGTACGGAGGAGCATCGCGGATCTGCTTTCTGCTGGAGTGCGGCCAGGTTAGGAGACCATCTCGTGTCGACGCGCTCGCGGTGCCCGACTCCGAAACCTTTCCGTTTCGACGGATTCCCGTCCAATGCTCACCGAGGCGGGGCGGCCGTGCTGCCGCGCTCGATGAGGGCGACGTCGAGGGTCAGTCGCGACACAGCGAGCGGGCGCCCGGCGATCAGGGTGAAGAGCATGCGGGCGGCCTGTTCGGCCATCTGCACGACCGGTTGCCGCACGGTCGTGAGCGGCGGTGCCAGCCATTCGGCGGCGGGCATATCGTCATAGCCCACGATCGAGAGATCGCCGGGGATCGAGAGACCGCACTGGCGGGCGGCCTCGTAGAGCCCGATCGCCTGCAGATCGGTGCTGGCCACGATCGCCGTCGGCCGCGGCGTCATCGCCAGCAGTCGCAGGCCGGCGGCCAGACCGTCGTCGCGCCCGGAACCGGTGGTCACGATGAGCGCCGGGTCGATCTCGACCCCGGTCTCTTCGAGCGCGGCGTGGTAGCCCGAGAGGCGGGCCCGGGCGAAGAGCAGCGAGGTGGGCATGGTGACGGCGGCGATGCGCCGGTGGCCCAGGGCGACCAGGTGCCGCGTTGCCATCCATCCGCCCTCCCAGTTGGCGGAGGCGACGGCGGGCGAGTCGCCGTCGGGAAGCGCGGCGGGGTCGACGATGACGAACGGCACTCCGCGCACCTGTAACTGGCGCTTGGCGGCGCTCGTGAGCTGCGAGAGCGCAAGCACGAGACCGAGCGGGTGACGCTGGATGACGCCATCGATCCAGTCCTCGCCGGGGTCACGACGGGCGCGCTCAGTCAGGATGATCGCCGTGCGGTGCTCGAGCGCGACCTGCTGCACCCCGCGGAAGACGTCGAGCGACCACTGGCTGCTCATGCGGTCGACCACGAGCTCGATGAGCGCGCCCGGGGTGGCATCGCCCCCGCGGCGGCGGTAGCCGAGTTGGTGCAGGCTGCTCTCGACGCGCGCTCGCAGCGCTGGGGTGATGCCCGGGCGCCCGTTGAGCACCTTCGAGACCGTCGACTCGGCGACGGAGGCGTGCTGTGCGACCTCGGCCAGGGTCGGCCTCCGACGCGCAGCATCGCGGCCGGGGAGCGGTTCGGTGCCCATGACCCTCACCATACTTCGGGCCAAGTCGGAAATCTTTCCGGACTGATGTGCAGGCCCGCACGCTCCGTCAGCACCGCACTACGGTGCTCTCACCCTCACATCGAGGCGCACGGTTGCCCATCGAGACGGAAGAGAACCCCCATGATCACAGAGACAGCGAACGGTGACTGAGCCCTATGCCCACCGGCGGGCGTCGGCAGAGCTGACGGTCCTCGGAGCCGACGGGCATCCCCTCGCCCACACCGATGTCATGGTCGCGCAAACGCGGCACGCCTTCGGGTTCGGCTGCATCGGCTTCGACTTCGTCGAGCACGCCAACGGCTCGCGTGACGAGAGCGCTCTGGCCGACGACTGGTTCGGGCTGTTCGACTTGGCGATCCTGCCGTTCTACTGGGGTGACTTCGAACCCGAGCGCGGTCGGCCCGACACGGCGCGGCTGCAGCAGACGGCTCGCTGGTTCCGTGAGCGAGGAGCGCGGGTCAAGGGCCACCCCCTGGTGTGGCACACGGTGAAGGTGCCGTGGCTCGACGGCGTGCCGCTCGATGAGGTCGAGCGCCTCGTGCGCGACCGGGTGCGCCGCGACGTGACCGACTTCGCCGGCCTGGTCGATGAGTGGGACACGATCAACGAGGTCGTCATCATGCCCGACTTCGTCAACGAGCCCGACGGTATCCCCAACCCCATTACTCGCCTGGCTCAGCGGCTCGGCCGTGTCGAGATGGTGCGCCTCGCGGTTGACGAGGCGCGCGCCGCCGACCCGACCGCTCGCCTGCTGCTCAACGACTTCGATCTCTCGGCCGATTACGAGCGCCTCATCGAGGCCGTGCTCGAGGCGGGCATCCGTCTCGATGCGATCGGCGTGCAGACTCACATGCACCAGGGCTTCCGCGGCGCCGAGCTGCTCGACATCGCCGACCGCTTCGGGCGATTCGGCTTGCCCGTGCATTTCACCGAGACGACAATCGTCTCTGGTGAACTGATGCCCTCCGAGATCGTCGACCTTAACGACTTTCAGGTCGAGACGTGGCCGTCGACCCCCGAGGGGGAGGCGCGGCAGGCGCACGAGCTCGAGCAGCACTACCGCATGCTCGTGGGGCACCCCGCGGTGGAGTCGATCACCTACTTCGGCATCACCGACCGCGATGCCTGGCTCGGTGCGCCTGCGGGGCTTGTGCGCCTCGACGGCACGCGCAAACCCGGCTACGACACGCTCGAACGCCTCATCCGGGGCGAGTGGTGGTTGGCGCCGACGATGCTGCGCACCGACGAATCCGGACGCATCCGGCTCTCGGGCTTCGCGGGCGACTATGCGCTGTCGCGGGCGGATGCTCGGGCCGACGTGACCGTGCCGAAAGGCGCTTCGGAATTCACCATGACGCTTCGGTAGTACGCTGCACGGCACATTGCCCGCGGCACGGGAGACTCCGGCGACGTATCATACGTCGTATGTCTCAGCCCAACATTGACGCTTTCGGCCTTGCCCGCCCCTCCGCCCTCGCGAGCCGATCGATCAGCCCCGAGAACCCCACTGGCCTTCCCGGCCAGGGCGGGCGTGCAACGACCGGCACCGGAGCGGAGGCGGCGCGCGATCTCGGAGTGGGCTGGAAGGTGAGCCCGAGCATCCCGCTGCCGGCCCGCTCGGTCGTCGAGCTCGCGGCGATCGAGGGCAGCGGCATGCTGCAACACCTGTGGGTTCCCGTGCGCCCCGAATGGTGGCGACGTCTCGTTATTCGGTTCTACTGGGATGGCGCCGACGAGCCCTCGATCGAACTGCCCATCGGGGATCTCTTCGGGCTGGGCTGGGACGAGTTCACCGTCTTCTCGTCGTCGAGAGTGGTGACGGCCCCCTACTGCGGTCTCAACGTGTACTGGCCGATGCCGTTCCGCACCGGCGCGCGCGTGACCATCGAGAACATCTCCGACGACGAGACCTTCCTCTACTACTACCTCGACTACGGCCTCGGTGAGGTTCCCGACGACGCGATGTACCTCCACGCCACCTGGAACCGCAGCAACCCCGTCGAGGGCGGCATACACACGCTGCTCGACGTCTCAGGCGCCGGCAAGTACGTCGGAACCTATCTCGCCGTCGGGGTGAACCACCCCGGCTGGTGGGGCGAGGGCGAGTTGAAGTTCTTCCTCGATGACGACGGTGAGTTCGCCACCATCGTGGGCACGGGCACCGAGGACTACTTTGGCGGAGCCTGGAACTTCGACGTTCCGGGGCGCGGTTACACCCCCTACTTCAGCGAGCGCGTGGGACTGCATCAGGTCATCAGGCCCGATGGTCTCTACAGCAGCCAGACCCGGTTCGGCATGTATCGCTGGCACTCGGACGACGCTGTCGCGTTCACGAGCCGCCTGCGCGTGACCGTGCAGAACCTTGGCTGGAAACCCGACTGGCGGTACCTGGTGCGCCGCGATGACATTGCCTCGACCTCGTTCTGGTACGCCACGAGTCCGCGGGCGTCCGGCACGCCCGCCCTGGATGCCGACGTGCTGCTCGTCGCGTCTCCGCGGCCGTGATGGTCGTCCGCGGCACCGGACGCTAGGGCGCGATCGGGCGCAACGGCACCTCGGTCGGGTCGGCGATGAGCGCGTCCCAGGCGAGCTCGGCCGCGCCGATCAGCAGCCGCTGCGCGCCGAGGGCCGCCACCTCGATGCGCACATCGCGGGCCGTCACGGGCAACGCCTCGGCGAGAACTGTGTGCCGGTCGTGCTCGCCCACCGCGCGCCAGAGCGCCGCCAGATGCCCGCCGAGCACGATGCGCTCGGGGTTGAGCAGGTTCACGGCGCTGCGCAGGGCGATCGCGAGCCAGCCGAGCTGCTCGCTCAAGATCGCCCCGACCGGCCCCTCGGAGCCCTCGAGGGCGACGGCCGACTGCAGCGCGGCATCCAGTTCGTCGTCATCGGGGTGGCTCAGGTCGACGGCCGCCGACAGGGCGTCGCGCCGCACGAGCGCCTCGAGGCAGCCGTGGGCGCCGCAGGCGCACAGCGCGCCGCGCGGGTCGACCGACACGTGGCCGATTTCGCCCGCGTAGCCCGCTGATCCATCGACCGGGTGCCCGTCGATGACGAGACCGCCGCCGATGCCGCTCGGCCCGCCATTGAGGTACAGCACCGAGGCCGCGCCCTGCCCGGCCCCGAAGGTCAGCTCGGCGCGGCTGCCGAGGTGTGCGTCGTTCGCCGCTGCGACGGGCATGTCGAGTGCGAACGCCAGCGGGGCGGCGAGCGGTTCATCGCTCCAGCCGAGCCGGGGGGCGAGCCGCACGTAGCCGTCGTCGCGGCGCACCAGGCCGGGCACCGCGACGCCCGCGCCGAGTACCTGTGCCTCGGGATGTGCGGCCGAGAGTTCGCGGACGACGCGGGCCACGATCGCCACGACCTCGGCGACGCCCGGGCGGTCGACCGCGGTGCGCCGACGCGCCACGATCTCTCCGCCGAGCGAGACGAGCGCGATGTCGATGACGTCGAGCTCGGGGTTGATCGCAGCGACGAGCCACTGGTCGCGCGTGATGACGAGCGGGCTGGGCCGGCCGACCCCCGATCGCTGCCCGTCGTCGCGCTCGTCGACCCACCCGTGCTCAACGAGCACACCGACGAGATCGCCGATGGTCGAGCGGTTGAGGCCGAGCGCGCGCGTCAGGTCGGCGCGGGTCACACCGCGGCTCTCGTGCACGAGCCGCAGCACCGCGGCGAGGTTGCGCTGGCGCACCCGGCCCGCATCCGTCGCCGCCCGCTCTGCCACCATGCATCCAGTCTGGCGGTCTCCGCCATCGGGTGATACGTTGTGCTCCACAACATATACCCCTCAGCGCAGAGAGAAGACGTTCATGGCCCTCACGCCGACCCCCGCCGACCAATTCACCTTCGGGCTCTGGACCGTCGGCTACAACGGTGCCGACCCCTTCGGCGGGCCGACCCGCGCGCCCCTCGACGTCGTGCACGTCGTCGAGAAGCTCACCGAACTCGGCGCCTACGGCCTCACGCTGCACGACGACGACCTGTTCGCGTTCGGCTCCACCGACGCCGAGCGGCGCACCCAGATCGATCGGCTCATCGCCGCGTCAGCATCCACGGGCCTCAAGGTGCCCATGATCACGACCAACCTCTTCAGCGCGCCCGTCTTCAAAGACGGCGGCTTCACCTCGAACGACCGCGCCGTGCGCCGCTTCGCGCTGCGCAAGGTGCTGCGCAACCTCGACCTCGCCGCCGAGCTCGGCGCGCACACCTTCGTCATGTGGGGCGGCCGCGAGGGCGCCGAGTACGACGCGGCGAAAGACGTGCGCTCGGCCATCGCGCGCTACCGCGAAGCCGTCAACATCTTGACGCAGTACGTCACCGACAAGGGCTACGGAATCCGCTTCGCGATCGAGCCCAAGCCCAACGAGCCGCGCGGCGACATCCTGCTGCCGACCCTCGGCCACGCCATGGCCTTCATCGAGACGCTCGAGCACCCCGAGCTCGTCGGCCTCAACCCCGAGGTCGGGCACGAGCAGATGGCGGGCCTCAACTTCACGGCCGGCATCGCGCAGGCGCTCGAGGCCGGCAAGCTCTTCCACATCGACCTCAACGGCCAGCGCGGCATCAAGTACGACCAAGACCTCGTCTTCGGCCACGGCGACCTGCACAACGCCTTCTCGCTCGTCGACCTGCTCGAGAACGGCGCCCCCGGCGGCGGTCGTGCGTACGACGGCCCGCGCCACTTCGACTACAAGCCCTCGCGCACCGAAGACGAGAACGGCGTGTGGGCCTCGGCCGCCGCCAACATGCGCACCTACCTGCTGCTCAAGGAGCGCGCCGCGGCGTTCCGCGCCGACCCCGAGGTGCAGGCGGCGCTCGCCGCGGCCCGCGTCGACGAGCTCGCGCAGCCCACGCTCGGCGCGGGCGAGACGGTCGACGACCTGCTCGCCGACCCCACCGCGTACGAGAGCTTCGACTCGGGCGCCTACTTCAACGGTCGCGGATTCGGGTTCGTGCACCTGCAGCAGCTGGCCACCGAGCACCTGATGGGCGCCCGCTAACGATGACCCTCGTGGCGGGCGTCGACACCTCGACGCAGAGCTGTAAGGTGCTGATCGTCGACGTCGCGACGGGGGCGACCGTACGGGAGGGGCGCGCGCCGCATCCCGACGGCACGGCGGTCGACCCCGCCGCCTGGTGGTCGGCGTTCGTCGCGGCCGTCGAGCAGGCGGGCGGCCTCGCCGACGTCGATGCGATCGCGGTGGGCGGCCAGCAGCACGGCCTCGTCGCGCTCGATGCCGAGGGCCGCGTCGTGCGCGACGCCCTGCTCTGGAACGACACCCGTTCGGCCGGCGCCGCCGCCGACCTCGTGGCCGAGGTGGGCGCGGCAGAGTACGCGGCGCGCACCGGCCTGGTGCCCGTCGCCTCGTTCACGGCGACGAAGCTGCGGTGGATGCGCGACCACGAGCCCGATCTCGTGCCCCGTATTGCGGCCGTCGCCCTGCCCCACGACTGGCTGACCTGGCGGCTGCGCGGCTACGGGCCCGCCGGCGAGAGCCCGCTCGGGCCCGTGCTCGAGCAGCTCGTCACCGACCGTTCCGACGCGAGCGGCACGGGGTACTGGTCGCCGTCGACCGGCGCGTACGACCTCGAGCTCTTCGCGCTCGCGCTGGGGCGCCCGGCGCGCGAGGCCGACCCGAGCGGAGCATCCGGTGGTGTCCACAATTCAGGAGTTCCGGCCGCGGTCGTACTGCCGCGCGTGCTCGGGCCGAGCGTGTCGACGACTGTCGACGCCGAGACTCCTGAATTGCGGGGATCGCGTGCGGGCGTGCTCGTGGGCGCGGGCGCGGGCGACAACGCCGCCGCGGCGCTCGGCCTCGGCTCCGGCCCGGGCGACGTCGTCATCTCGATCGGCACGAGCGGCACGGTCTTCGCCGTGAGCCCCGAGCCCGTCGTCGACGAGTCGGGCGCCGTCGCCGGCTTCGCCGATGCTGCGGGGGCATACCTGCCCCTCGTCGCGACCCTGAACGCGGCGCGCGTGCTTGACGCCGTCGCCGCCCTGCTCGGCGTCGACCACGACGGCCTCGCCGACCTCGCGCTCGCGGCCGAGCCCGGCGCGGGCGGCCTCGTGCTGCTGCCCTACTTCGAGGGCGAGCGCACGCCCAACCTGCCCGACGCCACCGCCACGCTCGCGGGCCTGACTCTCGCTTCCACCACCCGTGAGAGCCTGGCCCGCGCCGCGATCGAGGGGATGCTGTGCGGCCTCGCCGACGGACTCGACGCGATCGTGCGGCACGGCCTGCGACCCCGGCGCCTGCTGCTCGTCGGCGGCGCGGCGCGGTCGCGGGCGGTGCCCACGATCGCCGCGGCCGTGCTCGGCCTGCCCGTCGTCGTGCCCGAGCCGGGCGAGTACGTCGCCCGCGGTGCCGCGCGGCAGGCGGCCGGGCGGCTCGGCGCGGGCGTCGAGTGGCCGCTCGCGCTGCATGCGGCGGTCGAGCATCCGGCGCAGCCTCACGTGCGGGCCGCCTATGCGGCAGCCTTCGCGCGCATCTCTCACTAGCCTGAGGGCATGGCGCACAGCCCTGCAGCATCTGCCGCCCACCCGGCGCCCATCGTCACGCTCACGGTCAACCCCGCGCTCGACGTCAGTACGACGACCGAGACGGTCATGCCCGAGCACAAGATGCGCTGCGGGCCCAGCCGCGTCGACCCCGGGGGCGGGGGAGTCAACGTGAGCCGCGTCATCGAGCGGCTGGGCGGGCATTCCACCGCGATCTACGCGGTCGGGGGCCCGACGGGGCAGGCGTACCGACAGTTGCTTGAGGCCGAGGGCATCATCGGCCGTGCCATTGCGATCGCCGGGTCCACACGCGAGAACATCACGATCGACGAGACATCGACCGGCAAGCAATTTCGCTTCGTGCTGCAGGGCCCTCACCTGAGCGAGGCCGAATGGATGCGCTGCCTTCAGGCCACGGAAGCAGCCATGCACCTCGGCGGCTACGTGGTGCCGAGCGGCTCGCTCGCGCCTGGCATGCCCGACGACTTCTATGCGCGTGTCGCCCGCCGCGCCCGCGAGCTGGGGGTGCGCTGCGTCGTCGACGCGTCGGGGGCGGCGCTCGCCGAGGCGGTCGCAGAGGGCGTGTACCTGGTGAAGCCTTCCGGGCGCGAACTGGGTGAGCTCGTCGGCGCCCCGACGCTGACGATCGACGAGAAGGTTGAGGCCGCCCGCGAGCTGGTGGCGCGCGGCCGCGTCGAGGTGGTTGCCCTGACCCTCGGGGGCGACGGCGCCGTGCTCGTCACGGCCGAGGGCGTCACGCGTCTCGCCTCGCCACCGATCACCGTGCACTCGACGGTCGGTGCGGGTGACAGCTTTCTCGGCGCGATGGTGCTGCGTCTTGCGCAGGGCCATGACCTCGCGGCGGCGTTTCGCGGCGGCGTCGCGGCCGGAGCGGCGACCGCGACGACCGAGGCCACCGAGCTGTGTCACCGCGACGTCGTCGAGCGGTTCGAGCGCCAGCTCGCTGCGGGGTGAGGTTAACCGCGTACCGCCCACCGCTTACCGCTTGACCATGAACCCGCCGTCGACGAAGAGCTCGGTGCCGGTGATGAACGACGCCTGTGATCCAGAAAGAAACAGAACCGCGTCAGCAACTTCGCTCGGCTCTGCCATCCGCCCCAGTAGGTGCGCGGCACGTGCTCCCTCGTCGAGATGCTGAGGGTCAGCTGCCTCACTCATCAGTTGGGCCGTGAACCCCGCCCGCACCCATCCGGGGCTGACGACATTGACCCGCACTCCCCGGTGAGCGAATTCCTGTGCGGCTGCCCGGCACAGGGCGATGACGGCGCCCTTGGCGCACGAGTAGACCGATGTGGTGTCGGCTCCGACATGCCCGGCCACCGAACCAATTACCGTGATCGACCCGCCGTCTCGAACGAGATCACCCAGGTGTTTGAGGGTCACGAAGACGCTCATGACGTTGGAGTCCATCACGGTGCGGTAATCATCGATTGACATGTCGGTGATCCGACCCGATCGCAGTGCCCCGACCGAGATGACCACGGCATCGAGGGTGGACTGGGTGGCGGCTAATGCGGCACTGTGTGTGCGCACGGCCTGTTCGTCAGTGAGGTCAACGACGGTGCCGCCGGGCGTTGGCCGAGCATCCCACTCGATCACGTCACGCCCCGACGCCCGCATCGTGCGCACGATCGCCGAGCCGATATCACCGGCTGCTCCCGCAACGAGAACGGGGCGGGCGAGAGCCTCAACGGTCATGGCGATCCTTCCTGACGACGAACTGCGGTGACGAGGGCGTCTGCTTTCGCGCGCACCTCACGGGGCGTGTCTCCCGGCCTGTAGAGCCACGAGCCGACGCCGACGGTCGAGAGGCCGCTGGCGAGAATGCGGGCGGCATTGTCGCCATCAACGCCTCCGACCGCCATGAATGACAGGTCGCTGGGGGCAACCGAGAGCATCCCGGCGATGCCGGAAGCGGGCAGTGCATCGTAGGGAAATAGCTTCACCGTTCGTTGCCCGGCGCTGTAGGCGGCGTACATCTCGCTCGGCGTCATCACTCCGGGAACCGTCTCAAGACCCGCCCGCTGGCACTGCGCGAGTAAATCACGATCGAGGTGCGGCGAGACGGCGAAGGTGGCGCCAGCCGCGACGATCGACGGAATGTGTTTCGGATCACTCAGGGTTCCTACTCCGACTGCGGTGTCGCGTGGCGCAATCGTCACGAGTCGGCGCACGGCATCGAGCGCACCGGGCCGATTGAGCGGAACCTCGATTGCAGTGATCCCCGCGTCGAAGAGCGCCGCGCCCACGTCATTGGCGTCTGTTTCGGTGAGGCCTCGCAGAATCGCGAGGATCGGAACGGCGTTGAGTGCGGCAGTGAGCGTGCTCATTGCGGCCATCCTTCCTGAGTGATCCGCCAGGCTCCTTGTGCGGCCGCATGGCGTGTGGCAATCGTGACGGTCACGTCGACCTGGTTCAGGGCAACGCGGTACCACTCGGCCAGCGTTTCATCGGCGACGACAGTGATGTGTGATGGATGCCCCGCCCAGGCAAGCCCGCCGTGTAACTCTGCTCCGATCACGAGCCCCGAGAGTCGAGCGGTGCTGGCCGCCCGACCTGAACCGGCAATCGCGCCTGATCGCACACTGAACAGGGTGAAGAGCAATTCGCGCTCGTGTGCGTCGGTCACGGCGCGCACGAAATCATTTCGCTGCTCATCGTCGACGGAGAGGTCGGGTGTCAGTGACTCACTGAGCAGTGTGTGCCGACCCAGCGCGGCGAAGGCTTCTCCCGTCATCGCGGTTGTGAAGCCGACGATTCGTCCTTCCGAAATGGTGATCCACTTCGAATGCGAACCCGGAGCGATCACCACTCCGTCGGTGATGCCCTGACCCAACACTTGCGTTTCTTCACCGCGCATCAGGTCATCGCCCGAGGGCGCCTCGACCCGCACGCCCGGAACAATGACGACCTCGCGGTTGGCACAGGCGGGGCCGAGTAGGTCAGCGGGTACCCGCGTCACGGCCTGAGCAATCTCGGAAACACCGGCGGGAGCATCCACGTACGGAACGACCATCAGACCTGCCGTGCTGCCGATCATTCCGGAGAGCACAATGGGCCCGCGGGTTTCGGGTAGCTCTGCCATGACCGTGTCGAGAGCCGTGGCGAGGTCTGCCGGGGTGCGACCGCGCACCCCGGTGGCGCCCCGCACCGATGCGCCAGGTTCGCCTCGCGTGACGACGGTGGCGCGCAGGCTCGTGGTTCCCCAGTCGATTGAGACGATCTCGTCGATTGGTGGCGCGGTCACGGCTGCGCCAGGTCGGTGAGGGTCAGGATCATCGCCGATTCGGGGGCGACCGTGATCGTTGCCCGCGAGTCGACGACCAGGTGTTCGACGCCCTGGCGCGACATGAGCGCCGGGCGAGACAGTGAGGCGGTGAACTCAGTGGGCACGATCACCGTGATCGTGCGCGAGTGCCGGCTGTCGCCGAGCCATCCCGACTCGACATTGCCGAGCAAGATGTGTAGCGCGCCGTTCGATACCCAGCCATGCAGTGACACGGTTTCGTGGATGGCGGCAGGAACAGAACTGAGCCAGTCGTGTGACGCTCGGGTGGTCAGAATCGATCGGCAGACGACGTAGTGCGGGTCGGCAGAGCCAATCTGATAGTGCGTCATTCGTCGGTCGGTACCGTTGGCAATGGTGGGTGGAAACCACCAATGAACATCATGGTTGGTCACGGTCGCGGTGGGCCCGTCGCTGGAGTCGTAGATCACGGTGCTGTGAGCACGCGCACTCGATACCGACCGCGTCGGCATATACGGCCAGGCGTGGGCTTTGACGCCCCCCTCACGACTGACAGCGATACCGCGTGCGTAGCCCATCGGGGCAACGTCGGTGCTGCGGTCGACGCCCAGGTCACCAGCGGTCTGCGGGCTGAGGTCATCAACGCTGGCGACCACGAGTGAGCCCTGAGCATGAATGGCGGTATCCGCATCTCCGGGGCCCACGATGCGCCCTTCGGGGTGCTCACCAGCGATGAGCTCGGTCGTCGCGCTGATCACCGGCAAGCCCCACTTGAGCAGGAATCCGGCAGCGTCTTCGGTGGGTTCGCTGGCCCCGCTGAAGTGCAGAACCGAGGCGGCGCCGCTCGCCACCAGAACCGGCCCGAGGGGGCGCTCAAGACGGTCAACACTCGCCGTTGCGTGATCGATCTCGTCAAGGACGACGGCGAGATCGTCTTCGAGAATCAACGCGCCGGTGCGGTCGTTGCCGACGGCAAAGTAGTGACCTCCCACGCGGTGAAGGCCGCGGTCTGATGTCACGACAGCGTGGGTGAACGCCCAGATTCCCCAGGTCAACTTGTCGGGGTAGTCATGCAGTGTGTCGTACGGTTCCCAGCCATCGAGCAACTGAATGAGTGGGTAGTGGCGGCAACCACCATCGTTGCGCGCGCGGTTACCCTCGGCGATGAGCGCTGCACGGGCGAGAAGGTTACTGAGCTGAAAGGTCCAGCCTTGCCATCCGGCATCCCACCAGTCTTGCCACGCCCCGCCCCAGGTCTGATCAACCCATCCGTCAATCATTCCCTCGGCAACAACGCGAGCGATATCGAGTCGACCGAACCGGGTTTCGACCGTCGGTGACAGCCCGGTCGAGTACAGACACAGCCAGGTGCTCGGTGAGGCCTCTTTGATCGCTCGCGTCACGGAGACGAGGGAGGTTGTCCATTCGGTGACGTCGTCAGTAGTCGCGATGTCGCTGGCGCCATCGAAATTGATGCGCCCAGCGTGCACGGGGCTGGTTGTCTCGTCACGCATGAGCAAGAGATCAAAGCCGACAAAATCGGAAAACGATGCCCACTGATCGGCAAAGAGATCGGCGAAAGAATCACCGTCGGCGATTCCGTTGGGCCGGGTCGCCAGGGCGCGGTGATCAGCGTGCAGGGGTTGTCGCCAGTCGACGCCGGGGCCATGCAGAGTGACGGCGGGGTCGAAGGGATACAGGTGAGGCTGCCGGCGGTACCACTCACCCTGCTCTTGGTACAACGCGCCTTCCGCCGATTCTTCGGTTGATTCGCCGGGGGCGCGCACGATTTCGTTCACGAATTCGCCGATGCCCAGCACGAGCATCCCGATTCTTAATGACGCAACTCCATGTTCAGCTGCTGCGTCGCGAACCATGTCGGTCACGTTCCGCAGGTCTGCGTAGGTCGCGCGTGACCATGCATCAAGACGACGAGAGTGAATAGGGAGATTCTGGCTTCCGTCGCCCTCCCACAGCATCACGGGGTCGATCAGCCACCCGAGATTGAGCACGAGGCCAGCGACGGCATCATCACTGGCTCGCCGCCACACGGGAGCCAAACGCTCCATGACGGTGTGGATGCGCTCGCGATCGGGGCCATTGCCCAGCGCGTCGATGTCCAACTCGAGTATGCGATCCATGAACATCCATCCGCTCGATCAATAATGTGTGACTATATTGTGCCGCTCGACGGGCGGTCAATCGTGCGCGAACCTCACTGTCTCGCCGGGGAGTCTGGCCCGAAAGGCGTCGCGCTCGGCATCGCCGGTGGGCATTTGTTGACGTTCGCGCAACGCGCACCCTAGTATTCGCAGGGTCAGTAAATAATACTTATAGGAGGCTGACGCAGTGCTGGAGACGAACTCAGGAGCCTTGGACGGAATCCGCGTCCTCGATGCCACCCAGATGCTTGCTGGCCCTCTGGCGGCAACGCGTTTGGGTGATCTCGGAGCCGACGTCATTAAGATCGAGCCTCCCAAAGACGGTGAGTTCAACCGCACCCACGGCTTTGGCGATGTGCGTCACGCGGGTGAGATGACGACCTTTCTCGCGGTCAATCGCAACAAACGCAGTTTCGCTGTCGATCTCAAGTCAGACGAGGGCCGCGATGCGGTACGACGTCTGGCGGCGACGAGCGATGTGTTCATTCAGAACTTTCGGCACGGAACGGCCGAGCGACTCGGAATTGGCTACGACGACCTGGCGCCGCTGAACCCCGGCATCATCTATTGCTCAATCAGTGGTTTCGGTCGGGTTGGGCCCTACCGCAGTCGACCCGGTCAAGACCTCATTCTGCAGGGCTACAGCGGGTCGATGTTCTCGGTCGGCGCCGAGGGTGACGCCCCCGCACCCGGCGCTCTGTGGGCGGCCGACGTTATGACCGGCTACCAGGCTGCCATCGGCATTCTTGCCGCGCTGCATGAGCGCGAGCGAAGTGGTCGCGGTCAGCACATTGAGGTCGACATGTTCTCGGTGGTGCTCGACAGTCAGCTGCAAGAGCTCGTCACCTACCTCAACACCGGCGAGGCGCCGACGCGCACCGCGAGCCCGGCCGCGCACGCCTCGATTCCTGGGCCCTATGGGGTCTACCGCACGGCCGACGGGTGGTTGACGTTGGCCATGTCGCCTCTGGTCTCGTTGGGCCACATGCTCGACAGCGACTGGCTGCGGTCGTTGACCAACTACAACGACGGCATGGTGCGGCGCGACGAGATTTATGCGCACATCAAAGACGCATTCCTCGGTCGCACGACGGCCGAATGGGTCGAGCTTGCAGATCTGCACGGAGTGTGGGCGGGGCCCGTGCACGACTATGTGTCGCTCGCGGCAGATCCGCACCTCGCCGCGACGGGCGCCTTCGTGCAGCAACCGCAGGGCGGTGTGCCCACGACCACCCTCCGGCCACCTCTGCACCTGTCGCGCACACCGGCCACGATTCGCCGCGGGGCGCCCGGGCTGGGTGAGCACAGCGCTGAAATCTTGACGTCGATCGGATACTCGGCAGAACAGGTCGCCGGCCTGGTTGACTCGGGTGTCATTCGCGCGTCTGTTGCCCAGGAGGTGAGCTCGTGAGCGATCACATTCTTCGCGAAGATGACGGTCATGTGGCCGTGATCACTCTCAACCGTCCCGAGAAGCTCAACGCCATGACCGTGGCGATGGATCGTCATCTCAACGAGATGGTCTACGAGATCAATAACGACGACGCGATCAGAGCAGTGGTTCTGACCGGCGCGGGTGATCGCGCCTTTTCCGCGGGAAGCGACATCACCGATCTCGACGGGTACGGCACCAACTGGCAATACCGCAACCGGTTTGACGCTCGCCGTGACTATGCGCGCGCGGTCTGGTTGATTCGTAAACCCGTTGTTGCGGCGATCGATGGCTACTGCATTGGGGGCGGTCTCGAAATGGCGTGCGCCGCTGACGTTCGTTTTGCCACTCCCCGATCAACGTTCGCGGCAGGGGAGATCAAGTGGGGCTGGCACGGCGGGTCGGGCGCGACTCAGCTCTTGTCTCACTTGATTGGGGCTGGTGCGGCGTCAGAGATGTTGCTCACCGGTGACCGCATTGATGCGGATCAGGCTCTTCGCTGGGGCCTGATTCAGCACCTCGTTGAGCCGGAGGATGTGCGCCCTCGCGCCCTCGCGCTCGCGCAGACCATCGCCTCACGGTCGCCCATCGCGACGCAGCGCACCAAGTTCATGGTGCGCATGTCGAAGAACATTCCCCTTGACGTGGCGTTGCACGTTGAAAACGATTCCTTCAGCTACTTGATGATGACCGACGATGCGGCCGAAGGGCGGGCCGCCTTCGGCGAAAAGCGCGAGCCGCGCTTCACGGGGCAGTAATGCCGGGCTATCGGATCGCCGACAAGGTGCATGCGATTGAGATGCCCCTCGGTGAGCGAGTCTCGCGCGTATATGTGTTCATGGGTTCACGCGGTGCCGTGCTCTACGACACCGGGTGCGCCGGCGACATCCGTGCACACGTGGTGCCCTATCTCATTGAGATCGGCTTGTCTGCTGACGACGTCACTGCTGTCGTCGTCAGCCACTGTGACATCGACCACTTTGGTGGTCTCGGTGACTGCGCCGAGGTGTTTCCGCGTGCGGCGCTCATCGCACATCGCTCAGACGCTGCTCTGATGAATGTCGAGGTCTACCTCGATCAGCGTGCCCGTGAATTCAGACACCTTGGTCTCGATGAACCCGACGAGGTGATTGCCTGGTCGCGGGCCTCGTCATCGGGGGGTTTCCCCACCCAGCTGATCGACGGCGATGTTGACTACGACCTCGGTGACCGGCGCCTCGAGATTTTGCACGTGCCCGGACACAGTCTCGGCCACCTGGCGATGTGGGACGCCGAACAGGGCGTTCTTGCCATCAGTGATGCTGCCCTCGGAGCGTACGTGCCGTTTGCCGATGGGGCTCCGTCGTTTCCCCCCACCTACCGGTATCCGGCCGAGTACGTACAGTCGGCACAGCGACTGCAGTCGTTGCCCTTTACCTCTCTCGAAACGGCGCACTATCCGACGAGTGGTCTGGATTCTGGGCGATCACTTCTCGAACGATCCGTCGTTTTCGCGCAGGCTGCCGAGACTGCGGTACTCGATGTTCTTGCGCAGGCTGATGGGCCCATCGACCTGCCTGAAATGGTGAGTCGGGTGGGTGATCTCATCGCGACGTGGCCTCGAGAGGGCCGCGACCCGGCTCTCGCTCAGCCGATCATGGGCCACCTAGAAGACCTGGAGCGCGAGGGTCGCGTCGTACGAACGAAAGGGGCGGCCGTCACATGGGCGCTGGCGTGACCACCACCGCAATGACCGTTGCTGTTGCGGAATCTTTGCTTGACCTCAGCTATGACACCTGGAACTTCGGCGACTCGGTGGGCTTTGAAGGTCTCGTGCGCGCCAGTGAACTCACCGGAGACGAGAAGTACGCACAGTTCGCTCGGGCGTGGATGCGATCGTGGGCTTCACGCCGGCACCCATTCCGTCGGCTTGACGCCACGGCTCCGGGCACTGCAATGGTTCACATTCTGCGCCGCTATGGCGATGACGATCTGCTGACTGCGGCCCGAGATCTTGCGGGATATCTCACGTCTCGCCCTCTGATTCGCGGCATCTATGCCACCTGGGAATCCTCCCCCCTGATGTCGCCCTACGGCGGAGAACCGCTCTCTGAGCTCGAGCAACAGTGGCTCGCTCAGCCCCCTGCAGGATCCTTTCTTGACTGCCTGCACTTTGATCCGCCGTTCTTCACCGGTTTGGGGGAACTGGTTGGAGACGCTGCTCTGATTCGTATCGGTGTTGACCAGGCGAAGGGGTATATTCGCGAGCTGCAGCGCCCGACCGGCGACTTCGCTCACTTCATTTTGGAAGGCGTTGACGGCACGTTCGGAACGGGCTGGACCCGAGGCCAGGGGTGGGCGCTACTGGGTCTTCTTGATGTGCTCGAGAACCTCGCACGACCCGGCGCCGCCGCAGTCGCAACTGATGACGAGCGGCAGACGCTGCAGAATGCGGCCGTTGCGTTGATTGAGCGGATGCTCGTGACTCAGCGCCCCGACGGACACTGGGATGCTCGACTCGATGATCCCGCCAGCGGCATGGAGAGCTCAACCGCCGCGTTCATGGCCGAGGGCTTCCGTCGTGCGCGCGAGTTGGGGGTGAGCGCCCACCCCGACCTGCGCCATGCCGAAGATCGTGCGCGCGCCGCCGTGCGCGCCAGCATTGGCGATGGTGGTCTTCTCACCGAGGTGTCGGTCGCAGTGATGGCCTGTACCCGTGACTCGCACTACGCGAATGTTCCCCGTGGATATCGTGTTCCGTGGGGGCAGGGCCCCGCTCTGCTGGCACTGACCGAAGGTGGCGTGCATGACGGTTGACCGCATCGCCGTGGTGTCTGGTGCTGCTCGCGGTATTGGCCGCGCTATTGCCGATCGACTCGTCGCTGATGGCTACCGCGTGATCGGTCTCGATCTTTCGTTCGACGACGCCCCTGATGATCGCGAGCAGGTTGTCGGCGATGTGGGTGATGACGCCACGTGGGCGCAGCTGGTCGCGACTCACGAGCTTTCGCGTCGCGGAGTTCATCTGCTGGTGAATAACGCGTACCTCTTGATCGCCAAGCCCATTCACGAGTTATCGATCGACGAGTGGTCGCGTCAGATGGCGGTGAATCTCGACGCCCTGCACCGTTCAGCGCGCCACATCATTCCCTGCATGGTCGAGGGGTCGTCCATCATCGCCGTGTCGTCGGTGCACGCCTTAATCGGCGTCTCTGCGTACCCGGCTTATGCCGCGGCCAAGGGTGCGTCGGTGGCGCTTGCCCGCCAGATGGCGGTCGAGTACGGCCCGAAGATTCGCGTGAATGCCGTCTTGCCCGGGCCGATCCGCACAGCAGCGTGGGATCGCATCCCGGTAGAAGCCCACGAGAAGACGGCGGCGGGTACGGCAATGAAGCGACTCGGAAGCCCGAACGAGGTCGCCGCCGCGGTGGCCTTCTTGGCCTCTGACGACGCGTCGTACATCACGGGAACGAGCCTGCTGGTTGACGGTGGCTACACCGCGCTCAAGTCAGAAGAGTGACCGCACGCGATGACAACCGTCGCGACGCAGGCGAGCCGATGGCAGGGTTTTGACGCGGTTCGCAGCTCGCTCGGCGAGATGACGATCGACGTTGTTCCCGCGCTCGGCGCGAAGATCGCGTCACTCACCTGGCGTGGAGAGGAGTGGCTACTGCAGCCCCGTGAGAGCGTCGACTGGTCGAAACCTCGGGTCGCCTACGAGAGCGCCGAGTTGTGCGGCTGGGACGAGATGTTCCCCACGATCGTCGGCACGGGCCTTCCCGATCACGGTGACGTCTGGAATCGAGAATGGGCCACGACATCGACACCGTCGCTCGACGTCAGTGTCGAATGTCACACCGTTCCTGTCTCGTTTCGGCGAACCATTTGTCTAATGGCTGGGGGCCGGCTCTCCCTCGACTACGACGTGACGAATCTCTCGGATGGTGACGTCTCGTTCCTGTGGGCTGCGCATCCGCAGTTCGTTGTCAACGAAACCGACCACGTGTCTACTGAGGGTGCCTCGCTCGTCGGAGTCACCGACGCTCGTCGTGGCAGCCTGCTGACCGGTTCCGTTCGCGTGGCCGACATTGCCGAGCCCGGTGGCACGGGCAAGTGGTGGAATCGGCGGGGTGACGCGGTGCGAGGCATGTCGCTGGAGCGCGGTGGGGCTCGAGTGTCGCTCTCGCTGTCGGCACCGCATCCGCCCCAGTGGGGATTGTGGATCGATCGCGGCGCGATCGCGCAAACGGATGTCGTGTCGATCCAGCCCGCTCTGGGTTGGCACGACGACCTGCATCGCGCTGTTGCTAACGGAACCGCGGCGAGACTCGCGCCCCACGCGTCACTGTCGTGGCGCGTGGGCGTTGAGTTCAGCGCGGTGCACGCGTGACGCCCCGTTAGGGCGCAAGTCTCGGAATGGAACGTGCGGCGTTGGTGAGGAGCGCCCGCATGGCGTCTTCCGCCTCTTGGGCTTCACGAGCGACGACCGCGTCGAGCACGCGGCGATGCAGGGCAATCTCGCGCCGCGGTGGGGGCAGGGTCTTGTGCACGAGTGAGTCGCGTGAACGGAGGCCTAGCTCGATGATGACCGACAGGCTTCCGACGAGATCGTTGTGGGAGGCTTCGAGCAGGGCGGCATGGAAAGCGACGTCGGCCTCGACGAAGCCCTCGATATCGCCATTGTGAATCGTGCGTGACATGCGGGCCAGTGCCTCGGAGGCGGCTTCGACATCGGTGGCCACCCGTCGCTCGGCCGCGAGGCGAGCCGACGGTGGCTCGATCATTTCTCGAATCTCGTGCAGTTCATCGAAGAGGTCGGTGGTCGTCCCTGCCGACTCAAATCGCCAGCGCAAGACGTCTGGGTCGAGCTTGTTCCATTCACGTTCTGGGCGCACGAAAGTTCCTCGACGCTGCCGTGAATCGACGAGCCCCTTGCTGGCCAGCACCTTGAAGGCTTCGCGAATAACCGTGCGGGAGACGCCGAAGCGCTGTTCGAGTGCTTCTGTTTCGATGGTGTCGTCGGGGCTGTAGGTACCCGAGATGATCTCTTCACCGAGCAGTTGGACGACGCGTCCGTGGCTGCCTCGCTCGTGGTACCGGGCCATTGACGTCTCCTCGGCTGGTGCGTGGATGCTGGTCAACGAGTCGACCAGCCGCTTCCACTATGTCAGGTGCCCGACGTCGGCGTGAGGGTCACGAGACGCCCCCCAATAATCCACTCCGTTACATACAGCGTTCCATCGTTGCCCACCGCAATGCCGTGGGGGCTTCGGAACGTACCGGGTTCAAGGGTTGGACGCGTGAGCACGCCGCCGACGCGCTGGTTCGGCCAGTCATCGTCCGTGCTGCGGGAGCGATCGCCGTAACGGGCGACGCACTCGTCCCGGTCGTTGAACGCAACCAGCCCGCCGTACAGTTCTGTGACCCAGAGAGTCGACCCGTCGAACGCAAATCCCGACGGGCTGGTCACGACATCGTCGCCGAAGTGGCACACGTCGTCACCCTCGAGAGACAGACGAACCAGCCGGCGGTTGCCGCGGTCTGCGATGATGAGGCTCGGTTCACTGCGCCGCCGGTCGACGACAATCGCGTGAGGTTGAACAAACGACATCCCGTCATCGGTTCCCGTCTTTGACCAGAGCACGGCACCCGATCGTGTGAAGCAGTGCACAGCGCTTTTGCCGTAGCCATCCGCGACCCAGACGCGGTCTTGGTCTGCCGCGATGCTGGTCGGCCGCCACCCCTGCAGTTCAGCGGGGAGGGCGCCATCGGTCAGCTCGTTGAGAACTCGGCCGTCAAGGTCGAGGCGCACGGCACGCCCTGGCGTCACCAGCGGCGGCTCGTCGTCAACCCCGGTAGGTACGGGCTTGTAGCCGTTGTCGGCGATCCAGAGTGATGACGAGTTCGTTACGGCGGGGTCGTCAAGTGCTATGCCGTGGCACTCGGAGATGTCCAGGAGCGACGAGAGCTGCGTGGTGCCCCAAGTGACGAGGTGGCGTCCACTGGCTGTAGCCGTGATGACGGTTCCGTTCGGAAGTGCGACGACGCCATGGTGGGCCCACCCGCCGATACCGTCAACGCTGGCATCAGTTTCGGCCCAGAGGTACTGTCGCCCGCCAATGACGACCGTCGGGTCAGAGCCCGTCATTTTCACGCCAGTGATCCTGCCATCTCCAGTCAATGGGATCGGCGGCACGCTGATAGCGAATGTCTGTCGACAGACGGATGCGATCCATCGGATCGACGTTGTCAGTGCCGGCATGAATAATGTGCGCCGAGTGCACCACGACATCGCCTGCTTCATAGTCGGCGACGAGCCACCGGGTGTCATACTTCTCTGCCAACTTCGGCAGGTCCGCAGTGATCCACTGTGCTGGGCGCAGAATGCCGTCACGCTCGTCTTTCATGACGTGCTGGTGTGTTCCCTCTAGATATGCAAGCCCGCCCATGTCGACCGGGCAGTCACCCATCGGGATCCACATCGACAAGACCTTGTCGGTTCCTTCGCGCAGGTACACAAGGTCGTAATGCGCCTGGGTGGCCGTGCCAATACCGGCTTCGCCCGGTCGTACGTGGCGAACAATCTTGCGCTTATGCAGGTGAACATCGTCACCGAGGAACCACTCGAACCACCCCTTGATCGCGGGATGTGCGGTGATCGCCTGGTAATACGCTCCCGGAACGATTTCGTCAAACAGGATGCTGCGCATCAACCCGCGGTCGATATCGGCCTGGGCATCCACGCCGACCCGCACGTCGGAGCCGCGCTCGATGAGCCCCGTGGCCGCCATCTTCGTGAAGTAGTACTCGCGGAAGTCTCGGACGATCTGCGGGTCGATCTGGTTTTTCAAGTACAGGTAGCCGTCGCGCCGCATGCGGTGCCAGAGCGCATCTTTGTCGTCACGTTCGGAATCGGGAACCGGTTCGAGGAGTCCCAGCCGCCGGGGGGATTCATCTAGCGTGTAGCCGTTGGAGGTGATCATGAAACGAGTATTGGATAAACGTCCTCGCTTACTCCATGGACTCCCGTGCATAAGTATTGGACTTTTCGGGGAAGAATCGACCGCATGGTGACACTCTTAGACAATTGGAGTCATTTCACGACGCCACTGGAGGGCCTGTCGAAGCACTCGCTCGTGTGTATTGGCGCCGGTGAACAGAGTGGTTCGTGGCGCGGATTCCGAGGACGTCGACTTCGGCATCCGGCGCTGGTCCTCGTTTCAGTGGGCTCAGGGTGGTACGTCGATGCCACGTCACCGACTGGAATCGCGATCGAAGCTCCGCATGCCTTGTGGCTGAGCCCCGGAGTTGAACACGGATATGGGCCTGCACCTTCGGGCTGGAGTGAACACTGGCTGATTTTCGGCGGGCGAGGGGTGGCCGCATACACCGAAATCGGCGTGTTGTCTCAGCTGTCGCCCGTGATCCCTCTCAGTCGCTCTATTCTCGAGGTGCTCCCGCTCTTTTCGACACTGCGGACCGCCATCCATGACACGACCATCGTCGGCCAGCTGGAGACTTCCGTACTCGCGCAACGCATCATCGCGGGCACTGTGCGCGCTCACTACCCGACGACGGGAGCCCCGCCGGAAAAGGATCTCTTGCACCGTCTCGCTCTGCAGGCCTTCGAGACCCTGTCCGTTTCCGAACGTGCCCGCCAACTCGGACTATCCGTCGAAGAGCTCCGACGTGAAGTTGCTCGGCAGACCGGCCTGACGCCTTTGGAGTACGTGCTCGACCGCAGGGTCGCGCGAGCATGCGAACTCTTGACCTCGAGCAACGAAACGATCACTCGTATCGCTCGAGGCGTCGGGTATACCGATGCTGCGTACTTCTCGCGGTTGTTCTCGGAGCGGGTGGGAATGTCACCGCGGCGGTTTCGTGAGCAGCAGTCTCGTACCTAATCGGCGTGCACGAGGCGGTCGGTGGCTATTTCTTGACCATGAAGCCGCCATCGACGAACAGTTCGGTGCCGGTGATGAAGCTCGCCTCGTCGCTCGCAAGAAATGTCACGGCACGTGCCACTTCGCTGGGGGTCGCCATACGCCCGAGCAAGTGACTCGCATTAGCTGAACGCCGCATCTCGGCGGGGTTTTCTGCGGACCTCAGAACCTGATCTGTAAAGCCGGCATCAACCCACCCGGGGCAAACGGTGTTGACGCGCACTCCGCGCGTTGAGAACTCTTGTGAGATCGCTCGTCCGAAGCTGACGATCGCGCCCTTGCTCGTCGCGTAGGCACTTGTCGTGACCGCGCCGATGAACGCGGTCACCGATGATATGAGCACAATCGAACCGCCGTCGATGATCGCCGGCCCGAGGTGTTTGACCGTTAAGAAGGTTCCCGTCACGTTGACGCCCATCACGGTGTTCCAGTCCTCCAGAGTCATTGCGGTAATGGGGGACGACCGGAGAGCTGCAGCCGAGGTCACCAGCGTGTCGATTCCTCCGAGGATCTCGAGGGTCACCTGCGCTGCCCGGGCGACGTCGTCTTCGTTCGTGACATCCACTCGCAGGGCGTGGGAGTTGCTCTTGACCGGTTCGGATGCATCCCATTCGACGACGGTGGCGCCTGCGGCGTGAAAGCGGCCGACGATCTCGCGGCCGATTCCACCAGAGGCTCCGGTGACGACCACTCGCTGCGTGCTGTTCATCATGAGACCGCCAACTTTCTCGACTGTGCTGTGCTTGGGTCAACGGTGTCGTGTTCCCATCGGGTCGTGCAGAATCGACCATAAGTAGTATCTATCGAGACCTGATACAGCACAACTGAGTGAATCTTCCCAGTATCACTGCCAACAGAACGGTCCAGATTCTCGCCTCCGGCAACGCCGAGAGTCGAGATAGTTGCCCTGTTTTATTGTGCAAGGGGGGATGTGAGAGCCCTGTTGTCCATGAGCTGACGTGGAGATCCGAGTTACATCGGGCGGAATGGTATTGCGATAAGTATGAAATAAACAGTACGCTGACATCGGCACCTTGCCCCTGACGAAGAGGTCATAGCAACCATGAACGACTCCGAGAGCTCTGCGAGCGGTCTTCGGTATGGCGAGGCTCTTGCCATGACCGTTGACGCGCGCCCTCTCGCGGCCGCCGACTGGTCTACGAACTCCTCGTGCACGAGCACTCTTGAGCGGGACTCCCTCGCGCACGAATGCCGGCATCACACAATGCGGATCGTCCTTTCGAGATCGAGCCCGCGCACTACCGAAGATCGATGGGCAACCCGCCGCATCGAGTTCACCAAAACAGTAGGGAATGACCATGCGTAAAAGTGCACCAAGGACGGTGTTCACGTTCGGTTCAGTGGCTCTCGTCACTGCGCTCGTTCTCACCGGATGCAGCCCCGACACCGGCTCCGGCGAGGAAGCGACACAGATCACTCAAGCCGAGATCGATGAGGCGCTGAACACTCCGACCGAGATCACGTTCTGGGCGAAGGCCGACTTCCAGGCTGAAGTTGACGCTTTCGAGGAGAAGTACCCGGCGATCACGGTCAACTTCGAGAACACAGCGGCTGAGCACTATCGGAAGATCAACACGGTCATCCAGGCGGGCAATGGTGCACCGGATGTTGTGCAGATGGAGTACCAGTACATTCCGACCTACACGCAGACCAGCTCTCTCCTCGACCTTGGCCCGTTCCTCGCGGAAGACCTCGAGCCGGAGTTCGTGCCGTGGGTGTGGAGCCAGGTGACGAGCGGCACGGAGAGCGTGTGGGCGCTTCCGGGCGACTCGGGCCCGATGGGCAACGTTTACCGCAACGACATTCTTGCCGCCGCCGGGGTCGACACCCCCCCCGCGACCTGGGCCGAGTACGCCGAGGCGGCCGCTGTCGTCAAGGAGACGACCGGCTCCTACATCTCCAACCTGGCCGCAAACCAGGCTGGCCAGTTCATCGCGCTCATGTGGCAGAAGGGCATCAAGCCCTTCGGCTTCGACGGTGCTGAGGCGGTCACGGTTGATGTCAACGGTCCTGAAGCGAAGGAGCTGGCTGCGTACTGGCAGGAACTCGTTCAGGCCGATCTGATCAGTGTCGACCCCGACTTCACCGATGGGTGGTACCAGGGTCTGGCGAACGGCAAGTACGCCGGCTGGCTCACGGCTGCGTGGGCTCCGGTGTTCATGCAGGGCACCGCTGGCGACACCTCGGGTCTCTGGACCGCTGCCCCGCTGCCGCAGTGGGAAGAGGGCCAGAACGTCTCGAGCAACTGGGGCGGATCGGCATACTCGGTTATGGCCGAGAGCGAGAACCCGATCGTGGCCGCGCAGCTGGTCAAGTGGCTGACGGCAACCGACGACGTGGCGCTGCAGCTCTCGCTTGACCGCTTCCTGTTCCCGACGAAGTTCTCGGTGCTGGAAGACACGACCTGGTCGGAGCAAGAGCTCGAGTTCTTCGGCGGACAGCAGGTCAACGGTGTCTTCGGTGAGATCTCCACCACTGTTGACACCGAGTTCGACTGGGTTCCGTACATGGACGTCGTGTACTCGACGTTCACGGAGACCATTGGCAAGGCGATCGCCGATAAGAGTGATTTCGCTGCGGGTCTTGACGCGTGGCAGGCCGCTCTTGTCGAGTACGGCACGCAGCAGGGATTCACGGTCAACGGCGGTTGACCCCACCTGCCGGTGGCGCCTCGCAATGCTGAGGCGCCACCGGCAGCACCATTGTGTGGACCACGCACCGATTGAAGAACGGAACCCAGAGACATGACGGCAATCGAGACCACGAGCGCGGGGCCTCAGCGACGAGGGGGCAACCCCCAGAAGCGTCGCTCGATCGAGAAGCGCCAGGCGATTTCTGCCTACCTCTTTATTCTTCCGTTCTTCGTGGTGTTCATCGCGATGCTCATCATTCCGTTGCTGTACTCGGGCTATTTAAGTCTCTTCCAGACCAAGCTCGTGGGCGGCGAGACCTTCGCGGGGCTTGAGAACTACATTCGTGCCTTGACCGACATCGGGTTCCTCACGGGACTTGGTCGAGTTGCCCTCTTCATGGTCATCCAAGTTCCGATCATGCTGGCGATCGCGCTGTTCTTCGCGCTGGCCTTTGACTCGGGTCGCGTTCGCGGCATGAGTGTGATGCGGCTGTTGATCTTCATCCCCTATGCCGTACCCGGAGTCGTCGCCACCTTGATGTGGGGCTACCTCTACGGTCTCGACTTTGGCCCGATCTCTCAAGCATTTCGAGCACTGGGCCTCACTGCTCCCAACTTGCTCTCTGAGCAGAACGTGCTCGGGTCGATGATGAACATCGTTGCCTGGTCATTCATCGGCTACAACATGATCATCATGTTCGCGGCGTTGCGCTCGATTCCCCATGAACTCTTCGAGGCAGCCGAGCTCGATGGTGCCAGCGAGTGGCGGATCGCGTGGAGCATCAAGATTCCGGCCATTCGGCCGGCCATTGTGCTCACCGTGATCTTCTCGGTGATCGGCTCCTTCCAGCTCTTTAACGAGCCGAGCCTTCTGCGCAACCTCGCACCGACGGTCATCAACAGTTCGTTCACCCCGAACTTCTACGCCTACAACCTCGCTTTCACCAACTCTGACGTCAACTACGCCGCGGCCGTGGCATTCCTGCTCGGGTTGATCATCGCGGTCTTCTCGTACGTCGTTCAGATCATCAGCCAGAAGAAGGAAGGTACGCGGTCATGACTTCTCTCACGGGCGCTGTGACCGTCGTTGACAACAAGCGCGTCAGCAAAGTTGACCCCGTCATTCCGATCAATCGGCGTCGGCAACCCAAGAGCTTTAGTCGCGAGCGGCGGCGCAGCAATTTGCTGACCGCGTTGATTGCCGTCAGCTGCCTCTACTTCATCCTTCCCTTGGTCTGGCTCTTCTTTGCGTCGACAAAGGACAACACCGACCTGTTCACCACGTTCGGTTTCTGGTTTGGCAACGAGTTCAACCTGTGGAACAACATCCAGACGGTGTTCACCACACAGGATGGCGCCTACTTGCGATGGACGGTGAACACGGCGATCTATGCCACGGTGAGTGCACTGGGGGCGTCGATTCTTGCCACGATGGCGGGATATGCCTTCGCGAAGTATCGCTTTCGAGGCAATACGGTTCTGTTCAGCGTTGTTCTCGGCGCGATCATGATTCCGTTGACCGCACTCGCAATGCCGACCTACCTCTTGTTCAGCAACTTCGGTATCACCAATACCGCGCTCGCGATCATCCTGCCGTCGCTGGTGAGCCCGTTCGGAGTCTTCCTGATGCGGGTGTACGCGGCCGACGCCATCCCCGATTCTCTGATCGAGTCAGCCCGAATTGACGGCGCGGGTGAGGCGCGAATCTTCTGGCAGGTCGGCTTCCGGCTACTGGGCCCCGGATTCGTGACCGTGTTCCTGTTCGCGCTGGTCGCCACATGGAACAACTACTTCCTTCCCCTGATCATGCTGAGCCGGTCTGAGCTCTACCCGATCACGGTGGGTCTTGCGACGCAGCAAGCCGCAAGCGCTGCGGGCGGGGGAGCAGCAGCGCAGTTCAGCACCGTGTTGACGGGTTCGTTCATTTCGCTCATCCCACTGGTCATCGCCTTCCTTCTCTTGCAGCGCTACTGGCAGAACGGTTTGTCGACGGGCAGCGTCAAGGGCTAACCATCGCTCGTCGGCGACGGGCACCACCACCACCATCGATCGTGATGTGAAGAAGAGGGATTTCTCAGAAGTGACGAAAAAGATCTGGTTCGGGGCCGACTACAACGCTGAACAGTGGCCGGAAGACGTGTGGGCAGAAGATGTTCGACTGATGACTCATGCTGGCGTGAACCTGGCGACGGTAGGAGTTTTCTCCTGGGCCCGCCTTGAGCCTGCTGAAGGGGAGTTCGACTTCGTGCAGATGGATCGGGTCATCGAAACGCTGCACGCGCACGGAATCGGACTCGACCTGGCTACGGCCACCGCTTCTCCTCCAGCGTGGCTGAGTCGTCAGTATCCAGAGACCCTGCCCGTCACTGACCAAGGGACGCGGCTGTGGCCAGGCAGCCGACAGTCGTATTGTCCGAGTTCGCCGATCTATCGTGATCGCGCGATCCGGCTGGTAGAGAAGCTTGCCGAGCGCTATGGCGAGCATCCTGCTCTCGAGATGTGGCACATTAATAACGAGTACGCCTGTCACGTGGCGGAGTGCTACTGCGACGTATCGGCCGAGGCCTTTCGTGGCTGGTTGCGAGAGCGATACGTAAACGTCGACGCGGTGAACGCCGCGTGGGGCACGGACTTCTGGTCACAACGGTACGGGAGCTTTGACGAGATCCTGCCGCCGCGCGTGACGCCGACATTCCGCAATCCCGCTCAGATGCTCGATTACCGACGATTCTCATCGGATGAGTTGCTCGCCTGTTATCAAGCGGAAGCTCGTCTCCTGCGCAGCGTCACCCCATCCATTCCTCTCACCACAAACTTCATCGGGCTGTGGAAAGGCGTCGACTACTGGCGGTGGTCGAAAGAGATCGACATCATCTCGAATGATGCGTATCCCGACCCTGCCGACCCGGAGTCGTGGGTGACCTCTGCCATGGGCTCTGATCTGATGCGCTCCCTTGCCAGGGGAAAGCGATGGTTGCTGATGGAGCAGGCCCCGAGTGCCGTGCAGTGGCGCCGGCACAACGCCGCGAAGCGGGCGGGCCAAATGAGGGCAACTTCCTATCAAACGCTCGCACGCGGTGCCGACGGCATCATGTACTTCCAATGGCGGCAGTCGGTTCGCGGGGCGGAGCGCTTCCACTCGGGCCTTGTGCCCCACAGTGGCACTGACACTCGAGTGTGGCGCGAGGTGGTTGCTCTAGGCGGCGAACTCGCCATGCTGTCAGCTGAGCACATCGAGGGGATCGTTGGGCACCAGCCTGAGAGCCAGGTCGCCCTCGTCTTCAGCTGGGACAGTTGGTGGGCGATCGAGCAAGACGCGAACCCCACCGAGATTCGCTATCTCGACGCCATGAAGGCCTGGCACTCCGAACTCACCCGCAGGGGAGTGGTCGTCGATTTTGTGGAGCCGGGTGGCGACCTCTCTGGGTATCGCGTGGTCATCGCGCCGCACCTGTTCGTCGCCAGCGACGCCGATCTGCTGAACCTGAACGGGGTTGTCGAGCGGGGCGACGTTCTTGCTGTGACCTACCTCAGCGCGATCAACGACGAGCAACTGTGTGTGCGCTCGGGTGGCTATCTGGGGTCACTGTCGACCACTCTCGGTGTGTGGATCGAAGAGTTCACCCCGCCTGCCGCAGCTGATCCGCAGTACACGAACACTGTGCAGCCCCCCCTCGTGCCCATTGAGGGTGAGGCGCTAGGCGGGCCTGGAGTCGCAACCACCTGGGCCGAACACGTTCGCGTGATTGACGCAGAGGTGCGTGCGGTATTCGCCCAGGGAGATGGGTCGTGGCCCGCTGTCACCCGAAAGAAGCACAGCGCCGGTTCTGCCTGGTACGTGGCGACCCAACCGACGGGGTCGGCGCTGGAGACGTTAGTGACTACGATCCTGACGGATGCTGGCCTCAACAGTGCTCCCACCGGCAGTGCGGGCCCTGATGTGGAGATGGTGGCTCGAGGTGACGTAACCGTCGTGATCAACCACGGTACAGGCCCCTACGTCGTCGACCTCGACGGCCTCGATCTGCTCTCGGGTCAGGCGGCGAGGCAGACACGGCTTGAGCAGTACGGCGTTGCTGTGGTTCATCGTTTTCCCCGAGACATGGCGCACGCGTTGACATCATCCGACGACCACTGATTGTGATGGAGAGATCACCCGTGTCTATTGACGCCGACCGCTGGCTCGAAATCGACCTGTACTGGTTCAATCGGCAAGACATTGACGGCTCGGTTCGCGAGTTCTGGCATCGCTTTGCTCCGCTGATGGAGGGGATCGACGGCTGGAAGGGTGTCATCGTCAACGCCGGATGGTTGGTCGATCACGTGATGGCCTGGAACGGCAATCTCGACGAGCGAATCCCCTTTCCTGCGGGCCTGGTGAAAGACAAGTTCTTCACCGATACCTCGCCCCTGCTGGGTACCGAGGCAGAACGCAAGCACCAGTGGAAAGAACGCTTCGAGTCGCGCGCCGACCACGACGGTGAGTCGTACCCCGACTGGACGTACGGGCAGTTCGCCGTGGTGGCGGAGTCGATTCGTGTGATCGGGGCTGACGTATTCGGAATCGACAACGTACGCGTCGGCACGTTCGTCATCGGCTGGAACAGCATCTACCACTGTGACTTCTCGCCATGGTCAGAGCGTCACCCCGAGGCCTTCTTCAAGGGGCCGTGGGTTGATCAGCTGCTCAACGTTCCCGCTCTGTTGACGGCCGACGCCACGCCCTACGCGGCGTACCCCGACGGCATCGCCGACGGCACTCCGCTGACCGAGTTCTTCGGCCGACAGTGGGGCGCCCTCTCGCGCGACCTCCGTCTCGACGCGATTGTGCTGCGCGACTCGATGATTGGTCAGGGAATCTACGAGCGGGTCGGGCCGTGGGGTGCGACAGGCCCCGAGGATCCCGCCGATGTCATTCGGTGGAGCGAGGCCACGGCAGACCTGGTGCGCCAGACGAAGCTCGCCGCCCCCGACGCTCTGGTCATCGGATACTCCAATGCAGCCAGCGCTGTCGCGGACTGGCGGGTCAACTGCGTTGACCTCGAGTCGATCGCCCGCGAGGGCCACCTTGACGCCTGGATCGACCAGACGTGGGCGGGCGCTTGGAACGAGGTCGGGGCCCGAGAAGACATCTTCTGGAACCTGCCGTTGCAGGGCTGGACCAACCAGCTCGGATTCGTTCTGATGCGGGCTGCGATTCTGGCCGGAACCCCCACCCGACACTACGTACTGACCGAAACGTTCGATGCGTGGGAGTCGTGGGACATCATCCACACCGCACCGTCGCGATTGGCCTGGGGTATTTGGGCCTACTTGCACGCCTTCGTGAAGACTCCGACGGGTCTCGTTGCCCCACGCGGCACCTACATCTCGTGGCTCAACCAAGGAAAGCGTCTGCTCAGCGAAGGCGATGTCGCCTATCTCGCCCAGAACATCAACGAGGCGACGCTTGACGCCCGCGGGGCCACGGCCGTTGACGGCCCCACCCTTGTGTACGCCCGCGATGCCATGAGTCACATGAACGCGACTCGGCCTGAGGTCAGCATCAAAGAGTGGGCCGATGAGCAAGCGGGTTTCCTCGCGAAGTTCTCGGTTCCGGTTTCGTCAGCGACGCGCATCGAGTATCTGCCGTCGGTCGACTCTGACCTCTTCTATTTCTCTACTCCGGTGCATCTCACTGACGCCGACCGCACCACTGTCGTGGCGGCGATGGATGCGGGCCGACCGCTCGTGATCGCGGGCAGCCCGGCGGGCGGAATCGATCCGGTCATTCTCGAGCGAGCGGGGGTCGCCACCGACAGCGATTACCCGATCGAGTGGGTGTTTGAGGCAGTGCGGGTGTCAGAGCGCCACGCCGACCTTCCTGACAGTTTCGCGATTCGTCAGCACTGGAGCTCGAACACCGTCGTCGACGACGTCGACGTTGTCTACTCGGTGCAGGGTTCTGCTGTGCTTATTCGGCGCGGCAACGTGCTGCTCTGGGACCCGTGCGACGTCAAACATCGACTGGTTGAGTACTCGGGCAAGTGGGATTTCGGTCGTCATGCCGTCGATGAGTCAACGCCCGACCTCATGGGCAGCCCATTCGGATACGTCATGGCCGCACGCGAGATCAACCGACTTCTGCGCGAAGCCGGTTGCCTGAGCGTGAGCCCCCGTGCGTGGGACGACACGATGGCGGTGACCGCCTGGGTGGGTGCTGACGGCCACCGTCGCGTGCTCGTCGGCGAAATGGAAGAGGGCTTCCGCGCGTCAACCGAGGGCGAGTGGGTCACCCGTTTGAGCCTTCCCGGCAATGTTGAGCACACCGTGGCGCTGAGGTACGGGGAAGCCGCGCTGATCACCGTGCGCGGTGTCGGCGTGGTCGACACGCATCGTCTCTGATCAGGCGCGCGGCGAGCATCCACCGAAACATCGCCGCAACACGCCCCGACTAGGCTCACGTCATGGCCGACCTCTTCGACGGGTACACGGCGACAGCCGCCCGGTCGGGTTCGGCCGTCGCCTTCGACGAGATGTTCACGCCCGACAGCCAGGTGCGGCTGCCGTACCGGCAGATCCACGCGGCCCTCGCCCAGATGTCGCAAGACGAGTTGCGCGGTCGCACCGAGGCGCTCGCCTCGAGCTACCTCGCGCAGGGCGTCACGTTCGACTTCGCCGGCGAAGAGCGGCCGTTCCCGCTGGATGCTGTGCCGCGCGTCATCGAACGCGCCGAGTGGAGCCACCTCGAGGCCGGGGTCGCCCAGCGCGTGCGCGTGCTCGAGGCCTTCCTCACCGACATCTACGGCCCGCAGCGCTGCATCGCCGACGGGGTGATCCCCGCGCGGCTCGTGTCGAGCTCGAGCCACTACCACCGCTCGGCCGCGGGCATCGAGAGCGCCAACGGCGTGCGCATCCAGGTCTCGGGCATCGACCTCATCCGCGACGAGCACGGCACCTGGCGCGTGCTCGAAGACAACGTGCGGGTGCCGAGCGGCGTGAGCTACGTCATCTCGAACCGCCGGGTGATGGCGCAGACGCTGCCCGAGCTCTTCGTGTCGATGCGCGTGCGCCCCGTGGGCGACTACCCGACGCGGCTGCTCGACGCGCTGCGGGCATCCGCCCCCTCGGGCGTCGACGACCCGACCGTCGTCGTGCTCACGCCGGGCGTCTACAACTCGGCCTACTTCGAGCACACCCTGCTGGCTCGGCTCATGGGCGTCGAGCTCGTCGAGGGCCGCGACCTGTACTGCTCGGGCGGGCGCGTCTTCATGCGCACAACCGCCGGACCGCAGCGCGTCGATGTCATCTACCGCCGCGTCGACGACGAGTTCCTCGACCCGCTGACCTTCCGCGCCGACTCGATGCTCGGCACGCCCGGCCTCATGCTCGCCGCACGGCTCGGCAACGTCACGATCACCAACGCGGTCGGCAACGGGGTCGCCGACGACAAGCTCGTCTACACCTACCTGCCCGACCTCGCGCGCTACTTCCTGAACGAAGACCCGATCATCCCCAACGTCGACACGTGGCGGCTCGAAGACCCCGACTCGCTCGAAGAGGTGCTCGACCGCCTGCACGAGCTCGTCGTCAAGCCCGTCGACGGCTCGGGCGGCAAGGGCCTCGTCGTCGGCCCGGCCGCGAGTGCCGCCGAGCTCGACGAGCTGCGGATGCGCCTGCAGGAGGACCCGCGCGGGTGGATCGCGCAACCGGTCGTGCAGCTCTCGACCATCCCCACGCTCGTCGACGACGGCATGCGTCCGCGGCACGCCGACCTGCGGCCCTTCGCCGTCAACGACGGCCGCGAGGTGTGGGTGCTGCCCGGCGGGCTCACGCGCGTCGCGCTGCCCGAGGGGCAGCTCGTCGTCAACTCGAGCCAGGGCGGCGGCTCGAAAGACACCTGGGTCGTGGGCCAGCTGCCCATGGTCGCCGACAGCCACGACGTGCAGGGCATCGTCGCCGAGCAGGCCACCGTCACCCAGTCGATCCCGATCATCACCGACGCCGCGGCGCACGCGATCGACCACAATCCGCAAGACGACCCGCGTCGGGCGCAGTCGGAGCAGCAACAACAAGCACAACAGCAGAGCAATGGCGCTCCCGCAGTCTCGAGGGGGGTCGAGTGATGCTGAGTCGGATCGCCGAGAGCCTGTTCTGGATCGGGCGCTACGTCGAGCGCAGCGATGGTACGGCGCGCATCCTCGATGTGCACCTGCAGCTGCTGCTCGAAGACCCGTGGATCGACGAGGACACCGCGTGCCGGTCGCTGCTGAGCGTCATGGGCAGCGACGTCGATCCCGACCACGCGCTCACGCGGGCCGATGTGCTCGCGATCCTCGCCGTCGACCGCTCGCATCCGGCATCGATCGCGTACTCACTCGGTGCCGCTCGCGAGAACGCGCGGCGCGCGCGCGAGGTCGTGAGCACCGAGCTGTGGGAGGTGCTCAACACCACTCGGGCGCGCATGCCGCGCAAGGTCGCCCCCGAGAAGGTGCACGAGTTCTTCGGCTGGGTGCGCGAGCGCTCGGCGCTCGCCGTCGGCATCGTCGAATCGGCGACGAGCCGCGACGAGGCCTACTCGTTCTTCACGCTCGGCCGCTCGCTCGAGCGCGCCGACATGACGGCCCGCCTGCTGGCGACGCGCTCGCTCACCGAGGCTTCCGGCCCCTCGTGGACGACGATCCTGCGCAGCGTCGGCGCCTACGAGGCCTACCTGCGCACCTACCGCGGCGTGCCGAGCGCCAAGAACGCCGCCGAGTTCCTGCTGCTCGACCGGCTCTTCCCGCGCTCCATCCTGTTCGCGGTGACGCGCGCCGAGCAGTGCCTGCGCGACATCGAGCCACGCAGTGATCGCGCGGGCATCGGCGACCAGGCGCTGCGCCAGCTCGGGCAGATCCGCAGCGAGCTCGAGTACCGCCCGATCGCCGACATCCTCGACGACCTGCAGCGGCACATGGATGCCGTGCAGCTCGCGACGAGCGCCACGAGCGAGGCCGTGCGCCAGCGGTACTTCCCGACCAACGCGGCGCCGAGCTGGGTGGCGGAGAAGACATGAACCGGTTGAGAATCCGGCACATCACCGGCTACCACTACAAGGGCAACGTCACCGCGTCGTACAACGAGGCACGGATGCTCCCCGCGAGCTCTGACGGACAAGTCGTGCTGCACTCGCACCTCGCCATCAGCCCGAGCTCGTCGCAGCACCACTACGTCGACTACTTCGGCACGCGCGTCGCGGCCTTCGAGCAGCTCGACCAGCACCACGAGCTGTCGCTCACCGCCGACAGCCTCGTCGAGCTGCGCCCGCGCGGCTCGCAGGAGGGCTCGATCAGCTGGGCCGAGCTCGCCGTCGCGGTCGAGAAGACGGTCGGCTCGGTCGAGAACACCGTGCAGACGAAGCTCACGGCGCCGCCCGACGAGGTCGCCGAGCGCGCGCGCGAGTTCGCGGCCGCGGCCGCCGACCCCGAGGCGGCCGCGCGCGAGATATGCGCCTGGATCTACGACGAGGTGCAGTACATGTCGGGCATCACCGGCGTGCACACCACGGCCGCTGAAGCCTGGGCGCACAAGAAGGGCGTGTGCCAAGACATCACGCACCTCGCGCTCGGCGCGCTGCGCTCGATCGGCATCCCCGCGCGCTACGTGAGCGGCTACCTGCACCCCTCGCGCGACCCGCAGATCGGCGAGACGATCGCGGGCGAGTCGCACGCCTGGGTCGAGTGGTTCGACGGCGAGTGGCAGGGCTTCGACCCCACCAACATGCTCGAGATCCGTGACCGTCACGTGATCGTCGGCCGCGGTCGCGACTACCGCGACGTGCCGCCCCTGCGCGGCGTCTACGCCGGGCCGTCGAGCTCGAAGCTCTTCGTCACGGTCGAGATCACGCGCGAGAGCTGACGGCAGGCTTCCGGATGCGGCCGCGTCAGACCGCGGCCGGCGGACAGTGCAGTCGGGTCGGGGTTGTGCCCGCGCCGCGCTCGATGGTGTGCTCGGCCATGGCCGCGCTGCACAGCGGGCAGCGCGGGTCGGCGGGGGCGACATACGGCTGCTCGGGCCGCCCGATTCCCACCGCCGCCGGGCCCGTGACCGTCCACAGCGTCCGCCCGAGCGCGCCGAAGAACCCCCGACTGTTGTTGAACGGGTTCAGCGGATTTACTTTGCGCACGAATCAATTGTACGCCCGGTATCCTGGCGGCATGACCGACCTGCTCGCCCTCGATCGCCAGGTGTGCTTCGCGGTCGTCGCCGCGAGCCGCAGCATCGTCGCGCTCTACAAGCCCATCCTCGAGCCGTTCGGGCTCACCCACCCGCAATACCTGGTGATGCTCGCGCTGTGGGAGACGAGCCCGCTGCGCGTGAAAGACCTGGGCGAGCGCCTGCTGCTCGACCCGGCCACGCTGAGCCCGCTGCTCAAGCGGCTCGAGCAGCAGGGGCTGCTGACGCGGGCGCGCGACACCGCGGATGAGCGGGCGCTCGCCCTCGCGCTGACGCCGGCCGGCGTCGCCCTGCGGCAGCAGGCCGAGCAGGTGCCCGGCCGCGTGATCGAGCGGCTCGGGCTGACGATCGGCGAGCTCGAGAGCATCCGCGATTCGGCGACGGCCCTGCTCGCGGCCAGTCGCACCGCGACCGCCCGCTCTGCGACGGCCGACATCGCGGCCGACTAGGTCTTGCGGGCCTCGGCCTCGACGATCGCGATCTCCTGCGTCGCCGTCTCGAGATCCTGCATGCGGAGCTCGAAGTCGTCGCCGTCGTAGCGCACGCGCAGCCGCCACCACGGGTCGTCGGCCGGGTGGCGGCGGATGCGCAGATTGTGGCGGGCGCGCATCCACAGCACGGCGACGACGGCCGCGAGCAGGCCGGCGACGGCGCCGACGCCCATCGCCCAGCGCGCGCCGAGCTCGTTCGCGACGAGGCCGAGCAGGGGCGCCCCGATGGGCGTGCCGCCCATGAAGATGGTCAGGTAGAGCGCCATCACCCGCCCGCGGATGCTCGCGCGCGTCGTCGTCTGCACGTAGGCATTGGCGCTCGTGATCATGGTGAGCGCGAAGAAGCCGATCGGAATCAGCGCGAGGGCGAACAGTTCGATCGTGGGCATGAGCGCCGCGACGACCATCGACCCCGCGAAGCCGAGAGCGGCGAGCACGATGACGCGCAGACGCGGGCGGTCGCGCCGCGCCGAGAGCAGGGCACCGGCGACCGAGCCGATCGCGAGGATCGACGAGAGCAGACCGAATTCGGCGGCATCGCGGCCGAACTCGACGCGCGCCATGGTCGCGGTGAAGATGGCGAAGTTGAAGCCGAAGGTTCCGACGAGGAAGACCATCGTGAACACGACGACGAGATCGGCCCGACGGGCGACGTATTGGATGCCCGCGCGCAGCTGCCCGCGCCCGCGACCCGCCTTCTGCATCGGCTGCAGCTCGGCGGCGCGCAGCAGCCCGAGGGCCACGAGCATCGCGGCGAAGGTCAGCACGTTGATCAAGATGACCCAGCCGGCGCCGACGAGCACGGTCAGCAGGCCGGCCGCGGCGGGGCCGATGAGGCGCGCGGTGTTGAACGAGGCCGAGTTGAGGGCCACGGCGTTGGGCAGGTCGGCGGTGCCGACGAGCTCGCCGACGAAGGTCTGGCGCGCGGGGGCGTCGACGGCCGTGGCGACGCCGAGCCCGAGGGCGAGCAGGTAGACCATCCAGAGCTCGGCGATGCCCAGCACGATGATGAGGCCGAGTGCGAGGGCCAGCAGGGCCTGGGCGATCTGCGTGATGGCCAGCAGGCGGCGACCGGGCATCCGGTCGGCGATGATGCCGGCGAGCGGGCCGATGATGAGCGCGGGGCCGAACTGCAGGGCCATCGTCACGCCGACGGCGGCGGCGTCGTTGTCGGTGAGCTCGGTGAGCACGAACCAGTCTTGGGCCGTGCGCTGCATCCACGTGCCGACGTTCGAGATCAGGGCGCCAGCGAACCAGATGCGGTAGTTGACGCCGGCCAGCGAGCGGAACATGGTCTTCATGACGTAGCGCTCACGCGTCGGCCAGTCGTCGCAGTATCGGCCGCACCTCCTCGAGCGCGCTGCGCTGCTCGGGGCTGAGCGCCTCGAGCTGGGCGTGGAACCACTGCTGCCGCAACCGGCGCGTCTCGGCGATGACGTGATCGCCCGCGGGGGTGATCGTCACCCACACCTTGCGCGCATCGTCGTCGCTCGGCACGCGCTGCACGAGACCGCTGGCCTCGAGCGCGTTGAGCGTGCGGTTCATCGAGGGGGCGCTGACCTTCTCGCTGGTCGCGAGCCCGCCGGGAGTGCACCGGCCCTCGCTCGCGAGCCGCCAGAGCACACCGAGCTGGCTGTCGCTGATGCCCTCGCCCGCGCGCTCGGCCCGGATGCGCCGGGCCACCTTCTGGATGAGCACGCGAAGCTCTTCTTCGGGATCGGTCTCGTGGTGCGTCACCTCGTTAGCCTAACTCATTACCGTTGCTAACGATAATTCCGGATGCTGCGGCGACGACTCGCGCGCCGGCCCGCCTTAGGATCGTGCGCAGGAGGCCCCTCATGCCACGCGACATGTCACCGCAGTTCACCGCGGAGCGCCAGCACCGCACCTTCACCGACACCCACGGCGTCGTCGTGCACTACTACGTGTGGGCGCCGGGCAAGCCGAAGGGCGTCGTGCAACTCGCCCACGGCGTCGGCGAGCACGCGCTGCGCTACGAGCTGCTCGCACAAGACCTCGTGCGCGCCGGCTACGCCGTCTACGCCGACGACCACCGCGGCCACGGCCAGACCGGTGTCGAGTACTGGAAGGGCGACCTCTCGCAGATCGGCAAGCTGGGAACGGGCGGCCTGCGCGCGACCCAGCAGAACCTGCTCGACCTCACCGCGATCGCGAAGGCCGCGCATCCCGGCCTGCCGTTCGTCATGCTCGGCCACTCGTGGGGCTCGCTCATGGTGCAGAACCTGCTCAACCAGGGTTCGCACCCGTGGAACGCCGTCGTGCTCACCGGCACCGCCCTGCGCACGCCGATGGATATGAACGGCGGCGACCTCAACGCCCGCCACAAGCACCTCGGCGATACGGGGGCCGAGTGGTTGAGCCGCGACCCGGCCGTCGCCCGCGCCTTCGTCGACGACCCGCTGACGACCGACGCGAAGATTCTGAAGCTGTTCGGCCTCGCCGACGGCCTGCGCCTCTTCGGGCGGCCGAAGCGCGTGCAGCCGCCCGTGCCGCTGCTCATCATGGTCGGCGGTGACGACCCGCTCGGCGGCGAGAAGAGCGCCAAGAAGCTCGCCGACGCCTACCTGGGTCGCGGGGGTCTCAGCGATGTCGAGCTCATCGTCTACCCCGACGCTCGCCACGAGGTGTTCAACGAGATCAACCAGGCCGAGGTGCGCGCCGACCTCATCGCCTGGCTCGACGATCGGCTGTTTCCGGTCGGGTAGCTCCGACCGCCTGTTCGCCCGGTTCGGCTCGTTCGAGCCGTTCAGCCCGCGTGCCGTACCCGCGCCCGCGCCCACATTCGTGCCCGTGCCCGTGCCCGCGTTCTCGTGCCCTCGTCCTAGCCCGCCCGCGAGACTCCCGAATCCAAGGAACTCACGTCGACTTCGCTCGTCGCATTCCTTCGATTCGGGAGTGTCTCCGGGGTGCACGGGGTGGGGTGCGGGGTGCGCAACGGTGTGCCGGACGCGCGCGGTGCGGGGTGCGCAACGGCGTGCCGAACGTGCGGGGTGCGGGGTGCGCAAACCTGTGCCGGGCGCACGCGGTGTGCGGCGCGCCCCGGCTCAGGAGCGACGGGATTCGGCCAGCACGTTCTCGTCGCGACCGGGAAGGGGCAGCGTGGTCAGCAGGATCACGCTGGGCTCGAGCGCCTCGACCCGGTGCAGGCCGTCGGGGATGCGCGCGATCATGCCCTGCTCGACCTCGATCGTGAGCCGTGCATCGCTCAGACGAACGCGGCCGCGCAGCACCTGGAGCACGGCCTCGCCCGGGTTGCGATGATCGGGCAGCACGGCCCCTGCCGTGAAGCCGATCGCGGTCATCCGCAGGTGCTCGTGATCGAGGTCGACGCGCTGCGACGCCCGCCCCTGGGGGTTCTCGGCCGCGAGGGGGAGAAGGTAGTCGGCGAGCATCGCAAGGTGCACAGCAACGGGGTCCATGCCCGCACCCTACGCTGGTCGCCATGATCGCGCCCTTCCTGACCCCCGCCGAGCTCGACGAGCTGCTCGCCGCCGACCGCCGCGGAGACGGCGACGTCGTCATCGTCGACAGCCGCTGGTACCTCGACGGCCGCTCCGGCGCGGAGGCCCACGCGCACGGGCATATACCGGGTGCCGTGTTCGTCGACCTCGACGTGTGGCTCGCCGGCGCGCCCTCGCCCGCGGCCGGTCGGCACCCCCTGCCCGAGCCGCACGTCTTCGCCCGCGGCATGGCCGAGTCGGGCATCGGCGACGGCTCCACCGTGGTCGTCTACGACGATGCCGGGGGAGTCATCGCGGCGCGCCTGGTCTGGATGCTCCGCACCCTCGGGCATGAGGCTGCTGTGCTCGACGGCGGGCTCGACGCCTGGCAGCGCGCCCACGCGGGGGAGCCGCTCGAGAGCGGCGCGGTCGAGGCGAGCGCAGCATCCTTCACCGAACGCCCGTGGCCGGATGCCGCTCTCGCGTCGATCGACGAGACCCAGCAGGCCGCCGCCGACGGCAGCGCGCTCGTGCTCGATGCCCGCACGCTCGACCGCTACCGCGGCGAGACCGAGCCGGTGGATGCGCGCGCGGGTCATATCCCCGGCGCCGAGAGCTTCTCGTGCCGCGACAATGTCGCCGCCGACGGCACGCTGCTCGACGCCGCGACCCTGCGTGACCGCCTGGCGGCGCTCGGCGCCGACCGGCGGCCGGTCATCAGCTACTGCGGATCAGGGGTGACCGCGTGCCACACGCTGCTGGCGCTCGAGCAGGCGGGGTTCGCACCCGGCCGGCTCTACCCGGGCTCGTGGTCGCAGTACGCGGCCGACCCCGCTCGGCCCGCGGCGACGGGTTAGAGTGAAGGTCACGGCGTCGATCCACGCCCCCTCTTGACGCCGCCACCACTACGGCGCTTCCTGTCTGGTCTCGAAGGAATGCCCCATGAACGCTCATCTCACGAACGCATCATCGCGCTCGATCATCGACACCATCGTGCGTGACGTCGCCGACCGCAACCCGGGTGAACCCGAGTTCTTGCAGGCCGTGCACGAGGTGCTCGAATCGATCGCCCCCGTGCTCGTCGAGCGCCCCGACTACGTCGAGGCGGGAATCATCGAACGACTGGTCGAGCCCGAGCGGCAAGTGATCTTCCGGGTGCCGTGGACGGATGACCGCAATCGAGTGCAGGTCAATCGTGGGTTTCGCGTGCAGTTCAACTCTGCGCTCGGCCCCTACAAGGGTGGGCTGCGGTTCCACTCGAGCGTGAACCTCGGCATCATCAAGTTCTTGGGCTTTGAACAGATCTTCAAGAACGCGTTGACGGCCCAGGGCATCGGCGGCGCCAAGGGCGGCAGCGACTTCGACCCGCACGGCCGCAGCGATGCCGAGATCATGCGCTTCTGCCAGAGCTTCATGGACGAGCTCTACCGGCACCTGGGCGAGCACACCGATATTCCGGCGGGTGACATCGGGGTCGGCGCACGCGAGATCGGGTACCTGTTCGGCCGATATCGCAAGATCACCAACCGGCACGAGTCAGGAATGTTCACGGGCAAGGGCGTGGCCTGGGGTGGTGCCGAGGTGCGTACCGAGGCCACGGGCTACGGAACGATCTTCTTCCTCGAGCAGATGCTCGCCCGGCGCGGCGTCGCTCTCGACGGCCAGACCGCCGTCGTCTCGGGCTCGGGCAATGTGGCCCTCTACGCGATCGAGAAGCTGCAGCAACTCGGAGCTCGGCCGATCACGGCTTCTGACTCGAGCGGGTACATCGTCGACGAGAACGGCATTGACCTGGAGCTGCTGAAGCAGGTGAAAGAGGTTGAGCGCGCGCGGGTGAGCGCCTACGTCGACCGACGACCCGCGGCGCGATTCGTGGCGGGCGGCAGTGTGTGGGATGTTCCCGCCCGGTTCGCCATCCCCTCGGCCACGCAGAACGAGCTCGATGAAGCCGCCGCCCGCACGCTCGTGCGCAACGGCGTCGTCGCTGTCGCGGAAGGGGCCAATATGCCCTGCACCCCCGAGGCGATCGACGTCTTCAGCGAGGCTGCAGTGCTCTTCGCCCCCGGCAAGGCGGCGAACGCCGGGGGCGTGGCGACGAGCGCGCTCGAGATGAGCCAGAACGCATCGCGGCAGCGCTGGAGCTTCTCCGACAGCGAAGATCGCCTGCGCGCCATCATGGTGGCCGTGCACGATCAGGCGTACGAGGCGTCAGAACGTTATGGCTCGCCGGGCAATTACGTTGTCGGGGCCAATACGGCGTCGTTCGTGAAGGTCGCTGATGCGATGCTCGCGCAAGGTGTGATCTAGCCGGGCCCAATAGGCTCAGAGCCATGCACGGTGAATACAAGGTTCCCGGCGGCAAGCTCGTCGTCGTCGACCTCGAGGTGACCGACGGCCGCATCAGCTCCTTCCGGCTCGCGGGCGACTTCTTCGTCGAGCCCGACGACGTCGTGCCGGCGATCGAAGCCGCCCTCATCGGCCTGCCCGCCGACACCGACGCCGCGACCCTGACGGCCCGGGTGCGGGATGCCCTGCCCGACGGTGCCGTGCTGCTCGGCTTCAGCCCCGACGCCATCGCGACGACCGTGCGCCGCGCGCTCTCGAGTGCCACGACCTTCGCCGACTACGACTGGCAACTGCTGCGCGGCCCCGCCCTGTCGCCCCTGCAGCAGATGGCCATGGACCAGGTGCTCGCCGAGGAGGTCGGCGACGGGCGCCGTTGCCCCACCCTGCGCATCTGGGAGTGGGCGAGCCCCGCCGTGGTGATCGGCTCGTTCCAGAGCGTGCGCAACGAGGTCGATCTCGAGAACGCCGAGCGCTACGGCTTCGAGGTGGTGCGGCGCATCTCCGGCGGCGGCGCCATGTTCATCGAGCCCGCCTCGGCCATCACCTACTCTCTCTACGCCCCGACGGCGCTCGTGCAGGGCATGAGCTTCGCCGACTCCTACGCCTTCCTCGACGAGTGGGTCATCGCGGCACTGCGGGGCCTGGGCATCGATGCCCACTACCAGCCCCTCAACGACATCGCGAGCACGAGCGGCAAGATCGGCGGCGCCGCGCAGAAGCGTCTCGGCACCGGCGCGGTGCTGCACCACGTCACGATGGCGTACGACATGGACGGCGATCGCATGGTCGAGGTGCTGCGCATCGGCCGCGAGAAGCTCAGCGACAAAGGCATCAAGAGCGCCAACAAGCGCGTCGACCCGCTCAAGTCGCAGACCGGCATGGCCCGCGACGAGATCATCGACCGGCTCATCGCGACGTTCCGCGCGCAGAACGGCCTCACCGAGGGCGCGGTGACCGAGGCGGAGCTCGCGCGGGTCGAGTCGCTCGTGGCCGACAAGTTCTCGACGCACGACTGGCTGTACCGGGTTCCGTGAGCCCGCGCATCCGGGGCCTCTCGCTCGTCCTCCTCCTCGCCGGCATCCTCGTCGGCGGGGTCGTGCTGTCGTCGATCACCGGGCAGCTGCCCATCACCCCGACCGAGGTCGCCGGCTCGCTGCTGCGGGCCATCGGCATCGACACGGCGTGGGCGCCGACCGACCCGATCGTCGAGTCGACGCTCTGGGTGGTGCGGTTCCCCCGCATCGTCATGGGCCTCGCGGTGGGTGCGGCGCTCGCCGTGGCGGGGGCCGTCATGCAGGCCGTGTTCGGCAACCCGCTCGCCGAGCCCGGCGTCGTCGGCGTCTCGTCGGGGGCGGCCCTCGGCGCCGCGACGGCCATCACCATCGGCGCCTCGGTGCTCGGCGGCCCCGGTGTCGCGCTCTTCGCCTTCGTCGGCGGCCTGCTCGCCACCCTGCTCGTCTACGCCGTCGCACGCGCCGGCGGCCGCACCGAAGTGGTGACGCTGCTGCTCACGGGCATCGCGGTCAACGCCATCGCCCAGGCGGGCATCGCCTTCGTGCTCTTCGTCGCCGACACGGCCAGCCGCGAGCAGATCGTGTTCTGGCAGCTCGGCTCGCTCGGCGGCTCGCGGTGGGATCAGGTCGCCCTGGTCGCCGTCGTCGCCGCCGTCGGCATCACCGTGGCCCTGCTGCTCGCCCGCCGCTTCGACCTGCTCGCGCTCGGCGAGCGCAACGCCCGCCACCTCGGCGTCGACGTCGAGCGGCTGCGCATCGTGTCGATCGTGCTCGTCGCGCTGCTGACCGGCGCGGCGGTCGCGTTCACGGGCATCATCGCGTTCGTCGGCCTCGTCGTGCCGCACCTCATCCGCATGATCATCGGGCCCGCCCACCGCGGGCTGATCTTGGCGAGCGCGGTCGGCGGTGGAGCCCTGCTGGTGGTGGCCGATCTGCTGACCCGCACGCTCGTCGCCGGGGCCGAGCTGCCCATCGGCATGCTCACCTCTCTCGTCGGAGGCCCCTTCTTCTTCTGGCTGCTCTACCGGCAGCGCCGACGCAGCGGAGGCTGGGCATGACCGGCGCGCGCGAGGCTGCCGCGACCGAGGTCGTCATCGCAGCACGCGGCGTGCAGGTGCGGCGCGATGAGCGCGAGATCCTCGTCGCGATCGACCTCGACGTGCGCGCGGGCGAGGTGCTCGCGCTCGTCGGCCCGAACGGCGCCGGCAAGTCGACGCTGCTCTCGGTGCTGAGCGGCGACCTGCGCCCGACCGAGGGCACGGTCGAGCTGCTCGGCCGCGCGGTGAGCGGATACCGCCCGCTCGAGCTCGCGCGTCGCCGATCGGTGCTCTCGCAGGCCAACACGGTGAGCTTCCCCTTCCGCGTGCTCGAGATCGTGCAGATGGGGCGGAGCCCGTGGCTGCGCACCGCCGAGCTCGCCGACGATCAGCAGGCCGTCATGGCGGCGATCGAGGCCACCGACATCGCCCACCTGCTGGGCCGCCGCTTCACGAGCCTGAGCGGGGGTGAGCAGGCCCGCGTCTCGCTCGCCCGCGTGCTCGCGCAGGCGACCCCGATCGTCTTCCTCGACGAACCCACGGCGGCGCTCGACCTGCGGCACCAGGAGGAGGTCATGCGCCTCGCCCGCGCTCTCGCCGCCGAGGGTCGCGCGGTCGTCGTCGTCGTGCACGATCTCTCGCTCGCGGGCGCCTACGCCGATCGCATCGCGCTGCTCGACCACGGGCGGCTCGACGCCGTCGGCACTCCCGCCGAGGTCATGACGGCCGATCGCGTGGGGCGGGTCTACGGGCTCGACGTGCAGATCCACCGGCTCGGAGCATCCGACCGCCCGATCGTGCTGCCGCTGCGCGACTGAGGATTCCTCCGCGAGCGGCGGCTAGGCTTGCCCCATGGAGTGGTGGGGGTGGGTGCTCATCGGGGTGGGCGTGGTCGCGCTCGGCGCGCTCGCGCAGCGGGCTGGCTGGATCGACCTGCGCGGTGACGGCCGCCGCGGCGGGAGCGGCGGCGGGCTCGTCGGCATCGGCGACGAGGTCTTCAACCCCACGCGCCACGAGGCGCAGCTCGAGCTCGACCGGCAGACGACCCTGCCCGCTCCCGCACCGATCCCCGGAGACGGCGACCTCGGCGTCATCCAGACCGAGGGCGATCCGGATGCTGGCGACGGCTATCGAGGCAGCATCCGCCTGTGAGGGCTAGCGCGCCGTCAGGTCGGCGTACTCGGGGTGCCGGCGCATCCACATCACGACGAAGCCGCACACCGGCTGCACGCGGTCGGTCGTCGACGTGCGCAAGTCGTCGAGGATCGCACGCACGACCTCGCCGCCCACGCCCTTGTTGCGCATGAGGGGCGGCACCTCGGCGTGCAGCAGTCGCGTCGTCGTGCCGACCCGGTCGTAGACGATCCAGCCCTGCAGCTCATCGCCCTCGTAGACGGCGTAGCGTTCGGCGTCGGGTTCGTGGGTCACGGTGAGGCTCATGCTCGGCACCTTACTCCGGTGGCCTCTGCTCCCACCGCGGTGGCTCGGCCGCGGGCGGAGGAGGGGGAGTGCCCGGCGAGGGCTGACTGCCCGAGAGCAGCTTCCAGATCGCGTAGCCCGCTCCGATCCAGACCGCGAGGTCGTCGGTGAGCCCGAGCGGGCCGGTCAGCAGTTCGGGGATGAGGTCGATCGGCGAGGCGCCGTAGGCGAGAGCGCCCAGTGCGACCAGCACGGCGGAGAAGATCGCGCGACCTCGGCTCATGCCTCCACGGTATCGCGCCCGACCGCCGAGCGGATCAGGCGCTCGCGCGCACCACGACCTCGGTCGGCATGATGTGCCGGCGCGCGGTCGGAACACCCTCAAGCAGGTCGAGCAGGATGCGGGCCATCCGTTCGCCCTGCTCGACGGAGGGCTGGCGCACGGTCGTGAGGGGGATCTCGCTCGCCAGAGCGGCGGGAGAGTCGTCGAACCCCATGACGGCCACCTGCTCGGGCACCGCGATGCCGCGCTCGCGCAGCACCGTCACGACGCCCATCGCCATGAGGTCGCTCGCGACGAAGACGGCGTCGAGGTCGGGGTGGGCGTCGAGCAGGTCGCGCGCAGCTCGAACGCCCCCCGCGAGCGTGAAGTCACCGTGCGCGACCGCGTCGTCGGCGAGCCCCGCATCCGCCATCGCCGTTCGCCACCCGGTCAACCGGTCGATGCCGGCGGGCATATCGGCGGGCCCCGCGACGGTGCCGATGCGGCGTCGACCCTGGTCGATGAGGTAGCGGGTGCCGTCAGCGGCGGCGAGGGCGTTGTCGACGTCGACGTAGTAGCTGTCGGTCGCCTGCGGGTTCAGCGGCCGGCCGCCGAAGACGACGGGGATGCTCGAGCCCAGCTCGGCGAGCACGTGATCGTCGGAGTGGTGCGAGACGACGAGGGCGCCGTCGACGTTGCCCCCGAGCAGGTAGGCGATGGTCTTGTCGAACGCTCCGGTCGTGCTCGCCAGGTGCAGGTTGAGCACGAACCCGGTGTCGTCGAGCACGTTCGAGATGCCCTTGACGATGGCGGCGAAGTAGGGGTCGCCGAAGAACCGCGTGGTGTCTTCGGGGATCACGAGGGCGATGGCCATCGACCGGCGGTTGGCGAGCGAGCGGGCCGCGCGGTTGGGCGTGTAGCGCAGTTCGGCGATCGCCGCGGTGACGGCCGCGATCGTCTCGTCGCTGACACGCGGCGAGCCGTTGACCACGCGCGACACCGTCGCACGCGACACCCCGGCGCGCTCGGCCACCATCTCGAGCGTCGGGGCGACTCGTGTGCTCGCACCCTCCGCCGTCATGGCTGAATCCTAACCAGCGGTGGGTGGCACGCTGCGCGCGGCGATGATCGACTGGTACAGCCGCCCGCTCGCCTTGACGGTGCGCGTCTGCGTCTCGTAGTCGACGCGCACGAGGCCGAAGCGCTTGTCATAGCCCCAGGCCCACTCGAAGTTGTCCATGAGCGACCAGTAGAAGTAGCCCTTGACGTTCACGCCCTGATCGATGGCGTCAAGGATCGCGTCGAGGTGCAGTCGCACGAACTCGGCGCGCTCGGCGTCGTCGACCGAGCCGTCAGAGCCGACCACGTCGGTGTAGGCGGCGCCGTTCTCGGTGACGTAGAGCGTGACGCCGGCGGGCCGCGCGTACTCGTCGTCGATGCGCACGAGCAGGCGCGTGAGGCCTTCGGGCTGAACCTCCCAACCCATCGCCGTCACGGGCAGCCCGCGCGGATGGGTGTGGATGCCGTCGCCCGCGGGGAACGGCGAGAGCTTCGGGCGCGCGGAGGGCGCGGCGCTCGACAGTGGGGCGTCGGCGGGCGGCCGGGCGCTCACCGCGTCGCCGTGGTAGTAGTTGATGCCCAGCGCGTCGATGGGGGTCGCGATCGCGGCGAGGTCGCCGTCGTGCACGGGCAGGCGCAGCCCGCGCGCATCCAGGTCGGCGATCAGGTCGGCCGGGTAGGCGCCGCGGAAGATCGGGTCGAGGAAGAGCCGGTTGTGCTGCGCGTCGATGCGCCGGGCGGCCTCGACATCGTCGGCGTCGGTCGGGTCGACGGGGTCGGGAACCGTCATGTTGAGCGTGATGCCGAGGCTCAGCTCGGGGCCGAGCTCGCGGAGGCGCTGCGTCGCGAGGCCGTGCCCGAGCAGCAGGTGGTGGGCGGCGTCGAGAGAGGCCTGCGGGTTCTGGATGCCCGGCGCGTGCTCGCCGCTGAGATAGCCGAGGAAGGCCGAGCACCAGGGCTCGTTCAGGGTGGTCCAGTTGACAATGCGATCGCCGAGGGCGCTGTGCACGTCAGCGGCGTAGTCGGCGAAGCGCAGAGCGGTGTCGCGGGCGGGCCAGCCGCCGGCATCCTGCAGCGCCTGCGGCAGATCCCAGTGGTAGAGCGTGAGCCAGGGCGTGATGCCCTTCTCGAGCAGCTCGTCGACGAGGCGGCGGTAGAAGTCGAGGCCCGCGGCGTTCAGGGTGCGGCCGTCGGGCTGCACGCGCGCCCACGAGGTGCTGAAGCGGTAGACCTGCACGCCCAGCTCGCCCATGAGAGCGACATCGTCGCGATATCGGTCGTAGTGCTCACAGGCCCGCTCGCCGCTGTCGCCGCCGACGACGGCGCCGGGGATGCGGCAGAAGGCGTCCCAGATCGAGTCGGCCCGTCCGTCGCGGTGCGTCGCGCCCTCGATCTGGTAGGCCGCCGTGGCGACCCCGAGCCGGAAGTCGGCGGGAATCGGGCGCGGCGAAGCGTGCGTCGACCCCGACGCGGAGGTGTGGGCGGTCATCCCTTAATGGCTCCCTGCATGATGCCGCTCACGAGGTGGCGGCCGGCGACGACGAACAAGATCAACAGTGGGATCGTGCTCAGGATAACCCCGGCCATGACCACCGAGTAGTCGACGAAGTAGTTGCTCTGCAGCAGCGAGAGGGCCACCGGCAGCGTGGGGTTCTGGCGGTCGAGCACGATGAAGGGCCAGAAGAAGTTGGTCCACGTGGCGATGAAGATGAAGAGCGCGAGCATCGCCGCCGCGGGCCGGGCGGCGGGCAGTGCCACCGACCAGAAGGTGCGGATCATGCTCGCGCCGTCGACGCGCGCGGCCTCGATGAGCTCGTAGGGCAGTGCCTGCGCGAGGTACTGCGTCATCCAGAACACTCCGAACGCGCTGACGACGGCGGGCAGGATGACCGCCCACAGCGTGCCCGCGAGTTGCAGCTGGCTCATGGCGATGAAGAGGGGCACGACGCCGAGCTGGGTCGGCACGGCCATGGTGGCGATCACGAAGATCAGGAGGCCGTTGCGCCCGCGGAAGCGCAGCTTCGCGAACGCGAACCCCGCGAGTGTCGAGAACAGCACGACGGATGCGGCGACGACGGTCGAGACGATGATCGAGTTGCCGATCGCCTTCCAGAAGTTGACGCTGTCGCTCTCGAGCACCGCGGCCGCGTTGGTGAGGAAGTTGCCGCCGGGCCACCAGACGATGTCTTGCTGGTTGATGGTGGAGGCGTCGCCCGAGCCGATGAGGAACGACCAGTAGATGGGGAACATCGAGCCGAGCATGACGGCGGTGAGGAACCCGTAGGCCTTCCAGCCGGGTCGCTGGCCGTTCTCGAGCCCGCGCCGCCGCCTCACGGGGCGGCGCTCCAACAGTCCGGTGCCGGTCATGATGCTTTCGCAATCGAACGAGTGATGGCCACGTTGAGCAGCCCCACGATGACGATGATGAGGAACAGCAGCCAGGCGACTGCGGCCGCGCGCCCGAAGTTCAGCTGACCCCACCCGAGGTTGTAGAGGTAGATGGTGATCGTCATCCACTGGCTGCTCGCGCCGCCCTGCCCGACCGAGTCGTAGAGGCGCGGCTCGTCGAAGATCTGCAGCCCCCCGATGGTCGAGGTCACGATGACGAAGATGAGGGTGGGGCGCAGCTGCGGGATCGTGATCGAGAAGAACTGACGCACGATGCCGGCGCCGTCGATCATCGCGGCTTCGTAGTAGTCGCGCGGGATCGCCTGCATCGCGGCGAGCAGGATGAGCGCGGTGTAGCCCGTCCACCGGAAGTTGACCATCGTCGCGATGGCGATGTGGCTCGGCAGCACCTCGGAGTGCCAGCCGATCGGATCGATGCCGATGTCGCCCAGCAGGTTGTTGATGAGGCCGTACTGGTCGCCGAACATGTTGCTGAAGATGAGGGTGACCGCGACGGGGGCCACCACGTAGGGCAGCAGCACGCCCATCCGCCAGAAGGTCTTGGCCCGCAGGTTGCGGTCGAGCACCGCGGCGATGAGCAGGGCGAAGGCGATCTGCGGCACGGCCGAGATGAGGAAGATCGAGAAGGTGTTCCGCAGCGCGATCCAGAACGGCGGTTGCGAGAGCACGAAGGCGAAGTTGTCGAAGCCGACGAAGTCGCCCTGCCCGCCGATGAGGTTCCACTCGTGCACCGAGACCCACGCCGTGTAGACGAGCGGGAAGAGGCCGGTGATCGCGAAGAGGATGAAGAACGGCGAGATGTAGAGGTAGGGCGAGACCTTGACGTCCCACCGCGAGAGCGTCTGCGAGAAGGCGATGCGGCGCACGGAGCGCTGCTTCTTCTGGATGGGCGCGGAGAGCCCGGTGGCGGTGGTGAGCATGACTGGTCTCCTGTGAGCGGCGTCGGTCATCGAGGGGCCCGGGGCCGCCCGCCATGGAGGAGGCGGGCGGCCCCGGGGTGGTTCTTCTGGCGGTTACCCGAGTGCCGTCACGTCAGCGACGAACTGGTCCCACGACTCCTGGATGCTCTGCGAGCCATCCACGTCGACACGGGTCAGCGCCTTCTGCAGCGCGTCGTTTACGGGGAAGTACTTCACGCTCTTGAAGGGCGCGACGCCGATCGCCTGCGAACGCTCGATGAGGATCTCGCCGACGGGCGCGTTGTTGAAGTACTCGTTCGTGGCGCTGCGCAGCTCCTCCGACTCGTAGGCCTCGACCTGGCTCGGGAAGGTGCCCGCGGCCGCGAAGGCCGAGAGCTGCTGCTCGGGAGCGGTCAGCCAGGCGGCGAGCTTCGTCGCGGCCTCGATGTTGGCGCCCTGCGCGGGAACGGTCAGGTACGAGCCGCCCCAGTTGCCGCCGCCGCCGGGGAAGACGTTGGCGACGTCCCAGCCGGTGACGTCAGGCGCGTTGCCCGAGATGACACCGAGCATCCAGCCCGGGCAGAGCATCGTGGCGAAGGCGCCGTTCGACAGGCCCGCGAACCAGTCGTCGCTCCACTGGCTGAGGTTGGCCGAGAGGGTCGAGCTGGCCTCGAGCACCGAGGTGAAGGCCTCTTCGACCTCAGGGTTCGTGGTGGCGATCACGGTGCCGTCGGCCTCTTCGTAGGCGAACTCGATCTGGTTGACGACACCCTGGTAGGTGGCGCCGGCCGAGTCGAACCAGGCCTGGCCGGTCGCGTCGACGTACTGCTGGCCGACCTCGTAGTAGCGGTCCCAGTCGCCCTCGAGCAGCGCGGCGACCTCGTCGCGGTCGGTCGGCAGGCCGGCCGCGGCGAACAGGTCGGAGCGGTAGCAGACGGCCTCCGGGCCGATGTCGGTGCCGTACGCCACGAGACGACCGTCGGCATCCGTCGCCGCGGCGGTCTTCCAGTCGACCCAGCGGTCGGCGATCTCGGGGTCGCTGAGGTCGGCGAGCTTGTCGCTGTACTGCATCATCTCGGCGAACCAGTCGACCTCGACGGCCTCGATGTCGGCGAGACCGCTGCCGGCACCGAGCTTGGTGAAGAAGTTGTCGCGCGCGTCGTTGGAGGTCGCGGCGCGGTTGTGCACGATCGTGACGCCGGGGTTCTCGGCCTCGTACTGCGCGAACAGCTCGTCGGTGTAGCCGAAGTCGTTGAAGGTCGCGACCGTGAGGGTGATGTCACCGCCCTCGGCGGGCTCGGTCGCGCTGCTGCATCCCGAGGCGATGAGGGCGAAAGCGGCGGCGCCGGCGAGCGCCGCGGCCGTGGTGCTGCGTCGTGAAAGTGTCACGATCACTCCTTTGTGTGCGTGGGTGGTGGATATGAGAGCGCTCTCATGGGTGGGCATGAGAGCGCTCTCACATTGCGTGGAACACTACGCAGGATTCGTCTGCAATGTCAACGTACGTTCCAGACGAATATGAAAAGCCTGGTCACATGTGTGTTGTGCTTCTGCTTCACGACTCCGATCAGTCGACCTGGCCTAGTCCGGATGCCCGCTGGAGGCTCATCGCCACCCCCGACTAGGCTCGACGGGTGACCCGCGCTTCCCGCCCCGCCGCCGCCCGCACCGCCGTGGCGCTCGCGGCCCTCGTCGCCGTGCTGCTCTCGGGGTGCGCGGTCGAGCGCGAGCCGCTCGCGCTCGAGCCCACTCCGACCGCGACCCGCACGCCGACCCCGACGCCGACCCCGACGCCCACCCCCACGCCGACCTTCGACACCGCGCGCTACTCGATCGACGACCCCGCGAGCATCTGGGTCGTCGTCAACAAGCTGCGCCCGCTCAACCCGACGACCTACGCGCCCGGCGACCTCGTGCGCGCGAACATTCCGGCGACGCAAGACATGCTCATGCGCGCCGAGACCGCCGCCGCCGCTGAGGCCATGTTCGCCGCGGCGCAGGCCGAGGCCGGCCTCACCCTGCGGCTGGAGAGCGCCTACCGCAGCATCGAGAGCCAGACCCGCATCTACAACGGCTTCGTGAGCAGTCGCGGTCAGGCGGGCGCCGACCTCACGAGTGCCCGACCCGGCCACAGCGAGCACCAGACGGGTTTCGCCATCGACATCGGCGCATCGCCGGCCTCGTGCTCGCTCGACCAGTGCTTCGCCGATACCCCGCATGGGCAGTGGCTCGCCGAGAACGCGCACCGCTTCGGCTTCATGCTGCGCTACCCCAACGGCTTGACTCCGACGACCGGGTTCGAGTTCGAGCCCTGGCACTACCGCTACGTCGGGCTCGAGCTCGCCGCCGAGCTGCGCGCCACGGGCATCCAGACCCTCGAAGAGTTCTTCGGTCTGCCTCCCGCACCCGGCTACGCCGGCTGAGCCCCGCGCTTGCCCGCCCCGACCGCCGGGGTCTAGCGTTCGCGCATGGACTACACGCGCAGCACCCGGGTCTCCGGCCGTCGAGACGAGGTCGCCGCGCTCTTCGCCGACGCGTCGACGTGGCACGAATGGCAGCCGCCGCTGCTCAGCGTGGAGGTGCTCGAAGGCACCCCTCCCGCGACCGGGGCGAGGTCGCGCCTCACCTTCCGCCGCGGGCGCCGCTCGACCATGGTCATGACCGAGACCGTCGAGCACAGCGCACTGCCCGAGCAGTGGAACGTCGTCTACGAGGTCGACGGAGTGCACAACCTGTGCGAGAACCGCTTCACCCAGGCGGATGCCAGCACGACGCTCATCGAGCAGCGCAACGTCTTCCGCTTCACCGGTTTCATGCGCGTCGTCGGCCTGCTCTTCAGTCGCAGCTTCCCCCGCGAGACCGAGAAGTCGCTCGAGGCGTTCCGCGCGTTCGCGACCGAGCGGCTCGGCGCGGCGCGCTGAGCGCGCGGCGTCAGGCCTGTGTCGCCGTCACCAGCCGGTCGACGATCTGCTCGAGGATGGGCCGGGGCGTCGCGAGGATCATGCGCACGTGCCCGACCCCGACGGCTCCGCACGCCCGACCGTCGGTGACCGACAGCTTCGCGCGCTTCTGCAGTGTCACGGCCGGCTCGTCGCCCAGCCCCAGCCGCGACACGTCGAGCCACGCGATGTAGGTGCCCTCCGGCGGTGTGTAGCCGACCTCGGGCAGTCGCTCAGCCAGCAGCTCGGCGAGCAGGCGGCGGTTGGCGTCGTAGTAGGCGACCGTCGCATCGAGCCAGTCGCGACCCTCGCGGTAAGCGACGGTGTTCGCGATGACGCCGAGCGTGCTCGCGCCATGGCTCGCGAACGGGCCGAGCCCGGCCCACAGCTCGGCGTCGGCATCGTTCGTGAGGATCAGCTGGGCGGCTTTCAGCCCCGGCAGGTTCCACGCCTTCGAGGCACTCGTCACCGTGATGCTGTGGGCGGATGCCGCGGGGCTGACGCTCGCGTACGGAACATGCCGCGCATCCCCGAAGATGATCGGCGCGTGCACCTCGTCGGCGAACACCCGCGCGCCGTGCCGCTCGACGAGCTCGGAGAGTGCCACGAGCTCGGCGCGCTCGAACACGCGCCCACCCGGGTTGAGCGGGTTGCACAGCACGACGAGCCCGGCACCCGCGGTGAGCTTGCGCTCGATCGCGTCGAGGTCGAGCACCGCTCGCCCGCCGCTCGATGCCATCGGCACCTCGATCGCGGTGCGCCCGTGCATGGCCGGCACCGTGAGAAACGGCATATATGCCGGTGTCGGCACGATGACTGCCGAGCCCGCGCGCGAGAAGTGCTCCATCGCGACGACAAGCCCCGTGATGACGTCGGGCAGGGCCTGGATGCGCGCCGCGTCGACGTCCCACCCGAAGCGGTCGCGCATCCACTCGGCGGTCGCGCGCCCCATCTCGGCGGCGATCGGCCGCGGCAGATAGCCGAACTGGCCCGCATCGACGGCCGCATGCAGGGCGCTCGTGACGGCGGGGGCGGTGCCGAGGTCGCTCTCGGCGACCCAGGCGCCGATGGTGCCGGGGAAGAGGCTCCACTTCATGCTTCCCGCGGCATGCAGCTGCTCCGGCGTGATGGCGTCCCACTGCGCGAACAGCGCGGTGCGGTCGATCGCGGCGGCGTTCGTCGTCTCAGGCAAGAGCACCGTCCACGATCGCCTTGGCCTCGCGCTGCACGAGCCGCAGGTGCTCCTCGCCCGCGAACGACTCGGCGTAGATCTTGTAGACGTTCTCCGTGCCGCTCGGCCGCGCGGCGAACCAGGCGCGGTCGGTGACGACCTTGACGCCGCCGATGCCCGCCCCGTTGCCGGGTGCCGTGCTGAGCCGCGCGGTGATGGGGTCGCCCGCGAGCTCGGTGGCCGTGATGGCCGCGCCGTCGAGCTTGCTGAGCGCCGCCTTCTGCGCGGGGCTGGCGGGGGCATCCACCCGTTCGTACACCGGAGCGCCGAAACGCTCGGTCAGCCCGGTGTACAGCTGCGAGGGGGTCGACCCGGTGACGGCGGTGATCTCGGCCGCGAGAAGGGCGAGCAGGATGCCGTCTTTGTCGGTCGTCCAGGCGCTGCCATCGCGGCGCACGAAGCTCGCCCCCGCGCTCTCCTCACCGCCGAACGCGACCGAGCCGTCGATGAGGCCCGGCACGAACCACTTGAAGCCCACCGGCACCTCCCACAGCCGCCGCCCGAGGCTCGCTGCGACGTGGTCGATCATCGTCGATGAGACCAGGGTCTTGCCGATCGCGGCGTCGGGGCGCCAGCCGGGGCGGTGCGTGTAGAGGTACTCGATCGCGACGGCGAGGTAGTGGTTGGGGTTCATGAGCCCGGCGTCGGGCGTGACGATGCCGTGCCGATCGGCGTCGGCGTCGTTGCCCGTCAGCAGATCGAAGTCGTGGCGGCGCGCGACGACGCTCGCCATGGCGCTCGGGCTCGAGGGGTCCATGCGAATCCTCTCGTCCCAGTCGAGCGTCATGAAGCCCCACTGCGGGTCGACCGCAGGGTTCACCACCGTCAGGTCGAGACCGTAGTGCTCGGCGATGAGCGCCCAGTAGTGCACGCTCGCACCGCCGAGCGGGTCGGCGCCGATGCGCAGGCCGCTGCCCCGGATGGCGTCGAGGTCGAGGATGCTCGCGAGATCGGCGACGTAGTGCAACCGGAAGTCGTAGGGCTCGGTGGTGAGCGCGGCCTGCCTCTTCACCCCGCGGCTGCCCTCGGCGATGAGCGCGTTGGCCCGGTCGGCGATCCACGTGGTCGCGTCGCTGTCGGCCGGCCCGCCGTGCGGCGGGTTGTACTTGAAGCCGCCATCGCGCGGCGGGTTGTGGCTCGGCGTGATGACGATGCCGTCGGCTTTCGCGCCGGCGTCGCGGTTGTACCGGATGATCGCGTGGCTCAGCGCGGGCGTCGGCACGCAATCGTCGTTCGCGTCGACGAGCGCCGTCACGCCGTTGGCCGCGAGCACCTCGAGCGCCGTCTGCATCGCCGGCGCACTGAGCGCGTGCGTGTCGGCGCCGACGAAGACCGGCCCGGCCGTGCCTTGCGTCGCGCGGTACTCGACGATCGCCTGCGTGATCGCCGCGATGTGCGTGTCGGTGAAGGCGCCGTCGAGGCTCGAGCCGCGATGCCCGCTCGTGCCGAACACGACGCGCTGGGCCGGGTCATCGAGGTTGGGCACGCGGTCGGCGTAGGCGCTCAGCAGCGCGGTCAGGTCGACGAGGTCGGCGGGCTGGGCGGGTGTTCCTGCGCGGCTCATGCGCCCATCCAACCACCGCACCACCCGCGAGCGCTGGTCGGGGGCTAGTGTCGCGGCATGCCGCGCCCCGATCTACGAACCCCCCTCGATCCCGACCTCGTCCTCTCCGATCTTGAGGATGCAGACGCAGACGCGCTCGTCGCCGCCGCAGCCCTGTCGGGCGTGCGATTCTCCGGGCTCGACCTCGGCGACCGCGATCTGCGCGCTGTGCAACTCTCGGAGGTCGCCCTCGACGACGTGCAGGCGAACGGTGCATCACTGCGATCGGCGACGATCTCGGAGGTCACGATCGACCGGATGGACGCGCCCGTGCTCGATGCCGCTCGTAGCCGCTGGCGCACGGTCGTGGTTCGCGATTCACGGTTCGGTTCGTGGGCCGCGTTCGATTCGCACATCGATGTCGTGCGTTTCGAACGCTGCCGTATCGGGTATCTCAACCTTCGCGCTGCAACGCTCATCGATGTCACCTTCGTCGATTGCACGATCGACGAGCTCGACCTGTCGGCGGCGAATCTCGATCGCGTCGCCGTACCGGGCAGCACGATCCGCAGCCTCACGGTGCACAGTGCGACCCTCTCGCATGTCGACCTTTCCCAGGCCGTCATCGAGAGCGTCGATCACCTCGCCTCCCTGAGCGGAGCAGCACTCTCGACCGATCAGTTCCAGTCTCTGCGCATCGCGTTCGCCGCTGCCCTCGGTATCCGGCTGGTCGACTGAGCCCCGCCCCTAGACTGCGAAGCATGACGACCCAGCCCGCCCCGGTGCCGACGTACAGCTACCTGGGCCCGGCCGGCACGTTCACGTGGCAGGCTCTCGGGCAGGTTCCCGAGGCGGCCGGTGCCGAATGGCGCAGCGTCAGCAACGTCGGCGAGGCCCTCGACGACGTCGTCTCAGGCCGCAGCATCGGCGCCATGATCGCGGTCGAGAACTCGGTCGAGGGCGGGGTCAGTGCGACGCAGGATGCGCTCGCGACGATCCCGGGGCTGCGCATCGTGGGCGAGTACCTGGTCGCCGTGAACTTCGTGCTCGTCGCCCGGCCGGGGGTGACCCTGGACGATGTGCGGGTCGTGGCCGCGCATCCCGTGGCCTACGCCCAGTGCCGCGGCTGGCTCGAGCGCACGCTGCCCACCCACGGGCACATCCCCGCCGCCTCGAACGTCGCCGCGGCGACCTCGTTGCTCGAGACCGGCTCGCCGGCGCAGGCCGCCGTCGCCCCGCCGGGCATCACCGAGCACCACGACCTGACCGTGCTCGGCGACCTCATCGGCGACAACGCGAACGCCGTCACGCGCTTCGTGCTCGTGAGCCGCAGCCGGGCGATCCCACCACGAACGGGCGCCGACAAGACGAGCATCATCGCCGAACTGCCCGACGACGCCCCCGGCCGCCTGCTCGAGATGCTCGAGCAGTTCGCCACGCGCGGCGTCAACATGAGCCTCATCGAGTCGCGGCCCATCGGCGACGCCCTCGGCCGCTACCGCTTCATCATTGACCTCGACGGCCACGTGCACGACGAGCGCGTCGCCGACGCCCTGCTCGGCCTTCGCCGTTTCAGCCCCAACGTCATCTTCCTCGGCTCCTACCCCCGGGCGGATGCGCGCCAGATCGAGGTCGTCTCGCAGTACGGCGACGACGTCTTCACGGATGCGCGCGACTGGTTGCGCGCCATCCTCAGCGGCGAGCCCGAGCAGGCGTAGACCCGATCAGCCCTCGCGGGGCACCCGCACCACGAGCGACGCCGGGGCGACGCGCACCTCGAGCCGCGTCACGAGGCCCATCTCCTCGCCATCGATCTCGAACTCCTCCGGGCGCTCGAACGCCAGGGTCATCCGGCGGCCCTGGAAGTATCGGAGGGCGCGCACGCGCTTGTCGGCGGCGAGGATGCGCTTGCCCACCTTGCTCTTCTGCAGCACGCCGTTCTCCCAGACCACGGCGTAGCTGACGCGCATCCAGCCCCAGAGGTTCTTGGGCCGCATGGCGACGACGTCGAGCAGGCCGTCGTCGATCTGCGCGTCGGGAAGGATCAGCACGCCGCCCGGCAGTGCCCCGCAGTTGCCGATCAGGAGGGTGTGGATGGTGGTCGACCGCTCGGCGGAGCCGTCGAGCGTGTAGCGCAGCCGCACGGCGTCGACGTCGCGCACGATGCGCGCGGTCGCTTCGACGTAGGCGAGCCAGCCCACGCGTTTCTTGAGCTCGGGGTTGGTGGCGGCGATCATCTTGGCGTCGAGCCCGATGCCGACCATGACGACGAAGGCGTGGCGCTCGACGCTGCCGTCGTCGCGCGTGAGCTCGGCGACCCCCACGTCGATCGCGTGGTCGACACCCGTCACGGCCGTCGCGACCGACTCCGAGAGTCGGCTGAGGGGCAGCGACAGGTTGCGGGCGAGCAGGTTGCCGGTGCCGGAGGGGATCAGCACCATCGGGATGCCCGAATCGAGCATCCCCTCGGCGACAGCCCGCACGGTGCCGTCGCCGCCGGCCGTGAGCACCGCCGTGACGCGGGCGGCGATGGCGTCGCGCGCCCGCCCCTGACCGGGGTCGCCGACGCTCGTCTCGAGCCACAGCGACGGGGCCCACCCGGCCTCGACCTCGGCCTCGTCGACGGCGGCGCGCAGCGCCTCCATGTCGACCTTCGTCGGGTTGACGATGACCGCGACGCGCGCGGGGTCAGCCGGGGAGCCGGGGGTGCTCATGCGGTCAGAGTAGAGCATCGCTCCATGCTCACGCGGGGGTTGCCGTTAACCCGCGCGTGCCAGACTAGAAGCGTGATCGACCCCCAGCTGCTGCGTGAGAACCCCGACCTCGTCCGACGCTCGCAGCACGCTCGGCGGGCGAGCGTCGAGCTCGTCGACGATGCGATCGCCGCCGACCGCGAGCGGCGCGATGCGATCACGGCCTTCGAGGCCTTGCGCGCGGAGCAGAACGCCTTCGGCAAGCGCGTCGCCGCGGCCCCGAAAGACGAGAAGGCCGCGCTCGTCGCGCAGGCGCAACAGCTCGCCACCGACGTCAAGGCCGCCCAGGCCGTGGCAGCGGAGGCCGAGGCACGGTTCGTGCAGGTTGCGGGGAGCATCCCGAACGTGATCATCGGGGGAGTTCCCGAAGGCGGCGAAGACGACTTCGTCACGCTGCGCGAGGTCGGCTCGACGCCCTCGTTCGACTTCGAGCCGCGCGATCACCTCGCGCTCGGCGAGCTGCTCGACGCCATCGACATGCCGCGCGGGGTGAAGGTCTCGGGCTCGCGCTTCTACTTCTTGAAGGGCGTCGGGGCGCGGCTCGAGCTCGCGCTCATGAACTACGCCCTCGACACCGCGCTCGACGCCGGCTTCACCCCGCTCATCACCCCGACGCTCGTCAAGCCCGAGGTCATGAGCGGCACGGGCTTCCTGGGTGCCCACGCCGACGAGATCTACTACCTGCCCGACGACGAGCTCTACCTGACGGGCACGAGCGAGGTCGCGCTCGCCGGCTACCACGCCGACGAGATCATCGACGTCTCGGGCGGGCCGCTGCGCTACGCCGGCTGGTCGACCTGCTACCGCCGCGAGGCCGGCAGCTACGGCAAGGACACGCGCGGCATCATCCGCGTGCACCAGTTCCAGAAGCTCGAGATGTTCAGCTACATCGACCCGGCCGACGCCGAGGCCGAGCACGAGGGTCTGCTCGCGCTGCAGGAGGGCATGCTGCGCTCGCTCGGTCTCGCCTACCGCGTCATCGACACCGCGGCCGGCGACCTCGGCTCGAGCGCCGCGCGCAAGTTCGACGTCGAGGCCTGGGTGCCCACGCAGGGCGCGTACCGCGAGCTGACGAGCACGAGCAACTGCACGACCTTCCAGGCTCGCCGCCTCGAGACCCGCTTCCGCGGTGAGGGCGGCAAGACGAGCCCGGTCGCGACGCTCAACGGCACGCTCGCGACGACCCGGTGGCTCGTCGCCCTGCTCGAGACGCACCAGCGCTCTGATGGCTCCGTCGTCGTGCCGGAGCCCCTGCGACCGTACCTTCGCGGACTCGACCTGCTGGAGCCGGTCTCATGACGATCGAGAAGAAGCTCATCGCCCTCGACATCGACGGCACGGTGCTGCACGAAGACGGCACGCTGCCCGAGTCGGCCGTCGCGCAGGTGCACCGGCTGCGCGACGCGGGCCACGAAGTGATGCTCGCGACGGGCCGCTCGGTGGCGATGACGCTGCCGGTGCTCGACCGCCTCGACATCGCTCCGGCCTACGTCGTCGCCTCCAACGGGGCGATCCTGCTCAAGCGCGACCCGGACGCCCCGACGGGCTACCGGCGCCACCACGTCGAGACGTTCGATCCGACGGCCGTGCTCACGAGCATCCGCCCCCATCTGACGCACGCGAACTACGCCGTCGAAGACGAGAACGGCGTCTACCGCTACACCGGCTGGTTCCCCGACGGAGCGCTCGGGGCGATCAGTGAGGAGGTGCCGTTCGAGCAGCTCTGCAGCGAGCCCGCGACGCGCGTCGTCGTCATCTCGCCCGGGCACGCCATGGAGGAGTTCCTCGCCGCGGTCGAGCTCATGGGCCTGCACCAGGTCAGTTACAACGTCGGCTGGACGGCCTGGCTCGACATCGCGCCCGACGGCGTCAACAAGTCGACGGCGCTCGAGCGGGTTCGGGATGCCCTGGGCATCGCGGGCGCGCACGTCGTGACCGTGGGCGACGGCCGCAACGACATCGAGATGCTGGGCTGGGCGGTCGCGCACGGCGGGCGCGGCATCGCGATGGGGCAGGCCCCGGCCGAGGTCGTCGCGGCGGCATCCGAGGTCACGGCGCGCGACACCGACGACGGGCTCGCCCAGGCCCTCGCGACCATCTGAGTCGGCGCGGCACCCTTCGGGGCAGATGCATAGTCGCCCCGAACCGGGGTTTCGAGGGCGCGTCGGTTACGATGGCAGACTGATATCCAAGGAGGGCTGTCCGAGCGGCCGATGGAGCCAGTCTTGAAAACTGGTGGGCAGCAATGTCTCGTGGGTTCGAATCCCACGCCCTCCGCTCGTTCAGGTCCGCAGTGTGCCCGAGGGGGACATCATGAGTGAACCGGTGCGCGATCGCGGCATCCGGTCGTTGCCGACCGCTCAGGTGCGTCACGGGCGGCTTCGCCGCTCGAGCGCCTGGAAGACGATCCTGGCGACCCTGGCCGCATCTCTGACCGTCGTGCTCGTCAGCACCGTCTCGGTGGGCGCCATCACGATCGCCCAGATCAACGCCAACATCGACGTCGTCGAGCTCGAGGTGCTCGAGGGCCAGGAGGAGCGCGTCATCCCCACCGTCGGCGACTGGGAGGGCGGCTTCAACGTGCTCATCGTCGGCATCGACAACGATGGCGAGCAGGACGACGCTCGGGCGCGCGGCGGTGCCGTGCTCAACGACGTCAACATCCTCGTCCACGTCGCGGAGGACCAGCAGTCGGCGGTCGCCGTGAGCTTCCCGCGCGACCTCGTCGTGCCCATCCCCTCGTGCCCCGACCCCGACGGCGACGGGGCATCGTTCGCTATGACGGCGCAGCCGCTCAACGTGGCCTACTCCTACGGCGAGCTCGGCTGCGTAGTGCTCACGATCGAGGCGCTCACCGGCCTGAGCATCCCGTACGCCGGCACCATCTCCTTTAGCGGCGTTGCGCGCATGGCCACGGCTGTTGGGGGCGTCGACGTCTGCATCGACGGGCCTATCTACGATCGCTACACGGGCCTCGACCTGCCTTCTGCGGGCACCCACACGCTCGAGGGCAGCGAGGCACTGGCGTTCCTGCGCACGCGGTATGGCGTCGGAGACGGCAGCGACCTGGGTCGCATCAGCTCGCAGCAGGTGTACCTCTCGTCGCTCATACGCAAGGTGCAGAACGAAGGTGTGCTCACTGACTTCACCAAGCTCTACGGGCTCGCGCAGGTTGCTACCTCATCGATGCAGCTCTCGAGCAGCCTCGCCACCGTCGACACGATGGTCTCTATGGCTCAGGCACTGCGGAACGTCCCCACCGAGAACATCGTCTTCGTGCAGTACCCCACGCGCTACGGCACGGCCGAGCCGTACCTCGGCAAGGTGCAGCCGTTGCGCGCGCAGGCGGACGCACTGTTCGCGCGTATCCTCGCCGACGAGCGGTTCCTGCTGGAGGCCGGTAACACTGGCGTCGGGTCGACCGTGAACCCGGACGCACCCGTCGCCGATGAGGTGCCCGTCACAGAGCCCACCGAGCCCGCGGTGCCCAAGAACGGCAAGATCGTGCCCGAGGTCGAGCCGACGCTCGAGCCCGTCGCGCCCGAAGTGCCTGCCGAGGTGCTGGAGGGCGTGCAGGGGCAGACCGCCGCCGACTACACGTGCTCGGTCTCGAACTAGCCCGTGATCGGCCACCGGCCCGGGCCGGTATAGTGGTCACTCGCTAGGAGACGTCGCATAGTTCGGCCTAGTGCACCACCCTGCTAAGGTGGAGTCCCCGCAAGGGGACCGCGGGTTCAAATCCCGCCGTCTCCGCTCAGGCCGCCGGTCTCGCGCTGGTAGGCTTGTACGGTTGCTCCGGCAACCACCCGCTGGCGAGAGTCAGCATGCGCCCGTAGCTCAATGGATAGAGCATCTGACTACGGATCAGAAGGTTAGGGGTTCGAGTCCCTTCGGGCGCGCGTGCAGCCCCCCGCCACTGGCGGGGGGCTTCGTCGTCTGCCGGTAGCCTTGCTCGGTGACCAGCCTTCATCTCTCCGACGAGGTCGCCGCCGCACTCGCGGTCGGCCACCCTGTCGTCGCCCTCGAGTCGACCATCATCAGCCACGGCCTTCCGCGGCCGCGCAATCACGCCGCCGCCCTCGAGTTCGAGAGCATCCTGAGGGATACCGGGGTCACGCCCGCGACGATCGCCGTGCTCGACGGCGTTCCCCGCATCGGCCTCGACGCCGACGGCGTGCGCCGCATCGCCGATGAGGATCTCGCCAAGGCGAGCGTGCGCGATCTGCCCATCCTCGCCGCGCGCGGTGCGAGCGGGGCGACGACGGTCGCCGCGACGGCGCACCTCGCGGCGAAGGCTGGCATCCGCGTCTTCGCCACGGGCGGTCTCGGCGGCGTGCACCGCGGCGCGAACGAGACCTTCGACGAGTCGGCCGACCTCTCGACCCTCGCGGTCACGCCCATCACGGTCGTCTCGGCCGGCGTGAAGAGCGTGCTCGACATCGCGGCGACGCTCGAACGGCTCGAGACCTACTCGGTGCCCGTCGTCGGCCTCGGCACGACGGTGTTCCCCAGCTTCTGGCTGCGCGAGAGCGCCTACACGCTCGACTGGGCGGTCGACACCGCCGAGCAGGTGGCCGACATCATGGCGGCCCACGACGCCCTCGGCCACACCCAGGGCATCGTCGTGGCCAACCCGATCCCCTCCGAGCAGGCCTGGGATCGAGACGAGCACGACCGCGTACTGGCGACGGCGTTCGCCGAGGCCGACGCGCAGGGCATCCGCGGAAAGGCCGTCACGCCCTTCCTGCTCGGCCGCATCGTCGAGCTCAGCGAGGGCCGCAGTCTCGAGGTCAACCTCGATCTGGCGCGCAACAATGTGCGCGTCGCGGGCCGTATCGCCGCGGCCTGGGCCGCTCGGGCCTGAGCGGCTCGACCGTGCCCGGCTCGCGCGCTCTCGTCGTCGGCGACGTCATCGACGACATCATCGTCGTGCCGAGTGGGCCTGTGCGCCCCGACACCGACACCGCGGCGAGCATCACGCGCCACCCGGGGGGCTCGGCGTGCAACACCGCCGCCTGGCTCGGCTGGCTGGGCGCACCGGTCGACCTCGTGGGGCGCGTGGGCTCGGGCGACGCCGGCCGGCACGCGAGCGCACTGCGGGCATCCGGCGTCACACCGCACCTCGGCGAAGACCCGGCTCTGCCGACCGGCACGATCGTCATCGTCGTCGACGGCGAGACCCGCACGATGCTGACCGATCGGGGCGCGAACGCGACGCTGGCGGTGACGGCGGTGACGGATGCCCTGCTCGACGGCGCCGCCGTGCTGCACCTCACCGGGTACAGCCTCTTCGACGCCTTCTCGCTCGACGACCTCGCCGCGCTCGTCGGCCGTGCCCGCGCGCGCGGGGTGCTCGTGACATTCGACCCCGGATCCACGGGGTTCATCGCCGACTACGGCCTCGAGCGGTTCCGGCGGGCGCTCGCGCACGTCGACGTCCTGCTGCCGAATCTCGACGAGGGGCGCCTGCTCTCGGGCGAGCACGACCGCGCCGCCGTCGCCGAGGCGCTGCTCGTGCACTGCCCCGCCGTCGTCATCACCGGCGGGTCGTCATCGGTGCTCGTCGCTCGCCGCGGGGAGTCGGCCGTCGAGGTGGCCGTCGAGGCCCGACGCGCGGTCGACCCCACGGGTGCGGGCGACGCCTTCACGGCGGGGCTCATCGCCGCGATGCTCGGAGGTGCCGACCTCGTCGAAGCGGCGCGTGCGGGCGTGCGGGCGGCGGGCGTCGCGGTCACTCACGCGGGCGGTCGACCCCCGGTCGTGAGCTGACGGCGCCGACGCACGCGCCCACCACCGCGGCGATGGCCACGAGCTGCAGCGGCGCGAGCGTCTGCCCGAGCACGAGCAGCCCCGCGAGCGCGGCGACCGCCGGGCCGAGGCTCGAGAGCACGCCGAACACCCGCGTGGGCATCGACGTGAGGGCGATGAACTCGAGCGCGTAGGGCACGGCCGAGGTCATGACGGCGATGCCCGCGAACGCGAGCAGCAGCACGGGCGCGCTCGCGACGGCCTGCGCGGCCGGCAGCGCGCCGACCGGAACCACGAGCACGGCCGCCACGACCATCGCCGCGGCGAGGGCATCCACCCCGCGCGCCCGGGGGCCGAGATGGGCCGAGGCGACGATGTACAGCGCCCAGAAGACGGCCGCTCCCGCGGCGGCGAGCACCCCGATGAGCGCGAGTCCGCCCGAGCCGTCGAGGTCGACCCCGAGCAGGATCACGCCGACCGCGGCGAGCCCCACCCAGACCAGATCGCGCCAGCGGCGCGTGCCGGCCACGGCCACGCCGAGCGGGCCGAGCAGCTCGATCGTCACGGCGACACCGATCGGGATGCTGTCGATCGCGACGTAGATCAGGGCGTTCATGCCGGCGAGGCCGACACCGAGCATCCCGACGCCGAGCCAGGTGCGACGATCCCAGCCGCGCACGCGGGGCCGGATCACGGCGACGAGGATGACGGCCGCGAGCGCGAGACGGAGGGCGGCCGCACCGAGGGGCCCCACCTGCGCGAAGAGCGAGCCGGCGAGCGCGTTGCCGAACTGCACCGAGATGATCGCGAGCACAGCGAGCACGACAGGATCGAGCGCGGGGCGACGGAGCACGGGAGCGAGCATCGCACACGGCGCGGGCCCCGTACGACAGAACGCGCCCCGCCCGCTCGTGAGGAGGGGCGGAGCGCGTTCTGCGCGGCGACGGCCGACCCGAACGGCCATCGCGGGGCGGCCCGCCCTCGTGTCAGCGCGAGGGGCCGGGCCGGGCCGGGGCCTAGTCGGACGAGCCGACGCTCGCCACCGAGGCGGGCGAGGCGACCGACGCGGGCGAGGCGGGGCTCACGGGCGACGGCGGCGTGACGGGCGAGGGGGCCGACACGGGCGTGATCGGGCTGTCGCTCGCGGTGGGCTCCGGGCTGGGGCTCGAGCTCGGGTCGGGGCTGACGATGCTGTCGCTCGACACCGAGAAGTCGAGGGTCGACCCCGAGCCCTTGACGTCGTCGGTCACGGTGATGCCGGGAACCGCGAGGTTGGTGGCACCGGCGATGAGCGGCAGCGCGCTGGCGCTGGAGACGGCGCCGGCGGCCATGACGCCGAGGCCGAGAGCGGAGGCGGCGCCGATGGCGATCCAGTTCTTCGCGTCCATGAGAGGGTCCTTTCGAGCTGCGGGGGAGTCGGTGCGGGTGCGCATCCGTGCTCCGTGATGCCTCAAGACTGCGGCCCGCTCATGAGACCACCAGGAGGGTCGGATGAGAGGGTTCTCATCCGGCCGCGCTCTTGGCGGCCTTCACCGCCTCGTACGCGTCGAGTGCGCGCAGGCGCGAGGCCGCGAGATCGACGATCGGCCGCGGGTACTCCGGCCCGTCGACCTCGGGCACCCAGCGCCGCACGTAGTCGCGCTCGGGGTCGAAGCGATCGGCTTGCAGCACGGGGTTGAAGACGCGGAAGTACGGTGCGGCATCCGCCCCCGATCCGGCCACCCACTGCCAGCTCGCCGCATTGCTCGCCTCATCGGCATCCACGAGGGTGTCCCAGAACCACTCCTCGCCGATGCGCCAGTCGATCAGCAGGTTCTTCGTCAGCAGCGAGGCGACGATCATGCGCACGCGGTTGTGCATCCAGCCGGAGTGCCAGAGCTGCCGCATGCCGGCGTCGACGATCGGGATGCCCGTGGTCCCTCGCCGCCAGGCCTCCAGCGTCTCGGGGTCGGGCTCCTGCCAGGGGAAGGCGTCGAAGTCGCGCCGCACGTTGATGCTCGCGAGCTGGGGCAGGTGGAACAGGATGCTGTACGAGAACTCGCGCCAGCCGATCTCGCTGAGGAACTTCGCGCGGTTCGCCGCCGCCTCGGGAGAGAGACCGGCGTGCACGCGCGCCCACACCTGGTGCGGGCTCAGCTCGCCGAACCGGAGGTGCGGGCTCAGGCGGCTCGTGGCGTCGATCGCCGGCTCGTCGCGCCGGTGGTAGAGCGGGAGGCCGTGCTCGACGAACTGCTCCAGGCGTGCGTGCGCGCCGTCCTCCCCGGGCGTCCACGCCTCGCGCAGACCGGCGGCCCAGTCGGGCCGGGTCGGCAGCAGCGCCCAGGCGTCGAGCGCGTCGCCCGGCACGGTCAGGCCATCGACGGATGCGGGGGCGGGCAGGGGCGAGCGCGGCTCGCCGGCCGCGAGGCACGCACGCCAGAACGGTGTGAACACTCGATAGGGGTCTCCTGAGCCCGAGGTGATCGTCCACGGCTCATGCAGCAGCGAGGCACCGAAGCTCTCGACGATGAGGCCGTCGGCGCGCAGTCGCGACTTGAGAGCGGCATCCACGTCGCGCAGCGCTCCGTAGCGTCGGTTCCAGTAGACGGCCCCGGCCCCGGTCTCCGCCACGAGGGCGGCGATCACCTCGGCCGCGGCACCGCGGCGCAGGGTCAGGTGCCCGCCGGCCCTGCCGAGGTCGTCGGCGAGCGATCGCAGGCTGCCGTGCAGCCACCAGCGGCTGGCGCCGCCGAGCGGCCGTGCGCCCGGCGACTGCTCGTCGAGCACGCAGACCACGACCACGGGCCCGCCGCGGTCGACGGCGGCGGTCAGGGCCGGGTTGTCGGCGATGCGCAGGTCATCGCGCAGCCACACGATGCTGGGAGAGGGGGCCATGACCGTCAGGCTAGCGGGGCCTCCCCGCGAACACGCTCAGTCGCGGAGGCGCTGGCAGAGCTCGGTGAGCTGCTGCAGTTCGTCGACGTCGAGCCGTGAGCCGACGCGCCGTGCGATCGCATCGGCGTGCACGACGGCGACGCGTTTGAACAGCTCGTAGCCCTCGGGGCGCAGGGCCACGATCGTGCCACGGGCGTCGGTCGCGTCGGGCAGCTTGTCGACGAGGCCGCGGGCGGCGAGTCGATCGATCAACCGGCTGACGCTCGGCTGGCTCAGCAGGAGGTGGGGGATGAGGTCGCGGATGCGCATCCGGCGCCCGGGCGCCCGCGAGAGGTTGAACAGCACGTCGTACTCGGTGAACGAGATCTCGCTCGTCGGGAACTCGGCGTTGAGCTGCCGCAGCACCGAGACCTGGGCGCGGAACAGGGCCTCCCAGGCGCCCACGGCGATCGCCTTCTCCGTCATGCCTCAACTCTATGCGCGGGAATGGGCTTCTGTCGGCCGGTGGCGCCGGAAACGTGGGTCACTCGCGCCAGGCATGCGAAGGGCCGGTCGCCGAGGCGGGCGACCGGCCCTCTTCCCTTGCACCAAGAGTGTCCTGCAATCACATTCCGCGTCTCCCGCCACAGCAAACGATCGACGCATGACGAATGTATAACGGAACGGTAACGCTGTCTAGTTATCGAACCGTTATTTTTTGGAGATCCGTCTCCGGATGCTCGCGGCGGGCCGCGCGCGAGTGCACGCCGGAGCTAGAAGAAGTCGGGGCTCGGCGTCGAGGCGTAGCGGATCGAGACGTCGGCGTGCCGGTCGAACCGGTAGCCGGCACCCCGCACGGTGCGCACGATGTCTTCATAGCCGCCGAGCTTCGAGCGCAGCCGCCGCACGTGCACGTCGATGGTGCGCTCGTTCGGCACGTCGTCGTCGCCCTCGACCGCCTCGGCCCAGAGCGAGGCGATGAGCTCGGCGCGCTCGATCGTGCGCCCCTCGCGCAGCACGAGGTACTGCAGCAGCTCGAACTCCTTGTAGGTGAGCGCGGCGGTCTCGCCGTCGAGCAGCACGCGCTTGCGCGAGATGTCGATGACGACGCCCTCGGCTTTCGCCTCGACCGCCGGTTCATCCGCGCGGCGGTAGCGGGCGAGCGCCGAAGGGTCTTGCAGCGCGAGCCGCACCACCTCGACGTCGCGGCCTCCCGCGCCGGCAGGCGCCAGCGCGACAGCGGCGTGGGTCTCCGCGCCCGGAGCGAGCTCGACGGTCAGCTTCTTGAGCTCGACCACGAGGCGACCGAGGTCGATGCCGGCGGCGGCGGCTTTCGCCTCATCGAGGCCGACGTAGAGCACGAAGCCGCGCGCCTCGGTTCCCTCGGGCACGGCACGCAGACGGGGAGCGGGAGCGGCGGGCGCCGCAGCGGCGGGCGGGGTCGGGGTGGTGCGGGGAGCGAGGGAGGCGAGAGACATCGTCGAGACGCTTTCTGCGGAGTCGAACGGCTCATCGCCCCTCGGCGCCGGTGGCGTCGGGGTGGTGCCGTTCTGAAGCGGTGTGTCGAGGGTGCGCGTGTCGCGAGTCGGAGCATCCGGTCTCGACGCGGAGGTCGCCTGCTCGGTGCGATCAGACATCGTCAGACGATGGATCGGCCGGTCAGCGCGACTCGGGCGGGAGCGTGGCCATTCAGGCGCACATTCGACAGCACACGTCAGCGCTCGCCAGCATCATCATGCCAGCGGTCTCCACAGCCTCGGGGGCGGTCAGGAGGTTCGCGGTGACGGTCATGGCGTCAGTATCCCCGAGCGCGCGGCAGAGCGTCAAGTCGAGCGGCGGGGGCCCGGTGCCTCGGACGGGCGGCGCCTAGCCGACCGTGCCGTATAGCCGGTCGCCCGCGTCGCCGAGGCCGGGCACGATGTAGCCCTTCTCGTTGAGCTTCTCGTCGAGCGCGCCGAGCACGATCGTCACGTCGCGCCCCGCGGTCGCCTTCTCGACCATCGCGAGACCCTCCGGCGCGCCGAGGATGCAGACGGCAGTGACGTCGTCGGCCCCGCGCTCGAAGAGGAACTCGATGGCGGCCAGCAGCGAGCCGCCCGTCGCGAGCATCGGGTCGAGCACGAAGCACTGCCGCCCCTCGAGGTGGTCGGGCAGCCGCTCGGCGTAGACGCTCGGTTCGAGCGTGTCGTGGTCGCGCACCATGCCGAGGAAGCCCACTTCGGCGCTGGGCACGAGCTTCACCATGCCCTCGAGCATGCCGAGGCCCGCGCGCAGGATCGGCACGATGAGCGGCCGCGGCTCGCTGATGGCGAGACCGGTGGTCTGCGCCACGGGGGTCTGGATGGTCACCTCGTGCGTGCGCACGTGGCGGGTCGCCTCGTAGGCGAGCAGGGTCACGAGCTCTTCGGTCAGCGCGCGGAACGTCGCCGACGGGGTGGTCTGATCGCGCAGCACCGTCAGCTTGTGCGTGATCAGCGGATGGTCGGCAACATGGACTCGCATAGGCTCAATCTAACGGAAGGGCGGGGCATGACCACGGTGTCCGACGGCGATCGCGCGGCGATGCGCGCCGCCCTCGATGAGGCCCGGGCCGCGCTGGCCTCCGGCGACGTGCCGGTCGGCGCGATCGTGCTCGACGCCGCCGGAACGATCATCGGCCGCGGCCGCAACGAGCGCGAGAAGCACCACGACCCGACCGCGCACGCCGAAGTGGTCGCGCTGCGTCAGGCGGCCGCCACCACGGGCGACTGGCACCTGAGCGGATGCTCGCTCGTCGTCACCCTCGAACCCTGCGTGCTCTGCGCGGGTGCGATCCTGGCCGCGCGCATCGATCGTGTGGTGTTCGGGGCGTGGGACGCGAAGGCCGGAGCCGCCGGCAGCGTCGTCGACCTGCTGCGCGAGCGCCGCCTGCCCCACCGGGTGGCCGAGGTCGTCGGCGGGGTCGACGAGCAGGAGTGCGCATCCGTGCTCGCCGAATTCTTCAGCGAGCGGCGCTGACGGTCGCGAGCCCCGGTTCGATGTAGATGACGCGCGCGATCGGCACGGCGTCGCGCACGGCGATCTCGAGCTCGTTGATGATCGCGGCGACCCGCTCGATGTCGATTCCCGGGGTGAAGGTGACTTTCGCGCCGACGAGCAGTTCGTCGGGCCCGAGGTAGAGCGTCTTCATGTGCACGACCGCGGTGACGCCGTCGTGCGCGTCGAGCGCCCGGCAGATGGCGCGCATGTCGTCGGTCGAGGCGCCCTCCCCGACCAGGAGACTGCTCGTCTCGAGACCCAGTACGACCGCGACGAGCACGAGCAGCACGCCGATCATGATCGTGCCCACGGCGTCCCACATCGAGTCGCCCGTCACGACCGTGAGGCCGACGCCGACCAGCGCGAAGGTCAGCCCGAGCAGGGCCGCCACGTCCTCCAGCAGCACGACGGGCAGCTCGGGCGCTTTGGCGCGCCGGATGAACTGGATCCAGCCCTGCGTGCCGCGCACGTGGTTCGACTCGCGTACGGCCGTGCGCAGCGAGAACGACTCGAGCCCGATCGCGATGAGCAGCACGACGATGGGTAGCCACGCGTTCTCGAGCGGGTGCGGCTCTTGCAGCTTGCTGACGCCCTCGTACAGCGAGAAGACGCCACCGATCGAGAACAGGATGATCGCCACGACGAAGGCGTAGATGTAGCGCGCGCGCCCGTAGCCGAAGGGGTGCTCGGTGTCGGCCTCCTTGCGTGCCCGCCGCCCGCCGACCAGCAGCAGGAGCTGGTTGCCGGCGTCGGCCACCGAGTGCACGCTCTCCGCGAGCATCGCGCTCGAGCCCGAGACGAGGAACGCGACGAACTTGGTCACGGCGATGCCCGTGTTGGCGAGCAGTGCCGCGATGATCGCCTTCCCGCCGCCGGACGCGCTCATCGCGACCTCACGGCGGCGAGACGGCGACGGATCACCAGAAGACGGCGAGGGCGATGTTCACGAGGGCGAGGCCGCCCGCGGCGTGGAAGAACGGCAGCAGCTCGCGGCCGCCCCCGCCCTCGGTCTTGCGCTGCTTGAGGTAGCCCAGCAGGGCCGCGACGAAGATGATGACGGCGATCGTCAGCTTGACGCCGATCTTGGCGTAGTTGAGCGGGCCGTCGTCGTCGCCGCCCATCTCCGCGAGGCCGACGAGCACGAGGCCCGTGACGAGTTGCGTGATGGCGCCGCCGAGAACGACGGGGAAGGCGTACTGGCCCTTCCAGCGCGCCTGCATGAGGAAGGGGCCGACGATGGCGGCGAGGCCGATGAAGTGGCCGACGAGGATGACGGAGTGCAGCACGTCCATGGGGAGCTCCTACGCGAGGGGGATACCGATCGGCACGGTGCCGTGCCACGACACAGCGTAGTGATCCGCGCGCCCGGCGGGGTCAGTCGGCGCCGCGGATGACGAAGACGTCGGTCGGAGGGTTCGCGTCGTCGCGCGGGGCGGCGATCTCGGGTTCGAGCACGATGTCGACAGCCTCGGGCGCGACGGCCTTGATCGCCGCGCGCACCGCGCCGAGGATGGCGACCAGGTCGGCCGCCGGGGTGTTCGGGCCGAAGCCCAGTCGAGCCGTCACGAGGTGCCCTCCCTGGGCGAGCGCGACGGCATCGATCGCGCCCACGCTCTGCACGCCGGCCGTCGCCAGCAGCGCCTCTCGGATCGCCGATGTCTGCATGTCTGCCTCCGACTCTCGCGCGCCGTCCCCCGGGGTGGTGGCCCGTCTCCAACCTACACTCGTGGCATGAGCGCCTCTCTTCCCCCCATCGCGATCCTCGGCACCGGCTCGATGGGCGGCGCGATCCTCCGCGGACTGCGTCAGCCGGCGGTCTCGGTCGACGGCCTCCGCGCGACGACGCGGTCAGAGTCCTCGGCAGCGGCGCTGCGTGCCGAGGGGGTCGAGGCGCGCGCGACCGAGCACGACTCCGACGCGAACCGTTGGGCCGTGGCGGATGCCCGCCTCGTGCTGCTGGGCGTGAAGCCCGCACAGATCACCGCCCTGCTCGCCGAGGTGGGCCCGAGCCTGCACCCTGAGGCCCTCGTCGTGAGCGTGGCGGCGGGCATCACGACCGAGGCGATGCAGGCGGTCGTGCCGAACCCGGTGGTGCGCGCGATGCCGAACACGCCCGCCCTCATCGGCCGCGGGGTCACGGGGGTCAGCGGGGGCTCCCGGGCGACGGCAGCCCACCTCGCCCTCGCCGACGACCTCTTCCGCACCGTGGGCACCGTGGTCGAGCTGCCCGAGTCGCAGATCGACGCGCTCTCGACCATCAGCGGCTCGGGCCCGGCCTATGTGTTCCTCCTCATCGAGGAGCTCACGCGCGCGGCCGAGGCGATGGGTTTCGAGCCCGATGTCGCGGCGCTGCTCGTGCAGCAGACGTTCAGCGGCGCATCGCTGCTGATCGAGGCGACGGGCGACGACCCGGCAGAGCTGCGCCGTCGGGTGACGAGCCCGAAGGGCACGACCGAGCGCGCCATCGCCGTGCTGCAGGATGCCCGGCTCGCCGAGCTCTTCGAACGGGCCGCACGCGCCGCACAGGAACGCGCACGGCAACTGGCCGCCGGAGCATAGGCCGCGCAGAGGCGCCGCATAGGCATAGATCTCACCGTGGGCTCGTCGATCCGCGAACCGTCGCGGATCCCCGACTCGAGGGAGAACCCCATGGCCACGAACGACGACACCGCGCCCGACACCGCACCGGAAGCCGCACCCGCGAACCCGGCGGCAGCCCCCGCCGCGGCCCCCGCCGCTCCCCGCCCCTCCGTTCCGACGGCGCTCGCCATCACGGGCGTCGCGGTCGGATCGGCGCTGCTGCTCGGCCTCACCTTCGCCGGCGGCGTCGCCCTCGGTCAGGCGCTGCCCGACGGCCGCGGCCCGGGCGGCGTCATCGCGATCGGCCTGCCCGGCGACCGCGGCGGCGAGCAGCTCGAGCGCATCGGCGAGCGCGTCGAGCAGCGCATGGACGAGCGCATGGACCAGCGCGCCGAGAACCGCGACGAGCGCCGCGCGCAGTTCGAGCAGTGGCTCGAGGAGCAGGGCATCGACCCGAGCACGATCCCGGCTCCGCCGATGCCGGGTGAGCCCACCGAGTAGCGGCGCGCGACGTCGACCCGTTCAGTTGTCGAGCGAGGCGAACCGGTCAATGTCGGCCTCGGTGCCCGACACGATGATGAGGTCGTGGTTCGACACCACCGTCTGCTCGGTGGCGTAGGTGAAGGGCTTGCCGGGGCTCTTCACGCCGACGACGGTGATGTTGTACTTGCTGCGCACCTTCGATTCGGTGAGCGAGAGCCCGCGGATGGGCTTCGGCGGGTACATCTTGACGAGCACGAAGTCGTCGTCGAACTCGATGAAGTCGATCATGCGGCCCGAGACCAGGTGGGCGACGCGCTCGCCGGCCTCCGCCTCCGGGTAGATCACGTGGTTCGCGCCGATGCGGGCGAGGATCTTGCCGTGCGACTGGCTAATCGCCTTCGACCAGATCTGGGGGATCTTGAGGTCGACGAGGTTCGCGGTGATGAGCACGCTCGACTCGATCGACGAGCCGGTTGCGACCACGGCGATGCTGAACTCGTCGGCGCCGATCTGGCGCAGGGCATCCAGCGACCGCGCGTCGGCCTGCACCGCGTGCGTGACCCGCTCGGCCCACTTCTGCACGAGGGCCGGGTCTTCGTCGACGGCGAGAACCTCGCGGCCGAGCCGCTGCAGCTGGCCGGCCGTGGCGGCGCCGAAGCGCCCGAGGCCGATGACGAGCACGGGAGCGTCGTGCCGGATTCTCTCAACCAACGATGGGCCTCTCTTCTGCCCGGCGGAACAGCTGCCGGCGCTGACTGGCGGCGAGGGCCGCGGCGAGGGTCACTGTACCAACGCGACCCGCCCACATGGTGGCCGCGAGCACGTACTTCGCGGCATCCGGAAGCTCGTTGCTCGTGAGGCCCGTCGACAGCCCGCACGTCGCGAAAGCCGAGATGACATCGAACAGCACGAAGTCGAGCGGTGCCTTCGTGATGTGCAGGATGATGACGGAGGCCGTGGCCACGATCGAGGCGCCCCACAGCACGATGCTGACGGCGAGGCGCAGCACGTCGTTGGGGATGCGGCGGTCGAAGGCCTCCATGTCGTCGACACCCCGCGCCTCGGCCACGGCGGCGAAGAACAGCACGGCGAGCGTCGTCACCTTGATTCCACCGGCTGTGGATGCGGAACCGCCGCCGACGAACATGAGCATGTCGAGCACGAGCAGAGTCGAGCCGTTCATCTCACCGATGTCGACCGTGCTCAGGCCCCCCGACCGCGACATGATCGAGGTGAAGACCGCGGTCATGGGTCGTGTGAGACCGTCTTGCGCTCCGAGGGTGGCGCTGTTCGACCACTCGAGCAGGGCGATCAGGAGTGCGCCCACGGCGATGAGGATGAGCGTCGTCATGAGCGTGATGCGCGCGTGGATGCTGAGACGTGCGCGGGTGCGCAGCCAGCGGCCGAGGGCGAAGATCACGGGGAAACCGATGGCCCCGAGGAACACCGCGATCGAGAGCACCGAGAGCATCCACGGGTCGGTCGCGAAGCGCTCCATGCCCGGGGCGAAGGGCACGAAGCCCGTGTTGGTGAAGGCCGAGAGCGAGAGGTAGAAGCCCTGCCAGATCGCCGTCCACGGGTCGAAGCCCTCGAGGAGCAGGCGGGGCACGACGAGAGCCGTGATCGCGAGCTCGATGACGATGGCGCTCGCCGCCACCGTGAACAGCAGCCCGCCGATCTCGCCGAGCCGTACGGCCTGCGACTCGGAGACCGGGCCGCCGTGCACGCGCGCTGCGTTCGTGTCGCTCGCCGCGATGAGCTTCGCGCGCAGACCGATGCGGCGCGCCACGACAAGGCCCAGGATGCTCGCCATGGTCAGCACCCCGATGCCGCCGATCTGCATCGCCAGGATGATGACGACGTTGCCGAACGGCGACCAGTGCGTCGCCATGTCGACGGTCGTGAGCCCGGTGACGCAGATGGCCGAGACCGCGGTGAACACGGCGTCGGCGAGAGGAGTGCCGCCCGTGCCGCTGCCAGCGCGCGCGATCGGCAGTGTCAGCAGCAGGGTGGTGATGAGGATGAGCGCCGTGAAGATGAGGATGGCGAACCGGGCGGGCGATGCCGTCGCCGACTCGCCGAGCGCCGCCCACGCCCGCGAGAGAGGGTTGGTGCGCTCGTCACGACGGTTGCCGCGGATACGGTTGCTCGTGGCCATCGATGCTCCTCACCGGCCTGCAGACCGCGTGCAATGGTACTCCCGGGCCGGGCTGACTAGCCTGGTGGCATGGCCGACATCTTCGACGTGATCGCCGACGCCACGCGTCGTGAACTGCTGCAGCACCTGCTCGACGCCTCATTGCGAGGGGAGGGCGGCACGGGCGAGCTCAGCGTCGGCGAGCTCGTCGAGCGCATGGACGCGACGCAGCCGACCGTCTCGAAGCACCTGAAGGTGCTGCGCGATCACGGCCTCGTCACGGTGCGCGACGAAGGCCAGCACCGCTACTACGCCGTCGACCCCGCGCCGCTCGAGGATGTCGAGGACTGGGTCATCCCCTTTCTCAGCGCCGACTTCGACGCCGAGGGTGGCTCGCCCGTCTTCGCCGCCTGGTCGGGTGCCGATGTGGCGGGTGCGGGCAGCACCGTGGGTCGCGTCGCCGCGGATGCCTCGCACCAGGCTCGGTCGATCATCGAGGGCGCGCAGGAGAAGCTGCACGACGTGCAGGAGGCCGTGACCAAGCGGCTGCCCTGGAAGAACCACGACGAGTCGCGCTGATCCCCCTCCTTCCGGCGTCTTTACACGAGTCACACCAGCCCCTACTCTGAACTCCGTGCACACGCGCCACGAGGGCGCAGCGTGCGTGAGCGACAGGACGACAGCCGATGGCCCGTGATCTCTCGGAGGTGCGGTTCCTCACCGTCGCCGAAGTGGCCGACATGATGCGGGTCTCGACGATGACCGTCTACCGTATGGTGCACGCCGGCGATCTGCCCGCGATCCGTTTCGGGCGCAGCTTCCGCATCCCCGAATCGGCGGTCGCGACGGCCATCGAGACGCCCATCGCCGACGTCGGCTAGACTCGCCCGGTACACGACGCGGTCCTGAACGGGCCGTTGCTCCCGTTCAGTCGACGATCAGAGGTTTTCTATGGGTTCTGTCATCAAGAAGCGCCGCAAGCGGATGGCCAAGAAGAAGCACCGCAAGCTTCTGCGCAAGACGCGTCACCAGCGTCGCAACAAGAAGTAGGGCATCCGCCCGGCGAAGCGCTCGACCGCGAGGTCGGGCGCTTTCGTCATTTCCGCGTCGCGCGCCGGGATGCTCGGGGGCGGTCGTGCATGACGGGCCAGCCGCGCGCCGCCGCGTAGCGGGCCAGGGCGGCATCGGGGTTGACGACCTGCTGGTGCCCGACGAGCTCGAGCAGGGGGATGTCGTTGCGCGAGTCGCTGTAGCCCCAGCAGTCGGCCAGCCGCACGCCCTTCTCGCCCGCGAGACGCCCGGCCGCGTCGGCCTTGTGGGCGCCGTGCATGACGTGCCCGTCGAGAGCCCCCGTGAAGACCCCGTCGACGCTCTCGATGCGCGTGCCGATGGCGCCGCTCAGCCCGAGGCGCTCGGCGATGACGCGCGCGCAGGCCTCCGGGGTCGCCGTGAGCAGCCAGACCTCGTGGCCGTGCGCGAGATGCTCGCGTGCCCGGTCGACGACGGCGGGCAGCAGCAGCGCGTGCAGGTGGGCGTCGTAGGTCTCGACCGCGATCTCTTCGAGCTCGGCCACGGTGTGCCCGGCGATCAGCTCGAGCGCGCGGTCGCGCACGGCCAGCTGGTGCCGGTGGTTCTCGCCGACCGAGGTGAAGCGCGCCTGCTGCCAGGCGAATCGACTGAGGTCGCGCCAGCCCAGGTGGCCGCGCTTCCATGCGATGCGCCCCAGGTGGTAGACGCTCGCGCCGCGCAGCAGCGTGTTGTCCACGTCGAAGAACGCGATCACGGGAGCGGAGTCGCGGGCCTGATCAGCCGGGCCGGCGTCGCTGACGGGGGTGGACATCCCGACCAGCATAAGCAGGTGCCTAGGCTGGGGTCGTGCCCTCCGTCACCCTGACCCTCATCGGCAAGCCCGGCTGCCACCTGTGCGACGATGCGCGCGCGGTCATCGACGAGGTGCTGCGGGGCCGCGAGGGCGTCGAGCTCGTCGAGCGCTCGATTCTCGACGATGCCGAGCTGCATGACCGCTACTGGGATGAGATCCCCGTCGTGCTGATCGACGACGCGGTGCACACCATCTATCGCGTCGATGCCGAGCGCCTGCGGGCGGCGCTCGCCGAGAGGGGGCACTGATGTGCGGTCGCTACGCCAACACCAAAAGCGGTGAGGAGCTCGGGCAGTATTTCGAGGCCGACGAGGTCGACGATGTCGCGATGCCGCCGAGCTGGAACATCGCGCCGACGCAGCAGGTGCCGATCGTCGTCGACCGCGTGCCCAAAGACGACCCCGAGGGGATGCCCTCCCGCCTCGTCACGGCGGCGCGGTGGTCGCTCGTGCCCCGGTGGGCGACCGAGCTCACCTCGAAATACCCCACCTTCAACGCCCGCAGCGAGACCGTGCATGAGAAGAGCACCTTCAAGGGCGCCCTCGTGCGCTCGCGGGCGATCCTGCCCGCCGACGGCTACTACGAGTGGCACACCGTCGGCACGACCAAGACCCCGCACTACATCACCGACCCCGAGGCGGGCGAGCTCGCCTTCGCCGGCCTCTACTCGTGGTGGCGGGCGCCCTTCCCGGAGGGCGGCGCGCCGACGCCGTGGGTGCTGACCGCGACGATGCTCACGCGCGCGGCGCACGGGCCCACCGCGAGCATCCACGACCGCGCTCCCGTCATGCTGCCGCGCGAGGTGTGGGACGAATGGCTCGACCCGACGGTCGAGGGTGATGAGGAGCTCGTCGCGATGGTCGTCGCCGAGAGCGAGGCCGTGCTCGAGCGGCTCGAGCTGCACCCCGTGGCGCCCCTGACGGGCGACGGCCCCCAGCTCATCGCGCCGGTCGCCGACTAGGTCAGCACTGGCCCCAGAGGCCGAGCCCCGCATCGCGAGCCGCTCGCTCGGCCGCGACGAGGTCGTCGTAGTACTGGTCGTTGGGCTCGACCAGCAGGGCCTCGGCGTAACCCTGCGCGACGAGCTCGTAGTTGATGAACGTGCCGTCGGCGGTGAAGACGTACATCAGCTCGCGGTCGTACCGGTCGCGCGGGTCGCGGTCGTAGGCGTATGAGACCGTGCTGCCGGGAGGTGCGAGCGCGGTGAGGGCCGCCTCGGCTTCGGGCCCGAAGCACTCGACGTCGGGGTAGACCTCGGGCGTGTCGATGCCGACGAGTCGCACCCGCAGCTCGACACCGTCGACGTCGAGCCTCAGCGTGTCGCCGTCGGTGATGCTCGCGACGGTTCCGCTGCCCTCGGCCGATGCGGCGGGCGAGCCGGGCTGCAACGGCACGCTCGGGCTGCCCGATTCGAGGCACCCGTCGATCGAGCCGATGAGCCCCACGAGCGCGACGAGAGCGAGCGGGCGCAGGGCGGCGGCGATCATGCTGTGAGGCTACCGGGCACCCCCTGACACGCTGAGCGGCCGGGGTTAGGGTTGAGCCGATCACGGCCAGCGAAGGAGCACCATGGCAGCGGCAACGTCGAGCACACCCTCTGGTGGCATCGACCCCCGGTACCCTCCCGCGTTCCAGCGCGGCGGGGCCGCCTCCGGCCCCGTGATCGACGAGGGCGCGGCCGTGCGCGGTGCCGCCCCGAGCGGGCGGATGCCCGGCGCGACGCGACCCGAGCGCGGCAGCGCGGCCGCCAGCGCCTCGGCAGCCGCCGGGGGCGGCGAGTTCACCGGCTCGACCGTCGAGCCCGCCGATGAGCGCCACTTCGAGCTCATCGTGGCCGGCAACCCGTGGTTGCGCTCACTGTGGGCGGTGGGCGCGATCGCGACCCTCGTCGGCTTCGCCCTGACGGTCTACGCCGAGTTCGCGTTCAGCGTGCCGCCGGCCTCGGGCATCTACGACCCGAGCGTCTACGTCGTGCCGCGCATCGCCGAGGCGGTGGCCCAGCCGCTCGTCATCGCGGGCGTCATCGCCCTCGTCGCGGCGACGGCCCTGCGCATCGTGGCCTGGCGGCCGAGCCGCATCCGCGAGGTCATCACCGACAAGTAGGCGCAGTGGGGGTGCGGTGTCACTCCGCACCCCCACTCTCGTCAGAACTCGGCGACGATCGACCAGGTGGCTCCCCGGTCATCCGATCGGTGAACTCCGTCGAGTCCGGCGGCCACGAGGGTTCCCCGACGACCCACCGCGATGGCTTCCGTACCGGGGGGAGCGAGCCCTGCGGGGGTCCAGGTCTCACCGTCGGCGCTCAGATGCACCCGACCATCGAGATCGAGCCCCATGAGCAACCCACCCGTCGGGGTACTGGGCGGTGGAGCCGAAATCAGGAGCAGCACAGGGGCGCTGTCGACAAGAGTGAACGTCGCTCCATCATCGATGCTGACCTGGAGGCCTTGCTCTGTCGTGGCGAACAGATGCTCGGCATCCGCATCCCAGCTCACGGATCGTGCTCCGAGCGCAGCGCCAGCACTCCACGTCGCACCGCCGTCGCGACTCACCACCACGCGCCCGGTGACCGAGTCGATCCCCGCGAGAGCGGTACTCCCGTCAGCCGCGGCCATCACGGCCATACTGTGGAAGTCCGCGTCGCCCTCGAGCGCGAGCGAAGCGAACTCGGCCCCGCTCCTGTCAGTGGTGTAGACGCCGATGTTCATCGGCGCGTCGGTGTCCGGTGCGGGATGACCGGAGAGGTAAATGGTGTCGTCGAGCCTCACCATGCCCATCACGTCGCCCCGCCATGCTCCGAGGCGCTCGACCGATCCGACTCCGCCGACACGAACATCGTCGGCACCCGATTCGACCGTCGCGCGAAGGATTCCTTCGTGCGTCGCGAGGTAGATGTCACCGCTCTCATCGTCGATATCGACTGCGTGCAGGTGGGAAACGACGATCGGCGGTTCTGAGGTCGTTGCTGAGCACCCGGCGAGCACGACGGAGAGGGCGGCGACCGCGCCAGCGGCCGCCGCACCTGTCCGCCGCATCAGGAGTCGAGCATCGAGCGCATGCGCTCGATCTCCGCGGCCTGACTCGAGACGATGTTCTCGGCCAGCTGTCGCACCTCGGGGTGTTCGCCATCGTCGAGCACATCCTCGGCCATCTCGATGGCGCCTTCGTGGTGCACGATCATCAGCTCGAGAAAGAGCTCTTCCGCTTCCGGCCCGCTCGCGGCCTCGAGCGACTCGAGGTCGTCCTCGGTCATGCCGTCCATCCCCCCCATGCCGTCCATGCCGCCGTGGTCCATGCCGTCCATGCCGCCATCGGCGTTCATTTCCGGCATGCCCCAGTCGTCGAGCCATGCCTTCATCTGCTCGATCTCAGGACCTTGCGCCGCCTTGATCTCCTCGGCCAGCTCCGCGACGTCAGGATCGATTCCGGACTTGGCGAGCAGGATGTCGCTCATCTCGATCGCACCCTCGTGGTGCGGGATCATCATCTGCACGAACATGACGTCGGCCATGTTGGCGCCGGAGCCCTCAGCGGGTTCAGCCGTCGGCGCACAGGCGGCGAGGCCGAGCGCCGTGACGAGAGCGAGCGCGCTGGTCGTGATCGCGCGCACGCGGAATGTCTTCTTCATGTCTTCTTCTACTTTCGTCGTGAGTGAATGTTCGATCGCAACGGTGACGGGCGATGCCGCCACCCCGCGCTCATTCACTGGCGACTGATGCAGAGCTCTGCGAGATCCGGCGGACGCGGTTCGGCCATCCCGCGCGGTGCGTGACCGTGCAGCGACACCCCGGGCGCCGCGACGCCGAATCGCATCGCGAGAAGGGGAACCAGAACGCCGACAACGACGATCAGGGCGAGAAAGGCGCAGGCCACGGCGAGGCCTGCGTGGTCCTCATGGCAATCGGCGCACAGCGCTTCCGCCAGGGTGCTTCCTTCGGAATCGACGTGGGGCGCTGCCGAAGAGACGTCAGCGTGCGGAGCGTGCGCGACGCTCGAGATCATGGGCGGCGTCGATGCAGTGGTGTGGGGTGCCAGCGTCGAACCGTGCGCGCTCATGGCGATGCCGACGACGGCGAGCGCTGCGATCAGCAGCACATACGCGACGCGCCTCACCATGACCAGTACCTCCAGGGGGTATCTTCTCACGCCTCACGATGGCGTGGCCGCGTATTCGCTGAGTGCGGCGAGCACGACCGCGGCGCACCCGACCGGGTCGCTCAGCGGGAGGCGGTGGCCGCCTGGCAGGCTGATCGCCGCGATGTTCGCGTGGGTGCGGGCGAGCTCGCGGGCCCTCCCCGGCACCGGAACCGGATCATCGATCCCGTCGACCAGTCGCACGACGACGCTCCGAGCCTCCAGCTCGCGAAGCGCCTCCGCCCACGCCGGGTCGCGCACGAGCGCGTCGAACCCGGTGACGTAGCCGTGCCACGTGTGCTGCACGGCATCGCGTGCGACGGCCACGGGTAGGCGCGGGCTGACGACGACGGCGACACCCTGGGCGACGGCGCGGTTCTCGCACATCCAGTGGCACACGCGCTCCGCGAGCGGCCCCTGCGCGAGCAGCGCCTCGAACCACCCCATGTGCCGCACGCGGTGGTCGGCCTCCTCATGCGTGTCGTAGAGGGGGGCATCGAAGGCGACCACCGCGCGTGCGGGGGCGTGCCGGGCGGCGACGCGCAGCGCGAGGGATGCCCCCATCGAGTGGCCGACCACGACGGCCGGCAGGGCATCCAGGCCGAGCTCGCGCAGCACGGCGAGCACGCCGTCGACGTGCGCATCGGCATCGATCGGGTGGTCCAGCGCCGGACTGTGCATGGATGTCCCGAACCCGATGGGGTCGATGGCGACCACGCGCGCCCGCTTCCCGAGAACGTCGTAGGCGGCTCCCCAGAGCCGTTCACTCGAGGCGAGCCCCGAGAGCAGCACGACGAGGGTGTCGCCCGCCCCGAACTGCCGCACACCGAGACCCGCCACGATCGTGCGGTCGCCCGCTCCCGGCCGCCACCGTCGAACCTCCGGTGACGAGAGGTGCGCGGTCGCCCAGGCGACCACGGGCGCGGCGAAGACGACGGCGGCGGCGACCCGTGATGACCTCATGGCCAGTGAGCGTAGTCACTCTGCATCAGTGCACGAGGTGACCGGGCTGCGCAGTCGCAGGCTCAAGCTGAAACGTTGCGTGGTCGATGGCGACTAGGAAATGCTCGGCGACACACCGCTGAAGTGCTTGAGTGATCTCGGGTGCGTGACCGTCGTGGAAGCACCCAGCCTCGACCACGACGTGCGCGGTCAAGACAGGCAGCCCGGTGGCGATCTGAGTGATGTGCAGGTCGTGCACGTCGATAACGTGCTCCTCATCGAGAAGATGCTGCCGCACGTCGTCGAGATCGATGCCGCGCGGTACCGACTCGAGAAGCATGTCGAGGGCGTCGCGCAGCAGACGCAGCGTGCGGGGAACGATCAGCATCCCTACCAGCAGTGCGGCGATCGAGTCGGCCTGCTGAAACCCGGTTGTCATGATCACGATTGCGGCGACGATCACGGCCACCGATCCGAGCGCGTCGTTGAGCACTTCCAGAAACGCGGCCCGCATGTTGAGGTTGTCGCCGCGTCCGCCCGACAGCACCACAATGGCGACGACGTTCGCGACAAGGCCGATGATGCCGAAGACGAGCAGCTCGACACTGGCGAATTCTGCCGGTTGATTGAACCGCTGTACCGCTTCGATGACGACGAAGAGGCCAACGCCGAGAAGTACCGCCGCCTGCGCGGTCGCCGCGAGCACTTCAGCACGACGCAAACCCCAGGTGCGGCGAGACGTCGCTGGCCGTTGCATGAGCTGGGCGGCGAAAAGGGCAACCAGCAGGCCGCCCGCATCGGTCAGCATGTGCGCGGCATCCACCAGCAGTGCCAGTGAACCGGTGATGATGGCGCCGATCACCTCCGCGACGAGCACGCTCGCTGTGAGCCCGAAGGCGATCGCCAGGCGCCGTCGATTGACGGTGCCTGCTTTGTGAGTATGGCCGTCGGCACTCACGCGTGGTTCCCCTCGCTGTGGTGGTGCTCCTGACTGCTGGAGCCCTCCATGAGTTCACCGATTGCCGTGGAGCAGGTGTCTCCGTTCCACGCTTCGATCCCCTCGCGAATCGCAAAGGCTCCGATCACAAGCGCGGCGAGTGCATCCGCCCACACCCACCCGAACACGGCGTTCGCGACCAGCCCGAGAAGCACAGCCGCCGACAGAAGTGAGCAGATCAGGGTCTGCTTCGAGTCCGCCACCACAGTGGCAGAGCCCAGTTCCCTACCAGTTCGTCGTTCGACCACAGACAGGAGCGGCATGACGACGACGCTCACGGCCGCCAGCGCAATACCCACCCCGCTGGACTCCGGAGTGGTAACCCCGGTCAACGACAGAGTGGACCCCACAATCGTGTAGGCGGCAAGGGCGAAGAACGCGAATGCGATTACGCGAAGCACCGGCTTCTCATATCGCTCCGGTTCACGGCGTGTGAACTGCCACGCCACGGCGGTCGCGGAGAGCACTTCGACTCCCGAGTCGAGCCCGAAGCCGATGAGCGCCGCCGAGTCGGCAGCAGTTCCGGCGACGAGGGCGATGATTCCTTCGATGACGTTGTAGCTGATCGTGAAGGCAACAATGACCTTCACGCGTCGGCGCAGGAGTGCGGTGCGGTTCTGGTCAGGGAGGGATCTCGCCGTCGTGGTCACGCGCGTTCCTCACGCTCAGTCGAGCTCACGTCGCACGCATCAACCGGGTCGACGGCAAGCACGACCCCGACAAGATCCTGGAGTGCGTGGCGCAGGCGTGCATCCGCAATTTCATAGAGCACTCGTCGACCGGTCGGTTCGGCCACCACGATGCCGCAATCCCGCAGGCACGCGAGGTGGTTCGAGACGCTCTGCTTCGTGATGCCGAGCTCATCGACCAGGTCGGCCGGGTAGCGCGACCCATCGAGAAGAGCAAGAAGGATGGATGCGCGCGTCGGGTCAGCGAGCGCTTTGCCGATACGACGAATCGCATCGAGTCGCACAGAGGCTATCGAGTTCATGCCCGAAACAGTACACCGAACGATGTACCAAAAGCGACTGTCTCGTCTCGTTGTGCTCCGGAACGTGCTTCTGGTCGAAATCAGAAAAGGAGTGTTTAGCGCTGGCAGCTCGGGCAGAACCAGGTGATGCGCTCGGTGAGCGCGTCGTCGCCGAGCAGACCGCGGCGGATGCGCGTGCCGCAGCGGCGGCACGGCTGGCCGTCGCGGTGCGCGACCCAGAGGCGCTCGCCGCGTCGGGTGTTGCCCGTCGTGGTGCGCTCGTCGCGATCGCGGTTGGCGCGGATCAGACGCACGCCGAGGTCGAGGGCCGCCGCGGCATCCACGGCCCCGACGGGAGTCTCGGGCAGCACCCCGCGCAGGAAGAGCAGCTCGTTGCGGTAGTCGTTGCCGAAGCCGGCGACATTGCGCTGGTCGAGCAGCGCGAGCCCGATGGGCCGATCGGGGTCGGCCGTGAGGCGCCGCAGCGCTTCGTCGCGGTCGAAGTCGGGGCCGAGCGGATCGGGGCCGAGGTAGCCCACCACGTCGTCTTCCGCGTCGCGGGCGACGAGCTCGAGCTCCCCGAGTGCGAAGCCCACGGCCTGCCAGGGGGCGCCCCCGGTCGACGTCGTCTCGAGCACCATGCGCGCCTCGAAGGCGGGGCGCCGCCAGCGCTCGCCGAGCCGCATCACGTGCCAGACGCCTTCCATCTTGAGGTGCGAGTGCACCGTCACGTCGCCGATGCGCATGAGCAGGTGCTTGCCGAGCGCCACGACCTCGTCGACCCGCTCGCCGCTGAGGTCGGCGGTCGCGAAGCGCGGCACGCGCACATCGCTGCGCAGCACCGTCTGGCCGGCGAGCGCGGCGTGCAGGCGCGCCGCCGCGCGGTGGATGGTGTCGCCCTCGGGCATGGCTTGGCCCCCTACACCCGGATGCGCAGGCCCTGGGGCGTCGCGACGAAGCCGGCGGCCTGCAGCGCCTCGGCGAGCGGCGTGCCGAACGCGCTCGCGCCGTTGACGCGTTCGACGCGCAGCGATCGCAGACGCGCGCGCACGACGGCGGCGAGCTCGACGGCGGCGGCCTCGAGCACGGCGGGCTCGTCGGTGAAGGTCAGCACGCTCTTGCCGCCGCGCTCGAGGTAGAGCGCGAGGTGCCCGTCGACGAGCACCACGAGGGCGCCGGCTTTGCGCCCGGGCCGGTGCGCGGTGGCTTCCGCCGCCGCGTCGGGCAGGCTCGCCGGCCACGGCAGGGCCGCGCCGTAGGGGTTCGCCGGGTCGGTCGCGGCGAGAACCAGCGGCGCCAGGGCGGGGGCCGCATCCGCGTCTCGGCTGAAGGTGCGCACGCGATCGATCGTGGCGGGTGTCGCGAACTGCGCCGCGCCGAGGCCCTCGACGATGTAGCCGCGGCGCACCGAGCCGGCCTCCTCCATGCGCGCGAGCACCGAGTAGGCGAGTGCGAAGCCGCCGCGCAGCCCCTCCGCCTGCACGGCGCCGCGCGTCACGATGCCGTGCCGCTCGAGCATGCGGTCGACCGCGAATGCGGTGCGGCGCGTGGGGTCGGCCTCGCGGGCGGGCAACAGCGACCACCGGCCGGCGACCGTCGGCGGCCCCGATTGCGTCACGGATGCGGGGCGCGCGTAGCCCCGATAGCTGCGGGTGCGCGGCGCGGCCTTGCGGGTGGCCGTGCCCCCGAGTGTGGCGCGCAGCGGCGCGAGGGTGTCGTTGGTGAGGTGCCCCGCCCACACGAGCTGCCAGAGCTCGTCGACGAGGGCCGCGTCGTCGCCTCCGCCCTCGCCCGGCTCGGCGACGGCGGCCGCGAGCTGCCGGAAGAAGAAACCGCCGCCGCCCGCGAGCGCGTCGAGCACGCGCTGCTGGCGCTCGGAGAGCTCGAGGTCGTCGGGGTCGGCGAGGCTCAGCGGCGATGCACCCGCGAGGTGCAGGCTCACCCAGCCGTCGCTCCCGGGCAGGCTGCCGGCCCCGGCCCAGACGACCTCGCCACTGGCGCACAGCTCGTCGAGCCAGGCGGGCGAGTAGTCGCGCACGCGGCTCGGCAGCACGAGGGTCTCCCACGCGCTCGCCGGCAGCGCGGCACCCTGCAGCTGCTCGATCGCCTGCAGCACGCCGTCGATGCCCTGCAGCCCCGGTCGGGCCGCACCCGTGCCGACGCCGGCGCTCCCGACGTGCTGCCACGCGGGCAGGAAGCGCCCGAGCGTGCCGTGGCTGACGGGCTCGATCTCCTTCCGCAGCGCCGCGAGGCTGCGCGAGCGCAGTCGGCGCAGCACCTCGGCGTCGACCCACTCGGTGCCCGAGGCGCCCGGGCGGAACTCGCCTTCGATGAGACGGCGGTCGGCGGCGAGCCGGCGCAGGGCATCCATCGCCACGGCGATGCCGAGGCCGTAGCGGCTCGCGGCGTCGGTCGCGGCGAACGGGGTGCGGGTGCGCGCGAAGCGCGCGACGAGGTCGCCGACGGGGTCGGGCACCGGGTCGAGGAAGGCGCTCGGCACGCCGTGCGGGATCGGCGTGCCGAGGGCGTCGCGCAACCGAGCGGCATCCTCCACACCGGCCCAGCGCTGCTCGCCGGCGATCGTCGCGCGAAAGACCCGGTTCTCGCGCGCCAGCTGCTCGAGCGCCGCGGTCACGTCGACCTCGTCGAGAGTGCGGTCGTCGATCTCCGCGATCGACAGCGGGCCCAGGATGCGCAGCAGGTCCACGATGCCCTCCGCATCGCGCGCGCGGCGATCGGGCGCGAGGCGCTGCAGCTCGGCCTCGAGCTGGGCGATGACGGCGGGGTCGAGCACCTCGCGCAGCTCGGCGCGACCGAGCAGCTCGGCGAGCAGCGCCGGGTCGATGCTGAGCGCGGCCGCCCGCCGCTCGGCGAGCGGGCTGTCGCCTTCGTAGAGGAAGGCGGCGACGTAGCCGAACAGCAGGCTGCGCGCGAACGGCGAGGGGCTCGGGGTCTCGACCTCGAGAATGCGGATGCTGCGCTGGGCGATGCCGCCCGTCACCTCGATGAGCGAGGGCAGGTCGTAGACGTCTTGCAGCACCTCGCGCACGGTCTCGAGCACGATGGGGAAGTCGGGGAACTCGCGGGCCACCTCGAGCAGCTGGCTGGCCCGCTGACGCTGCTGCCAGAGGGGGCTGCGTCGCCCGGGGTCGCGGCGCGGCAGTAGCAGAGCCCGGGCGGCGCACTCGCGGAACCGCGCGGCGAACACCGCCGAGCCGCCGACCTCGGCCGTCACGATCGCATCGAGCTCGTCGGCCTCGAAGAGGAACAGTTCGGCCCCCGGCGGCTGCGACTCCGTGTCGGGCAGGCGCACCACGATGCCGTCATCGGCCGCGATCGCCGCACCGTCGTAGCCGTGCCGCTCGCGGATGCGTGCCGTCACGGCGAGAGCCCAGGGGGCGTGCACGGCCATGCCGTAGGGCGAGTGCAGCACCACGCGCCAGTCGCCGAGCTCGTCGCGGAACCGCTCCACGATGAGCGTCTGCTCGCTCGGCAGCTGCCCGGTCGCCTCGGCCTGCTCGCGCAGCAGCGCGTCGAGGTTCGCTTCGGCGCGAGCGTCGAGGCCTGCGGCGGCGAGGCGCTCGTGGCGGGCATCCGGCGACGCGGCCGCGAGTTCGCGCGTCGTGCGTCCGAGCGCGCGGCCCAGCTCGGCCGGGCGCCCCAGCCCATCGCCCTTCCAGAACGGCACCTTGCCGGGCTGGCCGAAGGCGGGGGTCACGATCACCTGGTCGTGCGTGATCTCCTGGATGCGCCAGCTCGTGGTGCCGAGCGCGAACACGTCGCCCACCCGTGACTCGTAGACCATCTCCTCATCGAGCTCGCCCACGCGGCGGCCGTTGCCCTCGCCCGCGATGAAGACCCCGAACAGCCCGCGGTCGGGAATCGTGCCGCCGCTCGTCACCGCGAGCCGTTGCGCGCCCGGGCGACCCGTGAGCGTGCCGCCCACGCGATCCCAGACGATGCGCGGGCGCAGCTCGCTGAACCGGTCGCTCGGGTACCGGCCGCTCAGCAGGTCGAGCACGGCGTCGAAGGCACTTCGCGGCAGAGTGGCGAAGGGGGCGCTGCGCCGCACCTGCTCGAACCACAGCTCGATGTCGCACGGTTCGAGGGCGACGTGCGCCACGGTCTGCTGGGCGAGTACGTCGAGCGGATTCGCGAGCACGCGCAGCTCTTCGATGAGCCCGGCGGTCATGCGCTCGCTCGTGACCGTCGCGTGCAGCACGTCGAGCCGGTGCTTGGGCACGAGCACGCCGCGGCTGATCTCACCGACCTGATGGCCCGCGCGACCGACGCGCTGCAGCCCGCTCGCGACGCTCGGGGGTGCTTCGACCTGGATGACGAGGTCGACCGCCCCCATGTCGATGCCGAGCTCGAGGCTGCTCGTCGCGACGACGCAGCGCAGGCGGCCCGTCTTCAGCGCCTCCTCGATCTCGCCGCGCTGCTCTTTGCTCACCGAGCCGTGGTGGGCGCGGGCCAAGAGCGGTGTCTCTTCTGACCGACGAATCGCAGATTCGTCGGCGCTGGCGTCGCGCGAACGCGATGCGTTCGCCTCATGCTCCAGCGCGCGCAGCGCATAGATCTCATTGAGCCGGGCGGTCAGCCGCTCGGCGAGCCGCCGCGAGTTGGCGAACACGATCGTCGAGCGGTGCTGCAGCACGCGATCGACGATGTCCTCCTCGACGTGCGGCCAGATCGAGGGCGTCTGCGGGGCGCCCGAGGCGTCGAGCGGCCCGTCGCCGCCGATCGGCGGCGGCTGCGTCATGTCGTCGACGGGCACGACGACGCTCAGGTCGAAGGTCTTCGCGGCCGGGGGCTGCACGATCGTGACGGGCTGGGCTCCGCCCAGAAAACGGGCGACCTCCTCCGGGGGGCGCACGGTGGCCGACAGCCCGATGCGCTGGGCGGGGGTCGCGAGCCGGGCATCCAGCCGTTCGAGGGTGAGCGCCAGGTGCGCGCCGCGCTTGGTGCCCGCGACGGCGTGCACCTCGTCGATGATGACGGTCGTGACGCCGTCGAGCGTCTCTCGGGCGCTCGCCGTGAGCATGAGGTAGAGGCTCTCGGGGGTCGTGATCAGGATGTCCGGGGGCGTCTTCTGCAGCGCCCGCCGGTCGGCGCTCGGGGTGTCGCCGCTGCGCACGCCGACCGTGATGCTCGGTGCGGCGCCCCCCAGCCGCAGCGCCGTCTGCGTCACGCCGATGAGCGGCGAGCGCAGGTTGCGCTCGACGTCGACGCCGAGCGCCTTGAGCGGGCTGATGTAGAGCACGCGCGTGCGTCGGCGCGGATCGTCGGGCGGCGGCTCGGCCGCGAGACGATCGATCGACCACAAGAACGCGGCGAGCGTCTTGCCCGAGCCGGTCGGCGCGACGACGAGCGCGTGGCGGCCCGTCGAGATCGCGTCCCACGCCCCGAGCTGCGCGGGCGTCGGCGCGGGGAACGCGCCCGTGAACCACTCGCGCGTGGCGGGCGCGAACCGGCCCAGCACGGCGTCGGGCTCGGGCACGGTCATCCCCCCATTGTCGTCCCGCCCGCTGACAGCGGAGGGTCAGGCGTACTGGGCGCGCAAGAAGGTCAGCACGTCGGCGAGCTCGGCCTCGCTCACCGAGTGGCCGAGGCCCTCGTAGATGCGCTCGGTGAGGGTCGTGTGCCGGGGCAGCCACGCCTGCGTGTCGTCGATGAACGCGGCCGGGATCACCGTGTCGTGCGTGCCGCGGCCCCAGAACACCGGCGGAGCGAGCGCCGCGAGCCGCTCGTCGGCCGGAGCCTCGCCGCGAACGACGAACCCGGCGAGCGAGACGGCGAACGCGAAGCGTTCGGGCGCGTGCCGCAGCAGCTGGATGCTCATCGCCCCGCCCTGCGAGAACCCGAGCAGCCCGACCGAGGTCGCCGGCACGCTGTCGAGCCAGTGCAGCAGGCCGCGCGCCGCGGCGTCGGCGCCCTCGGATCGGCTCTCGGGCGTGGCGCCGTCGAGCCCGTACCAGGCGAACCCGGGGCCCGCCCGCAGGGGGGCGCGAACCGAGGCGATGACGGGCTGCAGCGGCAGGTGGGGCGAGAGCCCGAAGAGGTCGCCCTCGTGCGAGCCGTAGCCGTGCAGCAGCACGAGCAGGGGGCGACCGGCGCGCTCCTCGGCCGGGGCCGACCAGATGATGGCGGACTCGTCGATCAGCTGCATCGCGCTCATGGGGTCCATCGTGTCAGGTGCGCCCGCGAGGCCGCCGCACGGGACACAATGGAGCATGGCCACCGTGCGCACTCCCGACCCCAACCCGGGCTGGCTCTCCGACGAGGAGCTCGAGCAGATCCGGCAGCGTCTGCCGCTCGTCTACGTCGAGGCGGTTCCGGTGCGCGTCGACGGTATGGGCACGGTGACCGAGGTCGGCGTGCTGCTGCGCGTGAACCCGGCGGGCAGCATCACCCGCACGCTCGTGAGCGGGCGGGTGATGCACGGTGAGACGCTGCGCGAGGCGCTGTTCCGGCACCTCGAGAAGGATCTCGGGCCGATGGCCTTCCCGCAGCTGCCGGCGTCGCCGACGCCGTTCTCGGTCGCCGAGTACTTCCCCTTCCCGAGCCCGACGCGCTTCAGCGACGATCGGCAGCACGCCGTCGCCCTCGCGTACGTCGTGCCGGTGACGGGCACGTGCGAACCGCGGCAGGATGCCCTCGAGCTGACCTGGATGACGCCGGACGAGGCCGCCTCGCAGCGCGTGGCCGACGAGCTCGAGGGCGGGCGCGGCGCGCGGGTGGGGGCGCGGGGCGGGGGGGGGGGGGGGGTGGCCGGCCCCGGGGCGGACCCCCGCCACGGGGACAGAAATGACCCCCTGCCGGGGTACGACGACGCAGGGGTCACCGCGGGTAGTGTGAAACCCGTTCGTACTAGAGCGAACGTTTTTCATGTCACCCGAACGGGGTACCCCCGTCATCCCGGCCGGGTGGCAACCCGGGGGGAACTCGCATCATGGCCTTCATCACCGCACACCGCCGCTCGCGCCGCATCATGCCGAGCGTCGCCGTCGTCGCTCTCGTGACCCTGTTCGCCCCCTTCGTGGCCTTCCAGCCGGCCGTCGCTGCCGAGGGCGACCCCGACGAGCCCGTGCTCGTGCAGTTCGAGAAAGACGCGATCCCGCCGGCCGCGCTCGCGCCGGTCGCCCCCGGCGGCACCGTGACCTACCAGTTCACGATCAACTGCTCGTCGCTCGAGACCGACTGCCTCGACCTCACGCTCGACGACGTCGTGCCCGAGCCGCTCGAGCTGCAGACCGTGACGACGGCCCAGTCGATCCCCCCGATCGAGGTCGACATCACGGGCAACACCTTCTCGGTGCGCGTGGTCGACGAGCTCGGCGGCGGGCTCGTGGGCCTGCAGGCCGGCACGGGCATCCAGCTCAACGCGACCGCGACCGTGCCCGCCGACCTCTCGGCCGACTTCGACGGGGTCATCCTGCCCAACACGGCGACCGTGACCGTCTCGAACCGCGAAGACCTCACCCTCGACCCCCCTCGGCCGAGTTCGGTCGAGTCGAGCGCCGAGGTGCGCCTCGCCGTCGACCTCACCCTCGCCTCGCAGGTCACGAAGACCATCACGCCCGAGTCGGCGACCGCCGTGCAGGGCACGCCCGTCGCGATGACGCTCGGCGCCACGAACTCGAGCAACGGCTCGGTCGACGCGCTCGTCATCCAGGAGCCGGCCGACCTCGCCTCGACCGTGCTCGATACGCTCCAGGTCACCGGCCTGAGCGGCGTCACCTTCCCCACGGGCGCCAACCGCATCCGCGTCGACTGGTACGACGGCGCGGTGTGGACCACCGGCACGGCCTCGGCCACGGCGGCCCTGCCGAGCGGGGTCGCTCCGGCAGACATCCAGGCTCTCCGGTTCACCTTCACGAACTCGACCGGCGGGCGCATCGCCGTCGGCGCCGCAGCCGCCATCACCGTGGATGCCGCGCTCTCGGCGTCGGCCGCCCTCGTCACCGAGCCGACGACGGTCGTCAACACGGCGTCATCGTGGGTGAGCCTGGCCGCCGCGACGACCCCGCCCGTGCAGGCCAGCGATTCGATCGTGATCGGGCCGCCGAGCATCCGCCCCCTCGCGACCAAGCAGTTCGGCACGACCTCGGTGATCGGCGGCGAGCAGGTGCTCGTGACGCTCGGCGGCTCGAACGGCGGCGATTTCGGGCTGAAAGAGCTCACCCTCACCGAGCCCTCGCCGGGCACGACCTCGCTCGCCGACCAGGGGCTGAGCTTCAGCAGCTGGGTGACGGCCGACATCGAGTGGCCCGTCGGGGCGACCAGCGCCGAGGTGAGCTACCGCTACGCCGGCGACCTCGACTTCAGCGCTCCGCTCACGACGACCACGGCCGACACGCTGCCCGCGCCCGTCGGCACGGCGGAGGTCACCGATATCCGTGTGCGGTTCCTCAGCACGCTGCCGCAGGGCATGGCACCGGGTCAGTACGCCGTGCTGCCGTTCCTGGCCATGAGCGACCCGGTGGTCAGCGATGAGACGACCGTCAACGAGGTGCGCGTCGATGTCGTGACGCTCGCAGACGAGACCGCGTCTGCCGTCGCGACCGACGACCTCACCCGTCGCACGGCCCGCGTCAACACCGAGATCACCAAGACCGCGCTTCCCGACGAGCTCTACTCGATCGCCGGCGCGTCGACCCTCATCTCGCTGCCCGCGCGCGTGACGCCCCTGCCGACCGCCGCGGTCGACCCGACGGCCTCGACGGTGGGCTCGACCGCGCTCGTCATCACCGACCCGCTCGACAGCGCGACCGACGACTTCTTCGAGTGGTTCGACCTCACCGCCATCGTCGCCACCGCTGTGCCGGGCAGCACGCTGCTGAGTGTCGAGTACTTCGACGGCTCTGCCTGGCTGCCCCTGCCCGGGGCGACCGACATCGCCGGGCCCTCGTTCTTGTCGACGACGATCGACCCCGCGCTGCGCGAGGTCATCCAGGGCGTCCGCTTCACCTACCGGCACGCCGCCTACGACACGCTCGGCACCCTGCTCAACCCGGGGTTCAGCGTGCAGCCCAACCTCCGGGTGACGCTGCGCGATCAGCTGCGCGATGGCACGGGTGAGGCCGCCTCGTCGACCCGACTGGTGCCGATCGACATCGACAACGCCGCGCAGAGCCGCGTCTCGAACCCGACGGCCGACCCGACCGAGGCCACCGACGACACCGTCGAGACCGTGCGCCTGCTGCCCACGGCGACCGAGGGCGGCGACGGAACGGGCAATGTCGCGGCCATCAGCAAGCGGTGGCTGCCGGTGACGAGTACCGGCACCGAGGCCGTCAACGCGCGGTCGGCCGACCAGGCGACCACCGAGATCTCGTGGGGCACGGGCGGCGCCTCCTTCGACTCCGTCGTCATCTCCGACTCGGCGAGCGACCCCGCGACCACGCCCGTCGCCAGCACCGTCTTCGACGCGTTCGATCTGGTGCGCATCCCGGCGATCTCGTCGGCGATGGACCCGCTGCTGACCTACGATCGCGTCGTCGGCGTGGAGCTCTACCTGCCCGGTTCCGGCTGGACGGCGGCGAACGGCAACCCGTGCGCGGGCAGCGCCTGCGACGGCACCTTCCCCGGCTACACCCTGACCCCGACCGAGCGGGCCGCCGCGACCGGCGTGCGCCTGATCGTCGAGGAGAGCCCGACGCGCGCCGCGCGCATCGGCAGCAACCCGACGGCGCCTCCCGTCGGCTCGGGCGTCGCCCCCTCGATGGCGCTGAGCCGCGACCTGCGGCTCGTCTTCGAGGTGCGTGACGTGCGGCGCTCCAACCCCTCGGTCGCGGTGCTCGGTGCGACGCGCTTGGCGGAGTACAACATCCCCGGTCAGGTCGGTCAGGTGCGCAACACGGCGCGATTCGACGGGCGCGACGCGACGGATGCTGTGCTCCTGTCGCGCACGGCGGCTGACGACATCCTCATCCTCGACACGCCCATCACCGTCGAGATCTCGAAGACGTGGGTCGACGGACCGCTCGGAACCCCGCCGCCCGGCACACCGCAGGCGCTGTACCCGCGGGCCCGGATGACGGTGGTCGCGAGCAACGAGTCGGTCGCGCGCGTCGACGAGCTCTCCGTGGCCGACCCGGTGGCTTTGACCGACCCCTTCGACGCCGTCAACCTGTACGACATCGTCACGATCACGACGCCCTCGGGCGCGACCGCGAGCGAGGTGCTGCTGACCACCTCGAGCGGCACGACGTCGTACTCGATCGCCGCGGCGCTCGCGCTCACGACGGCGCAGCTCGTCGACGTCATCGGCATCGAGGTCGTTCACACCGGCCGCATCGCGGTGCAGGCAGAGACGCGCATCGTGCTCGACACCCAGCTGCGCGCCACGCTGCGCAGCGCTCCGGGCACGATCGTCGACTCGGTGAGCAGCGCGGTCATCGACAACACCGCCGAGGCGCGCATCGTCGACCCCGGCGGCGTGACCATCCCGCCGGACGGCGCGACCGTCAACACCATCACGGCGCAGGCGTCGGCGTCGGTCTCGGTCGTCGACTTCACCTACGGGGTGACGGCCACCAAGGGCATCGTCGCCGACACCACCGCGACTCCCGACACGCCCGCGACCCAGATCGAGGGCAACTCGCGCGTCGCGACGATCACGCTCACGGGCCAGCCCTCGGGCACCGTGCGCTCGACCGACATGCTGTTCGAAGACATCAGCCCGACCTTCTGGAACGCCTACAACTTCACCGCCTTCGGGTCGAACTCGTTGGCGACGCCGATCAACCGCGTCAAGCTCGACGTGCTCGTCGGCGTCGACTACGTCATCGACGGCGTCACGGGCACCATCAGCGTCGAGTGCGGCGGCAGCACAAACCTCGACGCCTGCTGGGTCAACGGTGCCTTCGCCAGCTCGCTCGCGCTGCCGACCCTTCCCTCGGGGGCGACGACGGCCGACATCCGCGGTATCCGCGCCCAATACACCCGCGCCGACGGCGCCACGTGGGAGCGCCCGTTCAACCCCGCGCAGACGCTGCGCTTCACCGCGACCCGGCGCGACGAGCTCGTCGCCCCCGTCGGCGAGCCCGTGCCCTCGACGCTCTACGTCTTCACCGAGCCCGCGCCGGGCGAGGGCGAGATCGGAGTGTTCACGAACACACTCACCGTCACGGCGTGGGCGGAGACCGCGGCCGGTTCACTCGCGTGGCCTCCGGCCACCGCCGATGACACCAAGCAGATTCGCTTCGCCCACCGCCCGGCCAAGGTGCAGATCGTCAAGACCCCGTCGGGCCCGCTCACGCTCGGCGCCCCGATTCCGTACGAGATCGAGGTGACCAACCGCGGCACCGGTCTCGACAAGCAGCTCACGGGGCTCGAGATCGTCGACCTCATCCCCGTCGACGACCCCCCGCTCGGCCCGCAGCTCGTGCTCGGCACCGACCCCGAGACGGGCCTGTCGTACCTGCCCGAGGACGTCATCGCGATCGAGGTGCTCGACGAGGCGAACCAGCCGGTCGCGGCGCCGAGCTTCACGGCGACCCTCGGCACGGCCGAGTCGAGCGGGCAGCCCCTCACGATCACGATCGACCCGGCGTTCGTGCTCGAGCACGACTGGTCGATGACCATCAGCGCGCCCCTGCAGTTCCGGCAGTTCTTCGAGGCCGGCAACGGCGAGCTCGACCTCAATGTCGTGCGCAACACCGCGACGGTCACGAGCGACCAGCCGTTCGACGAGTGCACCGGTGCCGCGGATGCCGTGCTGCTGCCGATGATCGAGAACGTCGAATCGTGCAGCGCGACCGCGCGCGTCTGGGCGCTGCCGAGCGCCCCGATGACCATCATCAAGGGTGTCAAGGGTGTCGACGCCGGCCCGCTGGGTGATGATGGGCTGCCTCTCGAGGAGACTCCGGGCGATCCCTACGACGACATGGGCGTCATCAAGACGGTGCCCGCCAACCCGGCCGATTGCTCGGCCCCCACGTTGGCTGTCGACGGCGAGCTGTACTACCGCTACCCCTGCGTGCCCATCACCCGCCCGGGCGGCACGGAGGAGTGGGTCGGCTACTTCTTCAATGCCGGCAACGTGCGGGTGCATCAGATCGCGTCGATCGACGTGCTACCCAGACCGAACGACCGCGGCGTCATCATCAACGATGCGCGCAGCTCGCGGTGGACGCCCATCCTTCTCGAACGGCCGCGGCTCATCGGCTACCCCGAGCAAGCCTTGACGATCTACTACACCGACCGTCTCGACATGGCGACGCCCGCGTGCAACGGAGCGGACATCCAGAACCAACTCGGCATGGATGCCGATTCGGTGCCTCCCATGGTCGAGTCGTACCAACCCTGCATCGGCAGTGCCGCTCCGGGCGGGTTGCCCGACCGGGCGAATCCCGCCACGGGCTGGCAGGTCATGCCCGCCGACCCCTCGACCGCGCTGCTCGAGAGCGTCGTCGCGCTCAAGTTTGTGATCGACTTCGAGAACGGCGGAAGCGGGGCAGAGGTGGGCCTCGTCCCCGGAGGAACCGTCTCGGTCGCGTACCGCACGCGCACGGCGCTCGAGCCCGCGTTGCGTGAGACCGATGCCAACCTCGCGCGCGACTCGATCGCCTACAACTCGATCGCCGGGGCTGCGCGCGGCTTCGACGGCATCAATGACCTGCCCTACCGTTTCGTCACCGAGCCGCGCAAGGTCGGCATCGCTCTCGCCACCGGCGCGGTCGATCTCGCCAAGGTTGTCGACGGCGCGGCCGAGTCGTTCGCGCCCAGCACGTTCCGCATCGCGCTGGCTTGCACGGTCGATATCGACGGTGCCGGAACCGAGCACGATCCCGAGCCGATCCAGCTGCTGAACAGCGCGGGTGCCAACCGCTCGCCGTTCACGCTCACCGGCGATGCGGCGGCGACGCGCATCCTGGGCATTCCCCTCTACGCGGTGTGCGACGTCAGCGAGGTCGGCACGACGGGCGCGACCGAGACCACGTTCTCGCGTCAGCAGGTCGTCGCGCGTGCCCTCGGGTCGAGCCCTGCGACCGTCGTCGATCCTGTGCCCGCGTTCACCGAGCGCCCGCCGATCGAGCAGAGCACCGTCACCAACACCTACGACGAGGCATCGCTCACGATCACGAAGACCGTGAACATGAACGGCGCAGTGAACGAGGCCGGCAACCCCGTCATGCAGTCGAGCTTCTCATTCAGCATCGCCTGCACGTACGACACCGGCTCCGGGCCGGTGGCGCTCACCGTGACGCCCTCGACGTTCACCCTCAACAACGGCGGGTCGCGCACCTACACCGACCTGCCGGCCGGTGCGGTCTGCACCGTCACCGAGACGCAGACACGCAGTGCGACGGTCACGAAGGTCGTCACGGTCGGCGGGGTCGCGGGCACGTCGACGAGCGGCGCCGCCGCGTCGGGCATCGTGCTGGCGCCCGACACCGAACTGGGCGCCCCCACCAACGCGGTTGACTTCACCAACTCGATCGCCGTCGGGTCGCTCACCGTCTCCAAGGCCATCACCGGGGCAGGAGCCGCCGAGTACGGCGACGGAACCTTCACGGTGCGCGTCAGTTGCACGCGCACGGCGGCGGCGGCCTCGCCCGTCACTGCCGGTGCCCCGGCGAACTCGGTCTACTACGGCCTGCTGACGTTCAGCGCCGCGACCGTGCTGTCGCGCACGATCGACAACCTGCCCGCGGGTTCGTCGTGCGCCATCACCGAGACCGTGAACGCCGGCGCCACGCAGGTCACCAACCCGACGAACGTGACGATCGTGGGCGGCTCGACCGTCTCGCGCACCGTGACCAACCGGTTCGACCTCGCCTCGATCACGGTCGGCAAGACGGTGCAGACGGCCGCAGTCGATGCTGAGGGCGCCCCGGTCTACCCGGCCGATCCCTTCGCCTTCTCGGTCGCGTGCACTTTCCAGGGCGAGACGGTTCTCGCCACCGGCTTCGCGTCATCGCCCATGACCTTCACGCTGCGGCACAACGAGACCCGCACGCTCACGGGCCTGCCCGCGGGCGGGGCGTGCACGGTGACGGAGACCGACGATCAGGATGCCGACTCGACCTCGGTGCTGCGCACCGTCAACGGCACGGCCACGTCGATCGACGGCACGACCGCGTCGATCGCCTCTCTGGCCGCCGACGCTACGAGCCCGGTCACGCGCAACACGACGCAGTTCACCAACCGCTACGGCGTCTCGAGCTTCACGATCAGCAAAGACGTGATCGGCGGCGGCGTCGACCAGTTCGCCCCCGCCTCGTTCACGGCGGCGCTGTACTGCGAGACCGCCGACGGTGTCGTCTCCTTCGATGGCGACGTGATCGTGCCCGCCGATGGCGTGGTGACGATCGAGAACCTCGCCGACGGCTCGACCTGCAGCGTCTTCGAGCGTGACCCCGGATTCGCGTTCACGGGCGCCGACGCGCACCGCATCGTCGACGATGAGGGCACCGTGATCGACGGCGCCGACATCGTCATCACCGCGGCCGAGCCGGGGCGCGTCACGCTCGAGAACTACTACTTCACGGGCGAGCTCGAGGTGACCAAGTCGACGGTCGGCGCGGGCGCCGGATTCGGTGACGGGCCGTTCGAGGTGACGCTCGTCTGCGAGCGCGACGGCATCGATGTCGACATCGTCGGGGGAGCGACGCGGTCGATCACTCCGGGAGGCACCGTCAGCTACACGCTGCTGCCCTCGGGTGCCGAGTGCACGCTGACCGAGACGGACCCGGCCGGGGCGACCTCGAGCCGCATCCTCGACGAGAACGGCGCTGTGCTGACCGAGGACGTCAGCGCGGGCCGCACCTTCACCGTCGATGTCGCCGAGAACCAGTTCGACGCGATCGACGACCAGCCGCAGCCCTCTCTCGAGGTGGAGAACACCTTCGAGCTCGCATCGCTCACCGTCTCGAAGTCGGTCGAGACCGACGCGGTCGATGAGGCCGGCACGCCCATCGCCTACGGTCCGTTCCCGGTCGCCGTGGACTGCCTCTTCGAGGGCGACGCCGTCTTCGGCACGGGCTACGACGCCGACTCGCCGATGATCACGAGCCTCGCCGACGGTGGCACCTGGACGATCGAGGGGCTGCCGAACGGCGCCGTGTGCACGGTCACCGAGACGGACGCGATGGATGCCGCGAGCACCGAGCTCGTGATCATCGTCGACGGTTCCGACCCCGACTCCGTCGACGGCGCGACGACCGATGTCGTGCTCGGCACCACGAGTTCGGTCGCGATCACGAACACCTACTCCGTCGGCTCGATCGAGCTGTCGAAGCAGGTCATCGGGTCGGGTGCCGACGCGTGGGCGGATGCTCCCTTCCAGCTCGACGTGGCCTGTGTGCTCGACGACCGCAGCGGAGAGCGCACCGTCTTCACCGACTCGTTCACGATCGCGCGGGGCGACGACCCCATCACGATCGACAACCTCGCTACCGGCGCCCTGTGCACCATCACCGAGAGCGCGACGGGCGGCGCCTCGTCGACGACCATCACGGTCGACGGCGGTGAGCCGGTGCCCGGCACGACGGCCGACGTGCTCGTGGCCGACGAGGCGATCGAGGTCGTCGTGACCAACACCTTCGCGCTCGGCGAGGTGCGGGTCGAGAAGGTGCGCGATGGCGCGGGTGCGGCGACGTGGGGCGACGGGCCGTTCGAGGTCGAGCTCACCTGCGTGCGCGACGTCGACGGCGTCGATCAGCAGATCGAGATTCCGGGCGGTGCCGTGCGCGAGCTCAGCTCCGACTCGCTCTTCGAGGCGCTCTACACCGACCTGCCCCTGCATGCTGAGTGCTCGGTCGTCGAGACCCGCAGCGCCGGCGCCACGAGCACGGCGATCGACCTCGAGGTCGTGACCGTCGCGGCCGAGCCCGTCGGCTTCGTCATCACGAACACCTTCGAGGTGGGCAGTGTCAGCGTCGCGAAGACCTTCGAGGGCGATGGCACCGGGCTCTACGTGCGCGGATCGTTCGAGGCCACGCTCGCCTGCACGCTCGAGATCGACGAGGTCGTCACCGACCTCGAGATCCCCAGTGGAGCGACGCGCGAGCTCACGGCCGAGAACGGCTACCGCGGCGCGTGGGACCAGATTCCCGCCGGCGCGGAATGCACCGTGACCGAGTCGCGCACGGGTGGGGCGACGCGCAGCGACACGACCGACGGCACCTTCACGGTCGTGGCCGATGAGGATCACGCGGTCAGCATCCAGAACACATTCCTGCTCGCCGCCTTCTCGATCACGAAGGAGGTGACCGGGCCGTTCGCCTTCGAGGCGAAGGACTCGGTGTTCCTCATCGAGACCTCGTGCATGTGGGAGCGCGACGGCGAGCTCGTTCCGATGCTGCCGGGCGACTGGCTGGCCGACGACGGCACCCCCGGTGACGACACGCTCGACGGGGCGGACGCCGACCAGCCCGAGGCGCCCACGAGCGTGCGCTCCGAGATCTCCGAGGGCGTCACCGTGTCGTTCGAGAACCTTCCGGCGAGCTCCGTGTGCACCATCTCCGAGGTTGACAGCGGCGGGGCGACCGCGCAACTGGTCTGGCTCGGCGGGGTGCTGCAGCTCGGTGACCTCACCCTCGAGGGCGGAGCGACAGACGCGACGCTGTCGAACGTCTTCCTCACCACGCTCGCGCTGACCGGCGCCGTCGAGCTCATGCTCTGGCTCTGGGTCGTCGCCGCCCTGATCTTCGGGGGAGTCGTGATGATGACGATCGCGCGTCGACGGGCTTCGGCGGTCTAGCGCCAGCGGTCCGCACGCGGTGCGGAAACGGCCGGGCCCCGGCAGAGCGGATGCTCTCCCGGGGCCCGTGAGCCGTGCGTGTGGTCGCGGCGCGGGTCAGCGCCCGCGGCGCTGGCCGCCGGTCGAGTTCGACCGCACGACCTGGCCGACGCGGATGCCGCCGGCGCTCGCGCCTCCGGCCGACGATGCCCGGCGCGAGCCCTGGCGCGCGCGGGGAGCCGCGGCGGGGGCATCGGTGCGGGGCGCGGCCGTGCGGGCCGGAGCCGCGCTGCGCACGGGAGCCGCCGCGGAACCGCTGGTGCTTCCGGTCGAGGCGCCGGAGCGTCGCTGGCCGCCCTGGCCGCGACCCTGGCCGCGTCCGCCGCGCGAGGGCGTAGCATCCCCGTCGCGGTTGGCACGCTTGCGCTGCGCGTTGGCGCCCTGCGACTGGAGCGTGTTGCCCAACACAGGGATTGCGGCCATCCCCGTCAGCGTGCTGGCTCTCTGGGCCGGCCTGATCCTGCTTATCGGATCAGGCTTGCTCGGGTCGGCGGCTGTTCGCTGGTCGCGGGCGACACCCCGCGAGTTGGCGTAGTCGACCAAGCAGCCCCGCACGACGCGCCACAGGCAGCGTGCGGGGCTTCTCGGCGATGAGCCGGCACTCACACCGTCAGCGCACCATGCGACGTTCGAGGTTGCCCTCGAACTCAGGGAGCACCATGGTGGCGCCGTCGTCGACAAAGCCGTTGCGCCGGTAGAAAGCCGTGGCCCGCGGGTTGAGATCGAGCACCCAGAGAAAGGCGGGCTCGTCGCCGATCACGTCATCGAGCAGGGCTTGCGCGATGCCCGTGCCGTGAGCGGCCGCGCGCACGTAGATCGCGTAGAGCTCGCGCTCTCGTGGTGCCTGTTCGCCGCGGGCGGGGCCGCTCATGGCGAAGCCGACGAACTCGGTGCCGGTGTCGGCCACGAGCACGCGGTGGTCGGGTGTGACGGACACGAGCGTGGTCGCCCATCGTGCAGCACTCGACTCGGGAGTGGCGCGAGCGAGAAACTCCGCGCTGAGGTGCTGCGCATAGGCCTCGCGCCAGCACGCCATGTGCACGGCGCCGAGCGCCGCAGCGTCGGTGGCCGTGGCGGGTCGAATGAGAGCATCCATCAGGTCAGCGTAGGCGACCGCTGCAGGGGGCAGAGAAGACGCACAACCCCGGCCAGGGCGAGTGCCCGACCGGGGTTGAGATGCGTTGTCGCGGTGCTAGCGACCGCGGCGTTGGCCGCCGGTCGAGTTCGACCGAACCACCTGGCCGACGCGGATGCCGCCGGCGCTCGCGCCACCGGCCGACGACGCACGACGCGAACCCTGGCGGGCGCGCGGTGCGGCGGCGGGAGCGTCGACGCGGGGTGCGGCCGACCGCGCCGGAGCATCGGTACGTGCGGGAGCGGCCGTGCCGGTCGAGGTGCCCGAGCGGCGCTGGCCACCCTGGCTGCGACCCTGTCCGCCACTGCGACCGCCACGGGATGACTGACCGGCACTGGCCTGACCGTCGCGGTTCGCGCGCTTGCGCTGAGCGTTGGCGCCTTGCGAGCGTCCGCCTCCCTCGGGCTGACGCTGGAGAACGGCGGGCAGCTCGTGCGCGGCCACGCGGGGCGCGACCTCGCCGATCAGCCGCGTGACGGCCGCCGACTCGGTCGTGACCTGCTGGGGCTGCACGCGAATGCTCGCCTTGCGCAGCAGGTCGGCCGTGTCGCGGCGCTGCTCGGGCAGCACGAGGGTGACGACGTCGCCCGCGGCGCCCGCGCGAGCGGTACGGCCCGAGCGGTGCAGGTAGGCCTTGTGCTCCATGGGCGGGTCGACGTGGATGACGAGTTCGATGTCGTCGACGTGCACGCCGCGCGCCGCGACATCCGTCGCCACGAGCACGCGCACGCTGCCGTCGCCGAATGCGGCGAGGTTTCGGTCGCGGGCGGGCTGCGAGAGGTTGCCGTGCAGGTCGACGGCGGGGATGCCCTGCTCGGTGAGCGACTTCGCGAGCTTCTTGGCGGTGTGCTTGGTGCGCATGAACAGGATGCGGCGGCCGCTGCCCGAGGCGAGCGCGGTGATCATGCGCTTCTTCTCGTCGGCGCCCGAGAGCTCGAACACGTGGTGCGTCATGTCGGCGACGGGCGAGTTGGCCTCGTCGACCGAGTGCATGACGGGGTTGTGCAAGAACTGCTTCACGAGCTTGTCGACCCCGTTGTCGAGGGTCGCGCTGAACAGCAGGCGCTGGCCATCGTTCGGCGTCGCCTTCATGATGCGCGTGACGCCGGGCAGGAAGCCGAGGTCGGCCATGTGGTCGGCCTCGTCGAGCACGGTGATCTCGACGGCGTCGAGCGAGACGAAGCGCTGCTGCATGAGGTCTTCGAGGCGGCCGGGGCACGCGACGATGATGTCGACGCCCGCGTTGAGCGCCTGCACCTGGCGGTGCTGCGAGACGCCGCCGAAGATGGTGGTCGTCGTCAGGCCGTAGGCCTTGGCGAGCGGCTCGAGCACGGCGTTGATCTGCGTGGCGAGTTCGCGCGTCGGCGCGAGCACCATGCCGAGCGGGGCGCCCTTGCGGCGTGATCCGCCGGCGAGGCGCGTGCCGAGGCGAGCGATCATCGGAATCGAGAAGGCGAGGGTCTTGCCCGAGCCGGTCTTGCCGCGGCCGAGCACGTCGCGCCCGGCGAGGGTGTCGGGCAGGGTGTCGACCTGAATCGGGAAGGCCTCGGTCTTGCCCTGCGCGGTCAGCACCTCGACGAGCGGGTACGGAACGCCGAGGGCGCTGAAGGTGGAGTTCTGGGTGGTCATGGTGGTGCCTTTCGAGCAGGGTGATCCCCCGCATCCCCGACCGATTGGTCAGGATGCTCAGCTCACGCCATGCGGGCGTGCGAACAGGAATCGAAGTGGCGACGGCGGCAGTGGCCGACATCGTTCGCCGTGAGAAAGTATCGAACCGCCGGGCTGCGCGAGTCGGTGCGCGGGGGGCGGGATGAGGAAGCGTTCTACGACGCAGGAGAGCTGAGAACAGTTCTGCCTATGCCTCAACCGTAGCAGGTCGCCCTGACGAAACCCCTCAGAGCGCGTGGAAGCGCCCGTCGCCGTATCGCTCGCCGACCGGGATCTCCACGTCGACGACGTTGCCGGGCGGAGCCAGCGGGCACGCCCACGCCTCGTCGTAGGCGCACGAGGGGTTGTAGGCGAAGTTGAGGTCGAGCACGATCGACCACGGGGCGCGGCCAGCGCCCAGGTCGGCGCCCTTGACGGTGTCGAGCAGGTAGCGGCCTCCGCCGTAGGTGCCGCCGGGCACGCGCGAGAGGGCATCGCGCACGGGCACGAACAGCCCGCCTCCGTACGACGCGAGCCGCCAGACGTCGAGCGAGCCAACTCCGGGCACCTCGACGAGCCCGAGCCGCTCGAACAGCACGACCCCGTCGGTGCCGGTCTCGACGTCGAGGCGCGCAGGCTCAGCATCCTGAATCACGCACTCGAACCGCCACGCCGGGTCGTAGGGCTTGACGCGCAGCCCCGTGAAGGCCTCGCGGTCAGCGGGCAGCAGCGGTGAGGCGGGGTGGTGGGCGAAGAGCTCGTCGCGCGTGCGCCGCCAGTGGTCATGCGCGGCGACGAGGTCGGTCGCGGCCCGCAGCTCGGCGTAGAGCTCGGCCGTGCGGCGCCGCCAATCGGCGACGGCGAGAGCGCTCACGGCGCGGTCGGGGGTGGTGTCGGTCGGGGCTCCGGATGCGGTGCTCACCCCGCGCCGCCCGCCGTGCTGCCCGCACCGAACTGCGCTGCCCACCCGGGCGCGAGCTTCTGGATCTGCCGGCCGCGCAGCCGCCAGAAGACCGCGAACCCGAGCCACGCGAACGGCGTCAGCAGCCCCGCGCGCACGTCGAGCGTGTCGTGGAACCGCGTTCGGGTCGCGGGGCTCAGCGGGTTCGGTGCGATCGCCATCTGGTGGTGCCAGCCCGTGACGACGGTCATCGCGCCGCTCAGCGGCCCGCCCTCGTCATGCACGATGCGCGTGCCGTCGGCGCGCGTCTCGTCGCGCAGCCGGATGACCTGCGTGCCCATCGGCAGCAGCCCGAGCATGCGCAGCCGCACGCGGTGCTCACCGCCCGGCCAGCGTTCGGGGAACCCCCCGGGCTCGAGCGACTCGGCCGTCGTGATCGGCCCCGACACGGCCTGGAACACCGCGGGGGAGTGCACCGCCTCCCACGCCGCATCGGCCGGGCAGTCGAGCAGCAGATCGAGTCGCACGCGCATGCGCCCAGTCTGCGGCACGTGGATACGATCGACCTGTGACCGGGCTCCTCGACTCCACTCCTCCCGACGAGCAGCAGCGATACCAGGTGCGCTTCGACGTCGGCCTCGACGGCGCGCGCCGCATCGGCGCGAGCGCCCACCTGCTCGTCTGGTGCGACGGCATCGCCACCGAGCCCGTGCCGGCGGATGCGCTGCCTCCGCACCTCGAGGTCATCGACGCGCGCTGCGGGGCGGCGTCCGCGATCGCGCAGCGGCTGCTCGAGCTGCAGGCCGCGCGCGGCGAGCGCACGATGGTCGCGGTCGTCGCGGCCGGGTCTCCCGTGCAGGCGCCGGAGGGCATCCCCGTCGAAGACCTGCTGCTCGCCGGCGCTGTCGTCGACGCGCTCGGCGCGGTCGGCATCGACGCCACGAGCCCCGAGGCCGCCGTCGCTGCGGCGGGCTACCAGGGCCTGCGCGGCGCCGTCGCCCACATGCTGAGCGCCTCGGTGGGCGGGCGGATGCTCGCCGCGAGCGCGGGAGCGGAGGCGGTGAGCGCGGCGCGGGCGCGCTGGGAATCGACCGAACTCGTCGTGCTGCGGGAATTCGACCTGCCAGCCTGAGGTTGTGCCGATGACCGGCACCATTCGACCGCAGGAGGACCCATGAAGGCTCACGTCAACGGCACCGTCATCGCCGAGGCTCCCGAGAGCGAGCTCATCAAGATCGAGGGCAACTGGTACTTCCCGCCGTCGAGCATCGTCGACGGGTTCCTCACCACGAGCCCGACCCCCTACACCTGCCCCTGGAAGGGCGAGTGCCAGTACTTCACCGTGACCGTCGACGGCCAGGCGCTGCCCGACCGCGCGTGGAGCTACCCCACCCCGTACCCCAGCGGCATCGAGCGCGTGGGCAAAGACTTCAGCAACTACGTGGCGTTCTGGAAAGAGGTCAGCGTCTCCGAGTAGGTCGGAGCACGCTAGCTCGAGGCACTCGCCCGATCGCGCAGGGTCAGCACGGGCATGAGCGGGCTCAGGTCGCGCCACGTGATGATCGCCGCCCGACTGAAGGCGCGCGAGCATCGGCCGCACGACACCTCGCGGCTGGGCCGGCGGAACCGCACGAACTCGTGCCCGCTCGGGCACGAGCCGCGCCAGCGTGCGCGGTCGTCGGCGATCGGGCCGTCGTGCGTTACCCCGCCGACGTAGCCGAGGTCGCGGGCGATGCGTCGCCACTCGGGCCCGTGCCCGGTGCCGGGGCCGGCGAGCGCGTGCGCGACCTCGTGCAGCAGCGTCTGGTGGATGGCGTCGTCGTCGAAGCGCAGCGCGAGGTACCGCGAGACCGTGATGCGCTTGCGCTGGAAGTCGCACAGCCCCGCCCGGCGCGTGGCCCGGTCGAAGTCGAAGCTCCAGGTGTGGTCGAGGTGCAGGGCGAGCAGGGCGTTCGCCCAGTGCCGCACCCGCTCGAGATCGCTCACAGCACGATGGTAGGCGCGACCACCGACGTCAGACGCGCGGCCCGAGGGTCACGGCGTAGAGGTGGTCGTCGCCCGCGCGCGGTTCGCCGCGGCCATCGGTGTTGTTCGTGATGATCAGCAGTCGGCCGTCGGGCGCGGCCACGGCGTCGCGGATGCGCCCGAGCTGCTGCACGAAGTGGCTCGTGCTCTCGCCCGGTGCGGCGATGTCGATGGCGCGCAGGCGTTGGCCGCGCAGACCCGTCACGAAGAGGGTGTCGTCGACGATGCCGAGCCCGCTCGGGCTCGCCTCGCTCGTCGGCCACTGCTGCACGGGGTCGGTGAAGCCCGCCCGCCCCGCGACGCCCTCGACGATCGGCCAGCCGTAGTTCGCGCCCGCCTCGATGCGGTTGAGCTCATCCCAGGTGTTCTGCCCGAACTCGGCCGCCCACAGCTGCCCGGTGCGGTCGAACGCGATGCCCTGCGGGTTGCGGTGCCCGAGCGAGTAGACATACGACCCGGGCGTCGGGTTGTCGACGGGCACCGTCCCATCGGGCGCGAGCCGCAAGACCTTGCCGGCCAGCGAGCCCGGGTCTTGCGCGAGGCCGGTCTGCTGCGCGTCGCCGGTGGTGGCGTAGAGCATCCCATCGGGCCCGACGGCGAGTCGCCCGCCGTTGTGGGTGCGTGCCTTCGGGATGCCCGCCAGCACCACTTCGGCGTCGCCGAGCGCGTACGCACCGGGTGCGCCGGTGACCGCCATCCGCACGATGCGGTTGTCGGTGCTGCTCGTGAGGTAGGCGTAGAGGTAGGGCGTGCCGGTGTCGAGCGCGGCCAGGCCCAGCAGCCCGCCTTCGCCGCCAGGGACGACCCCCGGCACGGTTCCGACGACCGACAGCGCGCCCTCGGGGCTGAGCTCGAGGATGCGCGCGGAGTCGCGCTCGCTGAGGAAGACCGAGCCAGTGGGCAGCGGCACGATCGACCACGGAGCGCGGAGGCCCGTGACGAGCGCCTCCAGCTCTCCGGTCGGCGCGAGCGGTGCCGTCGACGGGGTGGTGGTCGCGGAGGGCGAGGGGGAGGGGGCGATCGAGCCGAGCGCGATGGGCTCGGGGGCGGCGCAGGAGGCGAGGCCCAGCACGAGCACGCTCATGATCGCGGCCCGGCACGCGGTGGTGGTGGCGACCATGTCTGCTCCTCGTCCCGTCCTCCTCACGAGGCCGACCGGTCGAGCATCCCGCCCGCGTCTGGATGCTCGGTGAACGCCCGCGGTTCGGCGGTGTACTGTCGAGACGCGATGAGGAAAGGTCGATAATGTCGATGTTCGAGCAGCTCGGGGGTGCCGACGGCATCGGTCGCTTCGTCGACGAGCTCTCGCGCCGATTGCGCGACGATGCCGAACTCGGCCCGCTCTTCGCGGGCGTCGACGTCGCGAGCCTGCAGCACCATCGCGAGCACTACTTCGCCGCCGTCCTCGGCGGGCCCGAGAACTACAGCGGGCGCAGCCTGCGCGAGGCCCATCGGCCGCTCGGGCTCACCGACGCGCACTTCGAGCGCTTCCTCGTCGTCGTCGACGAGAGCCTCGCGGCGCTCAGCGCCGATGACGCGGCCGCCGCGGCGGTGCGCGAGCTGCTCGAGCGCTTGCGGCCGGTCATCGTGACGCCGAGCCGCCTCTCGTGAACAGGCTCGTCGCGGGGGCTGGCGAGGGCACCGCGGTCTGATCGCTCACGACAGCGGCTCCCGCGATCCAGTTGACGAGCTCGCGGCCGGCCACGACCGCGGCGGGATGCGGTCCGCGGGCCATGAGGCGCGGCATCCAGTCGAGCGGCAGACCCGTCGCCGAGGCGATGAGAACGACGTTGCCGAACCGTCGACCCTTGAGCACGCTCGTCTCGGCCAGAGCCGCCACGTCGTCGAGCACGAGGCGCAGCGTCGCCGCCTGCCCGCGGGCGAATGCGAGCCCCGGCCCGTCGGCGACGTTGACCGCGACGATGCCGCCCGGGGCGAGAAACTGCGCGACCTCCCGGTAGAACTCGACGCTCGTCACGTGGGCGGGAATCCGCGCTCCGCTGAACACGTCGACCACGACGAGGTCGACGGCGCCGTGCAGGGCAGGAGGCAGGCGCGCGAGCATGGCGCGGGCATCCCCGTAGCGAACCCGGATTCCCGACTGCCGCGGCAGAGGCAGGTGCTCGCGGACGAAGCCGACGAGCGCCTCATCGAGCTCGATGACCTGCTGGCGCGAGCCCGGCCGGGTCGCGTGGATGTAGCGCGGCAGGGTGAGCGCCCCCGCGCCGAGGTGCAGCGCCGTCATGGGCTGACCGGGGTCGCCCCACTCGTCGATGACGTGGCCGATGCGCTGCACGTACTCGAAGAACAGCCGGCTCGGGTCATCGAGGTCGACGTGCGACTGGGGCGTGCCGTCGACGACGAGGGTGTAGCTGCCATCGGCCCAGCGGTCGGGCTCGATGACCGCCCGGAGCCCGCTGGGCAGGCGCAGCTCGGCGGAAGCGGTCATGCCCGACAGCGTGCCACACGCGCGCCGGTATCGACACGGATGAGCATCTCTCGGCAAAAATGAGTAATCCGCGGGCATGTCCGCCCGGGGCCGGGCGGGCAGACTGGAAGAGCGGCAGGTCGCCGTTCCGACCGCAGACGAACGAGGGATGCGCCATGAGCCTGTACGACGAGATCGGGGGCGCCCCCGCCGTCTCTCTCGCCGTCTCCGTCTTCTCCCATCGGATCACGGCCGACGAGTCGCTCGCCCCCTGGTTCGGCTCGGTCGACATGGATCGCCTGGTCGCCCATCAGCGGGCGTTCCTGACGGTCGCGCTCGGCGGCCCCGACCTGTTCACGGGGCGCACCATGAGCGGCGCGCATCACGGCCTCCGCATCACCGATGAGGCCTACGACGCCGTCATCGAGCACCTCGCCTACGCGCTGCTCGACACCGGGCTCACCCACGAGCAGGTGACGGCGGTCATCGCCGGCATCGAGCCGCTGCGCTCTCAGGTCGTCGACGAGTCGACGCCGGCCAACGCCTGATCCGGGCTCGCGAGCCCGAGCGCGGCCGGCAGCTCCGAGCGGCTGCGCACGCCGAGCTTGCTGTAGGCCGACTGCAGATGGTTGTTGACGGTTCGCGGCGACAGGAACAACCGCGTCGCGATGTCGTTGCTCGCCAAGCCGCGGGCGGCCAGCGTGGCGATCTCCCGTTCGCGGGGGGTGAGCGGTTCCAGCTCGGTCGCGAACTGCAGCGGGCTGGTGGATGCGCCCTCCGTGCGCTCGGCGAGCGTTCGTGCGCGACCGACGAGCTGCGCCGCATCCCGCCCCCGCCCCTCGCGGCGGGCGGCATCGGCGGCCAGGGCGAACGACTCGGCCGCGTGCAGCAGGTAGCCGTGGCGCTCCCACTCGGCGGCCGCATCCTGCAGCGCGGGGGCATCGCTCGCGGCCATGGCCCGCGCCGTGCGGGCGCGCAGGCGCACGACGGGGGAATCGGCTTCGGCGAGCATCCCGTCGAGCAGGTCGGCGGCCGCGGGGGCGTCGCCGAGCCGCGCCAGGTCGAGGGCCAGGATGCTCGCGAAGTCGAGATCTCCTGATTCGACCCGCTGGCGGGTGCGCATCGCCACGCGTTCGCGCGCGGCCGCCGCGTTGCCGTCGAGAGCCTCGACCCAGGCCCAGCCCAGTAGCAGCAGCGAGTCCTCCTCGATGAGCGCCTCCGGAATCTCGGCGAGCACCGCTCGAGCGTCGGCGATGAGACCCTGCTGAGCGCGCACCCTCGCGAGCACACCCCGGCCGAGCGCCTCGTAGCCGCGGGGGCCGCGCGTGCGCGCACCGGCGATGACGTCCTTGAGCCAGCGCGCGGCGGTCTCGAGCCGGCCCATCGCGAGGTATACCGCCGCGAGGGTGAACTCCGCCTGGCGACTGCGCAGCGCATCGTCGAGCACGATCGCCTCGGCGAGCGCGTCCGCGGCGTGCGATCGCGCCTCCTCGAGACGGCACGCCTGGGCGAGGGAGACGGCGCGCATGAGGTACGCCACCCTGAGGGGGATCGTCGCGTCGACCAGGCGCGCCGCGGCGAGGGCGCGCTCGGTCGTGCGCAGGGCGTCGTCGGTGCGCCCCAGAGCGACGTAGGGCACCGCGGTGTTGAGGTCGAGCTCGGCCTGCTCAATAACGGTCGCGCCGTCGGGGATACGCTCGAGCTCGGCGAGGGCATCACGCGGGCGCTCGAGACCGACGAGGATGCGGGCTCGGGCCTGACGCACCCGGCGGGCCGCCTCGGGCAGCCGCTCGGCGGCGCCGTCGAGCAGCGCGAGCGCCTCATCGAACCGACCGCTTCCTGTGATGAGCGCCGTGGTCGTCATGGTGAGGATGCGTGCGGTGCGGTTCTGGTCGACGGGGGCAGCTTCGTCGAGCTCACGGGCGCGCGCGAGCGCGGCGAGGGCGTCGTCGACCCGGCCGAGCTTCGTGAGGGCATCCGCGTGGATAAGCAGCAGTTCGGTGTCCACCGTTCCCGACTGCTCGGCCGCCGTGGCGAGCCGGGCGACGAGTTCGAAGTCCTCGGTCAGCAGCGCCAGGCGGGCCGCGTCGCCGAGGAACGCGGCGTCGCCGGGCGCCCCCGCGTCGAGCCGCCAGGTGGCGATCCGCACCGCGTCGACGTCACGCTCGGGGGAGTCCTCCGCGCGGGCCGCGTGGTCGAGCAGGAGGTCGATGCGCCGCAGGGTCGGCACGCGCGACTGCATCGCAGCGGCGTACTGCGGGTGCGCGATCGTCGCGACGTAGCGTCCTGCCTCCGGGCGCAGCTGCACGAGCTGCTGCTGCTCGAGCTCGCCGAGCGCCGTGCGCGACTCGGGCTCGGTGAACTGCGAGAGCGGGATCGACTGGCACACCGCGAGCCGCTCCATGACGTCGAGCTGTGCGGCGGCGAGCCCGCTCAGGCGGCTGGCGATGAGCTCGCCGAGAGCGGTCGATCCTCCCGGCGCGCCCTGCAGCACCCATGACCCGTGGTGCTGGGTGATCGAGCAGGTCGCGAGCGCATGCGCCACGAGTTCTCGCAGGAAGAGGGGGTTGCCGCCCGAGGCGCCATGCAGCGCGACGACCGTCTGATGAGCCACCGTGTTGCCGAGCACGACGGGAAGCAGCGCGTCGATATCGTCGACCGAGAGCGGGCCGATCGGAATGCGCAGCGCGCGGTCGGACGTCCACAGCGCGACCATCGGCTCCGGCAGCGGCTCGCCGTCGCGCGCGGTCGCGAGCAGGGTGATCGCGCCGCTCGACCCGAGCTGGGCGAGCACGGCCACCGAGAGCGGGTCGAGCTGGGGCAGATCGTCGACCACGACGAGCAGCGGACCCTCGGCGCTGCGTCGGGCCGCGAGCTCGGCCGCGAAGGCCATGAGCGTCGCCGTGTCGGCGCCGATGCGCGCGATGTCCTGCCGCGTGGCACCCATGAGCGGGATGAGCGCCGCGAGCGGCACGGCCGAGAGGCTCGCACTGGCGACGATGCGGTTGCCCCGCCAGCCGTCGCGCTCGAGCTGCACCGTGAGCTCGCTGGCGAGGCGCGTCTTGCCCACGCCGGCCTCGCCCGACAGCACGACGAGGGCGACGCGGCCCGATTCGAGCGCTGCGCGCGCCTTTGCCAGGTGCGCCGACCGGCCGACGAGCGGCCACAGGCCGTCCGCACGCGCGACGAGCGACTCGGGCGGGAGCGAGCTCATCGGCGGATGCGATCCTTCACGACAACCGGAGGCGCCGGATCGGCGTTGATCCGAAGTGTACTCAGCAGCCCCGCCGCAGGGGAGTGCCGACACCGGCGCCGTCGCCCGGCTCGCCCCTCGGTCGTCTGCGCATGCCGTGGCGCACCATCGGGCGCGCGGTTATAGCGCAGCGACCGCGATTGGTCAAGAATCGGACTGGACACGACGACCCGAGCGCGCCTAGTATTGAGGTTTGCGCTCCCATGTCTGATCAGCCGCCATATGGCGGGCGGCGATCGTGCCCCGAGTATAGCGGCGGGGTGGATTCCGATTGCACGGAATCCCGGCGGGTTCGGCGCGTCCATTCGACCGCACTCACCTGTCGACGACCGACAGAATCCGGGCTACTCGCCCACGGAGGTTAGATCCTTGGCTGCTGCGCGCACCGCTAAGAACCAGTCCCCCAAGAACGGCCGCACCGCATCGCGGCTCTCTTTCGCCAAGATCAGCGACACGCTGACCGTTCCTGATCTGCTCGCCCTGCAGACCGAGAGCTTCGACTGGCTCGTCGGCAACGACGCCTGGAAGGCGCGCCTCGCCGAGGCGCAGGCCGCCGGTCGCACGGATGTGCCGACGCACAGCGGGCTGGAGGAGATCTTCGAGGAGATCTCCCCGATCGAAGACTTGGGCGAGACGATGCAGCTCTCGTTCACGAACCCCTACCTCGAAGAGCAGAAGTACTCGATCGACGAGTGCAAGGAGCGCGGCAAGACCTACGCCGCCCCGCTCTACGTCGAGGCCGAGTTCATGAACCACATGACCGGTGAGATCAAGACCCAGACGGTCTTCATGGGCGACTTCCCGCTCATGACCGAGAAGGGCACCTTCATCATCAACGGCACCGAGCGTGTCGTCGTGTCGCAGCTCGTGCGTTCGCCGGGCGTCTACTTCGAGCGTCAGCTCGAGAAGACGACCGACAAAGACATCTACACCGCGCGCATCATCCCCAGCCGTGGCGCGTGGCTCGAGTTCGAGGTCGACAAGCGCGACCAGGTCGGCGTGCGCATCGACCGCAAGCGCAAGCAGTCCGTCACCGTCTTCCTCAAGGCCCTCGGCCTGACGACGGAGGAGATCCGCGAGAAGTTCGCCGGCTTCGACTCGATCGAGCAGACCCTGGAGAAGGACGCCATCCTCACGAAGGAGGAGGCGCTCAAAGACATCTACCGCAAGCTGCGTCCGGGCGAGCAGGTCGCCGCCGAGGCCGCGCGTGCGCTGCTCGACAACTTCTACTTCAACCCCAAGCGCTACGACCTGGCGAAGGTGGGTCGCTACAAGATCAACCGCAAGCTCGGTGTGGATGCTCCGCTCGCCGACTCGGTGCTGAGCGTCGACGACATCGTTGCGACGATCCGCTACATGGTCTCGCTGCACGAGGGTCGCACGACCCTCCCCGGGCAGCGGGATGGCAAGCCCGTCGACCTGCGGCTCGATGTCGATGACATCGACCACTTCGGCAACCGTCGCATCCGCGCGGTCGGTGAGCTCATCCAGAACCAGGTGCGCACGGGCCTCAGCCGCATGGAGCGCGTCGTCCGCGAGCGCATGACGACGCAGGACATCGAGGCGATCACGCCGCAGACCCTGATCAACGTCCGCCCCGTCGTGGCGGCGATCAAGGAGTTCTTCGGAACCTCGCAGCTCAGCCAGTTCATGGACCAGAACAACCCGCTCGCGGGTCTCACCCACAAGCGCCGCCTGTCGGCGCTCGGCCCGGGTGGCCTGTCGCGCGAGCGTGCCGGCGTCGAGGTGCGCGACGTGCACCCCAGCCACTACGGCCGCATGTGCCCGATCGAGACCCCGGAAGGCCCGAACATCGGCCTCATCGGTTCGCTCGCGTCGTTCGCGCGCATCAACGCGTTCGGTTTCATCGAGACCCCGTACCGCCGCGTCACCAAGGGCAAGGTCACGGGCACGATCGACTACCTGACCGCCAGCGAGGAGGACGACCACGTCGTCGCCCAGGCCGGCGCGCCGCTGAACAAAGACGGCTCGTTCGCCGAGGAGCGCGTGCTCGTGCGCCGCAAGGGCGGCGAGGTCGAGCTCGTTCCGTCGGAGCAGGTCGACTACATGGATGTCTCGCCGCGCCAGATGGTGTCGGTCGCGACCTCGCTCATCCCGTTCCTCGAGCACGATGACGCGAACCGCGCTCTCATGGGCGCGAACATGCAGCGCCAGGCCGTGCCGCTGCTCCGTTCCGAGTCGCCGCTCGTCGGCACCGGCATGGAGAGCTACGCGGCCGTCGATGCCGGAGACGTCATCACCGCGACGGCGGCCGGTGTCGTCACCTCGGTTTCGGCCGACTCGGTGACGGTGCAGCTCGATGAGGGCGGCACGCAGGACTACTTCCTGCGCAAGTTCGACCGCTCGAACCAGGGCACGAACTACAACCACCGCGTCGTCGTCAGTGCGGGCGACCGGGTCGAGGTCGGCGAGGTCATCGCCGACGGCCCGGCGACCGAGAACGGCGAGCTCGCGCTCGGCAAGAACCTGCTCGTCGCGTTCATGTCGTGGGAGGGCCACAACTTCGAAGACGCGATCATCCTCAGCCAGAACCTCGTGAAGGACGACACGCTGTCGTCGATCCACATCGAGGAGTACGAGGTGGATGCTCGCGACACGAAGCTCGGTAAGGAAGAGATCACCCGCGACCTCCCGAACGTCAGCCCGGAACTCCTGGCCGACCTCGACGAGCGCGGCATCATCCGCATCGGCGCCGAGGTTCGCCCCGGCGACATCCTCGTCGGCAAGGTCACGCCCAAGGGCGAGACCGAGCTCTCGGCGGAGGAGCGCCTGCTGCGCGCCATCTTCAACGAGAAGTCGCGCGAGGTGCGCGACACCTCGCTCAAGGTGCCCCACGGCGAGCAGGGCACGATCATCGGCGTCAAGGTGTTCGACGCTCAAGACGGTGACGACGAGCTCGGCTCGGGCGTCAACCAGCGCGTGGTCGTCTACATCGCCCAGAAGCGCAAGATCTCCGAGGGCGACAAGCTCGCCGGCCGCCACGGCAACAAGGGCGTCATCTCGAAGATCCTGCCGGTGGAGGACATGCCGTTCCTTGAGGACGGCACGCCTGTCGACATCGTGCTCAACCCGCTCGGCGTTCCCGGTCGCATGAACTTCGGCCAGGTGCTCGAGATCCACATGGGGTGGGCGGCGTCGCGCGGCTGGAAGATCGAGGGCGACCCCGAGTGGGCCGAGGGCATCCCCGCCACTGCGCGCGAGGCGGCTCCCGGCACCAAGATCGCGACCCCCGTCTTCGACGGTGCGCGTGAGGACGAGATCGCGGGTCTGCTCGACTCGACGCTCCCGAACCGCGACGGTGTGCGCATGATCGACTCGACCGGAAAGGCGCGTCTGTTCGACGGCCGCTCGGGCGAGCCGTTCCCCGACCCGATCTCGGTCGGCTACATGTACATCCTGAAGCTCCACCACCTCGTCGACGACAAGATCCACGCTCGGTCGACGGGCCCCTACTCGATGATCACGCAGCAGCCCCTGGGTGGTAAGGCCCAGTTCGGCGGCCAGCGGTTCGGCGAGATGGAGGTGTGGGCTCTCGAGGCGTACGGCGCGGCCTACGCGCTGCAGGAGCTCCTGACGATCAAGTCCGACGACATCCTGGGCCGCGTGAAGGTCTACGAGGCCATCGTCAAGGGCGAGAACATCCAGGAGCCGGGCATTCCCGAGAGCTTCAAGGTGCTCATCAAGGAGATGCAGTCGCTGTGCCTGAACGTCGAGGTGCTCTCGGCCGACGGCACCGTGCTCAGCCTGAAGGACACGGACGACGAGGTCTTCCGTGCCGCTGAGGAGTTGGGCATCAACATCTCCACCCGGTTCGAGTCCTCGTCGATCGACGAGATCTGATCCGGGCCCCGTACTCGCACAACGCTGACGACTGCAAGTAAGAGAAGAGATATCTGTGCTCGACGCAAAAACTTTCGATGAGCTCCGCATCGGCCTCGCGACCGCCGACGACATCCGTCGCTGGTCGCACGGTGAGGTGAAGAAGCCGGAGACGATCAACTACCGCACACTCAAGCCCGAGAAGGACGGCCTGTTCGGCGAGCAGATCTTCGGGCCCTCCCGCGACTGGGAGTGCTCGTGCGGCAAGTACAAGCGGGTGCGCTTCAAGGGCATCGTGTGCGAGCGCTGCGGCGTGGAGGTCACCAAGTCCTCCGTGCGCCGCGAGCGCATGGGCCACATCGAGCTCGCTGCGCCTGTCACGCACATCTGGTACTTCAAGGGTGTGCCGAGCCGCCTCGGCTACCTGCTCGACATGGCGCCGAAAGACCTCGAGAAGGTCATCTACTTCGCCGCCTACATGGTCATCTCGATCGATGAGGACGGCCGTCACGCCGACCTGCCCGGGCTCGAGAACGAGCTGCGGCTCGAGATCAAGACCCTCGAGGGCCAGCGCGATGCCGGCATCGCGACGCGCATGCAGCGTCTCGAGACCGAGCTCGCCGAGCTCGAGGCCGAGGGCGCCAAGGCCGACCAGAAGCGCAAGGTGAAAGACGCCGGCGAGAAGGAGATGGGCCAGATCCGCAAGTCGTTCGACGAGCAGATCGCCCAGCTCGAGCGCGTGTGGGAAGACTTCCGCACGCTCAAGGTCGGCGACCTCAAGCCGGAGGACTCGGTCTTCCAGGAGCTGCAAGACCGCTTCGGGCTGTACTTCGAGGCCCACATGGGCGCCGAGGCCATCAAGAAGCGCCTCGAAGCCTTCGATCTCGCCGCCGAGAGCGAGCTGCTCCACGAGCAGATCGCGACGGGCAAGGGCCAGAAGAAGATCCGTGCCATCAAGCGCCTGAAGGTCGTCAACTCCTTCCTGCAGACCGGCAACTCGCCGGCCGCGATGGTGCTGGATGTCGTGCCGGTGATCCCGCCGGAGCTTCGGCCGATGGTGCAGCTCGACGGTGGCCGCTTCGCGACCTCCGACCTCAACGACCTGTACCGCCGCGTGATCAACCGCAACAACCGTCTGCGTCGTCTGCTCGACCTCGGGGCTCCTGAGATCATCGTCAACAACGAGAAGCGCATGCTGCAGGAGGCCGTCGACGCGCTGTTCGACAACGGCCGCCGTGGCCGCCCGGTCACGGGCACGGGCAACCGCGCGCTCAAGTCTCTCAGCGACATGCTCAAGGGCAAGCAGGGCCGGTTCCGCCAGAACCTGCTCGGCAAGCGCGTCGACTACTCCGGCCGTTCGGTCATCGTCGTCGGTCCGCAGCTCAAGCTGCACCAGTGCGGTCTGCCCAAGCTCATGGCGCTCGAGCTGTTCAAGCCTTTCGTCATCAAGCGCCTCATCGACCTGGGCCACGCGCAGAACATCAAGAGCGCGAAGCGCATGGTCGAGCGCTCGCGCCCGCAGGTGTGGGACGTGCTCGAGGAGATCATCCGCGAGCGCCCGGTTCTGCTGAACCGCGCGCCCACGCTGCACCGCCTCGGCATCCAGGCCTTCGAGCCGCAGCTCGTCGAGGGCAAGGCCATCCAGCTGCACCCGCTCGTCTGCGCCGCGTTCAACGCGGACTTCGACGGCGACCAGATGGCCGTGCACCTTCCGCTGTCGGTCGAGGCTCAGGCCGAGGCCCGCATCCTCATGCTCGCGTCGAACAACATCCTGAAGCCGTCTGACGGCCGCCCGGTGACGGTTCCGACGCAGGACATGATCATCGGCCTGCACCACCTCACCACCGTGCGCGAGGGCGCCGCCGGCGAGGGCCGTGCGTTCTCCTCGGTCGCCGAGGCGATCATGGCGATGGATCAGGGCTCGCTGCACCTCAACGCGCCCATCCGCATCCGTCTCTACGGCGAGAAGTTCGCCGACGGCCGCGAGCTGCGCGAGACCACGCTCGGTCGCGCGCTGTTCAACGAGCAGCTGCCGGCCGACTACCCGTTCGTCGACGCGGTCGCCGACAAGGGTGCGATCTCGCAGATCGTCAACGATCTCGCCGAGCGCTACCCGAAGACGATCGTCGCCGCGACGCTCGACAAGGTGAAGGACGCGGGCTTCTACTGGGCCACGCGCTCCGGTGTGACCGTCGCCCTCAGCGACGTGCTCACGCCCCCGAAGAAGAAGCAGATCGTCGCGGAGTACGAGAAGAAGGCCGCCAAGATCCAGGCGCAGTTCGACAAGGGTCTGACGACCGATGACGAGCGTCGCCGCGAGCTCGTCGAGCTGTGGACGGAAGGCACGAAGGCCGTCAACGACGAGATGCGCGCCAACTTCCCGGCCGACAACACCATCAACCGCATGGTGACGTCGGGCGCTCGAGGTAACTGGCTGCAGGTCGGCAACATCGCCGGTATGCGCGGTCTGGTGTCGAACCCGCGCGGTGAGATCATCGCCCGCCCGATCATCAACTCGTACCGCGAGGGGCTGTCGGTGGCCGAGTACTTCATCGCCACGCACGGCGCGCGCAAGGGTCTGGCCGACACCGCCCTGCGCACCGCCGACTCGGGCTACCTGACCCGTCGACTCGTCGATGTGGCGCAGGACGTCATCATCCGCGAGGAGGACTGCGGCACCGGCAAGGGCCTCGACTTCACGATCGCTCACGCGGTCGACGGAGGCTGGGTGCGCGACGACAACGTCGAGAACCTCGTCTTCGCCCGCACGCTCGCGGCTGACGCTGTCAGCGCCTCGGGCGAGGTCGTGGCGCAGGCGGGCGCCGATGTCGGCGACGTGCTGATCGATCAGCTCGTGGCCGCGGGCGTCGCCGAGATCAAGGTGCGCTCGGTGCTCACGTGCGAGTCGGCGGTCGGCGTCTGCGCCGCCTGCTACGGCCGCTCGCTGGCCACCGGCACGCGCGTCGACCTCGGTGAGGCCGTCGGCATCATCGCGGCCCAGTCGATCGGCGAGCCCGGCACGCAGCTGACCATGCGCACGTTCCACACGGGTGGTTCGGCGTCGGCGGCCGACATCACGCAGGGTCTGCCCCGTGTGACCGAGCTGTTCGAGGCGCGCACGCCGAAGGGCGCGAGCCCGATCGCCGAGAGCGCCGGCCGCATCAGCATCGACGACAACGGCACGCTGCTCAAGATCGTGTTGACGCCCGACAACGGCGAGGAGGAGGTGGCGTACTCGGTCTCCAAGCGCGCCACGCTGCTCGTCGAGGACGGCCAGCACGTCGAGCTCGGTCAGCAGATCTTCGTCGGCACCGTCGACCCGAAGGAGGTGCTGCGCGTCAAGGGCGTCCGCGCCGTGCAGCAGCACCTCGTCGAGGGCGTGCAGGGTGTCTACCGCTCGCAGGGGGTGCCGATCCACGACAAGCACCTCGAGGTCATCGTGCGCCAGATGCTGCGCAAGGTCACCGTCGTCGACCACGGCGAGACCGATCTGCTGCCCGGTGAGCTCGTCGACCGCTCGAAGTACAACCAGATCAACCGCGCCGCGCTCGCCGAGGGCAAGAAGACCGCCTCGGCGCGCCAGGAGGTCATGGGCATCACCAAGGCCTCGCTCGCGACCGAGTCGTGGCTGTCGGCGGCCTCCTTCCAGGAGACCACTCGTGTGCTCACGCAGGCGGCCATGGAGGGCAAGAGCGACCCGCTGCTCGGCCTCAAGGAGAACGTGATCATCGGCAAGCTGATCCCGGCCGGTACCGGTCTTCCCGCGTACCGCAACGTCACGGTCGAGGCGACGGAGGAGGCGAAGGCCGAGCGGTACCCCAACCGCATCTTCGCCGACGACACCGCTCTCACCGAGGCCGACCTGTCGTTCGTCGACTTCGACACCTTCTCGAGCGACGACTACACGCCGGGAACGTACAACTAGGCACGATCCCGATCATGAGTGCGCCCCGCGGAACCGCTGTTCCGCGGGGCGCACTCATTCTGGGGGCAGACCGCGCACGCGGTGGTGAGGTTGAATGGGCCTCATGAATAGGCGCCGCGACGAGGGCTTCACGCTGATCGAGCTGCTGGTCGTGACGGTCATCATCGGAATCCTCGCGGCCATCGCGATCCCCTCCTTCCTCTCCGTGCTCGATCTCACGCGCGTCGGCGCCCTGCAAGCGGCGATGGCGAACGCGCGACTCGCCGTCGCCGTTGCCGTGGTCGACGATGGCGCGCTGCCGACGGGCGCGGCACGGGATGCCCTTCTCGCGGCGAGCGGAGACGACGACATCACTCTCGCCCTCTCGGGCACCTCCGACGCCTTCTGCATCAGCGGAGCCCACGCGCTCATCGACGATCCGTGGGCGGGCACCCAGCGCGTGGCGCCGACACGGGGTGCCACGTGCGCGGTGGATGGGTCGATCATCCTGCCCTGAGGCCAACGAGAGGGCGACCGTCTCCGAATAGGAGGCACGGGTTCCCGCCGACGTGGGGCCGATGTTAACAATGTGACTGGTGTGGACTACCCCCGAACGCGGGACTATTGTCAGCAGTACGGCGTGTCGTACCGTGACGGTCAGGCAGTCCGTGCAAGCCCCTCGCCGTCGAGGAGCGGGCATCCAGGGGGGAGGGTTCTGCTGTGGTATCCGTCAGTGAAGTGCTCATCATCCGTGGGCTGCTGCCCATCGAGACGCTCGACCAGGTGCGCGACGAGGGCGACGACGTCGTCGTCGACGACCTCCTCGGCCGTGGTCTCGTGACGCCGGTGCAGGTGGCATCGGCGAAAGCCGAGGTCGCCGGCCTCTCGTTCGTCGAGCTCGCCGAGTACCCCGTCGATCGCGCCGCGGTGGCGCTCGTTCCGGCCGCCCTCTGCCGTCGGCACAGCATCCTGCCCATTCATGCCACGGCGACGACGATCACGCTCGCGATGGTCGAGCCCGGTGATGTTCTGGCCATGGACGACGTGCGGGCCCTCACGCGCATGCACGTCGTCGCGGTCGTCGCCGAGAAGGCCGACCTCCTGGCAGCCATCAACCGTTTCCACCGTGCCGACAACGAGCTCAGCGATCTGACGACCGCGATCGAGGAGGAGGTCGCGCCCTCCAAGGCTGACGAGGTCGCGCTGCGCGAGGCGGATGCCGATGACGCGCCCATCGTGCGGTTCGTCAACCTGATCATCGGCCAGGCGATCCAAGACCTCGCCTCCGACATCCACATCGAGCCGGGCGAGTTCGAGATGCGCGTCCGATACCGCATCGACGGCGTGCTGCACGATGTGCAGCAGGCGCCCAAGAACATCCAGAACGGCGTGATCTCACGTCTCAAGATCATGAGCGACATCAACATCGCTGAGCGCCGTCGACCGCAAGACGGCCGCATGTCGGTGCAGCACGGCGGTCAGGTCATCGACCTCCGCGTGGCGACCCTGCCGACGGTGTGGGGCGAGAAGGTCGTCATGCGCATCCTCGACAACAACGCGACGCGTCGCGATATCGGCGACCTCGGCATGCTCGACCGCAACCTCACCGTCTACCGCAACTCGTACACCAAGCCCTACGGCATGATCCTCGTCACGGGTCCGACCGGTTCGGGCAAGTCGACCACGCTCTACACGACGCTGCACGCCGTCGCGCGCCCCGAGATCAACGTCATCACGGTCGAAGACCCCGTCGAGTACCGCATGGCGGGCATCAACCAGGTGCAGGTCAACCCGAAGGCGGGCCTGACCTTCGCGAGCGCGCTGCGCAGCATCCTGCGATCCGACCCGGACGTCGTGCTCATCGGTGAGATCCGCGACCAGGAGACGGCGCAGATCGCCATCGAGGCGTCGCTCACCGGTCACCTCGTTCTCTCGACGCTGCACACCAACGATGCCCCGAGCGCCATCACCCGCCTCATCGAGATGGACATCGAGCCCTTCCTCGTCGGCTCGGCCCTCGACTGCGTGGTGGCCCAGCGACTCGCGCGCAAGCTCTGCGACCGCTGCAAGCAGCTGCAGGAGTACGACCGGCAGCACCTCGACAACCTCGGCTTCGGTCGGCGTGAGGATGAGCTGAGTCCTCGGTTCTACCACGCTGTCGGCTGCTCGGCCTGCTCTGGAACCGGCTACCGCGGTCGGCTCGCCCTGCACGAGGTCATGATGGTCTCGGAGGAGATCGAGCGGCTCGCCGTCGCGCGCGCGTCGAGCGTCGAGATCATGCACACCGCCACCGCTCAGGGCATGCTGACGCTGCGTCAAGACGGCTGGGCGAAGGTTCGAGCCGGCATGACGTCGATCGAAGAGGTG
>NZ_JBHYEO010000008.1:0-118019 GCF_051860105.1 Microcella sp.
ACCCTCGCGACCATGATCGCCGCGGGCGTGCTGGGCCGCCGCGGCCTCACGTCGACCGCCGAGGGAGTCGCCGCTCTCGGCACCGTCATGCTCGTGCTCGACGCGTGGGCCCTGCGGCTCAACGACCCGAGCGGGCTCGGCTCGACCGACGCGGGCATCTACTGGGGCACAGCGCTGCTCATCGTCGGCGCGACCGCCGCGCTGTGGTCGCGATTCTCGACCCTCGGCATGCCCGGTGTCGCCGCCGCGGCGCTGCTGCCGCTCGGCGCTGCGCTCAGCACGGGGCACCTCGTGCGCGAACTCCTGCCGCCCGCGGGCACGGCCGCCGAAACGGCGGCGACGATCGCCGGCGTCATCGTGGCCGCCGCGTCGTGGATGGTCGTTCCGGCGGGCCGCGCCCTGGCGCGCCGTGCCGCGCAGATCGTGTCTCTCGCCGCGGGCGCCCTGTTCTCGGTGGCCGCCCTGGCTCTGCTGATCGATCTCGACCCAGGCGCTCGGTACTCCCCCGCGATCGCCGGGCTGGTTCTCGCCGGTGCAGCGCTCACGCACGTCGCGACGCTCGCCCCCTCCCTCCGCCGTGCCGCCGCGCGCGACGCCCGCCGGCCGCTCGACACCCTCGCGCTCGCGGCGATCGGCTCGGGTGCGGCGCTCGCGGCGGTAGTCGGCGCCGTGATCTCGGCAGCCCGCTTCGAGCAAGACCGGGTGATCGTGAGCGCCCCGCTCATCGCGGCGACGCTCGTCGCCGTGATCGCCGAGCAGGGCTGGCGCCGTGCGGCTGCCGGTTCGCCCTGGCGGGTCGCGAACGCCTCCGCGACGGTCGCGGCGGCCGCCCTCGGGGCGATCGCGGGAGGCTTGGCGATGGTCGTGGCCGTCGCCGCCTTCGTCGAGGCCGCAACCCAGGGCCTCGAGGTGATCCCGCTCGGCATCGGCGACCCCGTCACCTCCGGCGAACGATCGACGGTGGCCGCGATCGGCGCCCTCGCGCTCGCCCTCGGGCTCGTCGCACTGAACTGGGCGACGCTCGGAGTGCTCGTGCGACGGGCGCGCGCGGTCACCCTCATCGCGGGCATCGTGCTCGTCGCGGCGGTTCCGCTGCTGCCCGCCTGGTGGATCGTGATGCTGGTCTTCGGCGTGCTCGCCATCGGCGCCGCCGCCGGGCTGCGCCCGGCCGGTCGCATCGCCGTTCCGGATGCTCGCCGTGCGATCATCGCCCTCCTCATCCCGCTCAGCACGGGTGCCGCGCTCGGCGCCTTCCTCACCGGGTGGGCCGTGCCGCGCGGGTGGGTCGTGGGTCTCGTCATTGCGCTGCTCGCGATCGTGGTCGCCCGCCCCGCCACACCGCTCGTGCCGCTGCGCGCGGGGTTCCTCGCCCTCGCGACCGCTCTCGTGCTCAGCTCGATGCCCGAGCTCGCGGGTGATCTCGCCCGCACCGCACCAGCCCTGCAGCTGAGCCCCGGCAGCGCCGTGCTCGCGGCGGTCGCGATCGTCATCGCGGCGAGCCAGCTCGGGCGGCTCGCCGCTCTCGAACGCTCCGTCGTCGGGGTGGTCGCCCTCGTCGGGGGCGTGATCGCGGCACTCGCCGTCGACCTCCCGGCGCTCGATGAGGCCACCACCCTGGCACTGGTCGTCGCGGCGCTCGCTCTCGTCGCCGTGCGGGGCGGCACAAGCGAGCGGCTGATCGCTCGCGCGCTCATCCCGATCGCGGCCGCTCGCGCGATCGTGCTCGCCGTCGACGGGCGCGCACTCGACCCGGCCGTCGTCGCCGCCATCGCGATCGGTGCCCTCATCGTCATCGCGACCGTCGCCCTGCTCGTCGCGCCCGCGCACGACTCGGCTGGGCGCGCGCTCGACGCCCGCACGCGCTCCGTGCGCGGGACCGTCTCCAGCGGGAGCTTCCCCCGGCTCGTGGGCGATGTCGGCGCTGCGCTCGCGGGCGCCGTGCTCGTGCTCGACACCGCCGTGCGCACCGCCCGGCCCGAGCTGCTCTGGCTGCCGGTGCTCGTGTTCGCCGTGCTTGCGCTCGTCATCAGCATCAGTCGCGACGGGCTCATCGGCTCCGCCTCGCCGCGGCGGTTCATCGGCTGGGTCGCGCTCGGCATCGCCACGATCGCGCTCTGGATCCGCCTCGCCGACGCGGGCGAGACCGCCCCCGACCCCTACGTGCTGCCGCTCGCCGGGGCGATGCTGCTCGTCGTCGCCGCGAGCGCCGTGCTCGGCCGCCGCCGCGCATCCGCACCGCCGCGCTCAGCGGCGCCGCTCACCGGCGCGGCGCTGCTCGTCGCCCTGGTCCCCTCGGCGGTGCAGAGCGTCGAGGGCACGGATGCTCGCGTCATGATCGTCGCGATCGCGGCCGTCGCGCTCACGGTCGTGCCGCTGCTCGCCGAGCGCCGCATCGATGCGCGCCTGCCCGGCATGAGCACGGCGCTGGTCGCAGCAGGGCTCGCGGCCCTCGCCCTGCTCGCTCTCGCCCACACGCTCGACCTGATCGTGGCCGCGGGCGGCAGCGCGCTGGGCGGTGGCGACCTCGTGCGCGCCGCCCTGATCGTGATCGTGCCGAGCGCGGTGGCTGTCGCGGCCCGCGTGCTCGCCGACGGTCGGCTGCGCGATGCGGCGACCGCCGCGATGATCGGCACGGCGGCCCTGTGCGCGGGCGCCCTCGGGCTCGTGGGCGCAGTCGACCCCGTCGAGTTGGTGAGCATCCCCCTCGCGCTGGCCCTGCTGGCGATCGGCACGATGCACTTCGACGCCGCGCCCGCCGCGCGCAGCTGGCCGTGGCTCGGCCCGGGCGTGGCCGTGCTGCTCGTGCCGTCGCTGCTCGCGATCGATGGGGCGGGCGAGCCGCTGTGGCGGGCCGTGGCTCTCGGCATCGCCGCCGCATCCGTGTTCGTCGCCGCACTCTGGAGACGGCTGCAGGCCCCCTTCGTCATCGGCGGCGTGGTGCTGCTCGTGCACCTCCTGGTGCAGAGCTGGCCGCTGCTCGACCTGGTCGGCCGGTCGGTGGAATGGTGGCTGTGGCTCGGGCTCGCCGGCGTGCTCATCATCGCGATCGCGGCGCGCTTCGAGCGTCGGATGAAGAACGTGCGCGATGCGGCGACTCGCATCAGCCAGCTGCGCTGAGCCCTGTCAACCCCCAGCGGGCTGCAGAGCGCCTGTTCTACGGTGGACGGATCTCATCCCCACGAAGGAAGGACGTTCTCCATGGCCACCGTCACCGCCGCGCCCAAGGGCGCCACGACCGCCGCTCTCACGAAGGGCGTCGCTGAACACCTCACCCCCGTCGTCATCGACCTCATGGCGCTCGCCGTCGAAGGTAAGCAGGCGCACTGGCACGTGCGCGGCGTGAACTTCATGCCCGTGCACGAGCTGCTCGACGCCCTCGTCGATCACGCCCGTGAGTTCAGCGACCTCGCCGCTGAGCGCATCGTCACGCTCGGCCAGCCGCTCGACGCGCGCGTCGCGACGATCGGCGCCTCGACGACGGTGCCCGCCGTGAGCGAGGGCTTCCAGTCGACGGATGCGCTCATCGCCCAGGTCATCGCCGGCATCGACGCGACCCTCGTCACGCTGCGCACCGCGATCGACGAGCTCGACGAGATCGACCCCGTGAGCCAAGACCTCGCGATCGCGATCACCGCCGCGCTCGAGAAGGACCGCTGGTTCCTCTTCGCCCACATCGCGAAGTAGTTCGCACGCGGGGCGGCGCCGAGTTAGACCTCGAGCGCCGCTTCCGCGCGCAGGGGCGCATCGGCGTGCGTGACGCGCCCCGCGAGCATCGTCAGCGCCACCGGCATGGTGCGCAGCGACTCCGGCGCGACCGCGAGCGGATCGACATCGAGCGCGACGAGGTCGGCGGGCTCGCCGAGCGCCACGAGGGTGCGGGTCGAGGCCGCGAGCGCCTCGACGACCGTGATCGACTGCTCGGCGTGGAAGGCCGGCCGGCCGTCGCGCGTGCGGCTCGTCGCCGCCGCGATCGCCACCCAGGGGTCGAGCGGCGCGACGGGGGCGTCGGAGCCGAGCACGATGCGCGCTCCCGCGTCGAGGAACGAGCGCAGCGCGAAGGCGCGGCGCGTACGCCCGGGCCAGTAGCGCTCGGCGACGTCGCGGTCGTCGACGGCGTGCTCGGGCTGCACGCTCGCCGTGACCCCGAGGGTCGCGAAGCGGGCGAAGTCGCTGTCGTGCACGAGCTGCGCGTGCTCGATGCGTCCCCCGCGGCCGAGCTTGGCGAACACGTCGAGAGCCAGACGGTTGGCGCCGTCGCCGATCGCGTGCACGGCGAGCTCGAAGCCCGCCTCGCTGCCCCGGGCGAGCAACGGGTGCAGCTCGCAGGGGGGCACGTTGAGGCGGCCGTAGGCCTCGGCGGGAGCATCCGGATACGGGTCGCAGCAGTAGGCGGTTCGGGTGTTGAGCGAGCCGTCGGTGATGACCTTGAGGGGGCCGACGCTCACGGTGCCGGCGAGCGGCTGCCCCGAGCGCAGGCCGAGCTCGATCGCCCGGTCGAGGTGCTGGGGGTAGACGCCGAACTCGACGCGCAGGGCGTCGAAGCCCGCGGCGACGCGGCGGGCCCAGTCGTCGCGGTTCCAGCGCATCTCGAGGTCGACCACGCCGACGACGCCGCGCGCGGCCGCCTCGGCCGCCGCTTCGGCGACCCAGCGGTCGAGCTCGGCATCGGGGGCGCTGTCGAGCCGGGCGGTGATCGCGAAGGCGGCGTCTTCGCGCAGCACGCCGTCGCCGTCGGCTCCCGACGTGACGTCGACCCCGAAGTGCACGAGCGCAGCGCTGTTGAGCCAGACGCAGTGCACGTCGGCGCTGACCAGCACGATCGGCCGATCGGGCGCGACGGAGTCGAGCAGGGCCGCGCTGGGCGCATCCGGCCACAGACCGTCACGGAAGCCGACACCGACGACGACCGCGTCGCGGGCCTCGCCGCGCGCGAGGGCCGACCGCACGATCGCGGCGGCCTCGGCGGCGCTCTCAGCGGGCGCGAGGTCGATGCGGCGACGGTGCTGCGCCCACTGGGTGAGGTGCACGTGCTCGTCCCACAGCCCTGGCATGATGAAGCGGCCCTGCAGGTCGATGTCGTCGGGCACCGCCGCCTCGATGCCGGCCGGCAGAATGCCGACGATGACGCCGTCGTCGATCAGGATGTCGATCGGGTCGTGGCCGCCGAGCGGTCGCGCATTACGAATCGCGCGCGTCATGGTGTCTCCTCATCTCGCGGGCCAGCCCGGGGTGGTTGTAGGGCCCGTCGCCCTCGAGCTCGTCGATGATGCGCTCGATGACCTCGGGCGCCTTGTTCTGGCTGAGCTTGGCGCGAGCGTCGAACCGCGTCACTCGCACGCGCACCCCGACCGTGCCGAGGGCTACCCGTCGAGAATACTCCGGGTCGAGATGCAGGCCCCGGGGGTTGACGACGTGCCGTTCGAAGTGCTCGGTCAGCTCGGCGAGCGCCTGCAGGTTCTGCTCGTCGGTCAGAATCTCGGGGGTGCCCCAGAGGTGCGCCGTCACGTGGTTCCAGGTGGGGATGATGTCGCCCTCGGCGTACCAGCTCGGCGAGATGTAGCCGTGCGGGCCCTGCACGATGATGAGCACCTCGTGCGATCCCAGCCCGTGCGCCTGCTCGTCGGGCCGACCGACGTGCCCGATGAGCACGATCTCGTCGCCCGTCGACGCCTGCTCGTCGAGCAGGAAGGCGTAGTGCGAGGCGACGATGCCGCTGCCGGGCGGGCTCGAGACGATCGTCATCCAGGGGTTGTCACGGATGAGCTGGCGCACCTCATCGGGCTCGGTCATGAGGTAGTGCGGTGTGTGGCGCATCAGACTCCTGCCTGGCAGCTCGGGCACCAGTAGAGCTTGCGCCCTGCGGCGATCTCGAGGGCGATGCTCGTGCGGCAGATGCGGCACGGCAGCCCTTCGCGCTTGTAGACCCAGTGCCGGTCGGCACGATTGCGCAGGGCGGCCCGCTGGCCCTCGTCGTCGAGGCCGTCCATCGTGAGCATCTGGCCCGTCTCGACGCCCACACCCAGCAGGTAGCGCCAGTCGCGCCACAGGTCGCGGATGACGTCGTCGGGCAGCGCGGCGCCCGTGACGTGCGGGTCGAGGCGGGCCCGGAAGAGGATCTCGGCGCGGTAGACGTTGCCGATGCCGCTCACTACCGACTGGTCCATGAGCAGCAGACCGATCGGCACCCGGCGGCCCCGGATGCGCGCGAGCATACGCTCCTCCCCCGCGTCGGCGTCGTCGACGAGCGGATCGGGGCCGAGCGCATCGATCACCCGTTGCACGCCGGCCGCATCGAGCACCTCGCACGCGGTGGGCCCGCGCAGGTCGGCGACCGCTCGGTCGGTCAGCAGGCGCACGCGCACCTGGCCGACGGGCTCGGGCGGGAAGCCGCTGAGGGCAGCGTCGTCGATCACGCTCTCCTTCTCGGCCTCGGCCATGCGCAAGCGCGTGCGGCGGGGAGCCCCGATCGATGAGAGGGATGCCTCGTGCTCGCCAACGACCGTCGTGCGAGCATCCCGTGCCTCATCGGGGTCGGTGCCGGTCATGTTCGTCTGGCCCATGCGACCATTGATCAGGCTCGGGTAATCCCGACCTGCCGCATCCTCTTCCGCTCCCAACGCACTCGGCACTGGGCGCGCGGTCGCTGTTGCGACCGCGCCAGCGAAATCCCACGCGCCGTAGATGCCGAGGTGCACGCGCAGCCACAGGGCGTCGTCGAACTCGAGGAACATCTGCTTGCCGACGGCGCGCGACTCGGTCATCGTGCGGCCGTCGATGATCGCGGCGCCCTCGGCGAAACGGCCCTGCGGCGAACTGACCCGCACGGGCTCGCCGACGAAGTGCCGCGCGAACTGCCGAGCGATGCGATGGACGGAGTGGCCCTCGGGCACCTTAGATGCTTTCGACTTAGACGCGGCGCTCGAAAGTTCCGCTAGTTTTCGCCCCGCTTAGGAGTCCCAGTTGGTGAATCGAAGCGAGCTGTAAGCGTAAGTCCGCAAGTCGCCATCCCCGTCCAAGAACCCGAGGACTATGTCTCGCGCTTCGGTGCCGCCGTCAATGGTGAAGTCCAAGGGAGCATCTGTGTCGATCATCTTCATCACGACTGCGGGCTTGCCGTAGAGAGGAAACCTCTGGTTCTTCATCCTAGGCTTCCACTGAACAAGCTGCCCGGGGACGAATGACTCCCGCGACTCATAGTCTTGGAATACCTCGCGTAGCGCCGTCTCGTAGTTGGGGCTGCTCGAGAACTCTATGTAGTCAGTCTCGTCTCGCCGTCGTTCCGCCTCCATGAGCTGCCAAAACTCGAGAGGCGTCTCAGCGTATTCAGAAGGCTTCTGCGCTTCGCCACTAGATTCGCTCATTCGGACCGCTCACTCCCTTCGAATCAAGATCGTTCATGAACTCCATTGCTGAATCCGCCGCGTCCAGCGCGCGGTATGCGCGACCGAAGTGCTCTGAATCAACCTTTCGAAGCGCAGCCGTGAGGTCTTGCGTTTCAACCTGCCGAAGGTCCATGCGTTGACCATCACCAGAAACAATCTTGTACTGGACGAACACAGGCTTAGATCCCGCGATTCTGACTGACTTCTGCCCGTTTTCTTCTTGAGGGCGCCGGACTAGTCGCGAGGACTCGAGTAGCTCGTCCTCGAGCTTGCGCACGGCACGGTCGAAGAACCAGCGCCCACGCAAAAGCGTCTTCGCATCGCGGAAGTACTCGAAGCGAAGCAGGTCGAGCCTGACCGAGTCCAGATCTGTCTTCGCGATGAGGCCGAGAAGAATGAGGCGCTCTTTCGATTGAACCCCTTCGAGCCGTGCGTAGAGCTGACGCTGAAGCTCCAGTGGCTTCACGTGACCTTGGTCTCGCAGTTGTCGCTTCAGCACACGAGCCATTTGATTCGCAAAGGCTCCAGACCGGAGCAGAAAATCCTCACGAGTTCCGATGGTCCAACGATAACCGCGCCCCGCCACAGGCCACCCGCCCACCGGCAGGCGCACGCCCGGGTCCACCTCATCGTGCATTAGCGCCTGGTGGGCAAGGCTACCGAGAGCCCACACAGTCTCACCGACCTCGATTGTCTTTTGAGCACGCTCGGGAATGTGGACCACGAAGCGCAGGTCGGAGTCTGCGAGCTTCCTCGATTCGCGCGGGAACCACCCGTCGATCGCGCCAACTTCCAAGCTGAAGCCCTGGGACCCAGACCGTCGGACCACCGGGGCCGCGCAAAGAAAGTCGGCCTCATAGCCAAATGGGTCCATGACGAAGCCAACGAGCACATCGTTCATCTTCTGACCCCCTTGTCCAGAAGATACATCGTCGCCGCTTTGACTGGGTCTGGACTTTCCTCAGAGAGTCGGCGGAATCGCTTGGCAATGTCCAGAGCCTCGGCGGAATCGTGTGCGCCGAAAGTGGACAGCCACTCCATGAATCGCCTACGGTCGCCCGGGCCGAGCGTCACCCTCCGGATTCTCGGAGTCGCGGGTAGCGTGCGCATCTTGTGAACGCGTGCTTCCCAGAACCATGCCTGCGCGCTTGTGCAGGCTTCCAGGTCTACTTCATCCAAGAAATGGTGACCCGGCACTCGCGCTTCAACGTAGCCTGCGAACCTACGAAAGGCCTTCCTAACCCATGTCAAGAATGGAACCCAGTACCTGTCGTGCTCGAAACTATGCAGCTGAACGAACAAGCGTCGCTCGTTCCTTCCCGCAGCCTTCTTTAGCGGTATGTATCCCAGCGCAAGTCCGCCTGTATCGAAAGGCGAAACGTGAACGTATCGGCTATCGACTACGTCATCCACCGCAAAGACGGTCACATGCTGACCGAAGTGCGGATGAGGAGCGTTGACGTAGAAGTACACACTGGGGTCAAGATCGAGCAGTCGCTCCGCCTCGACCGTTGAGTCAGTGGAGCCGATAGAGAGGAAATTCCCTGTGAACCTGTGAAAGAGCAGTTCCGGCCAGGCCTCAGCAGTTTTGGGAACGGTGGCAGCCGCGACTGTCTCAATGGCTCGAGCTCCCTGTACCCAGAGTTCTCCTCGAGGCCGACGACTGCTCACATTAGGAATATACAAGCTCCAACTAGCTAGACGATCTCGTGCCCGGCGATCGCGCCGGTGGTCTCGTACTCGGAGAGCTGGGCGATGCGGCGCGCGTGGCGCTCCTCGCCCGGGTACGGCGTGCCGATGAAGAGGTCGATGAACCGCAGCGCCTCATCGACCGAGTGCTGGCGGGCGCCGATGGCGATCACGTTGGCGTCGTTGTGCTCGCGGGCGAGGGTCGCGGTCGCCTCGCTCCAGACGAGGGCGGCACGGATGCCCTGCACCTTGTTGGCCGCGATCTGCTCGCCGTTGCCCGACCCGCCGAAGACGATGCCGAGCGCCTCGAGGCCCGCCGCCTGGTCGCGCGCGACGGCGCGGGCGGCGTTGATGCAGAAGCTCGGGTAGTCGTCGAGCGCGTCGTAGTGCTGCGGCCCGTGGTCGTGCACCTCGTGCCCCTGGGCGGCGACGTGCTCGCGCACCGTCTGGCTGAACTCGAGGCCGGCGTGATCGGTCGCCACGTGGATGCGCATGGGTCGATTCTACGAGGGCAGGACGTTCGCCCCTGTCGTCGAGAGAGCCCCAGTGCCAGGCTGGCGCCACCGATTCGAGAGGAGTCACCACCATGACTCGCACCTACGTCATCACGGGCGCGGCGAGCGGCATCGGAGCCGCCACTGCCGCGCTGCTCACCGGCCAGGGCCACCGCGTCATCGGGGTCGATCTGCACGACGCCGACATCACGGCCGACCTCACCACGCACGAGGGCCGCGCGGCGCTCGTGCGCCACGTCACCGAGCTCAGCGGCGGCCGCATCGACGCGGTCGTCGCCAACGCGGGGCTCGCGACCGAGTCCACCGCCACCGTCGCGGTGAACTACTTCGGTGCGCTCGCGACGCTCGAGGGTCTTCGGCCGCTGCTATCGGGGGCGGATGCTCCGCGCGCAGTGGCCACGGCATCCATGGCCTCGCTCTTCCCGGTCGACGACGAACTCGTCGACGCGTGCCTCGCGCACGACGAGCCGGCCGCGCTGCACCGTGCGCAGCAGCTGCTCGACGAGGGAAAGGGCGGCCTGATCTACGGCTCGACGAAGCGCGCGCTCGTGCGCTGGATCCGCCGCAACGCCGCAACGCCCGAGTGGGCGGGAGCGGGGATTCCGCTCAACGCGGTCGCGCCGGGCATCATCCGCACACCGATGACCGACTCGTTCACCGCCACGGAGGAGTCGTCGAAGGCGATTCTCGAGATGGTGCCGATGCCGCTCAACGGCATCGCCGACCCCGCCGTCGTCGCGAACCTGCTCGGCTTCCTCACGAGCGTCGAGAACTCGCACCTCTGCGGGCAGATCGTGTTCGTCGACGGCGGCAGCGACGTGGTGATCCGGGGCGACAGCACCTTCTAGGCGCTACGCGATGTAGATCTTGCGCAGGGTCTCGAGCACGCGCCACTCGGTCTCTTCCCCGTCGTCGAGACGGCCGACCGAGCCGGCGCGCAGCTCGACCTCAGAGCCGTCGCCGCGGCGCAGGATGGCGTGGCCGCGCAGCACGATGAAGACCTCGTCGACCTCGACGTCGGTGACGGTGCCGGGTGTGATCTCCCACACACCGACCTCCCAGTCGTCGAGCTCGGCGAGCGCGGCGATGCCGGTCGTCGGGTCGCCGTCGACCACCTGGTCGGGGTCGACGGGCTCGTGCTCGAGTTCGAGCTCGAGGGCCTGCAGCACGGTGGCGGCGTCGAGGGGAAGGCTCACGAATCGAACCCTAGACCCACCGCGTCGAGCGTGCGCAAGAACACATTTCTCTTTCCCGAATTGTGATCTGCGCGGTCGAGCGCCCAGCGCACCGACTGCACGGCCGGGTAGGTGGCCGGCTCGGGCGGGAACGGCAGCGGCATGCTGCGCACCATGTCGAGCGAGGTGCGCTCGGTCGTCTCGCCCGCGAGTTGATCGAGCATGACGTTCGCGGCGAAGCGCGTGGCGGCGACACCGAGCCCCGTGAACCCCGCCGAGTAGGCGACGCGCCCCTGGTGGGCGGTGGCGTGGAAGGCGCAGAAGCGGCTGCACGTGTCGATGACGCCGGCCCAGCGGTGGCTGAACCGCACACCCTCGAGCTGCGGGAAGGTCGTGAAGAAGTGGCTCGCGAGAGTCTCGAACGACTCGCGGCGGTCGTCGTACTCCGGGCGGATGCGCCCGCCGAAGTGGTAGATCGCGTCGTATCCACCCCACAGGATGCGGTTGTCGGTACTGAGGCGGTAGTAGTGGAACTGGTTGGCGCTGTCGGCCACGCCCTGCCGACCCTGCCACCCGATCGAGGCGAGCTGGGCATCCGTCAGCGGTTCGGTCATGAGCACGTAGTCGTAGACCGGCACGGTGTGCAGGCGGTAGCGCTTGAGCAGGGAGGGGAACGCGTTGGTCGCGAGCGCCACGCGTGCGGCCCGCACAGTGCCGCCGCCGCGCACGCTGAGCGTGACGGCGTCGCGCTCGGCGCTGAGGTCGCTGACGGGGCTCGACTCGAAGATCTCGACCCCCGCATCGAGGCACGCGCGCATGAGGGCGATCGCGAGCTTTCCGGGATGCACGAGCGCCGTATCCCGCGTCGACCACAGCCCGCCCTCATAGGTCGGCGAGGCGATCTGCGCGCGCATCGCGGCGGCGTCGAAGAACAGTTCGTGCTCGCCGTCGTGCGCGGCCGCGAGCTCGGCCACCTGGTAGGGCTCGGTCGCGACGGCGATGGATCCGACGCGCTCGAAGTCGACCGCCCAGCCCTCGCGCTCAACCGTGGCCTCGATCTCGTCGAGGTTCTGCATGCCGAGCCGGTCGAGCGTGGCGAGCTCGTCGGGGAACCGGGTCTCGCCGTTCTTAGCGCCGTGCGTGAGGGTGGCTTCGACGAAGCCGCCATTGCGGCCGCTCGCGGCCCAGCCGATGCGCTTGCCTTCGAGCAGCACGACGCGGGCGTCGGGGTCGCGCTGCTTCGCGAGCAGCGCCGTCCAGAGGCCCGTGTAGCCGCCACCGACGACGGCGAGGTCGGCCGTCTCACGGCCGGTGAGCGCGGGGCGAACCGGCCGTTCGGGCAGGTCGTCGAGCCAGAACGGCTGCAGCCGCGAACCCTCGAGGCTCTCGGCGATCAGGCGGGCGTCGGGGCGGCTGCGCTCGAAGACGGTCGTGTGCATGCGCTCATGCTCTCACGAGTTGTCCACCTGGACAATACTGGGCCGACCGCCACGACCCCGACCTAGACTGGCGATCGTGCCGCAGACGGAACAAGGACGCACCGAACAGTGGATGCACGCGCTCGACCAGGCGCGCCGCCCCGAGACCGACCCCGCCGAGTGGGCGCGGTTCGCCGCCCGCGTCGAGGCCGAGGCCCCGCGCCTGACGAGCCTGCTCACGCGCATCTACGGCGCCGGCCTGCACCTCGACACCGAGCTCGCCGCGCTCGTCGACCTGCTCGCGACCTCGTGGCAGCAGCGCCCCACCGAGCTGCGGGCGCTCGACGACGCGCGCCTCGCCGACCCCGACTGGTTCCAGTCGAACCAAATGCTCGGGGGCGTCTGCTACGTCGACCGCTACGCCGAGAACCTCGACGGCGTGCGGGCGCGCATCCCGTACTTCAGAGAACTGGGCCTGACCTACCTGCACCTCATGCCGCTCTTCGCGGCGCCGGAGGAGAACAGCGACGGCGGCTATGCCGTGTCGAGCTACCGCGCCGTGAACCCCGCCCTCGGCGACATGGCGCAACTGCAGAGCCTCGCCGCCGAGCTGCGGGCCAACGGCATCGTGCTCGTGCTCGACTTCATCTTCAACCACACGTCGAACGAGCACGAGTGGGCCCGGCGCGCGATCGCCGGTGAGCGGGAGTTCGAGAACTACTACTGGGTCTTCGACGGCCGCGAGCAGCCCGACGCCTTCGAGGCGACGGTGCGCGAGATCTTCCCCGACGACCACCCGGGCAGCTTCGTGCCCTTCCCCCGCCGCGACGGCACCGTGCCGAGCCGGGAGGAGGCCGAGCGGTGGATCTGGGCGACCTTCCACACCTTCCAGTGGGATCTCAACTACTCCAACCCCGCCGTGCTGCGCGCGATGGCGGGCGAGATGCTCTTCCTCGCCAACCAGGGCGTCGACATCCTGCGCATGGACGCGGTCGCCTTCATCTGGAAGCAGCTGGGCACGAGCTGCGAGAACCTGCCCGAGGCGCACCTGCTCATCCAGGCCTTCACGGCGGCCCTGCGCATCGCGGCGCCCGCCGTGATGTTCAAGAGCGAGGCGATCGTGCACCCCGACCAGGTCGTCGAGTACATCTCGGTCGACGAGTGCCGCATCAGCTACAACCCGCTGCAGATGGCCCTCATCTGGAACTCGCTGGCCACGCGGGATGCCCGGCTGCTGCAGCAGGCCCTCGACCGGCGCCACAATCTGCCCGAGGGCACCGCGTGGGTCAACTACGTGCGCAGCCACGACGACATCGGGTGGACCTTCGCCGACGAAGATGCCGCCGAGCTCGGCATCGACGGCTTCGAGCACCGGCGGTTCTTGAACAGCTTCTTCGTCAACCGGTTTCCGGGCAGCTTCGCCCGCGGCATCCCCTTCCAAGACAATCCGAAGACGGGCGACTGCCGCATCTCGGGCACGACGGCCTCGCTCGCGGGCCTCGAGGCGGGCGACGCCGGAGCGATCGGCCGCATCCTGCTCGCCCACTCGATCGTGCTCTCGACCGGCGGCATCCCGCTGCTGTACCTCGGCGACGAGGTCGGCCAGCTCAACGACCCCCACTGGGCCGACGAGCCGGGCCACGCCGACGACAGCCGCTGGGCGCACCGGCCGACCTACCCCGCCGAGCGCTACGCGCAGCGCACCGACGCCTCGACCGACGCCGGCCGCATCTATTCGGGCCTGCAGCACCTCATCGCGGTGCGCCGCGCGACCCCGGAGTTAAGCGGGGGCACCCTCATCGGCTTCGACACCAAAAACCCGCACGTGCTGGGCTACCAGCGGCCGGGGCCCCAGGGGCCGGTGGTCTGCTTCGCCAACGTCGCCGACGAGCCCCAGACCATCGACGCGCTGACACTCTCAGGCCTGCCCGCCACCATGACCGACCTGCTGACGGATGCCCGCCACGACCTGCGCGCCGGCCTCACCCTGCCCGCCCACGGAGTGGTCTGGCTGCGCGGCTGAACACAGGGCCATACGTGCTGGCACCTGCCGGTTCTGTGGACTGTGCCGAAACGAAGCTCGGCCCAACGCAGGCAGACAAGATCTTCGCGCGCCATGAAATTTGGGACAGGTCAATCACGACCTAGTCCAGAGGGCCGACAGCACCGATCTCGTCGAGCCCCAGCCGCTTGAGGCGCCGATTGGCGATCACCAGTCCAATGACGGCCAAGACGGCCACGATGGCGCACGTCCAGGCGACTACAGGCTGTGTCCTCACTGTGATGATCATCACTGTGCTCGATAGGCCTGCAACGACAAGAAGAGTTCGCGCCACAACCAATGTGACTCTCGCCGCCGCTTTCGACACTGTGGCTTCCTTCTCCATGAACTAGCAATCACAACGAGATTCCGTGGTTTCAATTCTTGTCTATGCATTCTCACGCTGTATGGGGAAGCGCAACGGGTCATGCAAGGCATGAGCCTGTTGCTTTGGCCCCGGGCTCAGAGATTAGCCCTCAGACGAAGCCGCACTACGCTGAAAGCGCATGGCCACGAGCCGCGCATCCCGAATCCCGTGCTCATCAGCACACTGCCCCAAGGAGGCTGCCGCCGTGCCCGCAGAGAACCTGACCCGCGTCGAAGCGCACGAGCGCAGGGCCCTCGTCGAGACCGAGAGCTACGACGTCTCGCTCGACCTGACCACGGGTGACGAGGTGTTCCGGTCGACGTCGACCGTGACCTTCTCGGCCACCGCGGGCGCGAGCACGTTCATCGACGCCGTCACCCGCACGGTGCACAGCGTCACGCTCAACGGGGTCGCGCTCGACGCGGCCGCCGTGGCCGACGGCACGCGCATCCAGCTCGACGGACTCGCCGAGCACAACGTGCTCACGGTCGTCGCCGACCACGAATACACGAACTCCGGCGAGGGCCTGCACCGCTTCGTCGACCCCGTCGACGGCGAGGTCTACCTCTACTCGCAGTTCGAAGTGCCCGACAGCCGCCGCGTGTTCGCGGTCTTCGAGCAGCCCGACCTCAAGGCGACGTTCCGCTTCACCGTGACCGCCCCCGCCAGCTGGATCGTCGTCTCCAACTCCCCCGTCAAGAGCCGCACCGAGAACGGCGACGCCGCCACGACTGTCTTCCAGACCACCAAGCGCATCTCGAGCTACATCACCGCGATCATCGCGGGGCCCTACCAGAGCGTGCACAGCGAGCTGACGAGCAGCGACGGCCGCAGCATCCCGCTCGGCATCTACGCCCGCGCGAGCCTCTTCGAGTACCTCGACGCCGACTACATCTTCGACATCACGCGCAAGGGCTTCGAGTACTTCGAGTCGAAGTTCGGCGTCGCCTACCCCTTCGAGAAGTACGACCAGCTCTTCGTGCCCGAGTTCAACGCCGGGGCCATGGAGAACGCCGGTGCCGTCACCTTCACCGAGGTCTACGTGTTCCGCAGCAAGGTGACCGACGCCGTCAAGGAGCGCCGCGTCGTCACGATCTTGCACGAGCTCGCCCACATGTGGTTCGGCGACCTCGTGACGATGAAGTGGTGGAACGACCTGTGGCTCAACGAGTCGTTCGCCGAGTGGGCGTCGACGATCGCCACGGCTGAGGCCACCGAGTGGCACGAGGCGTGGACGACCTTCCAGGCCATGGAGAAGAGTTGGGCCTACCGGCAAGACCAGCTGCCCAGCACGCACCCCGTCGTCGCGACCATCAACGACCTCGAAGACGTGCAGGTCAACTTCGACGGCATCACCTACGCCAAGGGCGGCAGCGTGCTCAAGCAGCTCGTCGCGTGGGTGGGCCAAGACGCCTTCTTCGCGGGCGTCGGCCAGTACTTCCAGAAGCACGCCTGGGGCAACACCGAGCTCACCGACCTGCTGAGCGAGCTCGAGGCCACGAGCGGCCGCGAGCTGTCGACGTGGTCGCAGCTGTGGCTCGAGACCGCGGGCGTCAACACCCTGCGCCCCGAGCTGACGGTCGACGAGGCCGGCGTCATCACGAGCTTCGCGGTGCTGCAGAGCGCGCACCCCGACTACCCGACGATCCGGCCGCACCGCATGGCCGTCGGGTTCTATGACCTCGTGGATGGTGCGCTCACGCGCACGCACCGCCTCGAGCTCGACGTCGACGGCACCCGCACCGAGGTGCCCGAGCTGGTTGGGATGCCGCGCCCGTCGCTCATCCTGCTCAACGACGACGACCTCGCCTACGCAAAGATCCGCCTCGACGACGACTCGCTCGCCGTCGCCATTGAGCACCTGTCGAAGATCGAGAACCCGCTCGCCCGCTCGCTCGTGTGGGGCTCGGCGTGGGATTCGACGCGCGACGCCGAGACCGCCGCACGCGACTACGTGCGCCTCGTGCTCGGCAACATCGCGACCGAGACCGAGTCGACCACCGTGCGCACGACCCTCACGCAGCTGCTGACCGTGGCCCGCATGTACGTCGAGCCCACCGCGCGCCCGGGCATCATCGCCGAGATCGGCGACGCCTTGTGGTCGCTCGCGCAGAGCGCCGAGGCGGGCAGCGACAGCCAGTTCCAGTTCGTGAAGTTCTTCGCCAATGTCGCGAGCACGCCCGCCCACGTCGAGACGCTGCGCGGGCTGCGCGACGGCTCGATCACGCTGCCCGGCGTCACGATCGACACCGACCTCGAGTGGGAGCTGCTGGAGGGGCTGGCGCTCAACGGCGCCGCATCCCACAGCGAGATCGAGACCGCGCTGGAGCGCGACAACACGTCGAATGGCCAGCAGGCGGCCGCGCGCAGCGCCGCCGCCCTGCCGAGCGCCGACGACAAGCGCGCCGCCTTCGACTCGCTCGTCGCGCGCGACGATCTGCCGAACGTCGTCGTGCGCATGACGACCATGGGCTACACGCACGTCAACGACCCGGCCTCGCTCGAGGGGCTCGTGCAGCCGTACTTCGACGCGCTCACCGAGGTGTGGTCGAGCCGCACGCACGCGATCGCCGAGTACATCGTGCTGGGCCTGTACCCGGCGCCGCTGGCCTCGCAGGAGCTCGTGGATGCGACGCGCGGGTGGCTCGACGCGAACACCGACGCGGCCCCCGCGCTGCGGCGCCTCGTCACCGAGAATCTCGCGGGCGTCGAGCGCGCGCTCGCCGCGCAGGCGCGCGACCGGGTCTAGCCGATGATGCTGACGACCGGCACCGACGACGGCACGGGCGTCGACTGGGCTGCCGCCTGGCGCGGCATCACCGACTTCCTGACCACCTACGAGGCGCCGTTCCGCATCGTCGGCGTCATCGTCGGCGCGGTGGTGCTGCGATGGGTGCTCGTCGTCGTGATCCGCCGGGTCGTCGACCGCGTCGTCTCGGGCGTGAAGAAGGCGCAGAACGTCGACGACACGGTCGAGCTCAGCGCCTCGCCGTTGCACGCCGTGCGCGTCGTGCAGCGCACGCGCACGATGGGCACGGTGCTCAACAACCTCGTCACCTGGGCGATCGTCGCGGTGGCGATCGTGCTCGTGCTGGGCGAGCTGGACTTCTCGGTCACGGCACTCATCGCCTCCGCGGGCATCCTCGGCGCCGCCCTCGGTTTCGGTGCCCAGAACGTCGTGAAAGACATGCTCAACGGTCTCTTCATGGTGTTCGAAGACCAGCTCGGCGTCGGCGACATCGTCGAGCTGCAGTCGACCCAGGGGCCGGTGGGCGGCGTCGTCGAGATCGTCGGTGTGCGCGTGACCCAGATTCGCGACGTCGGCGGGGTGCTCTGGTACGTGCGCAACGGCGAGATCATCAACGTCGGCAACAAGTCGCAGGGCTGGGCGCGCGTCATCATCGACCTGCCCGCGCCCTACACCTCGAACGTCGACGAGGTGCAAGAGGTCATGCTCGCCACCGCCAACGCGATGGCCGACGAGCCCGAGTTCAAGCGCAAAGTGCTCGAGCCGCCCGAGATCTGGGGCATCGAGTCGATCTCGGCCGAGGCCCTCGTCATCCGCCTGGTCATGAAGGTGCGCTCGGGCGACCAGTTCGACATGGCGCGCGCCCTGCGCCTGCGGCTCAAGCTCGCCCTCGACGAGCTGGGCGTGGCCGTGCCCTCGCTCAACCGCATCGTCATGGACGGCATCGACGCGCGCGAGGCCTCGCGCGCGAGCCGCCGCCCCGTCACGCCGCCGGAAGACAGCGACCTGTGATGGCCGCTGTGAAGGAGGACTGACGCATGGTCGAACTCGGCCAGCGCAACGCTGACGACCCGCAGAGCACCTTCTATGAGCAGGTGGGCGGCCACGAGACCTTCGAGCGGCTCGTGCGGCGGTTCTACGAGGGTGTCGGGGCCGACCCGGTGCTGAAGCCGATGTATCCGGACGACGACATGGAGGGCGCCATCTGGCGCCTCACGGCCTTCCTCGAGCAGTACTGGGGTGGCCCGGGCACCTACAGCGAGCAGCGGGGTCACCCGCGACTCCGCATGCGCCACAACCCCTTCCACATCAATCCGGATGCCCGCGACCGCTGGCTGGGCCACATGCGCGCCGCCGTCGAGAGCCTCGCGCTGCCGCCCCTGTTGGAGGCAACGCTGTGGGATTATCTGGAGCGAGCCGCCTTCGCCATGGTCAACACGTTCGAGGAGACATAAGTGACCGACGCCGCCCCCCAGCCCGACCCGTATCGGCCCGACCCCTACACGCCGGCCACCCCCGCCGCGCAGTTGCGCGCCCCGGAGGGCACCGACCCCTCCACCCCCTGGATCTGGCTGATCCTGGTCATCCCGATCGTGCAGTTCTTGCCCGTCTTCCTGATCGACTGGGAGTCGTTCATCGTCGCGAGCATCACCGACACGACGGGCCTCGGTGCCACCGCCGCGCTCTTCTCCCCCGGCTATGTCGCGCTCATCGCGCTCGGCTGGATCGGCAATGCGCTGCTGATCTGGTTCGCCTACCTCGACTGGCGAGAGCTGAAGCGGCGCGGTGTGCCGCAGCCGTTCCACTGGGCCTGGATGTTCCTCGTGCTCGCCGTAAGCTACGCGGTCTACCCCATCGGCCGCGCGGTCGTCGCGAAGCGACGCACCGGCCGCGGGCTCGACGTCATGTGGATCACGATCGCCACACTCGTCGCCGGCCTCGTGGCCGGGGTCGTGCTCAGCATCGTGCTCGTGCAGCTCACGATCGACAACCTCGACCTGGTGACGTTCGGGCCCTAGCGAGATGAGCACCCCCCTGAGCGACGCGATCATCGTCGGCGCGGGCCTCGCAGGCCTCGTCGCCGCCGCCGAGCTGGTGGATGCCGGCAAGCGGGTCACGATCGTCGATCAAGAGCCTGAGGCGACGTTCGGCGGGCAGGCGTGGTGGTCGTTCGGCGGGCTGTTTCTCGTCGACAGTCCTGAGCAGCGGCGGATGGGCATCCGCGATTCGATCGAGCTCGCCCGGCAGGACTGGGCCGGCACCGCGGGCTTCGACCGGCCGGAGGACGACCACGCGCGAGCCTGGGCAGACGCCTACCTCGAGTGGGCCGCGGGCGAGAAGCGCGCGTGGCTGAAGCAGAAGGGCATCGGGCTCTTCCCGGTCGTCGGCTGGGCCGAGCGCGGCGGCGACACGGCGACGCGGCACGGCAACTCGGTGCCGCGCTTCCACATCGTGTGGGGCACGGGCCCGGCGATTCTCGAGCCCTTCCTCGCGACGGTGCGACGCGGGGTGGATGCCGGCCTCGTCACCCTGCTCTTCCGTCACCGGGTCGACGCCCTGACCGTGACCGACGGGCGCGTGGTCGGCGTCAGGGGCAGCATCCTCGCCCCCGACGACGCGGAGCGGGGCGCGCCCTCCACCCGCGTCGAGGTCGGCGAGTTCGCGCTCGAGGCGAACGCGGTCGTCGTGGCCACCGGCGGCATCGGCGGCAACCACGACCTCGTGCGGGCGTCATGGCCCGAGCGGCTCGGCACTCCCCCGCAGCACATGGTGAGCGGCGTGCCCGCGCACGTCGACGGCCGCGGGCTCGGCATCGCCGAGGCGGCCGGCGCGCGCCTGATCAACGGCGACCGCATGTGGCACTACGTCGAGGGCATCCAGAACCACTCGCCGGTGTGGGCGCAGCACGGCATCCGCATCCTGCCCGGCCCCTCGAGCCTGTGGCTCGACGCGACCGGCCGCCGCCTGCCCACACCGCTCTTCCCCGGCTTCGACACGCTCGGCACGCTCGCGCACCTGCGCACGACCGGCCATGACCACAGCTGGTTCGTCACGACGCAGTCGATCATCGAGAAGGAGTTCGCGCTCAGCGGCAGCGAGCAGAACCCCGACCTCACGGGCCGCAGCGTGCGCGAACTGCTGCGGCAGCGGCTCGGCAAAGGCGCGACAGGCCCGGTCGAGGCGTTCAAGGAGAAGGGCGCCGACTTCATCGTGGCGAGCTCGGTCGACGAACTGGTCACCCGCATGGCGGCCCTCGAACCGGATGCCCCGCTCGACGTCGCCCGCGTGCGCGACGAGATCGCCGCGCGCGACCGCATGCTCGACAACGCGTTCGGCAAAGACGCCCAGCTGACGGCCATCCGCGGCGCGCGGAAGTACCGGGGTGACAGGCTCATCCGCGTCGCGCCGCCGCACCGGTTGACCGACCCGAAGCACGGCCCGCTCATCGCCGTGCGGCTGCACGTGCTGACGCGCAAGAGCCTCGGCGGCATCCAAACCGACCTCGAGTGCCGCGCGCTCGACGCGACGGGCACGCCGATCGACGGGCTCTACGCGGTCGGCGAGGCCGCCGGATTCGGGGGCGGCGGCGTCCACGGCTACCGCTCGCTCGAAGGCACCTTCCTCGGCGGGTGCCTGCACACGGGGCTGCGAGCGGGGCGAGCGATCGCCCGCAGCTAGCCCGCCAGCGACCAGGCGCTCTGCTTGACGAGCACGTGCCCGCGGGCGGTGCTCAGGCGGATCCAGGGACCCGTCGCGAACTGCTGCACGAGGTCGTCGCCGAGAAACCCCAGGCTCTCGAGCGCGAAGGCCGTGCCGGCCGGCAGGTGCTCGGCCTCGGGCAGAGGGCGCCCCCACACCTCGCTGCGCACGCGATGCACGATCTGCTCACCCGTGCCCTCAGGAATCGCCGTCGCGACCTCCTCGATGCCCGCGCGGGCCGCGGCCGCGAAGCCCGTGGGCGCGAGCGGGGCCATCCGCTGCCAGCCGCCACGCGGAGGCGAGATGCCCGCCCACACGATCGTGCTCACGGCGGCCGGCAGGCCGATCGTGACCGGGGTCGTCGGGTCGGCGCCCTCCGTGATCGCCGCGAGCGCGGCATCCACCCGCACCTGCAGCGACCGGATGGGCACCACGACATCGAACGCACCCTCGGCCAGTGCCAGCGTGCGCAGACCGAGCACGGTCGGGCCACGGTCGAGCAGGCCCTTCGGGGTGATGACGGCGACATACACGGCGAGCACGCCGCTGTCGGCGATCAGCCGCACCGCACCGGCCTCGTCGAGGCGCGACGCACGCGCGAGCAGCACCGAGAGATCCTGCGCGGCGGGGAGTGAGGAGAGGGTGAACGACGCGTTCATCGCTCTCTAGACTACGCGGGTGACCGATACCCCTCGTGACCCCGTGTTCACTGAGCCCATGGTCGGCGACCCCGTCGCCGACATGCTCGCTGCTCTCACCCTGACCGACACAGAGGCCCGCACGCGGGAAGACATCTTCACAGCGCCGAGCCTGTGGACCCCGCAGCGCCGCGTCTTCGGCGGCCAGGTCGCGGCGCAGGCCGTGCTCGCGGCGATGCGCACGGTCGAGGCCGACCGCTTCATCCACTCGATGCACGGGTACTTTCTGCGGCCCGGCGACGACGAGCAGCCCATCACGTTCTCGGTCGACCGCATCCACGACGGCCGCTCGTTCTCGACGCGGCGCACCCAGGCGTACCAGAACGGCGCGCCGATCCTCTCGATGATCGCGAGCTTCCAAGACGTCGACCCCGGCCTCGAGCACCAGGCGACCATGCCCGCCGGAATCCCCGACCCCGACGACCTGCCGAGCGCGCGCGAGATTCTCGGCCCCATCGACCACCCCGTCGCGCAGTACTGGGCCAACAGCCGACCGTTCGATCTGCGGCACGTCGAAGACCCCATCTACTTCGCCCCCGGGCCCGAGGCCGTCGCGCACCAGGCCGTGTGGTTCCGCACGACGGCGCCGCTGCCCGACGACGAGAACCTGCACCGCGCGGCGCTCGCCTACGCGAGCGACTACACGATCCTCGAACCCATCCTGCGCCGGCACGGCGCCACGTGGGCGACGCCCGGGCTGAAGATGGCGAGCCTCGACCACGCGATGTGGTGGCACCGCTTCGCGCGCGTCGACGACTGGCTGCTCTACGTGCAAGAGTCGCCGAGCGCCCAAGGCGGCCGCGGGCTGTCGCAGGGGCGCATCTTCACCCGCGACGGGATGCTCGTCGCGAGTGTCGCGCAAGAGGGCATGGTGCGCATCCCCGAGGCGTGACCCCCTAGCGGTGTGCGCGAGCGGCCTTGAGCACCCCGTCGATGCACTCCCAGAGAGCGATCGCCCCGAGCGCGATCGCCGCGACCACCATGGTCTGCTCGCCGAGCCGCAGAAGCTCGGGCACGTCTGCTAGCTGAGCCGAGAATGCCGGGTTCACGAAGGAGTCGGTGAGCAGGAGCACGATCATCGGTACGGCGAACGCCAGAGTGAGCACGATGTTGCCCACCGCGAGCCCCAGGCTCCATACACGACGGCGGTAGAGCACGATCGCGAAGACGAGCTCGGCCACAAGCACGACGACGAAGTACGGAATCCACCACGCCCAGAGCTCGGGCGCCAGGAACGGGATCGCGGCGCCGTCGGCGTCGCGGAAGGCCGGGAAGGCCGTTTGGGCGACGAGCCCCGCCACGAGGAACAGCAGCCCGAGAACACCCCCGACGAGCACATCGACCCCGACCTGCGGTTTCGCCGACGAGTCGGGCAGGCGATCAAGCGACCACGCGACCACTGGGCGATCACCCGCACCCGTGCGCTCGATCAGCGCGAACACGACCGTCACCCAGAAGACCAGCGCGATTCCGACGCTCATGACGGTGCCGACGACGTTCGCCACGATCTCGAGCGGGCCCGACCCAGCGAGCGCCTGCGCGATGGTGAGAGCACCCGCCACGATGGGCAGCACGATGCTCAGCAGCACCGTCAGCAGCCGGCGCCAGTCGAGGTACACGGCAGGGCCGATGAGGTGCAGCGGCTGACCCGCGTAGCCCGCGGCGAGGCGGTCGGGGTCGCCGAGCGCGGTGAGGGCATCCCGTTCAGCGGTCTCAGGGGCGGACCCGGCCTCGACGCGCGCCTCGATCTCATCGGTGATGGATGCCCGCAGCTCGGTCGCCACGTCAGAGCGGCCCTTCTCAGGCAGTCGGCGCACGACCGCGGCGACGTAGCGCTCGGTCAGGGTGGGGGTGGTCACGATGCTCCTCCTTCAGAAAGACGCACGAGGGCGTCGGTGATGCGGCGGGATTCGTCGAGCAGCCGGGAGGCGAGGGCCTCGCCCTCGACGCTGGTGCGGTAGAACTTGCGGGGCCGGCTCTCGTCGGTGTTCCACTCGCTCGTGAGCAGCTGCTGGCTCTCGAGTCGGCGCAGCAGCGGGTAGAGCGTGTTGGCGTCGACATCGACCCCGGCCTCGGCAAGCTGCTCGAGCAGCGCGTAGCCGTAGCCGGGCGTGCGCAGGGCGAGCAGGCTCGCGAGCACGACCGTGCCGCGTCGCAGTTCTTGCAGGTGGCCAGCGTCAAGGGCCGACAGTTTAGGGGACGAAGTGCTCACGGCCGACACGTTACTGTGTGTCACACAGTATTGTCAACGAAACATCGTCGTGTTGAATCACTGTGTCAGAGCGGGCCGCTAGCATCGGCGCGTGCGCCTCGCCCCCGACCTGCCCGCCGGGCGGATCGACCGATCGGGCTATGAGCTCGTCGTCGACGAGCGCTTCACGGGCCCCGACCTCGACCCGGCGCGCTGGCTGCCGCACTACCTGCCGCAGTGGAGCACCCCCGAGCGCTCAGCCGCGCGGTACGCGCTCGGCCCCGAGGGGCTCACGCTGCGCATCGACCACGACCAGCCCGCGTGGAGCCCGGAGTACAACGACGAGCTGCGCGTCTCGAACCTGCAGACCGGCGTTCGATCGGGGCCAGTGGGCAGCGGCTCGGGCCAGCATTCCTTCCGCGAGGGGCTCGTCGTGCGCACCGCGCAGCCGGAACGTCGACTGTGGCTGCCGCACCACGGCCTCATCGAGGTGCGCCTGCGGGCGTCGCCGCACCCGCGCGCGCTCACCGCGCTGTGGCTCATCGGGTTCGAGCACGTGCCCGAGCAGTCGGGCGAACTGTGCCTCGTCGAGATCTTCGGCCGCGACATCCGCCCCGACGGCTCAGCACGCGTGGGCCTCGGCATCCACCCCTTCGCCGACCCCGCCCTGCGCGACGACTTCGTGCAGGTCGAGACTGCGGACGACGTGCGCGAGTGGCGCACCTACTCGGTCGAGTGGATGCCCGGCGCGGCGCGCTTCTTCATCGACGACGTGCTCGTGGCCGAGGCCGACCAGTCGCCCGCGTACCCCCTGCAGCTCATGCTCAACCTCTACGAGCTGCCCGACGGCACACCGCGCGATGCGGCGGAGTACCCGCTCGAGGCCGGAGTGCAGTGGGTGCGCGAGTGGCAGCTTCGCTGACTACTGCTGCCGGAAGACCAACGGTGCCTCCACGAACGGCGACCACGCTGCGCGCTCCAAGTCGTCGATGCGTCGCGGAGCACCCGACTCGCGGTCGGCCAGCACGATTGTCGTGGCGGCGCGCACATAGAGCGTGCGCGGTTCGTGACCGACGGGGCTGTAGACCTCGTAGCAGACCTGCAGGCTCGCTCCGCCGAGCTTGCCGATCCACAGCTCGACGTCGAGCGGCTCGCGGTGGAACGGGATCTGCGCGCGGTACTCGATCTGCTGGCCGGCGATCAAGGTGATCGAGTCGGCGCCCGGACCCGTCGTCAGCACCGCGGTCGGGGCACCCGTCGTTCCGCCGCCCCAGAAGGCGGCGATGCGCGCCTCTTCGAGCAGCGTGAACATCCGCGCATTGTTGACGTGCGCGTAGGCGTCGAGATCGCTCCACCGCAGGGGAACAGCGACGTGCAGCCGGGTCATCGAGTCTCGCCGCGCGTCAGTCGCGCGTGAGCTTGCGGTAGGCCGAGCGGTGCGGCTTGGCCGCCTCGGGGCCGAGGCGCTCGATCTTGTTCGCCTCGTAGGCCTCGAAGTTGCCCTCGAACCAGTGCCAGTACGACGGGTTCGCCTCGGTGCCCTCGTACGCCAGGATGTGCGTGGCGATGCGGTCGAGGAACCACCGGTCGTGCGTGATGACCACCGCGCACCCGGGGTACTCGAGCAGCGCGTTCTCGAGGCTGCCGAGCGTCTCGACATCGAGGTCGTTGGTGGGCTCGTCGAGCAGCAGCAGGTTGCCGCCCTGCTTGAGAGTCAGCGCGAGGTTGAGCCGGTTGCGCTCACCACCCGAGAGCACTCCCGCCTTCTTCTGCTGGTCGGGGCCCTTGAAACCGAACTGCGAGACGTATGCCCGCGACGGAATCTCAGTCTTACCGACCTGGATATAGTCGAGGCCGTCGCTCACGACCTCCCACAGCGTCTTGTTCGGATCGATGCCGCCACGGCTCTGGTCGACGTACGAGATGTCGACGGTCTCGCCGATCTTGAGGGTGCCGCCGTCGAGCTCCTCGAGCCCGACGATGGTCTTGAACAGCGTGGTCTTGCCGACGCCGTTGGGGCCGATGATCCCCACGATGCCGTTGCGCGGAAGAGTGAACGAGAGGCCGTCGATGAGCACGCGGTCGCCGAAGCCCTTCTTGAGCTTCGTCGCCTCGATCACCTGCGATCCCAGGCGCGGGCCGACGGGGATCACGATCTCCTCGAAGTCGAGCTTGCGCGTCTTCTCCGCCTCCGAGGCCATCTCCTCGTAGCGCGCGAGGCGGGCCTTCGACTTGGCCTGACGACCCTTGGCGTTCGAGCGCACCCACTCGAGCTCGCTCTCGAGGCGCTTGGCGAGCTTCGCGTCTTTCTTGCCCTGCACCTCGAGGCGGGCCGCCTTCTTCTCGAGGTAGGTCGAGTAGTTGCCCTCGTACGGGTAGAGGCGGCCGCGGTCGACCTCGGCGATCCACTCGGCGACGTGGTCGAGGAAGTACCGGTCGTGGGTGATGGCGATGACGGCACCGGGGTACTTCTGCAGGTGCTGCTCGAGCCACAGCACGCTCTCAGCATCGAGGTGGTTCGTGGGCTCGTCGAGCAGCAGCAGGTCGGGTTTCTCGAGCAGCAGCTTGCACAGCGCTACGCGGCGCTTCTCACCACCAGAGAGGTGGGTCACCATCTCGTCTCCGGGCGGGCAGCGCAGAGCATCCATCGCCTGCTCCAGCTGCGAATCGAGATCCCAGCCGTTCTGCGCGTCGAGCTCCTCCTGCAGCGTGCCCATCTCGGCCAGCAGAGCGTCGAAGTCGGCGTCGGGGTCGGCCATCGCGAGCGAGATCTCATTGAAGCGGTGCAGCTTATCGGCGAGCTCGCGCACGCCGTCCTGCACGTTCTCGAGCACCGTCTTGGTCTCGTCGAGCTCGGGCTCCTGCATGAGGATGCCGACGGTGTAGCCGGGGCTGAGGCGCGCCTCGCCGTTCGAGGGCGTGTCGAGGCCCGCCATAATCTTGATGATCGTCGACTTTCCGGCCCCGTTGGGGCCGACCATGCCGATCTTCGCGCCGGGGAAGAACGACATCGTGACGTCATCGAGGATGAGCTTGTCGCCGACCGCCTTGCGGGCGCGGACCATGGTGTAGATGAATTCGGCCATGCCCCTCAGTCTAGAGAGAGCGTGCGACCTACCAGGCACCGGCCCGAGCCGAGCACGTCGGCGAGCTCGGTCTGCAGAGTGCCCTGCGCGACCTGGCCGAGCAGGCACTGCCCGTCGATGAGAACGGAGAACAGGATCGAGTCGGCGGGATCCCCCACGCGCGTCGTATCGGCCGTGACCTCCATCGCCGCGCGGTCGAAACCGGCAGCGACGAGGGTGTCGACGATGGCGAGGCTCGCGGGCTGCGGAGTCGTCGCCAGCAGCTGCTCGATGACGAACTCGAGGTACGGCCGGTTCTGCCCTGCCGTGCCACCCGGAACGAACTCGGGATCAGCCGTCGGGGTCGGTGAGGGTGTTGCCGTCGCTGGCGATGCTGACGGGGTGCCCACCGGATCCGGTGCATCCGCCACGCACGCGGAGAGAGCGATCACGACGACCAGCGCCGCCGCTCCGAGGGGGGTGACCCGCGATGCGGGGGATGCTCGTCTCACCATTCCCGCCTCGCCTCCTCCCCCCGTGGTCGCACCCTGCGACCACCGCACGATCCTACGGTGCCGCACCCGGCGAGCCCGGCCGTTCGCAATACGAACACGACCGGAGGCCGTGCCCTTGCGACGCTCCAGCGCTCAGAGCATGATTCAGACACGGAACACGGCGGGTGGTGATCGGGGGATCACCGGGGGCCCGCGCTGAACCGGTGGTTCGGAATCGTTCGGGTCGATTCCGAGCTCCTGCGATGAACGGTCGTTCCTGGTCTCTTCGGGTGAGACCAGGGACGACCGTCGTCGTTCAGCCACAATGGTGGTCGACCCCGAGCTGCGGCACCCGCTCGGCAGACGCAGAGGCGGATACCCGGCGATGACCGTACGCGAGGCGCTCGGCGGCCCTTGGGCGGCCCACTGGCTCCTGCTCGTCGCCTTCCTGCCCCCCAGCACCCTCCTCGTGCTGCTCCGCGAGACGGTGACACCCTTCCCCGAGTGGTGGTGGCCCCTGGTGTCGGCGCTCGCCCAGCACCTCGTGACCGCCGCCGTGATCGTGATCGGCGCGGCCATCGCCCGGCGCGTCCACGCGATCATCCCGGTCGCGACGATCCTGGCGATCTGGGCGCTCGGTGCCGGGCTCCGCGGCATCGTCGCAGGCGCGATCGCGCAGGAGGTGGCCGGAGTCGACCCGGAATTCCTCACGCGCACGGCCGTCTGGAGCATCGTGAGTCTGGTGTGGGTGCCGCCACTGGTCTACGCGATCGCCCAGTTCGAACGTCGTCGCCTCATCGTCGGCGCTCTGGATGTGACCGAGTTCGAGCTCGAGCACGAGCGACCCCGAGCCAGCGCCTCCAGCGCCGACGTTCAACTGAGACTGCGGCACGCCATCGCCGAGTCGCTCGCTCCCGCCCTGCGCGATCTGGAAGCCAGCCTGGAGGCCAGCCGCACGTCGCTCGACCGGGCGTCGGTAGCCGAACTGAGCCTCCGGCTCTCGCAGCTGCACGACGACACGGCTGACCTCCTCGACTCGGCGCGCTCGACGGCCGCCCCTCCCCCGCCCGCTCGGGCGTCTGTGCGTCGAGCGCTCGAGATCCCGCCCCGCCGACCCTGGCTCACCGCCCTGCTCGTCGCGATCGCCACCACGACCCTCGTCGTCTTCGACGTGTGGCGCATCTTCGGACCTCTGGCGGCCATCGAGGTCGTCATCTCGACCATTACCGCCGCCATCCTCATCGGCGCCGTGCCCGCGACTGTCGCGGTCGTGAGCCCGCACGCCCTGATCGCCAACGGACAGAAGACGACAGTCGTCGCCACCCTGCTCGGTATCCTCGCCGCGACCTATCTCATGCTCAACAGCGGCATCGACCCGATCACGTGGCACGGGCTCCTCATCGTGCCCCTGCTCGCCATCGGACTCATCATCGCCAGCGGCACCTACCTCTCGGCCATCGTCCTGGCAGATTCGAACGAGGACGCCGACGCGCGGCTCGCGTCGCTGCAGCACGAGCTCGACGCTCTGCGCGAGCACAACGAGCAGCTTGTCGACCGCGAGCGGAGCCGGCTCTCCGAACTCATGCACGGGCCTGTGCAGGGGCGCATCGCGGCCTGCATCATGGCGCTGAACTTCCACGCGACCAGCGACACCGACGCTCACCAGACGCAGAACCTGATCGACTCGGTGCTCGATCACCTGCGGGCCGTCTCGCGCGATCTCGCGCAGATCGCCGCCGGGGTCGGTCGGGCATCCCCCTAACGGGGGTGCGGCCCAGGACGTACGGCCCTGTCGGCGCTGCGCCGCACCGCCGTACACTTCAGCCATGACCACGCCCGAAGGGTCGCCGGCATCAGTGCTGATCGCCGATGACGACTCTCTCGTGCGCGGAGTGCTGCGCATGGCTCTGACACGCGCCGGTTATGTCGTGTTCGAGGCGCGGGATGCCGACGAGGTCATCGCTGCGGCGGCGGAGCACACTCCCGACCTCGTCGTGCTCGACATCAACATGCCCGGAGGAACCGTGCACGACACCCTGGGGTCGATGCGCGAACGCGAACCCGACCTACCGGTGCTCGTTCTCAGCGGCGAGCTGCGTCCCCCTGCCGATCTGACCGGTCCGGCGAGCGACTTCGCCCGCAAGCCCATCGACCTCGACGACTTCCTTGATCGCGTGCGCCGACTTCTCGAGAACTCCCGCGGTACGGCGTGATTCCCGATCCTGTCGCTTCCCGGCTCGATGAGATCGTGCGGGCGCTGCGCGTCGCCCTGCGGGAGAGCCCCGACGCGGCGTTCGTGCTCGACCTCGAGGGCCTGTTCCTGATGGCGAATCGCACGCTGTGCGCGTCGTTGCGCGTCGAGGAGCGAGAGCTCATCGGCCGGAGGTTCGCCCTCGCGGCGCGGTCGACCGACCCCGAACGGATCCTGTCGAACTTCCACGCCGCGCTGAGCGGCTCGCCGTCGCGGTATCGCGGATCGGGGACGCGCCCGAACGGCGAGCCCTTCGTCGCGGAAGTCACGCTGTTGCCAATCCGGGTCGACGGCGTCGTACTCGCCGTGCTCGGCACCGCCGTCGACCTCACCGAGGCCGACCGGCACGATGTCGAAGCCCGGCGCGGGGAAGAGCTCGTGCGGCTCGCCGGACGGATCGCCCAATTCGGTGGTTGGTCTGTCGACGCCGAGACCCGGATGGTCGTGCTGTCGGAGGGGGCGCGACGCATGCTCGGCCTGCCCGACGACGTCACCGATCTGACCGCCGACGCCTGGGCCATGCACCCCGATGAATCGCGGGAGGGCGTCAGCGACCTCCTCGAACGCTGCTTGACCGACGGTGAGCCGTTCGACTTCGAGACGGTCATGGTGACGGCCTCGGGCGAGCGGCTGACCGTGCGCACGCTGGGCGAGGCCGACGTTCTGGCCGACGGAACGATCGTCGGAGCCCACGGCGCCATCTGGAACGTCTCAGACACGGTAGCGGCACGAGAGCGGGAGCGGGAGCTCGAGTCGCGCCTGAGCGCCACGCTCACGTCGATCTCCGACGGCGTCTACTTCCTCGATGGCGAGGACCGCCTCTCGTACGCAAACCCGCGCGCACGCGAGATGCTGCGGTTCGACGAGGAGCAGTTGCGCAGCACGCCCCTGTGGGCGCTCTTCCCGGAGGCAGTAGACGCCGGCTACCGCGACGCGTTCGACCGTGCTCGCGCCTCGGGTGAACGGGTGATGCATCGCGCGTACTACGAACCGTTCGATCGATGGTTCGAGACCACGGCGTATCCGGCCGGCGACGGCCTCGCCGTGTACGTGCGCGACGTGACCGAAGACGAGCGCGCGCGCGAGACCGTGCGGCGCACCCAGAAGCAGCTCGCGCAGCAGGCAGCGCTGCTCGACCGGGCGAGCGACGCGATGCTCCTGCGTGAGCTCGACGGAACCGTGACCTACTGGAACGCCGCGGCCGCCACCCTGTACGGCTGGGCGGCCGAGGAGGCCGTCGGGCGCAGCGTGTTCGAGCTCATCGGAGTCGAGGCCGAGGCCCGCACGGCGGCGCTCGGCGAACTGATGCGCACCGGAACCTTTCTCGGAGAGCTCGAGGAGCGCACGCGCGACGGCCGGACTGTGATCGTCGACTGCCGCTGGCAGCTGCTCTACGACGAGAACGGCGAGCCGCAGTCGATCTTCGCCGTCAACACCGATATCACCGAATACCGTCGCGAGCAGGATGCTCGGAGCCGGGCGCAGCGGCTCGAGAGCCTCGGCACGCTTGCGGGCGGCATCGCACACGACCTCAACAACATGCTCACTCCCGTGCTGATGGCGGTGCAGATGCTCGAGCTCGACGAGCAGGACCCGTTCCGTCGTGAACTGCTGTCGACCATGGAGACCTCGGTCAAGCGGGGGGCCGACATGATCAAGCAGGTGCTCTCGTTCGCTCGAGGCGTCGATGGTCAGCGGGTCGCCGTGGACATCGACGCGCTCCTCGACGAGCTCGTGGCCTTCGCCCGCGACGTGCTGCCGAAGTCGGTCACCGTGGAGGTCGAGCGAGCCGACGAGCTGCCGGCGACGATCGGCGACCCGACCCAGCTGCTGCAGGTGCTCGTGAACCTCGTCACGAACGCGAAGGACGCGATGGATGGCGCGGGGCACCTGCGCATCTCAGCCTGCACGCTCGAGGTCGACGACGATTACCTCTCCGTCAGTCACGCCCCGGCACCCGGCCGGTACATCACCGTCGCCGTCGAGGACGACGGGCACGGCATGCCCGCGGCGGTCATCGAGAAGATCTTCGAGCCGTTCTACACGACCAAGACGCAGGGCAAGGGCACGGGCCTCGGCCTCGCGACCTCGCTCGCGATCGTGCGCAGCCACGGCGGCTTCATGCAGGTCTACAGCGAGCCTGATCGCGGTACACGGTTCATGGTGGGCCTGCCCGAGTCTCGTGTGGAGACCGACGGAACCGTCGCCGCTCCCGCCAGCCGTACCGCGCTTCCCCACGGGAACAACGAGCTGGTGCTCGTGGTCGACGACGAGGAGTCGATCCGTCGCGTGACGACCCGCACCCTGGAGGCGCACGGCTACCGCACGATCTCCGCGGCCGATGGCCGAGCCGCCATCGACCTCATCGAGAACGGCGGGCAGACGGTCGACCTGGTGCTCACCGACATGATGATGCCGGTGATGGACGGCGCGGCGACGAGCGCCTACCTCGAGGAGCATCACCCGGACATCCCGATCATCGCCTCGAGCGGACTCACGTCGGGGAGCAGTGAGTCGCGCGCCGTGGGAATGGGGATCGCGCGGTTCCTCGCGAAGCCGTACACGACGGGCCAGCTGCTGCGGGCCGTTCACGATACTCTCCGCGAATACCGATCGAACGACGAGGAGACCGAGTGACCGAGCCGGAGACCCGCCAGTTGCGTGTCGTGATCGCCGACGACGACGCCTTCACGCTCTCGCTCGTCAGCGGCGGGCTGGAAGCCAAGGGCTTCGCGGTGACGGCGGCGACGTCGGTCGCGCAAGCGCTCGAGGCGGTGCGCGCGGTCGATCCGCACGCGGTGGTCAGCGACTTGAACTTCGGCACGGTCGAGACGGGGTCTGAGCTGCTGCAGCAGGTCGCGGAGGAGTTTCCGTGGGTGGGGCTCGTCGTGCTGACGTCGCACCGCTCCCCCGAGCTGGCGGTCGCGAACCCAGAGAAGATCCCCCCCGGGGCCGTGTATCTCGTGAAGTCGCAGCTCGGGCGCATCGACGACCTCGCCGAGGCGGTGCACCGGGCGATCTCCGGGCAGACGGACGATGATGGGCTCTTCGACGACGAGCGGCCGGATGACGGCGTGCCGACGGTGACGGCGGCGCAGGCCGACGTGCTGCGCATGCTCGCGGAGGGCGCCTCGACCCGTGCGCTCGCTGAAGCTCGAGGGACGACCGTGCGAGCGGTCGAGACGATGCTCAACCGGCTGTTCGTGGCGCTCGGTCTCGACACGGGCGAGAACGCGAACCCCCGCGTCGCGGCCGTGACGATGTGGCAGCGCGGGGGGATCCGCGTTCGATAGCGGCGTGCGCGCCGCTCGCCGACCGATTCAGAACGGGGTGGATGCCCCGCTCGCCGCGAACGCGGGCTCGACCTCATCGGTCTCGAGCACCGCGGCCGGCCCGGCATCGGCCGTCGCGCCCGACGGGTCGGCCGTCTCGAACGAGTCGGCGGTGCCGGCACCGTCGGTGCTCTCGCTCTTCGCCGCGATCACGCTGCGCGTGAACGTCGCCCGACCCCACGTCAGGTCGTGCCCGATCGACTCGGCGTCGATCTCGATCGTGGTGCCCGACTTCTCGCCGCTCTCCCAGTCGCGGATGCGCACACGGCCGGTGACGATCACACGCTGACCCTTCTCGACCGAGCTCGCGACGTGCGTGCCGAGCTGGCGGAACGCGGTGATGGTGTACCAGTTGGTGTCGCCGTCGACCCAGCTGTTCTGCGTGCGGTCGAAGCGGCGCTGGTTCGACGCGAGGCGGAACGAGGTGATCGTGAGGCCCTCGCTCGTGACGATGTGGCGCGGGCTCGTGGCGACGAGGCCCGTCAGGGTGATGATGTCGGTCATGGCGTGCTCCTGAGGGATCGGTGACGACGCCGGATCGGGCGCCGGGTGGGCGCCGACGGTTCGTGCCGGAGAACGCCGGCGCCCGGGGCGAGCATGCTCGATCGCCGGCACCGCCGCCGTACCGAGCATCCGGTCGCGGGAGAACGCCCGACGGGTCGGGGGTGGGGAGGAGCGCCGGTCGCGACTGCTACGACGAGCTCCAGTGCGCCGCGTGCAGTCGGTCGAACGACTCGAGCAGCAGGTCGAGAGTGAATTCGAACTCGAACTGCTCATCGCACGCGCCGGAGGGACTCCGGGCGGCTGAGTCGAGCGCGATCGCCGCTACGTGGGGGAAGTGCTGGGCCATCGCCGCGACCATCGCGCGCTGAGCCTCCGCCTCGACATCGGTCGGTGGGGGCGGCGCAGTGTCGCCGGGGCGCGGTGGCGGCGACGCGAACGCCTCGGGGCTGAACCCCCAGATGCGATGACCGAGGGCGTGCATCGCGTGGTGCACGAGATCGTACGAGAGGCCGCCGCGCGCGAACTCCCCGGCGAGGGCATCCATGTGACCCAGCACAATCGGGGTGCGCCGAGTGGCGGCTTCGATGGCAGTGCGCAGCCAGGGATGCTCGAGCAGGGCATCCCGCGCCGACAGCACGCGCTGCCGCACCGCCTCCCGCCAGTCGAGGCCAGCCTCCGGCGGCCGGTACCCCGCGACAACGAGGTCGATCATGCCGCTGACGAGATCGTCCTTGTCGGCGACGTGCTTGTAGAGGGCCATGGGCACGACGCCGAGCTCGGCGGAGAGGTGCCGCATGCTCACCGCAGCCAGACCCTCACGATCGGCGAGGGCGACGGCCGCCGTGAGCACCTGGGTTCGATTGAGGGGTGGAGCCGTGCGCGCCGTCGCCGCTCGCGCGTCGGCCGGCGTCACGAGAGTCTCCTGCTTGACATGGTGTACAGCGTACGCCTATCGTGACGGACGGCCAAGGTGTACGCCGTACACCACCCCGGCCGGACATCCCGAAAGGACACCATGACCACCGACCGCCGCCTCGCCCTCTGGGCGGGCATCTTCTATCTCGCGACCTTCATCACGTCGTTCCCTGCCCTCGCCCTGAAGACCCCGCTGCTCGCCGGCGAGACCGAACCGGGGCTGGCCGCCTGGGGTCTCGTGTTCGAGATCACGCTCGCGTTCACCTGCGTCGGTACGGCGATCGCGATCCTGCCCCTCGCTCGCCGGGTCAGCGAGACCCTCGCGGTCGGCTTCGTCGTCTCACGCACCATGGAGGCCGGGGTGATTCTCACCGGGGTCGCGGCCGTTCTCGCTCTGATCACCCTGGGCCCGACTTCTGCCATCGCTCCCGCACTCGTCGAGCTGCACGACGCGGCATTCCTGCTCGGCCCGGCATTCATGTCGTCGATCAACGCCTTCCTGCTCGGCACGATCATGCTGCGCGGCCGCCTCGTGCCGCGCATCATCCCGATCATCGGGCTCATCGGGGCCCCGCTCCTGCTGCTCTCGTCGTACGGTGTCGTGCTGGGCCTCTGGGAGCAGACCGGCACGGTCGGCGCTCTCGCCGCCGTGCCGATCGCTCTGTGGGAGTTCTCGCTCGGCGTGTGGCTGATCGTGAAGGGCGTGCGGATGCCCGCGCCGACCCCGAGCGCCGCTACGACTGCGTCCGCGCCCGCCACCGCAGCTCGCTGATGACCGCGCGAGGGGCTCTACAGCGCTGCCGACCAGCGCTGCGAGCCTCTCGACGAGGCGTGAACGACAGCGCCCAACGGCGGTCGTACGCTGGTCACATGGCCGACACCAATGACGCGTACCGCGCCGCCTCGAATCGATATGACCTGCTCGACTACGCGCGGGTGGGCCGCAGCGGGCTGCGGCTGCCGCGCATCTCCCTCGGCCTGTGGAACAACTTCGGCGACGACCGCCCTCTCGAGACCCAGCGCGCGATCCTGCGCCGCGCCTTCGACCGCGGGGTGACGCATTTCGACCTCGCCAACAACTACGGCCCGCCCGCGGGGAGCGCCGAGGAGAACTTCGGCACGATCCTGCACGACGACTTCATGCCCTACCGGGACGAGCTCATCATCTCGAGCAAGGCGGGCTACTACATGTGGCCCGGGCCGTACGGCGAGTGGGGCTCGCGCAAGTACCTGCTGAGCTCGCTCGAGGCGAGCCTGCGGCGCATGCGCCTCGACTACGTCGACATCTTCTACAGCCACCGCCCCGACCCCGAGACGCCGCTCGAGGAGACGATGGGGGCCCTCGCCACCGCGGTCACGAGCGGCAAGGCCCTCTACGCCGGCATCTCGAACTACGACGCGCAGCAGACGCGCGACGCGCACCGCATCCTCGGCGAGATGGGCATCCCCCTGCTCATCCACCAGCCCCGCTACAACATGTTCGATCGGCGCATGGAAGACGGCCTGCTGGATGCCCTCGCCGAGCTCGAGCTGGGCAGCATCGTCTTCTCCCCGCTCGCGCAGGGGCTGCTCACCGCTCGGTACCTCGACGGAATCCCCGCCGACTCGCGCGCGGCCGAGGGTCGCTGGATCAGTGGCGACAACATCGACGAGGTCTACCTGGGCCGGGCGCGCGCGCTCAACGCGATCGCCGAGGCGCGCGGCCAGTCGCTCGCCCAGCTCGCGCTGCTGTGGGTGCTGCGGCACCCGCAGGTGACGAGCGCGCTCATCGGGGCGAGCAGCGTGCGCCAGCTCGACAACAGCCTCGACGCACTCGAGGCCCCCGCACTGACCGCTGACGAGCTCGCCGCGATCGACCCGCACGCGGTGCACGGCACCGGCGCGAAGAACTAGTCGACGCTCGTGGGATACCTGTACGCCCTGCTCGCCGCCGTGCTCTTCGGGGCCAACGGCAGTGTGACGAAGGTGACCATGGAGGCGGGGCTGAGCCCCGCGCAGGTCACCGAGTTCCGCCTCGTCGGCACGGCCGTCATCGCCGGGCTCGTGCTGCTCGTCGTCGATCGGCGAGCGTTCCGCCTGCCGCGAGCGCAGTGGCCGGTCATGCTGTTGCTCGGCATCGTCGGCGTCGCACTGCTGCAGGCGACGTACGCCGCCGCCGTGCAGATCCTGCCCGTCGGCATCGCGCTACTGCTCGAGTACACGGCCGTGCTCATGGTGGCGCTCGTGGCGTACTTCGTGCTCAAGGAGCCCGTGAAGGCCCGCCTGTGGGTCGCGATCGGCTTCGTGCTCATCGGCCTCGCCGTCGTGGCGCAGGTGTGGGCGAGCACGCTCGACGTCATCGGGGTGCTGCTCGCCCTGGCAGCCGCCGTGTGCCTCGCCGTGTACTTCCTCGTGGGCGAACGGCAGGTGGCGCGCATCTCTCCGCTCGCGGTGTCGTTCTGGACGATGAGCATCGCGGCCGTCTTCTGGAGCTTCGTGAGCGGCTGGTGGGAGCTCTCGCCGAGCATCCTCGCGACCCCGGTCGACATCGGCGGCGCCGGCGGCGTGCTCGAGGTTCCGATGGCCCTGCCGCTCGCCTGGAACGTGCTGCTCGGCTCGTTCGCGCCCTTCCTGCTGAGCCTTGCGGCCCTGCGGCACCTGCCGGCCACCGCGGCGGGCATCGTCGCCTCGAGCGAGGTCATCTTCGCCTTCGCTGTCGCGTGGCTGTGGCTCGGCGAGACCCTCGACGCCGTGCAGATCATCGGGGCCGCGATCGTGCTCGTGGGCATCATCCTGGCCCAGACCGCCCGCGTAGGAAAGGTCGTCGACGCCGACCTGGCGCTCGCGACCGGACCGATCGCCACCGTGCCGACAGTAGAGAGATCCTCGCGCGAGTAGCCGTGTCCCCCGTTCGGGGGTAGTCTGCACCGCATGGACTGGGGGAACAGTTTTCTGCAATGGCTGGCATCCGACGAGGGGTGGCGGGTGCTTTCGGGCGCCATCATCCCCGCGACGGCGATCGTGATCGCGGGGGCGATCGCGGCGCTCATCGGGCGCGGCTCGACGAAACGGCTCATCACGCTGCATCAGCGGGAGGCCCTGACCGCGGCGATCGGCGGGTTCCTGCTCGCCGGCCGGCGAGCCGCCGCGTGGAACTCGCTGGGCGATATCGAGCGCGCGCAGCTCGACCATCTCATCGCCGAAGCAGAGACACGCATCCGGCTGCTGCCGATCGCGGGGGCCGGCCTGGCCGCCACCTGGTCCGCGCACGAGCTCGCCGCGATGAAGCGCGACTCGGCCGGCTTCCAGTTTCAAGCGCAGCAGACGCTCGGCGAGTACCGTGACCGGCTCGTGGCGTGGAGCGAGAAGCCCCGCTCGGCCAAGAAGCTGTTCGGCGCCGATCTCGAGCGCTGGCAGTTCGAGGTCGACGAGACGCCGACCGAGCCCGCCGCTGGCACCGACGCCCCCGGCCAGACCTGGGTCGCGACGAACGAGTCGCTCGAGCGCTCGCCCCTGACGCCCGAACCGCCCACCGCGGTGGCGACGGCCACCGGCAGCATGCCGCTCATCATCACGACGCCCATGCCTGCCAGCGTGGTGCGCGAGCGCGTGCTGCCGTCGTCAGGCGCGTAGCGCGCCCTCGGCGGTCAGTGCGTCGCCTCGTAGGCGCGCCGCGACCACATCGACACGTGGTGGTGCATCTCGGGGATGAGCGGCTCGTGCTCGGGCTTCATGAGCACGCTGCGCATGATGCGCGCCCGCTCGGCGTCCTGCTCGAGCTCGATGCCCCGCGCCCGCAGCTGCCCGGGCGTGACGACGTAGGTCGCGAGGTGCGTCTGCTGCGGTCGCGCGGTGTCGGCGGCCATCTCGAAGATCGCGTGGCTCACGCGATCGAGCTCGGCCATCGTGCGCACGCGGGGCAGGTACGTGATGATGTCGAGCTCGGGGCGCTGGTAGGGCTGCAGGATGTCTGACGCGGCGATGAGCCCGTGCCAGGTCTGCGCGGCGCGGTAGCCGGGCAGCACGATCGCGCCGAGCCCCTGCATCGTGAGCGGGAACACCTTGAGCGTGGCCCACAGCGCGGCGGCGCTCGCACCGGCGCGTGAGCATTCGAGCTGGATCTCGCCGAAGTGCCGCTCGGTGCTCGCGAAGTAGGTGTACGGCGACTCGTGGTGGTAGAACCGCAGGATCGACTGGTCGTTGAACAGCACGGCGCCGCAGCCGTAGGGCTGCAGGCCGTGCTTGTGCGGGTCGACGACGACCGAATCGGCCTGCGCGATCGCGCGGAAGTGACGCGCCGTCTCGGGCTCGAGCTCGTCGGCGATGATCGCGAAGAACCCGCCGTAAGCGGTGTCGACGTGCACGCGGGCGCCGTGAGCGCGCGCGAGCGGGATGATGTCGGCGAGCGGGTCGACAGCGCCCAGGCCCGTCGTGCCGAGGGTTGCCACGACGACGCCGATCCGGCCGGTGCGCAGCTCGCGCTCGAGCGCGTCGAGGCTCATGCGCCCGTCGGCCTCGGTCGCGATGCCCACCGTGTCGATGCCGAGCACCTCGCCCATGCGCGAGTGCGTGTAGTGGGCATCCGCTGAATGCGCGATCGCCTTGCCGGGCGCGATCTCGCGGCTCACCCAGAGCGCCTCGAGGTTGGCGGTCGTGCCGCTCCAGGTGAGGTGGCCCATGTAGTCATCGGGGTACCCGAACATGGCGGCGAGCTGGTCGAGCACCTCATGCTCCATGGCCGTGGTGGCACGGCTCGCGTCGATCGAATGGTTGTTGGGGTTGAGCTGCATCGTCGCGAGGTAGGCGGCGACCGCGACAGGATGCGGCGGCTTGAGCATCTGCCCCGCGTACTGCGGGTGGAAGTAGGGAAAGTTGTCGTCGAGGCGCGCGACGAGCTCGCCGAGCACGGCCTGCACGTGGTCGGGGTCGACGTGCTGGCTGGGATGGACATCCCACTCGCCGTACGTGTCTTTCAGGGTCTGGATGCCCTGGATCGGCTGCGGGAGCAGCTCGGCCAGGGTGACGGCACGCTTGTGGCCCACGCCGCACTCCTTCGTGTCGGGGATGTGCGTGCGAGTCTACTGCGCGATCGTTCGGGGGCGTACGACCCGTCGGTGTGATCGCGCTTCGTTGCCCGTAGTCACTCGGGATGCTGCTCGGTGCGGTTGCGCGGATCCGTCGACGGGGCTTTCCCGTCCTTCCGCGTGGCATACGAGAACAGCGCGAGGCCCGCGACGATCGCGCCGGCACCGATGCCGTACGACATGACGTCGGCGGCCCTGTTCGCGTCGACGAGCACGCCGACGAAGATGACGGCGATTATCGCGACGACGACGCCGACGAGCTTCGACTTCAGGTCGTCGAGGTTGGTGACCCGCAGCCAGGCGGGCACCGGCAGATCGGCGTCGACGAAGAGCTCGTAGAGGCCGTAGCCGATGACGAGCAGCACCGTGCCGAGCAGGATCGCATCGATCGCCGTGAGCACGTCGACCGTCGTGGTCTTGAGGTCGGCCCCGAACCAGACGGTGTCGATGATCACCACGACCGTGGCGACCGACCCCTGCAGCATGAGCAGGATCCCGCCGAGGATGGCGGCCACGGCCGGGAGCGCCACGACGAAGCGGGTGGCACCGAGAATGCGTCGCATGCGCCGATGCTACGTCCTGCTGGCTCCGAACCAGTCGAGCAGTGCGGCGACGAACTGCTCGGGCGTCTCCTCCTGCGGCAGATGGCCCGCACGCGGGATCACGACGAGCTCGGCCGCGGGCAGCAGCGTGGCCAGCCGCTCGGTGTCGGCCGTCGGCACGACGGTGTCGGCGTCACCCGTGATGAGCAGCGTCGACACGGTCAGGCCGTCGAGGCCGTCGGCGAGGCCGTTGTCGCGCGGTGCCGCCGTGAATCGCCACAGCCCCGCCTCCCAGCCGATCACCGTCAGCGGTGCGCGGTAGCCGGCGCGCACCGCATCGGTCACGGCCGCCGGGTCGACGAAGCTCTGCTCGAGCAGCTGCTCGCCCGAGGAGGCGATGCCCTGCACGAGCAGCGGCCCGAGGCGGTCGAACTGCGGCACGGCGAGCGCGGGAGCGAACCAGGCGGGCACCCCTCCCGTGGTCAGCACGGCCGGCGCGACGAGCACGAGAGCCTCGACGCGGTCGGGGTTCAGCCGGGCGAACTCCCCCGCGATGAGGCCGCCCGCCGAGTGGCCGACAAGGATCACATCGCGGGCATCCGCGAAGCGCTCGAGAACCGCGTCGAGGAGTGCGAGGTTGCCGGGCACGCCGTACGGGTTCTCGCCCTCCCAGTCGGTCGGACGTTCGGTGAAGCCGAACGCGGGCCGGTCGTAGGCGACGACGTCGCCGAGCGCGGCCAAGGGCTCGATGACCTCCCGCCACGAGAAGGTGCTCGCGCCGAAGCCGTGCAGCAGCACGATCACCGGTGCATCGGCGCTCTCGCCCGTGTACGCGGCCGTCTCGACGTGCACGCTCAGCCCGCCGACCTCGACGAACTGCGCTCCCGGGCCCGCGGCCTCCCGCTCCGTCAGGGTGCCCGTGGTCTCGACCGGCACCAGGAACGGCACGATCAGGAACGCGAGGATGCCGCTCGCCAGCGCGATGAGCATGACCCGCCGGAAGCGTCGCATGCCCTCACCCTACGCACGCTGCGCCGCAGGAGCGGCGATCCGAGCAACCCGGCATGAGACCGCGAAGCGCGACGACCGCGCTGGTCGCGCGGAAGCGGACGCTGCGCCGCAGGAGCGACCGACGAGCAACCCGGCATGAGACCGCGAAGCGCGACGACCGCGGCTCGTCGCGCGGAAGCGGACGCTGCGCCGCAGGAGCGGCGGCGCAGCCATGAACACTGCGCCCCCGGCAGGAATCGAACCTGCGGCCAAGAGATTAGAAGGCTCCTGCTCTATCCGCTGAGCTACGGGGGCTCTCTGTCAGGGTAGCGGAGGGCGTCAGTCGAGCGCCTGCGCGAGCGCGGTCAACAGGCGAGGCAGGGTGGGAACTCCGGAGGCCCGCAGCACCTCGCCACCGTCGCGGTCGTAGATGATCGTGGTCGGCGTGCTGGTGATGCCGAGCTCGGCGGCGCGGGTCTGGTGCGCCGCGACATCCCGCTCGTCGACGTCGAGGTCGGGCACGAGCCGCTGCGCTTCGGCGACCACCTCGCGCGCCCGATGGCACGGGTCGCAGAAGGCGGAGGTGAAGAGTTCGAGGCGCACGCTTCCAGGGTACGCCGGGCTCCGGCCCGCGGATGCCGGTCGGGCCGAGCCGGTAGACTGCCCCGGTGAGTTCAACGACCGATCGCCTCGTCTGGATCGACTGCGAGATGACGGGGCTCGATCTGGCGGTCGACGACCTCATCGAGGTGGCGGTGGTCATCACCGACTACGAGCTCGAGCCCGTGCATCCCGGCTTCAGTGTCGTGATCGCGCCGACGGAGGCGGGCCTGGCGAACATGGGCGATTTCGTGCGCGAGATGCACGCCGCGAGCGGACTGCTGGATGAGCTCGATTCCGGGATCGCGCTCGAGGCGGCCGAGCAGCAGGTGCTCGCCTACATCACCGAGCACGTGCCGACGGCGGGGCAGGCGCCGCTCGCCGGCAACACGATCGGAACCGACCGCGCCTTCATCGCCCGTTCGATGCCGAGCGTCGACGCGCACTTGCACTACCGCTCGGTCGATGTCTCGAGCATCAAAGAGCTCGTGCGCCGCTGGTTCCCGCGCGTGTACTTCAACGCCCCCGCGAAGAACGGCGGCCACCGGGCGCTCGCCGACATTCTCGAGTCGATCCGCGAGCTCGAGTACTACCGGCGGGCGGGCTTCGTGGCCGACCCGGGGCCGACGTCGGAGGAGGCGCAGGCGCACGCCGACGAGGTCGTGCAGAAGTGGGCGCCCCGCCTGTAATAGACTGTCGTGTCGGCCATCGCGAGGTGGCCAGCATGGTGGGTATAGCTCAGCTGGCAGAGCGCCTGGTTGTGGTCCAGGAGGTCGCGGGTTCAAGCCCCGTTACTCACCCCAAGTTCTGCCCCTCGGTTCGGGCCGCTCCGGCCTGTTCTGCCGGGCTTGTCAGCGTCGGCGGGCAGACTGGTCGCATGGCCGCGAGCATCCCCTCGACACCGCAGACCGGCGGGCAGTTGCTCGAGCGCGAGCTGCACGCCGCCGAGGTGCCGTGGCAGGTCGTGGTGTGGAACGACCCCGTCAATCTCATGAGCTACGTCTCGTGGGTCTTCCGGCGGCATTTCGGGGTGGATGCTCCGACCGCCGAGCAGCTGATGATGCAGGTGCACACCGAGGGCCGGGCGACGCTCGCCCACGGCAACCGCGAGCACATGGAGCGCCACGCCGAGGCGATGCACGAGTACGGCCTGTGGGCCACGGTCGAGCGGGCGCCGGGCTCGTGAGGATCACCGTGCCGACCGATGACCCGGCGCTGGTCGGCCTCGTGCTCGTCGAGCCGGAGGAGGCACGCATCCTCGTCTCGCTCGCCGACCAGTTGCAGGCGCTGCTCGCCGACGCACTCGAATCGCCCGTCGACGATGACTCGGCCGTGCGCCGCGTGCTGCCCGACGCCTACCGCCACGAGCCCGAGCTCGCCGACGAGTGGCGCCGGCTCAGCCGCCGCGGCCTCGTCGACCGCAAGATCGGCTTCGCCCGCACCCTCTCGACGGCCCTCGCCCCCATCGCGCATGAGGGTGCGGCTCGCACCGTTCCCCTGACGATGGAGGCCGCCCTCGACTGGGTGCGCGGCATCGGCGACCTGCGCCTCGTCATCGCCGACCGCATGGGCATCATCGTCGACGGCGACGAGGGCACGTTCGGCGAGCCCGGGCTGCGCGACGTCTACGACTGGCTCGCCTGGATGCAAGACGGCCTCGTGCAGGTGCTCGAGGCGCGCGAACCGGAGGCGGAGCCCGCCGGCGGAGGCGCACCGTGACCGACGACAGCGCATCCCCCGCCCTCGATCTCGACGCCGAGGCCTTCGAGGCGATCGTGATCGACGAGCTCGACCGGCTACCCGATGAGATGGTCGACGGGCTCGACAACCTCGTCTTCGTCGTGGAAGACCGCCCGGAGGACGGCTCGCTCGAGCTGCTCGGCCTGTATGAGGGCACCGCGATCACCGACCGGGGTCAGTACGGCTTCGGCGAGCTTCCCGACCGCATCATCCTCTACCGCGAGCCCCTGCTCGCCATCGCCGAAGGCGATCTCGAGACGCTGCGCGACGAGATTCATGTGACTCTCGTGCACGAGATCGCCCACTTCTACGGAATCGACGACGACGAGCTGCACCGACTGGGGTGGGCGTGAGCGCCGGGCGGCGCGTGCGCGGCATCGTGAGCGGGATGCTCGCGCTCGCGGTGGTCGTCGGTGTCGTGTACGGCGCCGCCGCGCTGCTGAGCCCCGTGCCGCCGTGGCACGTCGAGCAGACGCTCAGCGCCGCCGATGTCGACGCGGCGTGGGGCGACGAGCTGGCCCTGGGCGCCACGGGGTCGACCGCCGTGAACGCCTCGAGCGGATCGGTCGTCACCGCCGGCAGCGCTGAGCCTCGGCCGATCGCGGGCGCCGCCAAGCTCGTGCTGGTCAGTGTGGTGCTCGCCGCCGAGCCGCTGCAGGTCGGCGGGCCGGGGCCGGCCATCACGATCGATCAGGCCGCCGTCGCCCGGTTCCGCGAGCTCGATGCCGCCGGGGCGCGCACGGTCGACGTGGAGTTCGGGCAGACCTGGACGCGCCGCGACCTCATCGCGGCCACCCTCATCGGCTCGGGCAACAACACGGCCGAGCTGCTGATCGACACGGTGTTCGGCGACCTCGACGGGTACCTCGCGGCCGCGCGGGCCTGGCTCGACGAGCAGGGGCTGACGAGCACGAGGGTCGTCGACGGCACGGGGCTCGACGCGGCCTCGCGCTCGACGGCGGTCGACCTCGCCCGACTCGGTCGGCTCGCGCTCGAGAATCCGGTGCTCGCCGAGCTGCTCACGACCCGCCCGGCCGTGACCTCCGCGGGTGCCCGCGTGAGCGACGAGGCGGCGTTCGTCACCGAGCTCGGCACGATCGGGCTCGTGCGCTCGTACACCGACGCGGCGGGCGTGTGCGTGCTGCTGGCGGTGCCGGTGGGCGACGAGACCATCGTCGTCGCGATGCTCGGGCAGCCCGGCTACCCGGCGGCCGAGGCCGCCGCGGAGTCGATCATCGCCGCGCTGAGCACGGCCGTACGCCCCGTCGAGATCGTCGCCGCCGGGCAGGTCGTCGCGATCGCCCGAACCCCCTGGGGCCAGTCGACCGAGCTCGTGGCGACCGAGAGCGTGTCGGTGACCTCGACCGCGCTCGACGGTCTCGGCGTGCGCCTCGAGGCGGCGGCGCGATCGACGATCGTGCGAGGCGCCGACGCGGGCAGCATCGTCGTCACGGCGAACGGCGTCGACCAGATCGTGCGCCTCGAGTCGACGTCGGCCATCACCGAACCGGGCATCGCCTGGCGGTTCGCCGACCCGCTCACGGTCATCGAGCGCTGGACGCGCTGAGCCCGTCGACGACCTCGTCGGCGACGCCCCGGGGGTCGTGCAGGGCGGCGTGCTGCTCCTCCTGCCGCGCCCATCGTTGCCAGTTGCGGGCGAACACCTCGCCGTCGCGCGCGATCGCGCGACGGCGCCGTTCGGCATCATCGGCGAGGTCGACCCAGACGGCGTGGTGCGCGAGCGCACGGGCGGCGGGGCTGATGGCCCCGCATCCCTCGATGATCAGGTCGCGATGCGGGTCGAGCGCGTGCCAGGAGCCCGGCTCGTCGTCGACCCAGTTCCACGACCGCCAGCGGGGAGGGCGGCCCTCGGCGAGCGCGCGCAGCACGTGCTCGAGCACGTGGGCCTCGCCCGCCTCGAGTCCGTCCCAGCCCGGATACACGTCGTCGAGGCTCAGCAGCTGAGCACCCGTGCGCGCCGCGAGCGCCGTCGCATAAGTCGTCTTGCCCGAGCCGGAACGGCCGTCGATGAGTGTGATGCGGGGGCGCCCCGGCGGGCTGCCGACCCCGCGCTCAGGGGAGGACACTCGTGAACTCCCCGGTGAGCACCGCGGCGGCGACCGCGACGATCGAGATGGCGATGCCGATGATGACGACGACGGTGTCGGATGCTCGCCACGGCGACGGCCGCACCCACGTGCGCGGGCCGGGGGCGCCGACGCCGCGCACCTCCATGCCGATCGCGAGCGCCGACCCGCGGCGGATCGACAGCACGAGCAGGGCGAACACCAGGCCGAGGGCGCGCCGCACCCGGCCGCGATCGCCGATGCCGCGCGCGCGCCGCGCCCGCTCGAGGAGGCGCGCGTCGTCGCGCAGCACGGTCAGCAGGCGCAGCGCGGCGACGCCCCCGAGCACGAAGCGACTGGGCAAGCGCAGGTTCTGGCCGAGGGCATCCCCCAGCCGCGTCGCATCGGGCCGGGCGAACAGGGCGATCGCCGGAATACCGATGGCGAGGATGCGCAGCAGCGTGGCGAGGGCGAGCTCGAGCGAGCCGTCGCTGATGCGCACGAGCAGGAACTCGGCGTAGACGGTGCCCGAGGCGCGGCCGTACAGCACGACGGTCGCGGCCGCGAGCGGAGCCGCGATCAGCACGGGTGCCGTGCGGCGCAGCAGGGTGCGGAACGGGATGCCCAGCAGAGGGATGAGCAGCAGCTGCGCCCCGAGCGCGACCGCGGCGGAGACGACGTCGAGCGTCGTGACGAGCAGCAGGGCCGGCACGAGCGAGGCCGCGATGGCGGCGACGGGGTTGAGCCGCTCGCCGAGCGGCGCGCGACCCACCGCACCCGAGCCGGCGACGCTCCCCTCAGCGGGGCTCGCCTCGCTCGACGCTGTCCGCCTGCCCCGGTCTGTGGGCGCTCTGCCCGGCGTGTCGCCGACGACACGCTGATCCGGCAGCGATTCACCGGAGGGAACGGACACGGCCGGGAGTGCGACCTCGCGCGCCCCGAGCGCCGCGATGAGCTCGCGGTCGTGCGTCGCCATGACGACGGCTCCCCCGGCGTCGCGGTGCGCGGCGAGCAGCGCCGCGAGCTCGGCCCAGGTGCGGGCGTCCTGCCCGAAGCTCGGCTCGTCGAGCAGCAGCACGGCGGGCGCGGCGGCGAGCGCCGTCGCGACCGACAGCCGCCGCTGCTCTCCGCCGCTGAGCGCGAACGGGCTCACCGCGGCGAGATGTCGCAATCGCAGCCGGTCGAGCAGCGCGTCGACCCGCGCCACGTCGACGGCGCCGACGGCGAGCTCGTCGCGCACGGTCGCGGCGACGAACTGGTGCTCGGGGTTCTGGAAGACGACCCCGAACCGCCCGACGAGCTCGCTCGAGCTCCAGTGTGCGGGGTCGCCCGAATCGAGCGCCTCGATCGTTCCCCCTGCGGGCGGCAGCAGGCCCGCGAGCGTCAGCAGCAGCGTGCTCTTGCCCGCGCCGTTGGGGCCGGTGAGGGCGACGACATCGCCCGCGCGCACGCTGAGGTCGAGCCCGCCGTCGAGCCCGATCACGGCGCCCCCGGCGGGCTGCACGGCGAGGCCCGTGGCGCGCAGCAGCTCGGCGCCCGCTGCCGCGATCGAGGCGGCCGGATGCTCAGGGCCGCGCCCGGGAACCCACACGCCGCGCTCCGCAAGCCGCTCCCCCTGCGCGCGCAGCACGTCGGCGACGGGCCCGTCGGCCACGACCCGCCCGGCATCGAGCACGACGACCCGGTCGACGAGCGGCGCCCACACGTCGACGCGGTGCTCGACGACGACGAGGGTGAGCCCGCGGTCGGCGACGAGCGCGGCGACGGCGGCCGCGACCTCGCGCACGCCGTCCGGGTCGAGCTGGGCGGTGGGCTCGTCGAGCAGCAGCGCGGCGGGGCGCATGGCGAGAACCCCTGCGAGCGCGAGCCGCTGCTGCTGCCCGCCCGAGAGCCGGCGGCTGTCGGCCTCGGCGAGCGCCGCGAGGCCGACGGCCTCGAGCGCGCGCGGCACGCCGTCGAGAATCTGCGGGGCCGCATGGCCGAGGTTCTCGGGGCCGAAGGCGACGTCGGCGGCGGCGCGGGCGAGCACGAGCTGGGCATCCGGATCCTGCAGCAGTAGGGCGACGCGACCGCGCACGGCCTCGACGTCGCGACCGTCGACGGTGAGCGCACCCTGCTGGTCGCCCTCGTCGGCCCCGCCGAGCACACCCGCCCACGCCTGCAGCAGCGTCGACTTGCCGCTGCCCGAGGCGCCGAGCAGCAGCACGCGCTCGCCGGGCTGGATGGTCAGGTCCAGATCGATGAGCACGGGGGCGGCGCGCCCGGCCGGGGTCCAGCTCCAGCCGTGCGCGCCGAGTGCCGCCGCGGTCGCGGTGGTCACGCCTCCGATCATGCGTCCTCGACGGCCGCGCTCGTGACCGGAGCGGCCGGAACGGGTGCCGCTGCCTCGCGACCCGCGGCGAACCGCGCCAGGGCGCCCGTGCGGGCGAGACCGCGCACGAGCAGCCAGCTGCCGAGCCCGGCGATCACTGCGCCGGAGACGATCGCGCTCACGGCGTAGACCACCATGAACTCGGGCCGGGTGCCGGCGTAGTAGAACGTGAGGTCCATGACCACGAGACCGACCCCCGCGCCCATTCCCGCGAGGATGGCGGGCAGGAGCCCCCACGCGCGGTACAGCAGGATGGCGAAGACGATCTCGGCCCCGAGCCCCTGCACGAGGCCCCAGGCGAGGGCCGTCCAGCCCCACATGCCGCCCAGCAGCGCTGACACGGCGGCGGCGACGAGCTCGCCGTAGAGAGCCGCGCCGGGCTTGCGCACGACGAGGCCGACGAGCACCGCCGGGAAGAGCCAGACGGCGTACATGAGCGCCTGCAGGCCCGGCAGCGCCACCTCGAGCGGCGCGGTGACGGGCGAGTAGACGAGGTTCCACAGCGTCATGACGAGGCCGCCGGCGACGCCGAGCACGCTCGCGACGACGATGTCGACGACGCGCCACCGCAGGGTGGCGCGGGGGCGGGTGGAGCTGGATGGTGCGGTCGTGACCATGAGTCGTGCCTTTCGCTCTGTGCGGGAGCGAACCAGGCGCGCCCGCAGATCGGGTTGGCACGGGTGCGAGAAGTCCTCCCTGCGCCGGCATGATCCGGATCAGGTTCGACGGTCGAAGCGTGAGTGCGCTTCCTCTCAGCCCGGTTCACCGGACTCCCGTGTACAGGCGAGAGTGTACGCCAGTTCGCCTAGGATCGCGGCATGGAACTCGCCTTCTCCCCCGAGCTGCTCGTCGCTTTCGCCACGTTGCTCGTGCTCGAGATCATCCTCGGCATCGACAACGTCATCTTCATCTCGATCCTCGCGGCGAAACTGCCCCCCGAGCAGCAGAACAAGGCGCGTGTCCTGGGCCTCTCGCTCGCGATGATCATGCGCATCCTGCTGCTGTTCGCGGCGAGCTGGATCATCAGCCTCACGAACGATCTGTTCGAGCTCTTCGGCATGGGCTTCTCGGGGCGCGACCTCATCCTGATCCTCGGTGGGCTCTTCCTGGTCTACAAGGCCGTCGTCGAGATCCACGAGAAGCTCGAGGGCGCGGAAGGCCACCAGCAGGTGTCGGGCAAGAGCGTGACCTTCGCGGGCATCATCGTGCAGATCCTGCTCATCGACATCGTCTTCTCGCTCGACTCGGTCATCACCGCGGTCGGCATGGTCGACGAGCTGTGGATCATGATCGCCGCTGTCGTCATCGCGATCACGCTCATGCTGTTCACCGCGAAAGCGATCAGCGACTTCGTCAACCGCCACCCCACGGTCAAGATGCTCGCCCTCGCCTTCCTCGTGCTGATCGGCACGACGCTCATCGCCGAGGGCTTCGACGTCAAGATCGACAAGGCGCTCATCTACGGCCCCATCGCCTTCGCGATCATCGTCGAGGTGCTCAACCTCGTCTATCGCGGGCGCCAGGCGAAGCGTCGCAACGAGAGCATCGAGCCGGTCGAGCTGCGACCCTTCCTCGTGAAGGACGAAGCCCCCGACGACGTGACCCCCGTGCCCCTGGGCGGGGCCCGCCGCCGTACCGTCGACGAGCAGAACCACCCCGACGGCGCGCCATGACCCTCGGCTCCGAAACCCTCGACGCGCTCGTCGAGCGCATCATGCAGCGCGCCGAGGGTCTCGATGAGGGCTACCGGCGCGTGGGGCTGCTCGTCTCGGCCGCGCAAGCGGTGACCGAGAGCCTCGAGCTCACCACGCGGCTGCAGCGCATCGTCGGTGTCGCCCGAGAGCTCGTCGGTGCCCGCTACGGCGCGCTCGGCGTGCTCGCTCCCGACGGCGGACTCGAGCGGTTCCTGCACTCGGGCTTCACCGACGAGCAGGTGCGGCAGCTCGGGGCCCCGCCGAGCGGGCGGGGAATCCTCGGCGCCGTCATCACCGAGGGCCGCAGCATCCGCATGGAGCACCTCTCGCACGACCCGCGGTCGGTCGGATTCCCGCCCCACCACCCGCCCATGGACTCGTTCCTCGGCGTGCCCATCCACGTCGAGGGCACCGTGTTCGGCAATCTCTACCTCACCGAGCACCGCGAAGGCCCGTTCGACGACATCGACGAGGCGATCATCGCCGCGCTCGCCGCGATGGCGGGAACGGCGATCGCGAACTCGCGGCTCTACGAGCAGTCGCAGGATGACCGGCGCTGGCTCGCTGCCTCCGAGCGCCTCACCCAGCGGCTGCTGTCGGGCGAGGTCGAGCCCGACGACCTCGAGGCCATCACGACGAGCGTGCGCGAGCTGACCGGCGCACCGTACGTCGTGGTGGTCGACGCGGCCGGCGACGACGGTGCCGCGGGTGCCGCGCTCGCCCTCGCGCAACTCGCCGACCCCGGGCAGCTCGGCCCCGTTCTCGTGGTGCCGCTCGAGGGCGGAACCGGAGAACGTGCCGTGGCCGGGCTGGGTATCGCCCGCGGCCCGCACGGGCATCCGTTCACGGACGCCGACCGCGAGACCGTCGCGCGATTCGCCCGCTCGGTCGCGATCGCTCGAGAGCTCGCGCGCGCCCGCATCGACGAGCAGTGGGTCGCCCTGACCGACGAGCGCGACCGCATCGCGCGCGACCTGCACGACCACGTCATCCAGAGCCTGTTCGCGGTCGGGCTGTCGCTGCAGAGCGTGGTCGGCGACCCGTCGACCCCCACCGGCGCGCGCATCGCCACCCAGGTCGACGCGATCGACTCGACCATCCGGCAGATCCGGCAGGCGATCTACCGCCTCTCGGCGCCGCCGAGCGCGGGCACGTACAGCTTGCGCGCGCGCATCAACACCCTCGTTCGCGAGACGCTCGACGGCGAGTCGCTCGACTCGCGGCTGGAGTTCAGCGGACCGGTCGACACCCTCGTCGACCTCGGGCTGGGCGACGAGGTCTGCGCGGTCATGCGCGAGGCGATCTCGAACGTCGTGCGGCACGCGAGCGCGACCCTCGTCGAGGCGAGCGTCGCCGTGCGCGGCGCGCAAGTGGTGGTGCTCGTGCGCGATGACGGCGTGGGCATGCCCGAGACCGATCGGCGGAGCGGGCTGGCCAATCTCGCCGCCCGCGCCCGCGAGCGCGGTGGCGACTTCACGATCGAGGCTGTGCAGCCGCATGGCACGGCCGTGCGCTGGAGCGTACCCTGGGAGTCACGATGACCTCTCCTGTGCGCGTGTTCCTGCTCGACGATCACGAGATCGTGCGTCGCGGCATCGCCGACCTGCTCGAGCAGGAGGACGGCGTGACGGTCGTGGGCGAGGCCGGGGTCGCGGCGGGCGCGGCCAGCGCCATCCTCGACTCGGGCGCGACGGTCGCCGTGCTCGACGGCCGACTGCCCGACGGCAGCGGCATCGACGTCTGCCGCGACGTCAAGTCGGCGCGCCCCGACATCGGATGCCTCATCCTGACCTCGTACGACGACGACGAGGCCGTGCTCGCCGCGGTGCTCGCGGGCGCCAACGGCTACCTGCTGAAAGAGGTGCGGGCGACGGGCCTCGTCGACGCGATCCGCCGCGTGTCGGCGGGCGAGACGCTGCTCGATCCCGCGCTCGCCGAGGGTGTGCTGGCGCGCGTCACCCAGTCGGCTCCCGCTTCCCCCCTCGACGGCCTGACGCCGCGCGAGGGCGAGATCCTCGCCCTCATCGCCGAGGGCCTCTCGAACCGCGAGATCGGCGCCCGGCTCTTCCTCGCCGAGAAGACCGTCAAGAACTACGTCAGCGGCATCCTGTCGAAGCTCGGCATGCAGCGGCGCACCCAGGCGGCTGTGCTCGCCGCCGAGTGGATGCCGAAGAACCCTCCCCGCCGCTGACCCGAGGCGAGCGCCTCAGGAGCGGTGCGCCTCGTCCGGTGAACCGGCCGCGAGTCGCGCCGTGAGCTCCTGGTGGCCCCAGCGCAGGCCCTTCGCGATCGGGTACACCGCGAGGAACACCCAGGCCGGCGCGCGCAGCGCCCGATTGCGCACGTTGTGGTGCGTGTAGGTGCGGTCGAAGCGCCCGACGTACGAGACGTAGTCGCGCGGGCTGTCCTCCACCCGTCGGGCCGACATCCCCGTGACCATCGTGGGCACGTAGACCGCCTTCAGCCCCGCGTCGTAGAGGTGCACCGAGATGTCGATGTCCTCGTGGAAGAGGTCGTCTTCATCGCGGCAGACCTCGTCGCGGATCGCCTGCCAGGCGGTGGCCCGCAGGGCCATGTTGCTGCCGAAGACGAAGTGGTACTCGCGGGCGAGCCGCAGCATCGCGCGCCGCAGCGTGTCGTCGGCGCGCAGGCCGAAGCGCCGCAGCGGCATGTCGTAGTAGAGCACGGGGCCGGTGGCCGCGGCGACGCCCGGGTCGGCGAACGCCTTCTGCACCTCTTCGACCCAGTTCGGCTCGAGCACCGAGTCGGCGTCGATGCGCCCGATGACCTCACCGGTCGCCGCGTCGAGGCCGAGATTGCGGGTCGGCACGAGCCCCTGCTCGTCGAACTGGCGCAGGAGGGTGAGCGGAGCATCCGGATTCGCCGCCTGCACCTCGGCGACGATCGCGGCCGTGCGATCGGTCGAGCGGTTGTCGACGACGATGATCTCGTGGGCGGGCACCGTCTGCGCCAGGGCGGCCTCGACGCAGGCGAGGATGCTCGCCTCCTCGTTGTAGGCGGGCACCACGATCGACACGGTGGGCAGCGGGGCTGCGACGCGAGCGTTCACGCGACCGGCTCCGCAGCGGGCCCGGCGCCGACGGGCGCCGCGAGCAACGACACCGTCACCGCCCCACCCTTCGTGGCCTGCGTTCCGACCAAGCGGAAGCCGAGCCGCTCGTGGAAGGCGAGACTGCCCGGGTTGGGTGGGTCGAGGTTGACCTCGCACGTGACCTCGTGCCGACCCTGCTGCCGAGCGGCGGCGAAGACGGCGGCGTAGAGCACGGCCCCAAGCCCCGTGCCGCGTTCGGCGGCGTCGATCACGATGCGGTCGACGTACAGGTGGTCGATGCCCCGCCCTTCGAAGAACACGTAGTTCTCGCTCTCGTAGGCGGCCCCGGGCTGCATCGCGATGACGAAGCCGACGAGGCGGCCTGCGCGCTCGAGCCCGAGGGCAAGACCGGCGAGGTCGATGAGCCGGGCGAGGTCGTCGGGTGCCGTGACGGGCACGGCGGGAGCCGCGGCGTCGTTGAGCACGGCGAGAGCGGGGGCGTCCGCGGCGGTGAGGGGCCGCAGGGTGAGCCCATCGGGCAGTGCGGGCGCGGCAGGGGGGTGGGTCACGACGAGGATCCTGTTCTGCGGGGTGGGCCGAACCGGCTCGCATCAGGGTAACAAGGTGCGTGCGCCGCTAGGGTCGCCCCATGACCGACGCTTCCCTGCCCGCTGCCCGAGACACCGATGTCGAGCTGCTCGTGATCGGGGCCGGCACCGCCGGACTCGTCGCGGCGAAGACCGCCGCACGGTTCGGCGCGAGCACGCTGCTCGTCGAAGTGCATCGGATGGGCGGCGACTGCCTGTGGACGGGATGCGTGCCGTCGAAATCGCTCATCGCCGCGGCTGACACGGCCGCGCGCGCCCGTGACGGCGAGCGCTACGGTGTGCACGTCGACGGGGTGCGCATCGACTTCGCCGCCGTCATGCGCCACGTGCACGCGGCGATCCACGAGATCGAGCCCGCCGACTCGGCCGAGACCGTCGAGGCGACGGGCGCCCGCGTCGTGATGGGCCGCGCTCGGTTCACCGGGCCGCGCACCGCCGAGGTCATGCCCGCCGACGGCGGCGACGCCATCACCGTGCGGTTCCGTCAGGCGATCATCGCGACCGGCTCGGCCCCCGACGTGCCCGAGCTTCCGGGCATCGAGGGGGTCGCCGTGCTGACGAGCGACGACGTGTGGGATCTGACCGAGCAGCCCGAACGGCTGGCCGTGCTCGGCGCGGGCGCGATCGGCTCAGAGCTCAGCCAGGCCTTCGCCCGCCTGGGCACTCGCGTGACGCTCGTGCAGCGCAACGCGCGTGTGCTGCCCAAGGAGGATCCCGACGCCTCGGCTCTCGTGGTCGCCGCCATGCAGCGCGACGGCATCGATGTGCGGGTGTCGACGACGGTCGAGCGGGTCGAGGCGGGCGCCGACGGGCGGGCGGGCATCCTGCACCTCTCCGACGGCACCGCGGTGCCCTTCGACCGCCTGCTCGTCGCCCTCGGTCGCACGCCGCGCATCGCCGGCCTCGGTCTCGAGGCGGCGGGGGTGCGCCTCGACGAGCGCGGCTACGTCGCCGTCGACAGCGCCCTGCGCACGAGCAACCGCCGCATCTGGTCAGCGGGCGACGTGAGCGGACTGCCCCAGTTCACCCACATCGCGGGGGTCAACGGCAGCCTCGTGGCGACGAACGCCGTGCTCGGCCTGCGGCGGGCGGTGGATGCTGATGCCGTGCCGCGCGTGACCTTCACGCACCCCGAGGTCGCCGCCGTCGGAATGTCGCCCGCTGATGCCGCCGCCGCGGGCTGCGTCGTGCGCGAGGTGCAGCACGCCCACACCGACCGCGCGATCGCGGAGGGCGAGATGGCCGGATTCACGCGCCTCGTCGTCGACGCGAAGGGGCGCGTGCACGGCGCGGTGATCGTGGGGCCGCGTGCCGGCGAGTCGATCGGCGAAGCGGCGCTCGCGGTGCGGCAGGGCATCTCGACGAGCGCGATCGCGAGCACGACGCATCCGTATCCGACCTACAGCGACGCGCTCTGGAACGCGGCGATCGCCGACGTGCGGGTGCGCCTGGAGCGCGGAGCGGTCGCCGGTGCCATCAGGATGCTCGCCCGCTGGCGCCGGTTCACCACGCGCTAGAACCCTCGAGGCGGGGCGTGCTCAGCGGAGGGCCCGGTAGCCGGCGACCATGCGCTGCACGGCGCTCACGCCGACGAGGGCCGCCCAGCCGATCGCGATCGGCGCCGCCCAGAACGGCAGTATGAGCCACAGCGCGTGCACGACGATCGTCTCGGTGCCCTCGGCGATGCGGCCGAGGAACGACAGCGATCGACCATCGTCGACCTGCCGCCCGGTGCGCTCGGCGATCGACGAGAACGCCAGGAACGCGGCGCCGTTGATGTAGTACGCGAGCAGCACGGCGAGGAACGGCCACCAGGGTGCGTCGAACCCGGCGGTCGCCCCGACCGCGACGCCGACCACGGTCGCGCCGTAGACGACGAAGTCGGCGGTGATGTCGAGAAAGCCCCCGGCCTCGCTGCGCGGCGCATCGGCGGGGAGCGCGGCCCGTCGACGACGGGCGAGCGCACCGTCGAGCCCGTCGATCACGCGCGAGAGCAGCCAGAGCACGAGCGCGATCGCCCACGCCTGCAGGCCGGCCGCGACCGCCGAGCCGAGCCCGATCGCGAGACCGGCGAGCGTCAGCCCGTCGGGGGTGATGCCGGGGCGGTCGAGAGCGCGCGCGAGAGCATCCACGGGGCGGGCGATCAGGGCCCGCATCGGGCGATCGAGCATCAGTCCTCCTGAGCGGGCGGTCGCGGGGTCGACGCGGCAGCGGCCGCGGCACTGCGGCGTATTCGGCGCCCGCGCTCTGCCCCGATGGCTCCCCCCAGGGTGAGCAGGCCCAGCACGCCGATCGCGACCCACGCCGGCCAGCTGAGCTCGAGCCCGAACGCCCCCAGGGCGACGTAGGCGACCGTGCCGGGGATGATGCCGAGCGCGGTGCCGAGCGCGTAGTCGCGGCGGCGCACCGCGGTGAGGCCGGCACCGTAGTTGATGGCGGTGAACGGGATGACCGGGATCAGCCGCACGCCGATGACCGCCGCAAGCCCGCGCCGGCGCACGAGCTCGTCGAGCCGGGCCACGCGCGCGCCCGTGTAGCGCTCGACCGCGTCACGGCCGAGCCACCGCCCGAGGGCGAACGCCACCGCCGCGCCGAGCAGGGCTCCGAGGTAGACGAGCGCGAGAGCGAGCCCGAACCCGAAGACGAGGCCCGCCGCGACCGAGAGCACGTTCTTCGGTGCGGGCGTGAGGGTGATGGCGGCGTACAGCAGCGCGAACACGAGACCGCCCGCCCAGCCCAGGTCGGCGACGGTGCTGCGCACATCGTCGAGGGCCGGCAGCGGCACGAGCACCCCAACCGCGACGGCGACGGCGACGAATAGGCCGAGAGCGATCGCTCGGGCGACGATCGACGATCGACCTGCGAAGGGCGTCAATGCCCCCCTGTCGGAGTCGGTCGCATCGGTCATGGTGGGTAAGTCTAAGAGTCAGCCGATTCGTGACGACCACCCGAGACGATCGTGACCGCCCCGGAACACCCCTGCCCCGCACCCTAGGAGAACCGATGTCACCACAGCACCCCGCGCGCCGCGCCGCTGTCGCCGCCACGATCGCCCTCGGGCTCGTGATCCCTCTCGCGGCCTGCTCGGCCCCCGCCGCTGATGACCAGCAGTACGCCAGCTGGGATGAGGTCGTCGCGGCCGCGGAGGGCCAGACCGTCAAGCTCTGGATGTACGGCGGTGACGAGCAGGGCAACGCCTACGTCAACGACGTGCTCGTTCCCGCTGCCGCCGAGCTCGGCGTGACGCTCGAGCAGGTGCCGATCGCCGACACGCCGGATGCCCTCAACCGCATCCTCAGCGAGGTGCAGGCGGGCGAGACCGACGGCGAGGTCGACCTGGTCTGGGTCAACGGCAACAACTTCGGCACCGGCAAGGAGGCCGGCGCGTGGGAGTGCGGCTGGACGGATCTGCTGCCGAACATGGCGCTCACCGACCCCGCCGACCCGCTGCTGCTCGACGACTTCGGTACACCCGTCGACGGTTGCGAAGCGCCGTGGCACAAGGCGCAGTTCACCTTCGTCTACAACAGCGATACCGTCACCGATGTGCCGACCTCGCTCGAGGAGCTGCTCGACTGGGCGCGCGCGAACCCCGGCCGCTTCACCTACCCCGCGCCGCCGGACTTCACCGGATCGGTGTTCGTGCGCGAGGTGCTCTACAGCGTCAGCGGCGGCTACGAGAACGTGCCGCTCGCCTTCAGCCAGGACGACTTCGACGCCCTCACTCCCGCCCTCTACGCCGAGCTGCAAGACCTCGAGCCGAGCCTGTGGCGCGGCGGCGAGACCTACCCGCAAGACTCGAACGAGCTCAACCAGCTCTTCGCCGACGGCGAGGTCGACTTCACGATGACCTACGGCCCGGCGACGCTCACGCAGCTCGTCGCCGACGGCACCTACCCGGCCGGCACGAAGGTGCTGACGCTCGACGAGGGCACGGTCGGCAACGCGAGCTTCCTGGGGCTCGCCTCGACCTCGGGCAGCAAGGCGGGTGCCATGGTCGTGGCCAACCTCGCCCTCTCGCCCGAGCAGCAGGCGGCCAAGGCGCAGCCCGACGTCTGGGGCCAGTTCTCCGTGCTCGACCTCGACCGGGTGAGCGACGAGCAGCGCGCGATGTTCGAGTCGCTACCCGAGTCGCCCGTCGTGCCGCCCTACGACGTGCTGAGCGAGAACGCCAACCCCGAGCTCGCGGCCGCGTGGGTCACCCCGATCGACGAGGGCTGGCGCCAGCTCGTGCTCGCGCAGTAGGGCTGACCACCATCGTCGCGATCGACACTCTCGCGCCGGGGTCCCGCACCGCGGGATCCCGGCGCTGGGTGTCGGTCGCGCTCGTCGCCCCCGCCGTCGCCATCGCCGCGTTCGTGGTGGTCGGCGGCATCGGCATGTCGATCGTGCAGAGCGTGGGGCTGCTGCCCCTCGTCGGCGAGCCGCGCGTCAGCCTCGACGCCTACCTCGCCAATGGCGAGGAGCTGCTGACGGGCCTGGGGCTCTCGCTGGGCATCGCCACCGCATCCACCGTGCTCTCGTGCGTCATCGGGCTCACCGCCGCCGTCGTCATCACCCAGGGCCGCGTCACCGGACGGCTCGTCGCCGCACTGAGCGCCCTCACCATCCCCGTGCCGCACCTCATCGGCGCGGCCGCGGTCGGCCTGCTCATCTCCGACGCCGGCGTGCTGCCCCGGATGCTCGGCATCGACGGCACCGACTGGCCCGACCTCGTCGGCGGAACCTGGTGGGTCGCCGTCGTGCTCGAGTACACCTGGAAGGAGTCGGCGTTCGTCGCCCTCGTCGTCGCCGGCGTGCTCGCCTCACGCGTCGCCCGCTACGACGAGACCGCCGCGCTGCTCGGCGCCTCTCGCGCTCGCCGACTGCGCCACGTCGTCATCCCGCTCGCGACGCCCGCCGTCATCGTGAGCGCCATCATCATCTTCGTCTACACCTTCGGCTCGTACGAAGTGGCCTGGCTGCTCGGTCGGCCGTACCCCGAGCCGCTGCCGGTGCTCGCCTTCCGGCTCTTCGACGCCATCTCGCTCACCTCACGGCCCGAAGCCGCCGCCGTAGCCGTCATCACCACGGCCGTCTCGCTCGTCGTCGTCGCCGCCGGCATGGCCCTGCTGCGGCGCACGCCGCTGTGGAGGTGACGCGCCGATGGCCATGATGATCCCCTACGGCGAGCGCGTCACTCCCGACGACCGCACCGTCTCCGCGCGCCCGCTCATGCGCCCGCGGCCCGCGGGCCGCACCCTGCGCATCGTCGTCGCGAGCCTGCTCGCCGTCTGGTTCGCCCTGCCGCTCGTGCCCCTGCTGCTCTGGTCGGTCGCCAACCGCTGGTCGGCACCCGCAGCGTTGCCGACCGAGTGGGGGCTCGACGGCCTGGCCTCGGCCGTGACGGCAGGGGCGGTGCCCGCCTTCGGCCGATCCCTGCTGCTGGGCCTCGTCGTCGCGGCCGTCGCCACGCCGCTCGGCGCGATGGCCGCCCGGGCGCTGGCCCGCGGGGCGGTGCCGGCACCGCGGCTCGTGAGCGGCATCCTGCTCGCCCCTCTCGCCCTGCCCGCCTTCGTCGCCGTCATGGGGCTCACGATCGTGCTGCTGCGGGCGCGCGTGCCCGGGCTCATCGGCGTCGTGATCCTGCTCGTCGCCGCCGCCCTGCCCTACACCGTCTACACGATGCGGGTCGCCTACGCCGCGCACGACCTCGCCTACGAGGAGGAGGCGCGCACACTCGGCGCCTCGCGCGCGCACGTGCTGTGGCGCGTGCACCTGCCCCTCGTCGCGCCCGGGCTCGCACGGGCCGCCTTCCTCGCCTTCCTCGTGGGCTGGAGCGACTACGTCGTCACCGTGCTCGTCGGCGGCGGCACGATCATCACGCTGCCCTTGCTCGTCGCGTCGTTCGCGGCCGGAGTCGGCAACGACGCCGTCGTCGCGGTGCTGTCGCTCAGCGCCATCGTGCCGCCGCTCGTGCTGCTGCTCGGTCTCGGCCGCTTCGGCCGCCGCTACCCCACCGCCCGCTACCTCACCGGCCCCACGGCCAGTCGCTCCCCGAAAGGTGCCCCATGAGCGCCAGCCTCGCCCTCGACGCGCTGACGACGATCTTCCCCGGCGCCCCGGCACCCGCGCTCGATGGTGTGTCGCTCGGCGTCGACGCCGGCGAGTGCCTCGCCATCCTGGGCCCCTCGGGCTCGGGCAAGAGCACCGTGCTGCGGGCGATCGCGGGCCTCGACGCGCCCACCTCTGGCCGCATCCTCGTCGACGGCGCCGACGTCGCCGGTGTCGCGCCCGAGCGGCGCGGCATGGCCATGGTCTTCCAGCGGCCCCTGCTCTTCCCGCACCTGAGCGTGCTCGACAACGTCGCTTTCGCCGCGACCGTGGCGGGGCAGCCCAAGCGCGAGGCGCGGGCCGATGCCCGGCAGTTCCTCGAGCTCGTGCAGCTTGAGGGGTTCGGCGAGCGGCCCGTCACGGCGCTCTCGGGCGGGCAGGAGCAGCGCGTCGCCCTCGCCCGCGCCCTCGCGGCCCGCCCGCGCGTTCTGCTACTCGACGAGCCGTTCAGCGCCCTCGACCCCGAGCTGCGCACCGACATGCACGGCCTGCTCGCCCAGATCCGGCGCCAGCTGAACCCGACGATCGTCATGGTCACGCACGATCGCGATGAGGCGGCCGTGGTCGCCGACCGCGTCGCGCTGCTCAGCCTCGGGAGGCTGCTGCAGCACGACACCGTCGAGCGGCTCTACACGCGACCCGTCTCGCTCGAGGTCGCACGCCTCATGGGCGGGCGCATCGAGCTGGCCGGCGAGGTGCGAGATGGTGTGCACCACTCGGCACTAGGTGCCATCGCAGCGGCGGAGGGGGAGACCTGGGCAGAGGGGCCCGGCGTGCTCGTCGTGCGCCACGAGGCCGTGCACGTGTCGACCCTCGCGGTCGCCGTGCCCGAGGGCATGGCGGCCGTCGAGGTCGTCGTCGCCGATCGTCGGGCGAGAGGGCCGCGCGCCGAACTGACCCTGGCCTGCGACGAGACGCTCATCGAGGCCGAGGTGCCCGCGAGCCGCCCGATCGTCGTCGGTCAGCGCGCGACCGCGCACATACCGCGCTCGGCGTGCACCGTCGTGCCGATCGCGTAGCGCGACCCACCGGCTACCAGCGCGACGCGCCCTCGTCGACGAGCTCGGCCGCGCGGCCGTTCGTGATGCCGGTGCGGCGCTCGCCCTTCGGCTCGAGCGGCAGCAGCGTGCGCAGGCCGATGTTCTCGATCGGGTCGAGCACCGAGTGCTGCACGCACGCGGGCACGATCTCGCCGGTCTCGGGGTGCGCCATGGCGTACATGCACGAGCCGAGGCGCTCTTGCGTCTCCTTGATGAGCGGGTCATCGGCCACGACGCCTTGCTGCATGAGCTGCCAGGCGGGCTTGACCTGCTCGGCATCCATGAAGTTGTGCACGACGAAGGTCTTGAAGCTGACCTTCCCCCGACGCGCTGCGCGGATCACGGCGCGCAGGCCGCCGCCGCGCTTCAGGATGCGGTTCACGAGCCCGACCATCGCGGGCAGGTCTTGCGGGTGGGTGACGACCGCCCGGATGATCTTGATCGTGAGCGCCCAGCGCGGGATGTCGCCGAAGATCATGCCGCCGTAGTGCTTCAGGAAGCGGTCGCGCGCGGCGATGTCCTTCGGCTCGTCCGCGTCGAGCACCGAGGCGAACCGGCCCTCGACCATGACACCGACCGTGTGGCGGTTGCAGCGCGGGTCGCCGAACTGCACGGCCTTGTGCGGCAGCTTCTGGCCGACACCGGCCTCGATGCGCTCCCACACCGCGTCGATCGTGACCTCTTGGAAGTTCTCCTTCCACCGACGGTCGTCGCCGATGAACGCGGCGGGCTGGAACGACATCATGTCGTACGTCATTTCGAGCACGTCGCGCGTGACCTGCTCGACCTCGTCGAGGTTGGTCGGGGTCACCGTCATGTTGTGTGCGAGGTACGAGTCGACCTTGTGCTGCTTCTTGAGGTCGAGGAACATCTGGGCGAACTGCTCGCGGAAGGGGTTGAGCTCGGCCTCGCTCTTGGGCCGCACGGCCCCGCGGCGCCCCCGCATGAGCGAGTCGAAGTGCGCCGCGAACGAGACTTTCTCGAAGGCGGGCGTGCCGTCGTCATTGAGCACGACATCGAGCAGGTAGTCGTAGTCGAAGTCGCCGTGCGTCATCGACATGGGCTCGCGGCCGACCGCGCGCATCGCGAGCAGCGTGTCGCGGTGTGCTTTGGCCGGCAGCAGGCTGACTTCACCGCCGATGAGCTGAGCGTGCGCGCGGGGCCCGCGAATCTGCCGCAGCAACCCCATCTGCTTGGTGACCTCGGTGACCGTGTGGTCGCCGTCGATACGCACCTTGTTGGCATCGGCCGAGTGGTAGCAGGGCGAGCACGTCAGGTTGCACTTGGGGAAGACCCCGTGGGTGCCCTCGCAGCCCACCGCGCACTTTCCGAGCAGCTGCTCGGGCGTCTTCGCGTGCTCCGGCAGCTCGGCCCAGCGCTTGTCGAGCGCTCGCCGCGTGTCCGGATGGATCGGCCGGGTCTGCAGCTCGAACTCTCGAAGGGTGGTGGCCAGCGACATCGGTGTTCTCCTCGTGAGGGTCGGCAGACGACGATTCCCCACGGAAGCCGTCGTGCGTCAGTCTAAGCACGAGGTATTCGGAACCGAGCGTCATTCCGATGGGATGCTCAGCCCGGGTCGGCGGAGCAGCCGACTACTGGGCGCCGTTGGCCGCCATCCACGGCACCGGGTTGATCGCGGTGCCGCCGACCCGCAGCTCGAAGTGCAGGTGCGGAGCCGTGGTGACGCCGGTCGTGCCGACGAGCCCCACCTGATCGCCGACGCGCACGCGGTCGCCGACGCGGAAGGGGATGGAGCCGGCCTGCAGGTGCGCGTAGACGCTCGTGATGGCCTGGCCGTTGACGACGTGCTCGATCTCGAGGTGCACGCCGAGCGAGTTGGCGGGGTCGCCGATGAGGCTGACGACGCCGTCGGCGATCGAGACGACCGGGGTGCCGTAGCCGGGGTTCCAGTCGACGCCGTAGTGCAGTGTCGAGCAGGCGTCGCACGCGGCGGCCCGCGGGCCGAACCCGCTGCCGACAGGAGCACCCGCGCCCACCGGGTAGACGAGCGGCGGACGCTGGTCGATCGTGAACTCCTCGCGCACGGGCGGGGTCGTCACCGCGGCCTCGTCGGCGGGCAGCGCCGATGCCGCGGCGAGCGCGGCATCGGGCACCTCAGCACCCTCGGGCGCGGCGATGAAGATCTGCGCGCTCGGCGCGCGCTCGGCGCTCTCGGAGGCGGCGGCGAGCGTCGCGCTGACCGAGCTGCTGAGCAGCAGACCGCCGGCGACGAGCGCCGCGGCCGCGACGAGCGCCTGCTGCCGCAATCGGTGGGGGTTCAGCGCCGCGGCGCGGGACAAAGCGGGATGCACGAGATGGAGCATGAGGAGAAAGACACTTCCTGGTGGCGGCCGGCAGGCCGTGGACACGGTGAGTGCACGTCATTGCGCAGTTCGATCTCGCGGCGCTCGGAGTGAGCACTCGGCACAAGATCAGGAGGTCGCAGCACCCGTTCCGGCGGAATCGTTCTCACCGGCGGCACTCGCCCCTGTCGGCAACGCAGCCAACACCCCAGCCTGACCGACGAACCTGTGAAAACCCTGTTCGCGTCCGAACGATCAGGCGATCGTGGTGCCGAAGGCGAGCCCCAGGAGGTAGGTGGCCGCCGCGGCGCCGTACCCGATCGCGAGCTGACGGAGCGCCCGCTTCACCGGCGAGGCGCCCGAGAGCACGCCCACGATCGCGCCCGTCACGAGCAGGGCCATGCCCACGAGCACCGCGGAGATGACGATGGCGGTGAGACCCTCGAGACCCAGCAGGTAGGGGATGACGGGGATGATCGCGCCCGAGGCGAAGAAGGCGAAGCTCGACAGCGCGGCGCCCCATGCCGAGCCGATGGCCTCGTGCTGCTCGGCCTCGGCCTCGGCGGCGCGCGCCGCCGCGGCGACGGGATCGTAATCGGCGAGGATGCGCCGCGCGTGCTCGATCGCCTCGACCTCGTCCATGCCGCGGGCGCGGTAGACGAGCGCGAGCTCGTTGGCGTCGACGTCGAGGTGCGGCAGCGCGGTGTGCGCCTCCGGGTCGGGCGTCGACGCGTCGAGCAGCTCGCGCTGCGAGCGCACCGACACGTATTCGCCCGCGCCCATCGACAGCGCGCCCGCGAGCAGCCCGGCGAGCCCGGTCAGCAGCACGGCCCCGGGCCCGAGCCCCGCCGCGCCGATGCCCATCACGAGAGCGAGGTTGCTGACGAGGCCGTCGTTGGCGCCGAACACCGCCGCCCGGAAGGTGCCCGAGAGGCGCTGGCGCCCGCGCGCCGCGAGCCCGCGCACGACCTCGCCGTGGATGCGCTCGTCGGCGGCCATCGCGGGCGTCGCGTGAGCATCCGCCGCATACGGCGAACGGCTCTCGGCCCGCTGCGCGAGGGCGAGCACGAAGACGCTGCCGAAGCGACGGGCGAAGAAGCCGAGGAAGCGCGTGCGCACCGAGACGGCCGGCACGCGATCGGCGTGCAGCCCGAGCAGGTCGACCCAGTGCGCCTCGTGCCGCGACTCGGCCTCGGCGAGCGCGAGCAGGATGGCGCGCTCCTCACCCGCGCGCCGAGCGGCGAGGTCGCGGTAGACGGCGGCCTCCGCCCGCTCATCGGCGAGGTAGCGCCGCCAGCGGCGGATCTCAGCGGGAGTCGGGGCGGGACTGTCGGTCACGCGCTCATGATGCCAGCGGCGCGCGGAGCGCGCAGTTCGGTACCCCGAAAGGGCGCGGAGCTACCAGCCCCAGGTTCTCGTGCCGCCCTTGAAGGGGCCGACGATGTTCGCCGTGATCCACCCGCCGTAGAAGCCGCCCTCCTGAGGCGTCACCGTCTCCCCGTCGACCGTGCAGCGATCCATGCGGCCCGGGTAGACCGAGACGTAGCCGGCGATCGGCTCGAATCCGCGGCTCGGGTTCGGGTAGTACCAGCCCGCCCCCGCGGCGACCGCGTCGCCGCCGACGATGTCGTAGTAGGCCGCGTGCCCCTTGAACTCGCAGAACGACGAGCCCGCGGCGGGCCGCAGGGCGCCGTCGACGAAGTCGTCCGGCGGCACGTAGTAGGCGGGGGGATGACTCGTCTCGAGCACCCGCATCGCCCGGGTCGACTCAGCGATGAGTCTGCCGCCCAGCTCGATGGTCACGCGGGCGTGCACGGGTTCGACCCTCGGCGGGCGCGGATAATCCCAGACCGACTCCTGGCCCGGCCCGGGCTCGATGCGCTTCGGTCTCGCCATGATCGCGGCCTAGAACCCGAAGTCGCCGAAGTCGCCGAAGCCGCCGCCGTCGAAGCCTCCCGCATCGGCCGCGCCGTCGAAGCCCCCGGCGTCAGCACCTGCGTCAGCTCCGCCGGCGTCACCGCCCGCATCGGCACCGCCCGCGTCGGTCGCCCCGGCATCGATCGGCGGCAGGAAGGCGCTCGCGAGCGCCGAGCCGATGACGTAGCCGGCGACGGTGCCGAGCAGCGATGCGCCGACCATCTGCCCGAACGAGGGGCCGGCGAGCGATCGCTCCATGGTGCCCGGCTGGCGCAGCTCTGAGCGGGTCGCGGCGCGGGCGAGCGTCGCGGGCTGGTCGTCAGCGGGCGCCTCGCCCGCGGGGGCCGTGCGCGCGAGCTCGTCGAACACGAGCGTGCGCTGCTCGGGGGTGAGCTTCGCGAAGGCTTCGGCGTGCACCTGCTCGATGGTCTCGGGCGGAGCGGTCTGCAGCAGGTAGCGGTAACGCTCGACGGCGCGCTCATCGTCGCTGCGCACCCCCGCGGTGCGGGGAGCGGGCTCAGGGGTCGGGGCGCCGAACAGGCGGTCGAAGAAGCTCATGCATGTCTCCTGGTGAGTCGGGATGCTCAGATTAAGGCTCCTCGTTCGGTACCGGCTGTGCAGAGCTCGTGTAACAACTCGGTGAAGGATGGGGTCGTTCGGCCCCCGGTGCACTACTGTCAGAACCGAAGTTGATACGCCTCGGCGGTCCGAACGTGCGGTGCAAGCAGTACGTGCTCTCGTATAGAGCAGGATTCACGAGTGGTTCGACTGGTGGTTTCGACAGTCGAAACTCCGTGAGTAACAAGGAGTCAGCAATGACGACAGGCACTGTTAAGTGGTTCAACGCCGAAAAGGGTTTCGGTTTCATCACCCCCGATGACGGAAGCGCCGACGTGTTCGCGCACTTCTCCGCCATCCAGTCGAACGGGTACCGCTCGCTCGACGAGAACCAGAAGGTCGAATTCGACGTCGCGCAGGGCCCCAAGGGTCTGCAGGCCGAGAACATCCGCCCGCTCTAGTCCTCCCTCGTTTCCTCGAGCCGGCTCACGCTGATCCGGCTCACGAAACAAGCACGACAGCCGCCCCCCGACGATGTGGGGCGGCTTTCGTCGTGTCCCGTGCTCATGGGGCGCCCACGCTCCTCGGGCGCCGCGCGCTACTCGACGGTGACGAAGTCGATCAACTGCTCCACCCGGCCCAGCAGCGCCGGGTCGAGGTCGGCGTAGCCGCGCACGCTGCCGCGGATGCGCCGCCAGGCGGCTGCCCGATCCGCCGCGGTCTCGTGCGGCCACCCCAGCGCGCGGCACGTGCCGGTCTTCCAGTCCTGCCCGCGCGGAACGTCGGGCCAGGCCTCGATGCCGACGACCGCCGGGCGCACCGCCTGCCAGATGTCGATGAACGGATGCCCGATCGCGAGCACGTGGCGAGCATCCACCCGCTCGATCGCCTGCTCGACGAGCCGCACCTCCTTCGATCCGGGCACCCAGTGGTCGACGAGCACCCCCACCCGGCGACCGGGCGACGGAGAGAAGTCGACGAGCATCTCGGCGAGGTGGTCGACGCCCTCGAGCTGCTCGACCACGACACCCTCCAGCCGCAGATCGTCGCCCCAGACCTGCTCGACGAGTTCGGCGTCGTGACGCCCCTCCACCCAGATGCGGCTCGCTCGGGCGACGCGGGCCCGGGCGTCCGCGACGGCGAACGAGCCGCTAGCCGTGCGCGCGCGCCCCGCCGGGGCGACCGGCGCGGTCGGCGCGATGAGCCGCACGGGCGCGCCCTCGACGAGAAACCCGGCACCGAGCGGGAAGACCCGCACGCGGCCGTGACGGTCTTCGAGGTGCACATTGCCCGCATCCACCCGCACGACGGCGCCCACGAAACCCGCGGCGTTGTCGGCTCCCGCCCCCTCCGGCAGCTCGACGACGAGGTCGATGACAGCGTGCACATCGGCCAGCACCGTGCGCCCCGCCGCACGCCAGTCGCCGGAGAGCACGTCATCGCCGTAGGGATCGAAGCTCACCCGGCGACGCTACCGGTCAGAGGCGGCGCGCCCGCTGCTCCACGCCGAGCTCGCCGTAGGGGTAGTCGGGGGTGCGGGGCGCGCTCGCGGCGTCGAGGCGCTCGAGCTGCTCGGCCGTGAGCGCGAGCTCGGCGGCGGCGAGGTTGTCGCGCAACTGCGCGACGGTGCGGGCGCCGAGGATGACCGAGGTCATGCCCGGTCGGGTCTGCAGCCAGGCGAGCGCGACGCGCGACGGCGGCACGCCGTGGTCGGCGGCGATCGCGTGCAGGGCGTCGAGCACGAGCCAGGTGCGCTCGTCGGCCGAGCGGCGGTCGTAGGCCTCCATGCCACGGTTCGGGTCCTCGCCCAGCCGCGTCGCGCCGGTCGGCGCGGCATCCCGACGGTACTTGCCCGTCAACCATCCGCCCGCGAGCGGCCCCCAGGGCAGCAGGCCGATGCCGGCATCGAGCGCCGCGGGCACGAGCTCGAACTCGATCTCGCGCGCGAGCAGGCTGTACTGCGGCTGCAGCGTGACGGGAGCATCCATCCCGCGCGCGGCGGCGCGGTGCACGGCCTTCGTCAGCTGCCAGCCCGTGAAGTTCGACATGCCCCAGTACGAGACGAGCCCCGAGCGGATGGCGTCGTCGAGAAAGCTCAGGGTCTCGTCGAGCGGCGTGATCGGATCCCACGCGTGCAGCTGGTAGAGGTCGATATGGTCGACCCCCAGGCGCCGCAGCGAGGCCTCGAGGGCGCGGCGCAGGTGGCGGCGCGAGGTGCCGTGGTCGTTGGCGTCGGAGCCCATGGGGAACCGGCCCTTCGTCGCGATGACCATGCGCTCGGCCTGGTCGGGGTTGGCGGCGAGCCAGCGCCCGATGATCTCTTCGCTGCGGCCACCGCTGTAGACGTCGGCGCCGTCGATGAGGGTGCCGCCGGCCTCGGCGAAGGCGTCGAGCATGGCGTGGCTCGTGGATTCGTCCGCTTCGGCGCCGAAGGTCATGGTTCCGAGGGCGTAATCGCTGACGATCGTGCCCGAGCATCCGAGGGTTCGCAGGGTCATGGGCGTCATGCTAACCGAAAGCGAGCCCGGTATCGAATCGATTCGATAGCGCGCTGGATGCGCCGCTCGGCCCCGTGCCGACCGATGCGGGCGGCTACAGTGGCCGCATCACGACACGCGATGCGAGGGGGATGCCGTGCGCTCGACCGGTCAACTGTTCCGCTGGGGGCTCACGTGCCTGCTGCTCGCGCCCCTTGCTGTCGTCGGGTCGTTCACGATGGGCACGACGCCTCCGCTGCTCTGGGTCTCGTTCGCGCTCGTGCTGCTCGGCGGCGTGCTGAACGCGGCCGCGATCGTTCGCGGCGTGCGACGCGTCGGGTCAGGCGACCTCATGACGAGCCTCGACGGCATGACCCCCGCCGACCGTGCGGGTGAGCTCCGCGAGGACCCGATCGCGCCGCGGCAGCGCGTCATCCTCGTCGACGGCACGGTGGTGGGAGACGGAGGCGTCGGTGCCGGCTCGACTCCGGGCCCGGAGTCGCGCGGCCTCCGGCGCCGCGTGGGCCTCGCCGCGGCCGCCGCACTGCTCGGACTCATCGCCGTCGGGGCGTATACGCTCGCGATCGAGCAGCCCCTCGCGATCGCGCAGGGCCAGCTCACGCTCGACGAGGTCTACGCCGCGTGGGGCACGGCCTCGCGCGTCGGCTTCACGATCTCGATGACGATCTGGGTGGCGCTCTCGCTCGCCATCACGCTCGGTGTCGCCGTGCTCGCGCTGGTGCCCGCGATCGCCGCCGACCGCATCCTGACCCCGCGACGCATGCTCGCGGCCGCGTGCATCGCCGGCAGCGTCATCGTGACCGCGGCGTTCGCTCCCTATCTCAGTGTCGGCATCAGCCTGCCCGACGATCTGCCCTTCCCCGCGGGCGGCGTGCAGAGCCCGGGCAGCCTCGCGTTCGGGCTCACGGGCGTCGCGCTCAGCGCGATCGCCATCCTGCTCACGGTGCCCGACTGGCGGCGCGCCCCACGCTGAACAGGCCGCTCGCCGAGGCCCTTGACACGCCCTCGCTTATCTGGTTAGTTACTTGACTAAGTAACCAACACAGAAAGGAGGGTCGCGTGGACGACGGTCGACCGATCTTCCTCCAGATCGCCGAACTCGTCGAACGGCAGATCATCGATGGCTCGCTCCGCGAGGGCGAGCAGGTTCCGTCGATCAACGAGTTCGCGGCGTTCCATCGCATCAACCCGGCGACGGCGCTCAAGGGCATCACCCTGCTCGTCGACGCCGGCGTGCTCTACAAGCGCCGCGGCATCGGCATGTTCGTCGCCGACGGCGCGCGCGACCGCCTGATCAGCGAGCGCCGGGCACGCTTCACCACCGAGTACGTGCGGCCGTTGCTGCGCGAGGGCGCCGCCCTCGGGCTCGACGCCGCCACCCTCATCGACCTCATCCGGAAGGAATCCGATTCATGACCACCATCGTCGAGGCGCGCGGCCTCACGAAGCGCTATCGCGGCATCACCGCCGTCGACGGCGTCGACTTCCAGATCGCGCGCAACAGCATCACGGGCCTGCTCGGCCGCAACGGCGCGGGCAAGACCACGCTCATGCACCTGCTCACCGGGCAGGAGTTCGCGAGCGCCGGCACCATCACCGTCGCGGGCGAGTCCCCGGTCGAGAACCCCGCCGTGCTGCAGCACACGTGCTTCATCAAAGAGAGCCAGCGATACCCCGACGACTTCAAGCCGAAGCACGTCTTCGCGGCGGCCCCCGGCTTCTTCCCGCACTGGGATGCCGACTTCGCCCGCGAGCTCGCCGCCGAGTTCCGCCTGCCGGTCGACCGCCGCATCAAGAAGCTCTCGCGCGGTCAGCTGTCGAGCGTCGGCATCATCGTCGGGCTCGCCGCGCGCGCGCCGATCACGATCTTCGACGAGCCCTACCTCGGCCTCGACGCGATCGCGAGGCAGAACTTCTACGACCGCCTGCTCGCCGACTACGCCGCGCACCCCCGCACGGTCATCCTCTCGACCCACCTCATCGACGAGGTCGCCGACCTGCTCGAGCACGCGCTCGTCATCGACAACGGGCGCATCCTCATCGATTCCCCGGTGGATGCCCTCCGCTCCCACGCCGCCACCATCGCCGGCCCGGCCGAGGCCGTCGAGCAGGCGATCGCGGGGCTCGAGGTGATCCACCGCGAGCGCTTGGGCGGATTCGTCAGCGCGACGGTCGCGGGCGACACCGAGGCCGCTACCCGTAGCGCCCGTGCCGCGGGTCTCGAGGTCGGGCCCGTCTCGCTGCAGCAGCTCATCATCCGTCAGACCGGGGGCACCCCCACCGAGCACGAGGAGGTCACCCGATGACCACGACCACCGCCCCCGCCCCGCTGACGCTCGCGCCGCGACCGCTCTCGACGCGCGTCGCCATCGTGGTGCGCCTGCTGTTCGCCAACCCGTGGACGGCGATCTACACGCCGCTGCTCATTCTCGGCGTCGTGTTCCTCATGAACATGGCGATCTGGGGGATCGTGCGCGCGAGCATCCCCCCGGAGGGCGAGATGGACGCGTCCATCAACGGCGGAGTGCTCTTCCTGTTCATCTACATGCTCGTGGTCGCCGTGCAGAGCGTGAATCAGGCCTTCCCCCTCGCGCTCGGCTACGGCAGCACGCGACGCGACTTCGTTCTCGGGTTCGGGGTCTTCGCGCTCATCCTCTCCCTCGGATACTCGGTTCTGCTGGTCGCCGCGTCGTTGCTCGAGCGCGCGACGGGCGGCTGGGGAATCGGCCACAGTTTCTTCACGACCGACGAGCTGTGGCGAGCGGAGTGGTGGGAGGGCTTCACGCTCAGCCTCATCGCCTTCCTGCTCTTCTTCTCGATCGGTGCCGCCACCGCATCGGTCTACGTGCGCTGGAAGGCCCTGGGCATGTACGCGTTCTGGGGCGGGCTCGTCTTCCTCGGCATCGGCGGCGCGGCCCTCGTCACGCTGCTCGGCGCCTGGGGGCAGGTCGGCGCGTTCTTCGTGTGGGCCGGCGTGCTCGGCTCGGCCGCCTGGAGCCTCATCATCACGGCGCTGTGCTGGCTCGCCGCCTGGGTGATCCTGCGCCGCGCGACGCCCTCGCAGGGCTAGACCGCAGGAAGCAGGAACCCGGTCACGACGAGCTCGCGAACCCGCGGCAGCAGATCGTCACGCAGGGCGCCCTCGTCGACCTCGAGCAGGTCGGCGAGGGCGCCGACGATCTCACCGACCGCGAGCTCGCCGTCGCTCGCGCCGACGAGGCCGGCGAGCGCAGCATCCGCGTCGACCGTTCGCGCGAAGCCGCCGCCCTGGTGCAGGCGGATCACGCTGGGGTTCTCCTCCCCCGGCCAGTAGTGCCGCTCCTCCGTGACATCGGGAGCGACCACGAGCCGTTCGGCGCTCAGCGCCGCGTCATCGAGCGGCGCGATGCGGTCGTGCGCGCGCAGGCCGGCGAGCAGGTGGTCGCCGATGCCCGTCGGGGTGCCGCCGAGCGGTGAGCCGAGCACCTCGGTGCGCAGCAGGCGCACCGCATCCGGGCGAGCGGGCCGGCGCAGCAGGATGTAGCCGAAGCCGACCGCCGTCACGCCGCGGGCCGCGAAGTCGTCGAGCCACTCGGCGGCGAGCGCGTCGTACTCGGGGGTGCCGACACGGGTGCCGCCGTCGCGGATCCATGTGGCGGCGTACTCCGCGGGGCTCTGCCGCTCGCGCTCGACGACCCACCCGTCGAGGCCGGCCTCCTCGATCCAGCGGCGCACCCGGGCGAGGCCGTCGCCGCCCATCGCGTCGCGATACTCCCAGTTGCCGAGCAGGTGCGCCGTGCCGCCGGGGGTCAGGTGCTCGGCGGCGCCGCGCACGACCTGCTCGACGATCGCGTCGCCCTCGCGGCCGCCGTCGCGGTACTCGTAGACGGGCACGCCCGCGCGACGCGGGGTGATGACGAACGGTGGGTTGCTGACGATGCGGTCGAACCGCTCGCCCGCGACCGGGGCGAACAGGTCGCCCTGCCGCAGCTCGACCGCGTCGACGGCGTTGAGGGCGAGGGTCAGAGCCGCGCGGTCGAGAGCGCGCGCCGAGATGTCGGTCGCGACGATACGGCGCGCGTGCCGGGCTGCATGAAGCGACTGGATGCCGCAGCCGGTGCCGAGGTCGAGCACCGAGTCGACCGGCTCGGTGGGGATGAGCGCGGCAAGGGTCAACGAGGCCCCGCCGACGCCGAGCACGTGGTCGGGCGGCAGGGCGCCGCCGAGCGCGAGCTCGCCCAGGTCGGAGGCGATGAGCCACTGCACCGCTCCCCCGGCATCGATGGCCGTGTAGGGGCGCAGGTCGAGCAGCGCGCGACCCCGATCATCGACGAGACCGAGCGTGTGGGCGCCGTCGACACCGAGGGCGGGCAGCGCTCGAGCGAGCACGTCGTCGGCGACGGGCTCGCCGAGCAGGAAGAGTCGCGCGAGCGTGGCCGCCGGGCTCTCGGGCCCCGCCGCGAGCGCGCGGCTCGCGGGAACGCGGTCGCCCCGAACGAGAGCGGCGTCGGCATCGTCGCCCCAGAGCCGCCGCAGCCGGTCGACCGTGTAGCCGGCGGCGAGCAGGTCGGCACGCAGCAGGGCGGTGAGCGCAGCATCCACCCCTCTAGTCAACCCCACGCCGCGAGGGGCGGAATCTGCGATGACGGGGAATAGATCGTCGACGCCGTCGCGTTGCACCAGGAGTCGCCGCGCATCGATGCGTTCGCATCGAATTGCTGCGCACCGACTCGCGACGTCGAGAGCCGACCGGCTCGACCTCGCCACCGACGAAGGAGAACCCCTCGTGACCACTCTCACCGCCGAGACGATCCCCGGCTACCGCACCGGCACCTGGACCGTCGACCATGCCCACACCGAGATCGGCTTCAGCGTGCGCCACCTCGGCATCAGCAAGGTGCGCGGCGTCTTCGAGACGTTCGACGCACAGGTCATCGCCGCCGAGAACCCGCACGACTCGAGCGTCACCGTCACCGTCGAGATGGCCTCGATCAACACCAAGAACCCCGACCGCGACGGGCACCTGCGCAGCAACGACTTCTTCGCGATCGACCAGTACCCGACGCTGACCTTCGTGTCGACGGGCCTGCGGGTCGAGGGCGACGCCCTGCTGCTCGACGGCGACCTGACCCTGCGCGGTGTCACGCGGCCCATCACGCTCACGGGCGAGTTCGGCGGAATCATCGTCGACCCGACCGGCGCCGTCAAGGCGGCCGCGCACGGCTCGACGGTCATCAACCGCAGCGACTTCGGCGTGAGCTGGAACGCCGCGCTCGAGACCGGCGGGTTCCTGCTCAGCGACGAGGTCACCATCACGATCGACGCGCAGTTCGAGCTGCAGGCCTAGACACCGGATGCGGGGCGCTGCGCGCCCCGACCCCCTGCACGACGAACGGGCGGCCCCCGAAAGGGGCCGCCCGTTCGTGCGGTGGTGCTGACTACGGCAGGAGCACCGCGTCGATGACGTGGATGACGCCGTTGTCGCAGACGATGTCGGCGGTGACGACGGTCGCGCCGTTGACCTTCACGCCGTCCGTCAGGTCGAAGGTGAGCTCGGCGCCGTTGACCGTGGCAGCCTTCAGCCCGTCGGTCAGGTCGGCGGCGTGCACGGCACCCGGCACGACGTGGAACGTCAGGATCGACGTGAGGGTCGGGATGTCGGCGAGCAGGCCCTCGACGGTGCCCTCGGGCAGCGCGGCGAACGCCTCATCGGTGGGGGCGAAGACCGTGAACGGGCCCTCTCCGTTGAGCGTGTCGACGAGGCCGGCAGCGCCGACGGCGGCGACGAGAGTGGTGAACGAACCGGCGCTGACGGCGGTTTCGACGATGGTGGCCATGGGAGTCTCTTTTCTGACGACAAGCACGAGGGCGGTGGTGGTGCCCGTCCGACCGGTCTCGATCGGACAGCCCTCACTCTCCTCCCTGCCACCCGCTCACGACCCGTGCGCGGGCAGTGCATCGCCCCCACGCCAGCCGACCATCGCCTGTACGTCGTGAACGGCCGGTGTCGGTCGCCCTAACCCTCGGGGTCGGCCGACGGGTTCTCCTCGTCGACCGGACGCTGCCGACCGCTCGCGGCTCCGGGCCCCGTCACGATCGGCCCGGTCTCGGTCGAGACCACGACCTCGAGATCGGCGAGCGGATGGGCGAGCTCGTCGGGCCCGAGCCGCGCGATGAGCAGCGTGAGCGCGGCGAGCACGACCGGGATCGATCCGGCGGCGAGGAACGCCACGGGGATGCCGATGAGCTCGCCGACCGGGCCGGCGATCGCCATCGAGATGGGCATGAACGCGAGCGAGACGAAGAAGTCGAGGCTCGAGACGCGGCCGAGCATCGCGGGCGGCACCCGACGCTGCAGCAGCGTGCCCCACACGACGGTGGCCCCCGAGAACAGCACCCCGCAGATGAAGAGGGCGACGACCATGATCCACAGCTGGTCGGTCAGGCCGATGACCACGAGCGGCGCGCACCCGAGCCCCCACGCGGCGATCATGAGCGTCAGGTAGCGCTTCGGCATGCGCATCGAGGCGACGAAGATCGAGCCGAGCGCACCCCCGATGCCGAAGGCGGCGAGCGCGAGAGCGAACGCCCCGGCTCCTCCCCCGGTCTGATCGCGCACCGCGAAGGGCAGCAGCACCTCGATGGGGCCCATGATCACGAGAACCAGCAGCGCCGAGTAGAGCAGGGTGGCGAGCAGCCAGCGGGTGCGCACCATGAAGCGCACCCCGTCGCGCAGATCGACCCAGACCGCGCGCAGCGGATGCTGGGGCTCGAGCTGCACGTCGCGCCGCACCGGAGTCGTGCGCATGAGGCCGAGCAGCACGGCGGCGAGACCCTGCGTGACGGCCACGATGGCGACGCCGAGGCCGGGAGACAGGATGGCGATGGCGGCGCTCGCGGCGGCGGGGCCGGCCGCCTGCATGAGCGCGGGGCGCAGCACGCCCTCGATGCCGTTGGCGGCGAGCAGCTGATCCGGGGGCAGCAGCGCGGGGAGCCACGCGGAGTATGCCGGGTAGAAGAACCCGTCGGCGATGCCGAGCAGCAGCGATGCCACCGCGAGATGCCAGACCTCGATCGAGTCGGTGAGCGCGAGCGTCGCCACGGCGGCCATCGACGCGGCCTTGAGGCTCTCGACGGCGGCGAGGATGCGCTTCTGCGGAATCCGGTCGGCGGCGACGCCGCCCACGAGCACGGCGAGCACGAGCCCGATGCTGCCGCCGGTGGCCACGATCGAGAGGTCGACGGGCGTGCCGCCGAGCTCGATGACCTGCCAGACGACGGCGACGACCCACACCCCGGTGCCGAGCAGAGAGAGCACGAGGGCGGCGGCCAGCAGGCGGTACTGGCCCGTCGCGAGAGGTGCGAGCGCGCGCGGGAGCGAAGGCATGGCGACCATCGTAACGATGAGCCTCCAGCCCGGTGTCGTACGCTGGGCACCGATGAGAGAGCTCACCGCCGACCAGATCCGCGCCAGCATGGTCAACGCCAGCGAGGCCGAGATCGAGCGGATGACCCTGCCGGGCCTGCACGAGACCGTGTGGGCCGACCGCGAGTACCTGGGCTGGCGCGACCCGGCCGGCTCACCGCGCGGCTACATCGTGCACTGGGTCGACGAGCGGCCCGTGGGGATCCTCGTGCGGGCGGCGACCACGGCGCTGCGCCCCGGCATCGGGGCGATGTGCTCGCTGTGCCACACACCGCAGCCCTCGACCCAGGTCGTCATGTTCAGCGCCCCGCGCGGGGGCGAGGCCGGTCGCGACGGCAACTCGATCGGCACCTACATCTGCGCCGATCTGGCGTGCTCGATCATGATCCGCATCGTGCCGGGCACGAGCGAGCTGACCCTCATGCGCGATGAGCTCATCGCCCGCCGCAGCGCGGGGCTGAGGCAGCGTCTCGAGAACTTCACCGCGAACATCCTCAAGACCGCCTGACAGGCGGCCTACCGGGACATCAGCGCGAGTCGCGCCGACCCATGAGGTGGAACGGGATGGCGAGCGAGAGCGACGCCGACATGATGCCCGTGAAGAACACGGCCGCGGCGAACTGCTCCGGCACCGCGTAGGCGTAAGCGAAGAGCACGAACGACGACACGAAGAGGAAGACCGAGACGGCCACGGCGAGAATGTTCATGATGGCTCCATTGTGCCAGGTCTGCTCGGGATAATGGCGCATGACCTCTGCGACCACCTCCGCCGCTCCCGCCCGTTTCCGCCCTGCCGGGCGCATCCGTCGGCGGGTGCGTGCGATCGGTCTGGGGGCGCTCGCCGCCCTCGCGCTCGTGATCGTCGGCTTCTTGATCTGGGCCAACACGCCGTACCGCGCCGAGCGGGCACCGGTGATCGCGGTGTGGGCCAACCCCGATGTGCAGGTGCAGTACCTCGATGAGGGCATCCTGCTGTCGCCGACGGGCGATGCTGTCGTGCCCGAAACCTCGACGGGGCTCGTGTTCGTGCCCGGCGCGCGGGTCGAGGCGCACGCCTACATGTTCCAGCTCAGCGGCGTCGTCGAGCAGCACGGCGTGACGGTGCTCATCACCGAGCCGACGCTCAACCTGGCGTTCTTCGACACCCGCGGGCTCGACCAGTTCACGACGGCGGCGCCCGAGGTCGACCGCTGGTTCGTGGGCGGGCACTCGCTCGGCGGCGTTCGCGCCTGCCTCATGACTCCGGGCGCCGAGGTCGAAGGGCTCGTGCTCTTCGGCAGCTACTGCGCGAACGATCTGAGCGGTTCGGGCCTCACGGTGCTCAGCATCGCGGGCGAGAACGACGGGCTCTCGACTCCGGGGATCATCGACGAGAACGCGCCCCTCCTGCCGGGCGACGCACGCTTCGTCACGATCGAGGGCGCGAACCACGCGAGCTTCGGCGACTACGGGCCGCAGTCGGGTGACGGCGAGCGCTCGATCTCGAGCGAGCAGATGCGTGCCGAACTCTCGGCGCTGCTCGGCGAGGTGCTCGGCTAGGCCGTCTCGTCTGCGGGGGCGGCAGCCGCGGCCGGGGTCACGGCGTCGGTCGCCGTCGCGGCTGCGATCTTCTCGCGGCGGGTGAGCGCCATGAGCCACCAGATGAGCGCCCCGACGAGGATTCCGCCGATGAGCGCGATGACGGGGGTCAGCAGCACGGGGCCGGCCAGGCGGCTCTCGGTGAGCAGGTTCGCGAGTCCGACGTAGATCCAGAACAGGGCGATGTCGACGAGCGCCGCGATGCCCACGGCCGCCATCGTGACCTTCCAGGGGCCGCGCAGGCCTGCGGCCGAGAGCATCCACCCGCTCACCAGGATGGCGAGGCCGATAAGGATGAGGCTGCCGATGAGGAAGGAGAGCACGACCCAGAACAGCAGGTCGGAGCCGCCGTCGAGGGCGCGCAGCACCGCGTTGGGGTCGTCGCCGCCGAGCGAGCGCGTGATGCTGCCGATGATGTTGCCGAACAGCGCGGTCGCGACGAGGGCGGCGAGCGACATGCCGAACAAGAACCAGCCGGTCTGGAAGATGGTGTGGGCCACGGCCCCGGCGATGAGGCTGCTCTGCGTCTGGTTGCGCGTGAGCGGGTGGGCGCTGCCGCGCGGGGTGGTGGCCATGAGGGCTGCTCCTTGCTCGGGTGGACACTGCGAATCTAGCGCCTAGAGTGACCGCATGCAGAAGAACGCCCTGCTCGTGGGAGGCTCGGGTCAGGTGGGGGTCGCGACGGCGCGCGCGCTGCTCGCGACGGGCACGAGCGTGACGGTCGCCCACCGCGGAAACCGCCCGCTGCCGCCGGATCTCGCCGGTCACGTCGCCGAGCTCACTCTCGATCGCGGCGATGCAGATGCCCTCACCGCGGCCGCGCGCGGCCACGATCTCGTGCTCGACTGCGTCGCTTTCACCCCCGGCGACGTCGCCCCCTATGCGGCTCTCGCCGGCGAGGTCGGATCTCTCGTGGTCATCTCGACCGCCTCGGTGTATCTCGGCACGAACGGCACGTGGATGGACGCGGCGACGGGCGACGACGACTTCCCGCGCTTCCCCGTGCCCGTCACCGAGCAGCACCCGATCGTGAGCGCCAACGTCGAGGGCTATTCGCCGCAGAAGGCCGCGATGGAGCGGGCGCTGCTCGCCGTCGACGGTCTGCCGGTGACGATCCTGCGGCCGGGCGCGATCCACGGCCCCGGCTCGCCGGCGCTGCGCGAGTGGTATTTCATCAAGCGCGCTCTCGACGGTCGCCGCCGGGTTCCGCTCGTCGACCGCGGCGAGAGCCGCTTCGCGACCTCCGCGACGACCGTCATCGGCGAGCTCGTGCGGCTCGCGGGCGAGCATCCGGCACGCCGCGTGCTCAACGCCGTCGACGAGCCGACGCCGACGGTGCTCGAGATCGGGCAGGCCGTGTTCGCGCACCTGGGCCACAGCGCCGAGTTCGAGCTGCTGCCCCGCGGGGCGGGCGGCCCCGACAGCACGGTCGGCCAGACGCCGTGGTCGGTTCCCGTTCCCGTCGTGCTGAGCATGCAGGCGGCGCAAGAGCAGCTCGGCTTCCAGCCGCACGGCAGCCACCGGGCGACGATCGGCCCGGCCATCGAGTGGATGCTCGAGGCCGTCGCCGACACCGACTGGCGCGAGCGGTTCCCCGGCCTGACGCGCTACGGCGCCGAGGGCTGGTTCGACTACGACGCGGAGGACGCGCTGCTGGGCGACTGATCGTCGGCCGTTGCGCGTTGGGCTCCGACGCGCTCGGTGATGTACGAGACCACGATCGCCGAGGCGGTGCCGACGATCACGATGCCGCCGCCCATGAGCATCACGGCGAGGAAGCGGCCCGGCACCGTGACGGGATAGGTGTCGCCGTAGCCCACGGTCGCGAGCGTGACGATCGCCCACCAGAGGGCGTCGCCGAAGTTCTGGATCGTGGACTCGGGGGCATCGCGCTCGACCTGCAGCGTCGCGAGCGCGATGACATAGATGTAGACGACCGCGTAGACCAGTGCGTGGGCGATGACCGAGCCGCGCACGGCCGCGCCCGACCGTCCGCGCAGCACGGGGATGTAGCGCAGCAGCCCGGCGACGCGCAGCGCGCGGAAGAGCGGCACGACGAGGGCGAGGACGTCGAGGGGGTGCGTGAGCACGAAGCGCACGCGACGGCCGCGATCGGTCAGGGCGACCCGCGCGACCATGTCGACGAGGAAGACGACCCACGTGCTCACGACGACGACGGCGATCGCGATGCCGAGCCAGGGCTGCGGGTCGCTCACGAGCACCCATGCGGAGTAGGCCGCGAGGAACAGCAGACCCAGCACGGCGAGCGTCGACGAGGTGCGGGCCTCCCAGGCGAGTCGGCGGGCATCGAGCATGGTCATCGGCGGGCTCCTCTTCGCGCTCGTGCGCTCAATTGTGCTCGGTCGGGGGGCGGTGGCGCTCGCCGACGCGCTCGACGCCGGCTTCGACGATGCGCGCGAGCAGAGCGTCGGATGCGGGGCGCCCGTGCACGAGAGCACTCGTCATGACGGGCCCCTCGAGCTCGATCACGGCATCGTCGACCGCGGCCGGATCGAGCCCGTGGTCGAGCAGCATCGCGCGCAGCGGCGCGCAGCCCTGCTCGACGAGGCGAGAGCGCAGGGCCCGCATGTCGGGGTCGACGGCCGCGCGCTCACCCATCGCGAGCAGGATGAACGCGAGCGGGCCGGGATGCAGCGCCGCGCGCAGCTGCTCGAGGTGGGTGCGCAGGTCGGCCGCGAGGTCTCCCGTGCGCGCGGAGGTCGGAAAGCTGGCGCTCGCGAGGGCGTCGTGCAGCAGCTCGTGCGACCCGGGCCAGTGCCGGTAGATGGTGCGCCGCGCGACACCGCTGACCTCGGCGACGCGCGTCGGCGTGACGGCGAGCAGGCCCTCGTCGAGCAGCACCGTGCGGGCGGCCGCGAGCACCGATTCGCGCGTGCGGGCGATGCGAGCATCCACAGAATTCTCCCGGTTGTGACTCGATCTGTGTCACATCTACGCTGTGACACATGGTGAGTCACAATCTAGCCGCCGCAGGAGCCTGGTTCGAGCGCGCCGCGGCCGACAACTCGCGCGAGTTCTGGGCGCGCGAGAAGCAGCGGTACGCCGATGAGGTGCGCGCTCCGTTCCTCGAGCTGCTGAGCGCGGTCGACGCCGACCCAGCCGCGTGGAAGGTGTACCGGCCGCACCACGACACGAGGTTCTCGGCCGATAAGGGTGTGCTGAAGACCTTCATCGGCGCGCTGCGCGTCGAGCCCGATGGAACCGGCCGCTATCTGCAGCTCGACGCCCGCGGCGTCCTGGCATCGAGCGGCATGCCCTACCTCGCGCCCGATCAGCTCGCGTCGTGGCGGGCGGCGCTGCTCGACGACGCCCGTGGCGCCGATTTCACGCGGGCGGTCGCGGCGGCGCAGGCCGCGGGCGGCACGCTCAAGAGCGGGTATCCCGAGCCGCTCGCCACCGCTCCGCGCGGCGTGCCGCGCGACCACGAGCGCATCACCTGGCTGCGGTGGAAGGGCGTCGAGGTCTTCGGCCGCCTCGCGCACCCGGCCGAGGACGCGGCCGCCTGGACCACGTCGATCTGGGCGGCCGGTGCGCCGATCGGTGCCTGGCTCGCGAGCGCCGTGGGACCGAGCGCGATGGAGCGCCCGCGACGCTGAGTGCCTGCGTCGACCGCTCTCAGGTGGAGCCGGGCTCCGAATGATGAGATGACAGCACTCGCCCCGACCTCGGAGACCCCATGCCGCGCACCGCCCTCGACACGACCGTTCCGAACCTGACGGGCCGCCTCGCGGTCGTCACGGGCGCCAACAGCGGCCTCGGCTTCGGCCTCACGGGCCGTCTCGCCGCCGCGGGAGCCGAAGTCGTCATGGCCGTGCGCAACCGCGAGAAGGGGCAGCGGGCGCTCGACGAGCTGCAGGCGCAGAATCCGGATGCCCGCCTGCGGCTGCTCGACCTCGACCTCGCCTCGCTCGCGAGCGTGCGCTCGGCCGCGCAGAGCCTGCTCGATGAGGATCGCGCGGTCGACATACTGATCAACAACGCCGGCATCATGGCCGTGCCCGACCGCCGCGAGACGGCCGACGGCTTCGAGCTGCAGTTCGGCAGCAACCACCTCGGGCCGTTCGCGCTCACGGGGCTGCTGCTGCCGGCGCTGCAGCGCGCCGAGGCGCCGCGCGTCGTGTCGACGAGCAGCATCGCGGCCAACGCCGGGCGGTGGCAGTGGGACAACCTGCAGGCCGAGAAGTCGTACAGCGCGTGGGGCGCCTACGGCCTGTCGAAGCTCGCGAACCTCGTGTTCGCGCGCGAGCTGCAGCGGCTGAGCGCGCTCAACGGCTGGGGCGTCACGAGCATCGCCGCGCACCCGGGTGGCACCGCCACGAACCTGCAGACCACCGGCCCCCGCGACGGCCGCCCGCCGAGCCCCGCGCAGCAGCGCCGCACCGCGCGGTTCATGCAGGGCGTCGACCAGGGAATCCTGCCCTCGCTCTATGCGGCGACCAGCCCCGCGGCGACGCCCGGCGGCTACTACGGCCCGAACGGGCTGTTCGAGGTGCGCGGCCTTCCGGCGCCGGCGCGCCTGCCGCGCGGGGCGCGCGACGCGACCGCCGCCGTGCTGCTCTGGGACGCCTCGGAGCGGCTGACGGGTGTGCGGTACGCCGAAATCGCTGAGACGGTGTCTCGCTAACCCGGAAAGCGCGTAGCCTGGAGCAACTGTGACTGCTCCTGCCGCCGCGCGCCGCGGCCACCTCGTCGACCTGCGCCCGCTGCGCGAGAGCCCCGCCTTCGCCCGCATGTGGGCGGGTGCGGCGATCACCGGCATCGGCAGCCAGATGACGATCGTCGCCGTCGGGCTCGACATCTACGACCGCACCGCGTCGACGCTCGCCGTCTCCCTCGTCGCCGCCTTCGCGCTCGGGCCGATGATCGTGTTCGGGCTCTACGGCGGCGCGCTCGCCGACCGCTTCGACCGGCGCCGGGTCGCCCTCGTGGCCGCCTACGCGGCGTGGGGGTCGACCGCGGCGATCGCCGTCTACAGCTGGCTCGGCGTGCCCGACATCTGGCCGCTCTACGCCTTCATCACGATCAACTCGGTCGCCGCCGTCATGGTGCAGGTGGCCCGGCAGGCGATGATCCCCCGACTGGTGCGGCTCGAACTGCTGCCTGCCGCCGGAGCCCTCGGCGGCATCAGCGCGGGCGTGCAGCTCACCGTCGGGCCCGCGCTCGCGGGGCTCTTCGTGGCATACCTCGGCTTCAGCGTGACCTACACGGTCGACGTCGTGCTCTTCCTCGCCGCCTTCTACGGCCTCTACACGCTGCCCGCGATGATCCCCGACGGCGAGCGCCGCCGGGCCGACCTGCGCTCGATCGTCGAAGGCTGGCGGTTCTTGCGGGTCGCGCCGAACATCCGCGCCTCGTTCGTGCTCGACATCGTCGCCATGACGTTCGGCAACCCGCGCGTGCTCTTCCCGGCCATCGGCGCCCTGCTCATCGGCGGCGGGGCCGTCACCGTGGGCATCCTCTCCTCCGCGGGCGCGGTCGGGATGCTCGTGCTGGGCCTGCTGTCGGGTCGCGTCGCCGCCGTGCGCGCCCACGGGAAGGGCATGGTCATCGCCGTCGCGGCGTATGGCGGCAGCATCCTCCTGTTCGGCGTGCTGCTGCTCGTCACCGCGGTGCTGCCGATCGAGGTGGGCACCGACATCACCGAGGCCAACGTTCCCGCGCTCATCATCGCCTCGGTGCTGCTCGCGCTCTCGGGGGCCGCCGACTCGGTGAGCATGATCTACCGCACCACGATGATCCAGGCGGCCGTGCCCGACGTCATGCGCGGGCGACTGCAGGGGCTCTTCACCGTCGTCGTCAACGGCGGGCCGCGGGTCGGCGACCTCTACGTCGGCGCGCTCAGCCTGACGCTGCTGCTGTGGTTCCCGCCCCTGCTCGGCGGGCTCATCATCATCGTCGTGTGCGCGGTCTTCCTGCGCGTGTACCGCAGCCTGCGCGACTACGACGCGCTCGACCCGCAGCCCTGAGCGGCGCGCGCCTGACAGGATGGGGCGACCGGGTCCCGATCCAGAAGGAGGCGACCCATGGCTGAATCGGCCGAGAACCGCGTGGCGGTCTACATCGACTTCGACAACATCGTCATCTCGCGCTACGACCAGGTGCATGGTCGCGGCGCCTGGCGCAAAGACAACGTCTACAAGCTCGCGCCCGGGCTCGCCGATGCCAGCCCCGAGCAGAAAGACAAGGTGCGGCACGCGACGGTCGACATCAGCGCCATCCTCGACTTCGCCTCGGCCTTCGGCACGATCGTGCTCTCGCGCGCCTACGCCGACTGGTCGGTCGGCGTCAACGCCACCTACCAGGGGCAGCTCATGGATCGCGCGGTCGACCTCACCCAGCTGTTTCCCGCCACGCAGCAGATGAAGAACGGCGCCGATATCCGCCTCTCGGTCGACGTCGTCGAAGACCTCTTCCGGTTGCCCGACATCACCCACGTCGTGATCGCCGCCGGTGACAGCGACTACATCGCCCTGGCCCAGCGGGCCAAGCGCCTCGGCCGCTACATCGTCGGCATCGGCGTGGCCGGAGGCACGAGCAAGTCGCTCGCCGCGGCGTGCAACGAATACGCCGACTACGACTCGCTGCCGGGCATCCGCCCCGCCGCGCACATCGCCGCCGGGCTCGTCGTCGCGCCCGACGCGACCGAGCCTGCCGCGCCCGCGAAGCGCTCGCGGCGCGCCTCGACGGCGGGTGCCACGGCCGAGGCTGCGGGCGCCGAGCTCGAGGCCGCGGGCGGCGCTGCGGGAGCATCCGGAGCCTCGACCGAGTCGGCGACCTCGAAACGCGCCGCCACCGCCCTCATCGTGCGGGCCCTGCGGCTCGTGCACGAGGCCGACGACACCGACTGGGCGCACGCCTCAGCCCTCAAGCAGCAGATGAAGCGCCTCGACCCGGCGTTCAACGAGAAGGCGCTCGGCTACAGCTCGTTCACGAGCTTCCTGAAGTCGCGCGCCAACATCGTCGAGCTCGACGAGTCGACCCAGACGCGCCTGGTGCGGCTGCGCGAATAGCAGGGTCGCGCCTGGTGCGGCTGCGCGAATAGCAGGGTCGCGCTTAGTGCGGCCGCGCGAATAGCAGCATTGCACGCGGGCAGGTCGAGGGCCACACTGGGGGTCTGCACTCGTTCACCCCCGAGCGTCGATCCGACCGAACGAGGTTTCACTGTGCCCGCCCCCGCCGCCCCGCCGCCGCTCGCCCCCGGTCTCGTGCTGACCGACGGCGGCCTCGAGACCACCCTCATCTTTCATGACGGGTTCGAGTTGCCCGACTTCGCCGCCTTCCCCCTCGTCTCCACCACGGGCGGCCGCGACGCCCTCGAGCGCTACTACCTCGCATACGTCGACATCGCGAGGCGGCACGGCACGGCGCTCGTGCTCGAGACGCCGACCTGGCGCGCGAGCCACGACTGGGGCCGACGGCTCGGCTACAGCTCGGCAGCGCTGCGTGCCGTCAACATCGCGGCGGTCGAGCAGCTGCGCGCCCTATGTGACGCGCACGGGCGCGGTCAGCCGCCCATCACCATTAGCGGCAACCTCGGCCCGCGCAGCGACGGCTACGCGCCGACGACGGTCATGACCCCGACTGAGTCGGCGGCCTACCACAGCGAGCAGATCCGGGCCCTCGCCGATGGCGGTGCCGACATCATCACGGCGCTGACGATCACCTACGTCGATGAGGCGATCGGCATCGTGCGCGCCGCCGTGGAGCACAGCATGCCCGTCGTCATCTCGTTCACGGTCGAGACCGATGGATCGCTTCCGAGCGGCCAGGCGCTCGAGGCCGCCATCGCTGAACTCGACGCGGCGACCACCGCCGGCGCGGAGTACGTCATGGTGAACTGCGCGCATCCGACGCACTTCTCGTTGGTGCTCGACCCCGGCTCGCCGGCTCTCGGGCGCATCCGCGGTGTGCGCGGCAACGCGTCGACCCGCAGCCATACCGAGCTCGACGAGGCCGATGAGCTCGACGAGGGCGACCCCGTCGCGCTCGCGGCCCTCTACCGCGAGCTGCTGGCAGTGCTGCCGAACCTGACGATCATGGGCGGATGCTGCGGCACCGACGACCGCCACATCGAGGCGATCGCGGTGGCGTGCGCGCCGCTGCTGCCGCGCTGACCTCGGTTCTCAGCCCAGCAGGCCAAGCAGCGCGTCGACCGTGCGCAGGTTGCGCGCCGTGCCCGCGACGCCGAGGGCGCGCAGCAGGCGGGTGAGGTCGAGCTCGGCGCGGCCCGCGCCGTTGGCAAACCGCACATGCAGGTTGTCACCGATGAGGGCCCACTGGTCGGCTCCGCTCGGCACCTCGGCCGCCGCCGTCGAATCTGCGGGCGGGCTGGTCAGCGGCACCAGGTACGAGAAGGCCGGGTCGGCAATGACGAAGGGATGCGCATCCCGCGCCGCGCGCAGCGCCGCCGAATCGCGCACGATGACCTCACGATGGAACCCGAAGCGGGCCTCGACCTGATCTTCGAGGTCGCGCGCGAACGCGAGCGGGTCGCCCGGCGGCGTGGCGATGAGGTTGCCCGAGGCGATGTAGGTCTGCACCTCGGTGGCTCCGAGCTCAGCGGCGAGCGCGCGCAGCTCGGCCATGGGCAGCTTGGCCGTGCCGCCGACGTTGACGGCGCGGACCAGGAAGACGTGCGTCACGAGACGTCGACCAGTTCGATGTGCACGCGCGCCTCGTCACCCGCGCTCAGCCCTTCGGCCTGCCGCACCGCTTTCTTGACCGGCAGCACGTAGGCCTGCTGCTTCGAGTCGGGGAACAGGCTCGTCATCCACTCGCTGCCGCCGATGCGCACACGCACGCGCACGCTGCCGAACCCGTTCGTGAGGCCGTGAGTGCGCGCGTCGATCTCGTCGCTGATCGCCACCGGAACCGTGACGAAGTGCCAGGCGGCGGAGCCGGTCCACTCGTAGAGCGCGGCCGTGAAGTCGAAGGCGGTGGGCTGGGCGTCGGATGCTCGCACCGGGTCAGTCTGCCGCAGAGGGGTGACGGCGCTCAGTGACGGGTCGCGAGGCTCGTCGATCGGTCACTTGTTGAGTTCGACTGCCCGGTGGTCGGTAACGAGTGACCGATCGACGACGGTCGTACCACCAGCACTCCGCAGACTCCCGAATCTCAGGACTCGCCCCCGCTCAGGGGGTGCCGCGGCCGACCCCCGACCACCAGAATGGAGCCAGGCTCGCTTTCTGCGCGGGTCGGCACCGGGGGGATCCATGAGCGAGGCGGGCAGGTCGGCGGGCGACGAGTCACGCCGGCTCGTCGCGCTCGCCGACGCCTTCGACGCCCGTGCGGCCGAGGCGCGCGCCGCCGCCGAACGGTGGATGATCGCCCACCGCACCGAGCAGCAGGTGGCCGGCACGCTCGCCCCGTTGACCGCGTGCGGCTACACCTTCTTGCACGACCGCGGCTGGCCCGGCGCCAAGCGCGGCAGCCGCGCCCAGATCGACCACGTGCTGGTCGGGCCGGGCGGCGTCTTCGTCGTCGACACGAAGGGCTGGCGCGACGTGGGCCTCGCGAGCGGCCGCATCTTCCGCGGGCAAGCCGACGTGACCGACGACCTGGCCGGGCTCGCCGACGTGGGCGTGAGCACCGAGGCGGCGCTCGTCGAGCTGGGGCTCGCTCCGGGTGAGGTGAGGGTGGTCGTGGTGCTGGCCGGATCCGCCATTGACCCGGTGCCGCTCGCGAGCCTGGGCGGCCTGGTGGTGGTCGGCGAGCGGAGGGCATCCGCGTTCATCAACGGGTTCGGCAGGCGCCTGACCGATCGCCAGCAGAACGCGGTGCTCGGCGCGGTCATGCAGCACTTCCCGGTGCTGGGCGACGAGCCCGTGCCGCTCGATCTGAGCGTGGCCGAGCCGGTGCTCGACGAGCCCGCCCTGCTCACCGTCGACGAGGTGGCCGACACGTTCTTGGCCGGGATGCTCGCCGCCCCGATCGAGGAGTGGATGGCCTTTCTGCACCCCGATCAGGCCAAACTCGTGCGACGCAGCTTCTCTGGCCCGGCGCGCATCCGCGGCGCCGCGGGCACCGGCAAGACGGTCGTAGGGCTGCATCGGGCGGCGTACTTGGCGAGGGGCTCCACGGGGCGCATCATCGTCACCACCTTCGTCAAGACGCTACCGGCGGTGCTCGGCACGCTGCTCGAACGGCTCGCGCCCGAGACGGTCGACCGCGTCGAGTTCACGGGCGTGCACGCCTTCGCGATGCGGGTGCTGCGCGAGCGCGGGCAGCGGGTCACGCTCGATTTCAGCGAGGCGACGCAGGCCTTCAACTACGCGTGGGGCACCGTCGGGCGGCGTGGGCCGCTGTTCGCGATCGACGCGAACCCGCGCTACTGGCGCGACGAGATCGGGTCGGTCATCAAGGGCCGCGGGCTCACGACCTTCGAGCAATACGCCGACCTGCCGCGCGCCGGCCGGCGGCGCCCGCTGCGGCTCGAGCAACGTCGGGCAGTGTGGCAGCTGCACCTCGCCTACGAGGCGGCGCTGCGCGAGCGCGGCCTGCTCGACTTCGAAGACGTCATCCTGCGCGCCGAGGCCTCCCTGCGCGAAACCCCGATGACCGGCGTCGACCACGTCATCATCGACGAGGCGCAAGACCTCTCGTGCGCGATGCTGCGCATGCTGCACGCGATCGTCGGCGACCGCCCCGACGGCCTGACTCTGATCGGCGACGGCCAGCAGACCATCTACCCCGGCGGCTACTCGCTCGCCGAGGCGGGCATCTCGGTCGCCGGCCGCGGAGTCGTGCTCTCGACCAACTACCGCAACACCCGCGAGATCGCGGCGTTCGCGGCGGCGATCGTTGAGGGCGACGAGTTCGTCGACCTCGAGGGCGGGCCGGGGCGGGCGGATGCTGCGCTCGACGTTCCGCGCACGGGCCCGTCGCCCGAGCTCGCGTCGTTCGCGTCTGTCGCTCTGCATGACACGGCGCTCGTGTCGCACGTGCGCACGCTGGTCGCCTCGGGCGTCGACCCCGGCGACATCGGCGTGCTGACCGCAACGAATCGGGATGCTCTCGCCATGCTCGCCGCGCTGCGCGCCGCCGGCTTCGACGCCATCGAGCTCGAGAGTTACGCGGGCCTCAGTGCCCCGTCAATCAAGGTCGGAACGATCAAGCGCGCCAAAGGCCTCGAGTTCAAGCAGGTACTGCTGGCCCGGGTCGATGGGTCGCTGCTGGGGGCGGTTGCCGCCGACCTCGACGAGGGCGCGCTCGAACGGCGAGAGATCGAGCGGCGAGAGTTGTACGTCGGCATGACCCGTGCCCGCGATGGGCTGTGGGTTGGCGAGCTCAAGACCGAAGAGTAAACACAGCCAAGAACAGCCCGCCACCTTATCGCTATCCACGCCCGGATCAGTCACGAACAATCCCAGAAGTAGACAGAGCGTCGAGCTACAAAAGGCCGACTGCCGTGCACTCTCCGAGCTAAGTGGCCAAAGCTTCAAGGTTCACTTCAAGACGTCCCGAGGTTGACCAGGGTGTCTACGCGAATCGGGAAGGGCCGTACGCGCAAAGCCGCTGCCTCGAGATGCCTAAGGTCGGTCTCACTCCAGTCCGGATCGGAAGTTGCGAGAACTAGACGGTCAGCACCAATCGATGAGGCGACCTTCAACAACTTGTCGGTTTGTGCGAGCCGCTTGCCCCTGCCGCCGAAGCTGCCTCTTAGCTTTGCCTCAACAACGACGAGCTCGTCGTTGACGCAAGCGACGAGATCGACTTCAGCAACGGGGTCGTTCGACGCGGCGTCGAAAAACTGCAGCTGCGGCGCATCCGCGTAGCTCCTTGCTCCGGTTCGAAGTGCATTGGCCGCCAGCAAATCGATTTCTCCGTTGTGGCGGAGAAACTCTCGAAAAGTGGCGTAGAGGTCATAGACCCACCTCGGCTCGAAAGTGCGGCGCCTCCATCGGTGCGAAGTCAGCACGTTCGCCCCGCCGCACTGTGGACATTGGTACTCGTGCCTCAGGAGATCCATCGTTATGAACGATGGCCGCCCGCACTCTTGACATCCGAGAACCAAACCGCGCCTAAGCAGGCCGCCTTCTATCAAACGATCAATGAGGTCGAGCCGATCCTCCAGCGTGTGGTTGGGGAGTTGAGCGGCGATAGCTTCATGAGTCAAATACGGCTCCACTCCTAACACCAAAGTGTTCTGGTCGCGGTCGCTCGGACTTTGCCGCTCGGCGAGTGGAACGAAAGCGCGAAAGAAATGCAGTAGGTCTGGGGTCATCAGGTCTAAAAGTGCCACGCGATCCCCGAGCCTGCGACGTATCAGTTCAGCCCGCCGGCCCGCCTCGGAAATGTCGACTCTGAAACCACTCGCGCCAGCCTTCGCCTGGATCCAAGCCGTCATCGAGAGACTACGGAAACGTGGGCGCCCGATCTGCGAACTCATCAATGCGCCTGCAGGAACGAAACCCATGGATCGTGGGTCGAAGGTGTACCCGTTGCGACTCGCACGCATAGAAACTTCCGGGAAACCACCACTCGAAACAAGAAGTGCCTCGGATGGCAGATCACGCCCGGACGGGGTTCCGGAAGAAAACTGGGCGACATCGACATACCAATATGGATACTGAGTGGCCGAGTCTCGGTAAAGCCTCTTGGTCGGCACGGGTGTCTCTAGGCCCGTCAAGGCTTCGCGCGTGCCCGTCGAGTCGGTCGAAAACGGGATCGAAACAGATGCGCCAACGAACTCGTCTAGCACGAGGGAGCTCCGCCCTCGTCCGAGCTGTGGAGTACCGACGCGCACGTTGTCTCTCCGGTGAGTTTCGTCGACAACTTCGCCGTTGATGCGAATCTCGAACTCATTGGTCAGGATTCTTTCGCGGGTTCGCGCCAGTGCATCAAGGCTTACGGACGCCGAAGTGACTACTACTCTCGTCGCCCGGTGTTCGAAGTCAGAGATACGCCGATCAAGTGGGAAACGAATCGATCGGCTGAACAGTTCTTCTTCCAACATCGCGCTAGTGAGCCACAACCCATAGCCGACTAAGCGGTCGTATGCGAGCGCGAGACAGTAGTCCGAGGCGGTATCGCCGACCACGATTACGCCTGCTTCCTCGACCCACCCTTGAGACACCGGGAGCAGATTCTGACCATCGAGCCAAAGGGTGCTTTTGCTGTCTACATCTGGAGCGTGTTCAGCGGGCCCAGGTCCGCTTGGCGAATTTGACCACTTAAGCCCTTCAGGGGGAGCGGTTTGCTCGGGCCTAGCCAACCAGGAAAAAAGCTCTATGCCCGGCTCCTCGGAAGGCGCGTGGGCGGCTCGCACCCCTGTTCGCAAAGCGGCAAGAAGTCCCCAGTCAGATCGCCAGGCCTCGTCTGCTGCAAGCACCACACTTGAAATGGGAGGCGCCGCCGGCGGCAACGACCCAGCCCGCGGCGCCAAGTCCTGATCGAGCTCGACGTGCCGAATCAGCTCCGGTGCTTCGCGGTCGAGTGCAGCTCGCCCCCTGCGAAGAGGCGAGCACCACGAAGCCACAGTTCGCCTTGCGCGCTCTGCCGCTTGGTCTGGAAAGGGCATTGCGACGTTCTCGATCAAATTGTCGCGGCGTGCGGCGTCGTCGACCCCCTCAAACTGAATCGATCCCGGGTACCACGTCTCCCACTGGGTTACGGAAACTCGCAAGGCCACAACATGGTCAGGATCGTGCGCGCGAACCAAGTCTCGAAATTGCTCGATGACTTCGCCGTCGTCCGAGAACGGGATTAGTATGTGTCCGCCACCTCCCCAACGAGTCGAAGCGAAGCGCAGTGCCAACATGACCCAGTCTCGCCAACGCTCATCATCGCGAATCAAAATGGCGATTCGCGGCGGCCTCAACACGAGTGAGGACGACAGGAATCCAACGGTGGTGGCGGTCATGGTGCCATTCAATCGCACAGCTCGAATTGCGGGTCTGGGTGTTCGGAAAACGCTCAAGCTTCGTTCCAGCTAGCGACGAACTTTGGATTTGCAGAGCGGCGCGCAGCGCCTTGCAGAGTGTCGCAAGGCTCCTGGTCTAGGGAACCTGCGCCCGCCCCAGCACGAGCTCTCTGACGCGCGCCGCATCGGCCTTGCCGCCCATCGACTTCATGACGGCGCCGATCACGGCCCCGGCGGCCTGCACCTTGCCATCGCGGATCTTCTCGAGCACGTCGGGCTTCTGCGCCAGGACCGCATCGACCGCCTGTATGAGGGCTCGGTTGTCAGGGACAACCTGGAGTCTTCGGCCGGGTGACAAGTATCAGTCGTCCGCGGAGTTACTCGCCCAAGTCGCTGACAGCGAAGCAATGAGTTCACGTACCTCGGCTTCATCGCGCACTCGAACTCCGACACCCTCCTTGATCATGCCGTCGAGGCTTACTGCGAACTCCTCGTCGTCTCGGTTTATGACCACCTTGATTTGAGGCGTGTAGTCGGTGGGAAGCAGTGTGGGGTAAAGGCCCCCTGCTTCGCCGCGTTCAAAGTAAACCTCGTCGCCCTCGGCTGCGAGAAGCAATGTCCGCGGAGTTCGCCCTGCTCGACCGACAGCTACGCCCACTGGCCCAACTGCGAACATCAGAATTGGTGGCCAGCGCTTGCTCAAGCGGCTCAGTTCGGGCAGTGCCTTTTGAGCGGCCTTATCGGACCTGACATGGCAGGCGAGAGAGACCATGGGCGCGCCGACCAACTCAGTAAGTGCGTGATCGAGCACTTCGAACCTCCTCAGATACCCACTGCCGGGACGAAGCATAACGAGCATGAGGATGACGGTCACCAGCCCCATGACCGCGATGGAGCCGGCGATGATCTCGCGATCATCGTCGAATCGAGGCGCCAAAGGTCCCCACAAGAAGAGGGCGATGAGTACCCCGCACACTGCCAGCAGGGCGGCCGAGACAGCCACGAGCCGACGCCATGCGAAAGCCTGCTCGCCCATGTCTGGCTAAGCCTGCGCCCGCTCCAGCACCAGCTCACGCACGCGCGCCGCATCGGCCTTGCCGCCCATTGACTTCATGACCGCGCCGATCACGGCTCCGGCCGCCTGCACTTTGCCCTCGCGGATCTTCTCGAGAACATCCGGCTGCGCCGCGAGCGCCGCGTCGATGGCCTCGATAAGTGCGCCGTCGTCGGAGACGACCTGCAGGCCGCGCGACTCGACGACCTCAGCCGGGGTGCCCTCCCCCGCGATGACGCCCTCGACGACCTGACGCGCCAGACGATCGGTCAGGGCACCGGAGTCGACGAGGGCGACGATGGCCGCGACATCCGTCGGGGTGATCAGGGCGGCGGGCTCGGCGTTCTGGGTGTTGGCGATGCGCGCGATCTCGCCCGTCCACCACTTGCGAGCCTGCTGGGGGGCGGCTCCGGCGGCGACCGTCTCGTCGACCTCGACGAGCAGCCCCGAGTTGACGACGTCGCGGAACTCGAGGTCGGTGAAACCCCACTCCTCCTTCAGGCGGCGTCGGCGGGCGGCCGGGGCCTCGGGGAGGGCATCCCGCAGCTGCTGGATCAGCGCCGGCGACGGAACCACCGGCAGCAGGTCGGGCTCGGGGAAGTAGCGGTAGTCGTCGGCGTCGCTCTTGACGCGACCGGGCGAGGTGGTGCCGGTGTCTTCGTGCCAGTGGCGGGTCTCTTGCTGAATCTCGCCGCCGGCCGCGAGGATCGCCGCCTGCCGCTGGATCTCGTAGCGGATGGCGCGCTCCACCGACCGGAACGAGTTGACGTTCTTCGTCTCGGTGCGCGTTCCGAGCTTCTCCTGCCCGCGCGGACGCAGCGAGACGTTGGCGTCGCAGCGCAGGTTGCCGCGCTCCATGCGGGCCTCGCTGATTCCGAGGGCGCGCGCGATGTCGCGGATGAGCGAGACGTACGCCGCCCCCAGCGCGGGCGCGTCGGCCTCGGCGCCGATGATCGGCTTCGTCACGATCTCGACGAGCGGAACGCCCGCGCGGTTGTAGTCGACGAGCGAAAACTCAGCGCCCTGGATGCGGCCCGTCGACCCGCCGACGTGGGTCAGCTTGCCGGCGTCTTCCTCCATGTGGGCGCGCTCGATGGGCACCGTGAACAGGCGGCCGTCGGGCAGCTCGACCTCGACCTCGCCCTCGAAGGCGATCGGCTCGTCGTACTGGCTGATCTGGTAGTTCTTCGGAGTGTCGGGGTAGAAGTAGTTCTTGCGGCTGAACGTGCTGCTCTCGGCGATCTGGCAGCCGAGGGCGAGGCCCAGCGAGATGGCGTAGCTCACGGCCTGCTCGTTGACGACCGGCAGGCTGCCCGGCAGGCCGAGGCAGACCGGAGTGATCGCCGTGTTCGGGTCGGTCACGGCGTTGCCGCTGAAGGCCGGGTTCGGGGCGTCGGAGAACATCTTGGTGCGGGTCGAGAGCTCGACGTGCACCTCGAAGCCGAGCACCGGCTCGAACAGCTCGAGTGCCTTGTCGAAGTCCATGAGTTCCGCGCGCGCCATGCGTCAATCCTACGGGCGTTGCGGGCGGGGGCCGGATGCTCGGGCGGGGCTGCTCGGCAGCGCGACGGGCCTCAGCGTTGCGGTGGGTGCGGCATCGGGGGCGGTCCCGCGTGAACCACGCCGTTCTCATCGCCGACCGTGAAGATCGTCGTCGCGTCGAGGTTGATCGTGTCGCCGGCGTAGAGATTCACCGCGAGGCTCGCGCGGCGCACCGAGTTGATGCTGTTGAGGTACGCCAGATGCGTGCAGAAGCGGTCGGCGACGAATTCTGGGATGTCCCCCGCGGCCACCACGTAGGCAACGGGTGTGCCGCTCGCGTCGAGAACCGCCTCGCCCCTCGCGTATTCGCGCGCACCACGGTCGACCGGCACGATCGGCTTCTCCCCCGCCACCGCGATCGGGTCGTCGGGCGCCGCGAACGTCGTCGTGAAGCACTCGCCCCAGGTCAACATGCAGCCCGTCATGGTGCCGCGTTCTTCGCAGAGGCGAACCTGCTCGTCTTGCCCCAGGGCGGCCCATTCGGCGGTGCCCTGCTCGGGAGCATCCTGCTCAGGCGCCGCCGTCGGCTCGGGCGCGGCGCTCTCCGCCGCGACCGGCTGGTCGGCGGGTGCTTCGGTCGCGGCAACGCAGCCGGTCAGCGCGAGCGCCGCGGCGAGCACCAGGGCGGTGGAAGTCGATCGACGCACGGAGCCTGCCGTTCACAGAAAGCGGAAGAATGCTCGATCAGCTTGTCACGGTCGGGTCGGAGAGTCGAGAGCGGCGGGCGCGGCCGGCGGAGAGCATCCACGCCGCACCGTCGACGAGGGCGTGCAACGCGATGAGCAGAATCGCCGCCGCGGCGGGCCAATCGAGCTCGGCGATGAGGATGATGCCCAGAATGACGCTCACGTGCAGCACGATCATGCGGGGGTAGGCGCTCATCATGAGGGCCGAACCGCGCCGCTCGGGCACGGGGCCGAAACGGGCGGCGAACACCTGGGCCGTGCCGCCGATGATCCAGACGAGAAGCGCGCCCCACCAGTTGAGGGGAGACGGCTCGCTCTGCGCCGGCAGGAAGACGCCGGCGATGAGCAGCAGCACGAAGACGCCGTGCACGAGCGTGAAGATTCCGTAGTGCAGGGCGAAGAAGCTCGCGAGGGCGCGCCCGGCGCCGGGGCCGCGCACGGGCCGGCCGTTGACGCGCAGCTCGCCGATGTGCTCGGGGTCGTCGCCGCCGGGCGCATCAGCCGAACGGATCATCGTGATCACCATCGCCACCCCGCGACTGATGTTCTCGAGCCAGTAGAGCAGCACGATCTCGCGCCAGTCCCAGCCGAGCAGCAGCACGCCGACGAGCGGCAGCGCGGTGTACGCGGCGAGGGTGATCAGGCGGGTCAGCATCGACGCCGATTCTTGCAGGGGGGTGGATGCTCTGTCTCGAGTGTTCTCGCGGGCTCTCGTCTCGGCGGCCAGCGAACCCCGCCTCTGGGCGCCCTGCCGTGCGTCGCCCAGCCCGCCTTCCCCGGCTGCCAGAGAACCCCGCTCCTCCTCCACAAGCAGCCCTGCGAAACCTTATCCACGAGTTTCACTCATGCTCTGTACACCAGTTCTATAGTGCGGGAGAATCAGGTATGGCTCATTCGAACACCACGACGATCGACGCTTCTGGCGTCGACGCGATGGACGACGTGATGTTCGACGTGCCGACGCTCGAGCTCTACGCGGGGGCGCTCGTGGGCCAGTTGGCCGATGACGCGCTGCTCGATCTGCAGTCCCGACTCGCCGTGCTGCGGCGCCGCACCGAGACCAACCTCGCGATCCTCGCCGACGAGATCGCCCGGCGCTCGCACCACTCGCTCGGTCATGACGGTCTCGCTCAACGGCTCGGCAGCCGCACTCCGCAGGCTCTCGTTCAGCACCTCACCGGAACAAGCGCGCGCGACGCCGCCGCCCTCGTGCGCGTGGGTTCGATGCTCGGGTCGATGCTGGGGTCGACGCTCGGGTCGACGCTCGGGTCGACGCTCGGGTCGACGCTGGGGTCGACGCTCGGGGCGGCCGACAGTAGCCCTGCTGCGCCCGCGCTCGGGGCGGCTGACAGTGCGCCTACCACCCCCGCATGCCCGTGGCTCGAGCCGATCGCCGCAGCCGTCTCCGAAGCGCGACTGAGCGTCGAGGCGGGCGACACGATCGCTCGGTCGCTCGGCGAACCCAATGACCACGTCACGGCAGCGCAGCTCGCGTCCGCCGCGACCCAGCTCGTCGCCGAAGCGGCCGTGCTCACGCTCGAGCAGGTGGCGGTGCGCGCGCGCAACGCCCGCGCCCTGCTCGACCTCGACGGTCAGCCCGAACAGGTCGCCGAGCGCGAGCAGGCCCTGCGTGACCGGCGCTACCTCTTCCTCAGCCGCCAATCCGACGGCATGACCCGCCTCAGCGGGCTGCTCGACCCCGAATCGGCCGCCCTCGTGCGCGACGCCGTCGACGGCGCAACGTCGCCCCGCCGTGGCGGCCCGCGGTTCGTGAGCCCGGGCGAGCGCGAGCGCGCCGAGCGGATCACGCGCGACGCGCGCACGACCCAGCAGCTCGCCCTCGACGCGCTCGTCGACCTCGTGCGCATCGGCGGCGAGGTCGCCCCGACCGAGCTGATCGGCACGCGCTCCCCCGCCGTGCAGGTGATCGTCGCCGAGCGCGACCTGCGCGCCGGCCTCGGCCTCGCCCGCATCGAAGGCCAGACCGAGCTCGTGAGCATCGACACGGCCGACCGGCACGGATGCTCATCCGGCGTCGTCCCCATCGTCATCGACGCGCGAGGCGATGTCGTCGCGCTCGGCCGTGAGACGCGGCTCTACACCCGACGGCAGCGGCTCGCGCTCGCCGCCCGCGACGGAGGCTGCCGGTTCCCCGGCTGCGATCGGCCACCCTCGTGGACGGAAGCGCACCACATCGTCCCCTGGTCAGAAGGCGGAGCGACCGACGTCGCCGACGGAGTCCTCCTCTGCCGCCACCATCACCTGCTGCTGCACAACAACGGCTGGCGGTTCGAACGACGTCGAGCGTCGGTGGGGCGCACGGGGCTCGCCGGCGACCTGCAGCTGATCCCGCCGAGATCGATCGACCCCGAGCAGAGACCGATCCCCGCCCCCAGCAAGAACCCGATCATCGAACGCGAGCGCGCCCTCGCGGGCGTCGGCTAGCGACGCGCACCCGGGCGTCGGCTAGCGACTCGCACCCGGGCGTCGGCTAGCGGCGCGCACCAGGGCGTCGGCTAGCGGCGCGCACCCCGGCGCTGACGCGCGGGCGCGAGAACTCGGGGGCGCAGGTGGGGCGCAGGTGCCGGCGCAGGCGCCGGCGGGAACACCGCTCGGGCCGCTACGCCTGACGCAGCTCCGGAGCCTTCGCCCACAGCGGCCCGCCCCACTGCGCCTCGAGCAACTGCTCGATCGCAGCACCCGCGGTGTAGAGCCGCGCATCCTGCCGCGCCGGCGCCATGATCTGCAGCCCCACGGGCAGCCCGTCCTCCGGAGCAAGCCCCATCGGCAGACCCATTCCGGGCACCCCCGCCAGGTTCGCCGGAATCGTCGTCACGTCGTTGAGGTACATCGCCAACGGGTCCGCGAGCTTCTCGCCGAACCGGAACGCCGTCGTCGGCGCCGAGGGAGACACCAGGATGTCGGCCTGCTCGAAGCACGCCGCGAAGTCACGCTGAATGAGGGTGCGCACCTTCTGCGCACTGCCGTAGTAGGCGTCGTAGTAGCCCGCCGACAGCGCGTACGTGCCCAGGATGATCCGTCGCTTCACCTCGGGCCCGAACCCGGCCTCGCGCGTCGCCCCCATGACGTCCTCGACCGTGCCGCCCGGCACCTCCGACCGCAGCCCGAAGCGCACCGAGTCGAACTTCGCAAGATTGCTCGACGCCTCCGCGGGCAGGATCAGGTAGTAGGCCGCGACCGCGTACTCGAAGTGCGGCGCACTCACCTCGACGATCTCCGCACCCGCCGCCGCCATCAGCTCGAGCGTCTCGTGGTAGACCGACTTCACGCCCGCCTGGAATCCCTCGCCCTCGAGCTGCTTCACCACACCGACACGCACACCCTTGAGGGCATCACCCGTCTGACCGGCCCGAGCAGCCGCCGCCATCGACGGCCATGCATCGGGGATGCTCGTGGCGTCGCGCGGATCATGCCCGCCGATGACGTCGTGCACGAGCGCAGCATCCAACACCGACCGCGACACCGGCCCAACCTGGTCGAGCGACGACGCGAGCGCGATCGCGCCGTACCGGCTCACGCCACCGTAGGTGGGCTTCACGCCGACCGACCCGGTGACCGCGGCCGGCTGACGGATGCTGCCACCGGTGTCGCTGCCGAGCGCGACCGGCGCCTCGAAGGCTGCGACCGCCGCGGCCGAACCGCCGCCCGAACCGCCCGGGATGCGCGTGAGATCCCACGGGTTCTTGGTCGGCCCATACGCCGAGTGCTCGGTGCTCGAGCCCATGGCGAACTCGTCCATGTTCGTCTTGCCGAGCGGGATCATGCGCGCAGCGCGCAGGCGCGCGACGACCGTCGCGTCGTAGGGCGGAACCCAGCCCTCAAGGATGCGCGACCCCGAGGTCGACGGCATGTCGAGCGTGCACAGCACGTCTTTGATGGCGATCGGCACCCCGGCGAGCGCGGGCAGCGTCATGCCGGCGGCGCGGTCGGCGTCGACCTGCGCGGCCGTCTCGAGCGCGGCGGAGTTCACGTGTAGGAAGGCGTGCACATCGTCGTCGACCGCGGCGATGCGGTCGAGGTGAGCACGGGTGACCTCGACGCTCGAGATCTCGCCCGCGGTGAGCCGCGCAGCCAGATCGGCGGCCGAGGTGCGCGTGAGGTCGGTGGACGAGCCGGCGCCGGTCGACGCAGCACCCGAAGCCCCGGCGGCGCTCACTGCTCCTCCCCCAGGATCGCGGTGACGCGGAAGCGGCTGCCGTCGTGGTCGGGCGCCCCCGCGAGAGCCTCCTCGGTCGTGAGCGTCACCCCGGGCTCATCGGCGCGCAGCCCGCCCGTCAGCGGAATCGGGTGGCTGGTCGCCGGAACATCGGGCGTCGCCACCTCCTGCACCTTCGCCACCGAGTCGACGATCGCCCCGAGCTCGCCCGTGAGCTGCTCGATCTCGGCATCCGTCAGCGCGATGCGCGCGAGCGAGGCCAGATGCGCGACGCGCTCGGGCGTGATTTCAGACATGGGGCTCCCAGAGTGACCATCGGCGGGGGATGCTCCAGTCTACTGAGCGCACCCCAACCGTTCGGTCGTCCCGGTCGTCTGAGAAGATGAGGGCGGCACGAGCCGCCGACCCGCAGGGAGGCCCCATGTCCACCAGAACCATCGTTCGACGCGGCAGCATCGCGATCTTCGCGGCGGGCGTCGCCGTGGGGCTCGCCTCGGTGCTCTCGGCCTGCACGCTTCTCGGCGTGGGCGACGGTGCGTCGATGCAGGGCGACTGGGTGCTCGTCGCGGCCGACGACGCCGACGGCGCGTTCGATCTGACCCCGGCCGATGTCACGCTCAACGTCGAGGGCGCGGCGATCTCGGGAATCGCGGCGTGCAACCGCTACGGCAGCACGGTCGTGGGGCAGATCGGCGACAGCGACGAGCAGCCCGTGCGGTTCGAGGGTCTGTTCCAGACCGAGATGGCGTGCTCAGAAGACCGCATCATGCAGCTCGAAGTGCGGTACCTCACCGCGCTCGGGCAGGTCGACAGCGGCCTTCGCATCGACCCCGACACCATGGCGCTGCTCGGCGACGACGTACGCCTCGAGTTCGACCTGCTCATCGACGGCTGAGCCGCACGCAGCGGGGCGCACTCAGCCGTCGCGCTCAGCCGTCGCGCTCAGACGGCGCGCTCAGCAGTCTCGCGCTCAGCAATCTCCGCTGAGCCGTCTCGCGCTCACGCGGGCCGACACTCGCTCTCCCCGAGAAGGGTGCTCGCACTCCCACTGAGCCGCAGCACGACGAGCTCACCGTCCGCGCTCTCGCCCTTGACCTCGATGACGTCGCCGATGTCGGTGCGCGTCACGCGCATCCCGGCGTCATCCCACGCCTGTTCGATGCGCTGAGCGGCCGCCGAGACCGACGCGGCGGGATCGCCGACCCGCAGCACGGGGTACCGCTCTCCGACCACCCAGAGCGGAATCACGCACTCGCGCGGCGTCGGGTCGTCCTGCACATCCCAGTCGCCGCCGATCACCCGTTGGGCCTCATCGACCACGGCGAGGAAGCGTTCGCGCGCCTCGAGGTCGGTGACGGGCGTGGGCGACTGCACCGCGCATCCGGAGAGGGCGACGATCAGCAGCGTGACGACGCTCACCGAGGCGAGGCGACGAGCGACCGGACGACCGACCGGCCGACCGGCCTGCCCCTGGCGACGCCACGGTGTGCCGCGCGCCGTGCGCGATGGTGGGCGCGACATCGAGCGCGAGTGCATGCGCTCAGGGTAGCCCCGCCGCGCCCGCGCGACCGGCACGCCGATCAGAGCAGCAGCGCGAGAGTGCGACCCGCATCGCGCTGCGAGCCGTCGGTGACGAGCTCGCCCTTGTTGATTCCGATGAGGGCGAGGTTGCGCATCGACTCGGTGCCGGGGCTCCAGTACTCGTTGTGGCCGGTGGATGCCGCGAGCACGCGGTTGGTGATGACGTCGACGGTGCCGGCGACGCTCATGATGCGGGCACCGAATTCGGCCGCACCGGGGTCGGAGCCGAAGAACGAGCTGTTCGGGATCGGATCCCACGACGCCTCGCCGACGAAGACGTCACCGCGCACGTTCAGTTCGTCGACGCTCGAGGCGGGTGCGCCCGGCGACCCGATCATCGCGAGCGCATCGACCGTGGTGCTCTCCTCCAGGGCGAGCATGGCGGCCGTCGACCCGTAGGAGTGCGCGAGGAGCGAGATGAAGGGCTGGTCGGTGCCGCGAATCGTCTGCAGCCCGTCGATGGCGCTCGCGATCGCGTCGCGACCCTCGTAGGCGAGGTCGAGGCTGCCGACGTTGAGCAGGTGGGGGGTCTGATAGCCGATCCACGCGACGGTCGCGACGGTCTCGACCTCGTCGGTCGCCCCCGCTTCGGCGAGCAGCGAGAGCCACGACACCTGTTCGTCGTAGAGCCGCGCCGCCGTGTCCGTCCACTCGACGACGTTGCCGCCGACGGTGATGAACATGCCGGGCATCAGGTAACTGACGTAGTCGGCCGTCTCGAGGTCGCCGAGCACGATCGCGACCTTGCCGGCATCGTGGGTGTCGAGCTGCAGCAGGGTGCGGGGCGGATTCGCGGTCGCCGGGCCGAGCGCGTCGGCGATGGCGTAGAGCATCTGCAACCGCTGCAGGTTCTGCGTCGCGAGAGCACGACCGTCGAGCGATCCTTCGAGCTCGAGCTCGCGGATGGTCGACCGCAGCACGTCGCGGTTGGCCTCGTTGCGCACCGCGATGGGAATGCCGTCGAGGTTGCCGACGAGTTCGGGCACGGAGGTCAGCATCGACCGCTGTGCCCGGAGGTCGAGGCCTGCCCACCAGCCGCTCACCTGCGGAGCGCCGGGGGGAGCCGCCAGCAGTTCGTGGAGGCGTCGGGGGTTCGACTCCACGAATTCGGTCACCGCGGTGGGGGGCATCGCGGTGAGAGCGTGCAGCAGGGATGCGCCGGTGAGAGTCGCGATGCTCGACGCCGATCGGGGGATGGCGGGAGCGGATGCGGCGGCACCCTGCTGCGTGCTGGTGGGCAGGTCGAGGTCCCGCATCTCGGCGGGAGTCGTGATGATCGAGACGGGGGTGGCGGGAACGTTTTCGAGCGCGACAGGCGGCCCCGCGACCGTGGCCACGGTCAGCGAGGCGATCAGAACCGCTGTCGCATCGAACAGCACTGCCGGAATCCCCTTTGGCGCTGGCGGTCCGGGCATCCCCGAGTCGGCCCACCGGCGTCTTATCATGCTAGGCGAAGATTGTCCCCTTTTGGGGGGGTGTACCGAACATTCTTCTCAACTGACATCCAGCCGTTACACCGGTGTCATATTGCGTGACGCGCACGTCAGAGCTCGGTCGACCCGCTCTGCTGCAACGCCTCGGGCCCCTCGCGCACGAGGATCGCGAACTGAGCGGCATCGATGATGCGCAGGCCCAGCTCTTCCGCCTTCGCGAGCTTCGACCCCGCACCCGGGCCCGCGGCGACGAAGTCGGTCTTCTTGCTCACACTGCTCGCCGCCTTGCCGCCCGCCGCGATGATGGCCTCTTGCGCACCCTCGCGGGTGAAACCTTCGAGCGAACCCGTCGCGACGATCGTGAGGCCGGCGAGCACCCCTCCGGCCGCGGCGGCCGCCCCGGGCCCCGCATGGCCGGGGGTCGAGAACTGCACGCCGGCGGCCGACCAGCGGTCGACGATCTCGACGTGCCAGTCGACCGCGAACCAGTCGCGCACCGCTTCGGCGATGATCGAGCCGACGCCGTCGACCGCGGCGAGCTCGTCGAGGCTCGCCGCGCGGATCGCATCGAGCGACCCGAACCAGTCGGCGAGCGCTCGCGCGGCGACCGGCCCGACGTGCCGAATGTTGAGCGACACGAGCAGGCGCCACAGCGGTTTGGTCTTCGCCTTCTCGAGCTCGTCGAGCAGCTGCAAGGCGAGAGCGCTCGGCACCGCGACGGGCTGACGGCGGATGCCGCGCGCACGGATCTCGGCAGGGTCGAGCCCCTGCGCCTCGGCCGGATACTGCTGCTCGATGCGGCGGAAGGGCGACCGGCGCTTCGCCTCGCCGTCGTCATCGAGTTTGGCGAGCCCGGTCTCGGCGTCGCGGACGATCACTTCGATGGGCAGCAGCTGCTCGAGGGTGAGGTCGAACAGGCCCGCCTCGGTGATCAGCGGCGGAGCATCCGGAACCTCGGGTTGCGTGAGCGCCGCGGCGCTGATCTCGCCGAGGCCTTCGATGTCGAGGGCTCCGCGGCTGCCGATGTGCTCGACGCGGCCGCGCACCTGGGCGGGGCAGCTGCGCGCGTTGGGGCAGCGCAGGTCGATGTCGCCCTCTTTCGCGGGGGCGAGCGCGGTGCCGCACTCGGGGCAGTTCGTCGGCATGACGAATTCGCGCTCGGTGCCGTCGCGCAGGTCGACGACCGGCCCGAGCACCTCGGGGATCACGTCGCCGGCCTTGCGCAGCACGACGGTGTCGCCGATGAGAACGCCCTTCGCCTTCACCACGTCTTGGTTGTGCAGGGTCGCCTGCCGCACCTCGCTGCCGGCGACGCGCACCTTCTCCATGACGGCGTAGGGCGTAGCGCGGCCCGTGCGGCCGACGCTCACGACGATGTCGAGCAGGCGCGTGTTGACCTGCTCGGGCGGGTACTTGTAGGCGATCGCCCAGCGCGGCGCCCGGCTCGTGGCGCCGAGCTCGGCGTGCAGGGCGAGCTCGTCGACCTTGACGACGACGCCGTCGATCTCGTGCTCGACGGCGTGCCGGTGCTCGCCGTGGTAGGCGATGAAGGCGGCCGCGTCGATGGCGGAGTCGTGCACGCGGAAGTGGCTGCTGATGGGCAGCCCCCAGCGCTCGAGCAGCGAGTAGACCTCGCTCTGAGCGGTGACGGGCGGGTCGGGCCAGGCGCCGATGCCGTGCACGAGCATCCGGAGCCGGCTGAGCCGGTCGCGCATGCGGGCGAGCGCCTCCGCGCTCTTGCCCTCGGCCTTCTGGCGCAGGCTGCCGCTCGCGGCGTTGCGCGGGTTGGCGAACTCGCGCTCGCCCGCCTCGCGCTGCAGGGCGTTGAGCTCGTCGAACGCCGCTTTGGGGATGAACACCTCGCCGCGCACTTCGACGAGCTCGGGCAGCTCGTCGGCAGCACCCGACAGTCGCTGCGGGATGCCCACCAGGGCCGACACGTTCTGCGTGACGTCCTCCCCCACGCGTCCGTCGCCGCGCGTGGCCGCCGTGACGAGCAGCCCGCGCTCGTAGCGCAGGTTGAGGGCCAGCCCGTCGATCTTGAGCTCGCACAGCCAGCGCACGGGCCGACCCGCATCGCGCTCGACCTTCGCGGCCCACTCGGCGAACTCCTCGGCGCTGAACACGTTGTCGAGGCTCAGCATGCGCTCGGCGTGCTCGACCGGGGCGAACAGGGTCGTCTCGGCGCGGCCGCCGACCGTCTGGGTGGGCGAATCCTGGCTCTGCAGCTCGGGGAACGCGTGCTCGATGAGCTCGAGCCGGCGCACGAGGGCGTCGTAGGTCGCGTCGTCTTCCAGCACGGTGTCGCGCGCGTAGTAGGCGTCGCGCAGCTCGAGGATGCGGCTCGTGAGCGTCTCGACCTCGGCGCGCGCCTTATCGCGCGTCAGGGCGTCGACGCTGAGGTCGTCGACCGGCGTGCCGGTGGTCGCGCGTGCGTCAGTCTCAGCCACGCGCACAGTCTAGGAGCGGCCCCTGTCAGGCACCCAGGACGCGGTCGAGGTAGTCGTTGGTGAAGACGCGGTCGGGGTCGAGCCGGTCGCGCACCGCCACGAAGTCGTCGAAGCGCGGGTACGCCGGCCGCAGGTCGGCGGCGCTGCGCGTGTGCAGCTTGCCCCAGTGCGGCCGACCGTCGTGAGCCCGCAGGATCGCTTCGGCGGCGGCGAGGTAGTCGCGGGCATCCTCACGGTGATAGCGGTGCACGGCGATGTAGCTCGATTCGCGGCCGTGCGCGGTGGAGAGCCACACATCGTCGGCGGCCGTCGCCCGCACCTCGATCGGGAACGAGATGCGCCAGCCGTTCTGCTCGATCACCCGATCGAGGTCGCGCATGACCGATGCCACGGCGTCGAGCGGCACCGAGTACTCCATCTCGCGAAAGCGCACTCTGCGTTCGCTCGCGAACACGCGGTGCGAGTAGTCGGCGACCTGACGGGTGAACGCGACCCCGCTCGCGAGCCGGTTGAACGCGGGGATCGTTCCTGGCGCGATCGAGCCGATGCGGCACAGCACCTCGTAGAGCCCGTTGCCGAGCAGTTCGTCGTCGAGCCAGCGCTTGACCGGCCCGACGGGCGTGCGGAGGGCGTCGGCGGGCAGCCGCGTGTTGTTGCGCGTGAGCGCGAACCGCGTGTGCGGAAACCAGTAGAACTCGACGTGGTCGGCCTGCGCAGACCGATGCGGCCAGTCGTCGAGCACGGCATCGAGGGGCTCGGGATGCTCGTCCGCGGCGAGCACGAACGCCGGCACGGTCTGCACGGCGAGGTCGACGAGCACCCCGAGGGCTCCGAGCCCGAGGCGCGCGGCGGGCCACAGCTCGGCATTCTCGGTCGCGCTGATCGGCATCAGCCGCCCGTCGGCGGTCGCGAGCGTCACGGCGCGCAGCTGCGTGGCGAGGCCGCCGAACGCGCGGCCGGTGCCGTGCGTGCCCGTACTGACGGCGCCCGAGATCGACTGCACGTCGATGTCGCCGAGGTTCTCGAAGGCGAGCCCGTGCTCGTGCAGCAGCGCCGAGGCGTCGCGCAGCCTCGTGCCCGCGGCGAGCGTGACGAGGCCAGTGCTCGCGTCGACCGCGGTGAGCCCGGCGAGGTCGGTCAGGTCGAGCTGCACGCCCGGCGCGACGGCGATTCCCGTGAACGAGTGGCCCGCCCCGATCGCCTTGACGGGCACGCCGTCGGCGCGGGCCCGCGCGATGGCGTCGACGACCTCGTCGCCGCTCGCGGGCCGCTCGACGCGCACGGGCGTCACCTGCTCGGTGCGGGCCCAGTTGCGCCACCGCTTCGCCGTCACAGGAACACCTTCCCCTCGCCGCGGTACGTCGGCAGTTCGCCCGTCACCCGGTCGCCGTCGACGACGAGGTAGGCGTCGAGGTGCTCGGCGAGCTCTCCGGCTTTCGTGTGGCGCAGCCAGACCCGATCGCCGACCTGCAACGCGCGGGCGGCCGGCCCGCGCAGGGGGGTCTGCACCTCTCCCGCGGCTTCGGTGCCGAGCATCCGGAGCCCCGCGGGCCAGACCACCTGCGGAAGGCGGTCGGTGCCGGGCGGGCCGCTCGCGATCCAGCCGCCGCCGAGCAGGGTGACGATGTCGTCGGCCGGGCGCCGCACGACGGGCAGGGCGAAGGCCGCGGCCGGTGCGGGCGTGAAGCCGCGATAGGTATCGAACAGGTGCGGGCCGAGGAGGCCGCTGCCGGCGGCGAGCTCGGTGACGCTCGGGTCGGCGGCGGTCGACTCGAGGGATCCGGTGCCGCCGCCGTTGACGAACCGCAGGGGCGTGCCCGCGCTGTCGGCGACGGCGCGCACCGCGTCGATCGCGCGCCCGCGACGGTCGGCGAGCTCGGCCCGCGACCGACGCTGGATGCCGCGCACGAGCGCGCCGCGCAGGGGGCGACCCGGGGGCGCGTCGCCGAGTCCCGCGATCTGCGCCTCGTAGGCCATGACGCCGACGAGGGTGAACCCGGGGCGTTCAACGACCGTGCGCGCGAGGGCGGCGAGCTGCGCGGGCTCGTGCAGCGGGCTGCGCCGCACCCCGAGGTGGCCGAGCGGGCCGCGCCAGCTCGCGTCGAGCTCGAGGGCGATGCGGATGCTCGGCCGCGCGCCCAGCGCGACCACCGCGTCGATCAGGTCGAGATGAGCGACATCGTCGATCATGAGCGTCACGCGCGCGGCCAGCTGCTCGTCGGTGGCGAGCCGCGCGAGGGCCGCACGATCAGTCGTCGGGTAGCCGAGCACGACATCGTCGATGCCACCGCCCGGCTGACCAGGGTCGGCGAGCCACAGCGCCTCGGGCAGCGTGTAGGCGAGCACCCCCGCGAAGCCGGGGTGGGCGAGCACGGCCTCGAGCACGCCGCGCACCCGGATCGACTTGCTCGCCACCCTGATCGGCACTCCCCCGGCACGGCGCACGAGGTCGGCGACGTTGAACGCGAACGCCGCGCGATCGATGACGCCGAAAGGCGGGTCGAGGTGCGCCGTCGCGGCGGAGAGGCGCGGCCAGAAGTCAGCGGGGGTCGCGCCCGGCCGCTCGCCCGGCACGTCGTCGCGCAGGCGCAGCAGCTCAGCGGTCACGGCGCCAGTCTAGAGAGCGGCGAACTTCGCGTCGCGTGGCGCAGGGCCGCTTGCGGGTGACACAGTGTCACGGTGTGAGGTGGTGACTATGGAGAGCATCGGTGAGTTGGCACAGCGGACGGGAGCATCGCGTCGCATGCTGCGCCACTGGGAGACGATCGGGCTGCTCACGCCGGCCCACATCGATCCGAGCACCAACCGCCGGAGCTACGCGCCCGCGCAGGCGAGCACGGTTCGCGCGATCGTCGCACTGCGTGCGAACGGTTTCGGGCTCGACACAATTCGCGACTTGCTCGACCAGGGGCTGACCGAGGCGCGGCTCATCGACCTCCTGCGCGAACGGGAATCCGAACTGGTCGACCGAATCGACCAGGATTCTGTCGCGCTCGGGCGGGTGCGAGAGCGCCTCGAGTCGCTCGAGAAAGGTCGCCACATCATCATGAACACCCTCACCATGACCACCCTGCCGGCGCTCCAGCTTGTCGGGTTCACCGACGTCGTCACCGACGAGACTGAGATTCCCGGTGCCGTTGAGCGATTGCTCGATCTGCTGGGCGTGAGCGAGCACGAGCTCCGCAGTGACATCGTGCTCATCTACGACGGCACGACAGACGAGAGCATCATCACGGTCTCGGCAGCGCTCATCGACGGCACAGCGCTCGCGGGCCTCGACACCGTTGTCGAGGCCGTCGTCAGGGTGAGCGGCGCTCCCTCGGCGGTCGTCGCGCGTTTCGACGAGCGCCCCCTGAGCACGGGAGATGCGTGGATCGCCCTCGACGCGGAGCTGGAGGCGAAAGGGCTTCGAACGACTGGTCCGTATCGACAGACCCTGCACAAGGGCGGAGCCATGACCCTCGCCGCGCCAACGACCGAACTGCAGTAGCGAGTTAGGATGCGGTGGCCGGCACCGCGCTGACCGTGCGGTCGATCGTGCACTGACCGAGCACGCGCGTACCGACGTAGATGACCGCGGTCTGTCCGGGTGCGACGCCGAGCAGCGGCTCGCTGATCTCGACGACGAGCTCGCCATCGTGCACGCGCGCGATCGCCGGCACGGGGTCGGCGTGAGCCCGCACCTGCACGTGGCAGTCGAACGGGAGGAGGGCATCCGGAGCATCGGGGTCAGCGATGCGATCGGCGGCAGGGTCAGCCGCGGTGATGCCGCTCGCGACCGGGTCGAGCCCCGCCCACGTGAAGCGGCGCCCGGCGAGCTCGCGGATCGCGAGCGCCTCGCGCGGCCCGACGACGACCTCGTTCGTGCGCGGGCGCACCTCCAGCACGAAGCGCGGGCGGCCGTCGGGCGCGGGCACGCCGAGGTTGAGTCCGCGCCGCTGGCCGACCGTGAAGCTCGTCGCGCCGTCGTGCGCTCCGACGACCGCACCGGAGCGGTCGACGATCGCGCCCTCGACGGGCGCGATGCGGTCGGCGAGCCAGCCGCGCGTATCGCCGTCGGGGATGAAGCAGATGTCGTGGCTGTCGGGCTTCTGCGCGACCGTGAGCCCGCGCGCAGCGGCCTCGGCGCGCACGACGGCTTTCGACGGGGTCGTGCCGAGCGGGAACATCGCGTGGGCGAGCTGCTCGGTCGTCAGCACGCCGAGCACGTACGACTGGTCCTTGGCCTCGTCGGAGGCCCGGTGCAGCTCGCGGTTGCCCGCGGCGTCGGTGACGATGTGGGCGTAGTGCCCGGTCGCGACGGCGTCGAAGCCGAGGGCGAGCGCCTTCTCGAGCACGGCGGCGAACTTGATGCGCTCGTTGCATCGCATGCACGGGTTGGGGGTGCGGCCGGCGGCGTACTCGGCGATGAAGTCGTCGACGACGTCGGCACGGAACCGCTCGCTGAAGTCCCACACGTAGAACGGGATACCCAGCAGCTCGGCCGCGCGACGCGCATCGAGGCTGTCTTCGATCGTGCAGCAGCCGCGGCTGCCGGTGCGCAGCGTGCCGGGCATGCGGCTGAGCGCGAGGTGCACGCCGACGACGTCGTGGCCGGCATCGACGGCGCGCGCCGCCGCGACGGCGCTGTCGACGCCACCGCTCATCGCTGCCAGAACCCGCATGCTTCCAGGGTAGCCGCGCTGCATGAGCACCGCCCGCGTGACGAATCACGGAGAAATGACGGAGATCAGGGCCACGGCCGTGCGAAGAAAGGTCTGTCAGGCCTGGATTCCGTGATTCGTGACGGGGCGAGCGGGGCGAGCGGGGCGAGCCGGGCGGGTGGGGCGAGCGGGGCGAGCCGGGCGGGTGGGGCGAGCGGGGCGAGCCGGCGGGGCGAGCGGGGCTGCTAGCGGCCGAGGCGCGGCTGCTGCGCCGCGAGCCCCGCCGCCTGCGCACGGGCGACCGCCTCGGGCAGTGCGGCGAGCAGTGCGTCGATCTCGTCAGCCGTGGTCGCCGGGCCGATCGTGATGCGCAGGGCGCCGCGAGCATCCGCCTCGCTCAGACCCATCGCGAGCAGCACGTGACTGGGTTCGGGCACCCCGGCCTGGCACGCCGACCCGGTCGAGACGGCGATGCCCCGGCTGTCGAGCAGCATGAGCAGCGAGTCGCCCTCGGCGCCGGGAACCGTCAGGTGCAGCGTGCCGGGGAGCGCGAGGGCGTCGAGCTCGGCGGCCCGCAGGGGGTCGGGCTCGGCCACCGCGGCGCCGGCCGCCCCCCGCAGCACGGCCTGCGGCACCGCGCTCCGGATGCCCGCCGCGAGCCGCGCCCGAAGCGCACGCTTGTGCGCGGCCCGCTCGGCGAGCTCGGCGTGCGCGAACTCGGCCGCGACAGCGAAGGCGACGGCGCCCGCGGCGTCCATGGTCCCCGAGCGCCCGCGCTGCTGCCCGCCGCCGTGCAGCAGCGGCACCACCTCAGCACCACGACGCAGTACGAGCGCCCCGACCCCCACGGGGCCGCCGATCTTGTGCGCGGAGATCGAGAGCGCCGACACCCCCGGCGGCAGCGGATCGAGCCGCACCTGCCCGTAGGCCGCGATCGCGTCGACGTGCACGGGCACGCCGACGGCCGCGGCGAGCGCCGCCGCCTCGGCCACGGGTTGCAGCGTGCCGACCTCGTTGTTGGCGTGCAGCATCGTCAGCAGCGCGACGTCGGATCCGTCACCGAGCGCCTCGGCGAGCGCGTCGACCCGCAGCCGCCCGATCGCGTCGACCTCGAGCCACGACAGCTCGGCGCCCTCCTGAGCGGCGAGCCACTCGACGGCGTCGAGAGCCGCGTGGTGCTCGGTGCGCGGCACGAGGATGCGCGCCCGCGCGGTGCCCGCATTCCGCGCCCAGAACATCCCCTTGATGGCGAGGTTGACGGCCTCGGTTCCCCCACCCGTGAAGGTCAGCTCGATCGGGTCGACTCCGAGCGTCGCGGCGAGGCGTGCGCGCGCGTCGTCGAGCACCGCGCGGGCGTGCTGGCCGGCTCCGTGGATCGACGAGGGGTTGCCCACGAGCTCGAGCGCCTCGAGATACGCCGACCGCACCTCCGTCGGCATGGGTGAGGTGGCGGCGTGGTCGAGGTAGATCACGCGGGCCTCCTCTCGGCGCACGGTCGATGACACGGCGGTGAACGGCGCTCGTCTCGCGTTGACCTAGCCTAAGACGCATGGCCTCGAACGACCCCCTCGGGCATCTCGGCGTGCGGCAGACGCCGCGCGGCGGCGAGCTGAGAGTCTTCAGCACGCATGCCACGGCGGTCGAGCTCTGCATCTTCGCCCCCGACGACCCCACCTGGATCGCCGAGACGCACGCGATGCATCGCATGCGGTCGGGCGTCTGGCACATCACGACCCGGTCGCTCGCGCCGGGCGTGCGCTACGGTCTGCGCGTCGACGGCCCCACGGGGCCGACGCACGCCTTCGACCCCGAGCGTGTGCTGCTCGACCCCTACGCGCGCGGACTCGCCCGCACGCCCGACGGCGACTGGCGCGGCTATGTGCAAGACGACGCCTTCGACTGGGGGGGCGTGCAGAAGCCGCGCATCCCCCTCGACCACACCGTTCTCTACGAGGCGCACGTCAAGGGGCTCACGAAGCTCGCACCCGAACTGCCCGACGAGCTGCGCGGCACCTACGCGGGCCTCGCACATCCGTCGACGATCGGCTACCTGAAAGACCTCGGGGTCACGACGGTCGAGCTGCTGCCCATCCACCAGTTCGTGAGCGAGCAGCGGCTGCAGGGCCAGGGCCTCGTCAACTACTGGGGCTACAACACCCTCAACTTCTTCACGCCGCACGCCGCCTACGCGACGCGGCAGGCGCAGTTCGGCGGCACCGGTGCCGTGCTGCGCGAGGTCAAGGGCATGGTCAAGCTGCTGCACGAGGCGGGACTCGAGGTCGTGCTCGACGTGGTCTACAACCACACCTCCGAGGAGGGCCCGGAAGGGCCGACGACGAGCTTCCGCGGCATCGACGCCGCCACCTACTACCGGCAGACGCCCGACGGCGCCTACATCGACACGACCGGCTGCGGCAACACGATCGACTTCTCGCAGCCCGTCGCCCAGCGCCTCGTGCTCGACTCGCTGCGCTACTGGGCGAACGAGGTGCAGGTCGACGGCTTCCGCTTCGACCTCATGGCGACGCTCGGGCGCGACGCGGGTGCCGAGTTCGACCCGCAGCATCCGCTGCTGCGGGCGATCCTCGACGACCCGGCGCTGCAGGGCGTCAAGATGATCGCCGAGCCGTGGGATGTCGGCATGGGCGGCTGGCAGGTCGGCGCCTTCCCGAACGGCTACCACGAGTGGAACGACGGCTTCCGTGATCGTGCGCGCGCCTTCTGGCTGACGGATGTCGGCACGGCCCGGGCGCACGGCACCGCCTCCGAGGGCATCGGCTCGCTCGCGCGGCGCATCACCGGCAGCGCCCACGTCTTCGCCGCCGAGCGCGGGCCGCTCGCGAGCGTCAACTTCATCACCGCCCACGACGGCTTCACGGTCGCCGACCTCACCGCGTACAACTCGAAGCACAACATCGGCAACGGCGAAGACAACCGCGACGGCACCGACAACAACCGCTCGTTCAACTTCGGCGTCGAAGGGCTCACCGATGATCCGGTCATCACGACCGCCCGGCGCAAGGCGATGCGCAACCTCCTGGGCACGCTGCTGCTGAGCGCGGGCATCCCGATGATCACCGCCGGCGACGAGATCGGCCGCAGCCAGCGCGGCAACAACAACGCGTACTGCCACGACAGCGAACTCACCTGGCTCGACTGGGACCACGACGGCTGGCAGCAAGACCTGTACCGCGTCGTGCGCCGGCTGCTGCGGCTGCGCCGAGAGAATCCCGCCCTGCGGCCCGTGCGCTACGGCCGGTGGGGCGAGACCGTGCCGAACGCGACGCAGATGGACTGGTTCAACAAAGACGGCCAGGCCATGACGATGACCGACTGGGACTCCCCCGCCGAACGCACGCTGCAGTATCTCGCCGCCTCGACGCCCGAGTTCGAGGAGTTCAACCGGATCCTGCTGATCGTGCACGGCATCGAGGAGCCCGTCGAGGTCACGCTCCCCGCGCACGACGGCGTGGAGGGCTACACGCTGCTGTGGGACAGCTCGCACGACGACATCACCGATCAGGTGAGCGAGCACGCACCCGGTGAGACGCTCGTCGTCGGGCCGACGTCGATGCTGCTGTTCCGCGCTCATGGCTAGACCGGCGTCGTCCGCTCCGGGCACGCCCGCCACGGTCGCCCTCGCGGCGGCGGGCATCGCGTTCACGGCGCACACCTACGCGCACGATCCGGCCACGACGAACTACGGCCTCGAAGCCGCGGCGGCGCTCGAGCTCGACGCCGACCGGGTCTTCAAGACCCTGCTCGCCGAGGCGGACGGCCGGCTCGTCGTCGGCATCGTTCCGGTCACGGGGATGCTCGACCTCAAGGCCCTCGCCGCCGCCGTCGGCGCCAAACGCGCCGTCATGGCCGACCCCGCCGTGGCCGAGCGCAAGACGGGATACGTCGTCGGCGGCATCTCGCCCATCGGGCAGAAGACCGCGCTGCCGACCATGCTCGACGAGACGGCCGCCCTGTGGCCGACGATCTACGTCTCGGGCGGTCGTCGCGGCTTCGACATCGAGCTCGCGCCCGACGACCTGCTGCACGTCACGGGTGGTCGATTCGCCGACATCGCGCGCTGACCAGCCAGGCGCGACGAGCGCCCGGCGCCCGCGCGATCAGTGGGCGACGGCGACGAGTCCGAGCTCGGCCGGGTTGGCGAGCAGCGCGTGCTTCGGCGTGACCCGCACGTTGTAGCCGAACGATCCCGAGCGCGCGAGCGGCACTGTGCCGACGAACGTCGCGGGCTGGCCCAGTTCGTGCTCGGAGAGCTCGAGCGGCTGGCGCCGAACATCCACGAGATCATCGCCGTTGCGCGCCCGCCCGAACGCGACCTCGACGAGCACGTCGTCGGGCGAGAGCCCCGCGAGCTGCACGTGCGCGCGCACCTTGAGCTCATCGCCGACCTGCGGCGACTGCACACCACCCGACTCGACGTGGGTGACCGAGACGTGCGGCCATTCGGCGGCGACGCGCGCCTTCCAGGCGGCGAGCTCGCGCGCAGGGCGGTTGCCGTCGGCCGTGATGGCGCGCTCGGCGTGCGCCGCCGGCACGTAGAGCCGTTCGACGTACTCGCGCACCATGCGGTCGGCCGAGAGCTCGGGCGAGAGCGTGGCGAGCGTGTGGCGGATGCTCTGCAGCCAGCGGCGCGGCAATCCGTCGGCGTCGCGGTCGTAGTAGCGCGGGGCGATCTGGTGCTCGATGAGGTCGTACATCGCCTCGGCCTCGAGCTTGTCGCGCTCGGCACCGTCACCCGCGGCGTCGGCGGTCGGGATCGCCCAGCCGTTCTCGGCGTCGTAGTACTCGTTCCACCAGCCGTCGAGGATCGACAGGTTGAGAGAGCCGTTGAGGGCCGCCTTCATTCCGGATGTTCCGCACGCCTCGAGCGGACGCAGCGGGTTGTTCAGCCAGATGTCGGTGCCCGGGTAGAGCAGTCGGGCCATGCCGATGTCGTAGTTGGGCAGGAAGACGATGCGGCGGCGCAGCTCGGGCTCGGCGGCGAACTGCACGAGCTTCTGGATGAGCGCCTTGCCGCTGTCGTCCGCCGGGTGCGACTTGCCGGCGATCACGAGCTGCACGGGGCGCTCGGGGTCGGTGAGCAGCGCGCGCAGGCGGTCGGGGTCGTGCAGCATGAGCGTCAGGCGCTTGTAGGTGGGCACGCGGCGGGCGAAGCCGATGGTGAGCACGTCGGGGTCGAGCAGCTCGGCCATCCACGACGGCGCGGCGATGCCGGGGTTCTGCTCGGCCCACGCTGCCGTCACGCGTTCGCGCGCATCGGTGACGAGCTGCTGGCGCATGGCGCGGCGCACCGACCACAGGTCGGCGTCGCTCACCGCCTCCGACCTCCAGTCGCACGCCGAGGTCTCATAGGTGCCGAGCTTCTCCTTGGCGAGCGCGACCATGAGCGGGTCGGTCCAGGTGGGGGCGTGCACGCCGTTCGTCACCGAGGTGATCGGCACGTCGCCCTGATCGAAGCCCTGCCACAGGGCGCCGAACATGCCGCGCGAGACCTCGCCGTGCAGCTTGCTCACCCCGTTGGCGCGCTGCGCGAGCCGCAGGCCCATGACAGCCATGTTGAAGACGGCCGGGTCGCCGCCCTCGTAGTCCTCGGTGCCGAGCGCGAGCACGTCGGCCGCTGTGACGCCGGGCAGCAGGTCGGTCGAGAAGTAGCGCTCGATGAGCTCGCCCTCGAAGCGGTCGATGCCCGCGGGCACGGGGGTGTGCGTCGTGAAGAGGGTGCCGGCCCGAACGACCTGCAGGGCCTCGGTGAACGACAGGCCGTCGGCGATGAGGTCGCTGATGCGCTCGAGGCCGAGGAATCCGGCGTGGCCCTCGTTGGTGTGGAACACCTCGGGGGCGGGCGTGCCCGTCACGTCGAGGTAGCGCTTGATGGCGCGCACGCCACCGATGCCGAGCAGCAGCTCCTGCAGCAGGCGGTGCTCGCCGCCGCCGCCGTACAGGCGGTCGGTGACGCCCCGCAGCTCGTCGCTGTTGTCGTGGATGTCGGTGTCGAGCAGCAGCAGCACGACCCGGCCGACATCCATGCGCCACACGCGGGCGTGCAGCGCCTCGCCGCCCGGCAGGCTCAGCGTGATGCGCACCGAGGTGCCGTCGGGCTCGCGCAGCATCTGCATGGGCAGGCCGTCGGGGTCGATGAGCGGGTAGCTCTCTTTCTGCCAGCCGTCGCGGTCGATCGCCTGCCGGAAGTAGCCGGCGCGGTAGAACAGACCGACGCCGATGAGGGGAAGGCCGAGGTCGCTCGCGCTCTTGAGGTGGTCGCCGGCGAGGATGCCGAGCCCACCGGAGTACTGCGGAATCGCCGAGGCGATGCCGAACTCGGGCGAGAAGTAGGCGATGCGCTGCGGGGCGTCGGACAGCGACTGGTACCAGCGCGGCTGCTCGAGGTAGGCCATGAGGTCGGCGCGCAGCGCTTCGGCCTCGGCCATGAAGGCGGCGTCGTGCGCGAGCTCGTCGAGCCGGGCAGGGTCGACGGCGCCGAGCAGCGCTACGGGGTCGTGGTCGAGCTCCTCCCACCGCTGCGGGTCGATGCGCGCGAACAGCGCCTTGGTCGGCTCGTGCCACGACCAGCGCAGGTTGGCGGCGAGCGCCGACACGGCGGCGAGCGACTCGGGCAGAACGGTACGGACGGTGAAGCGGCGGATCGCCTTCACGCTCATCACTCCTCGGCATGGGGCGTGGTGTGGGGGCACCCCGCTTCACTCTAGGCGAGCGCGCGGGCGACCGGGAACCGGTTCCAGCCGGGCAGGGCGCTCGGAGGCGGGCGCGCGACGCGCGCCGTGCGCCTCAACGCGCGACGGCTCCCGGGCGGCGGCGTCGCGAGGCGCCGTTAACGACGAACAGGACCGGACTCGCGATTGGGGGGAATCGAGTCTCGGTCCTGTACCACGGGGCAGTTCGGGTCGCTCCGTGCATGTCGGGATGCGGGCTGCTCGCTTCGGGTATACGAGCCGTTCGCTTTCCGAACATCAGAGTACGACCGAGCTCCGACCGTGACTAGTTCTTGACGAAGATTCGTGTACCCCGACCGGGGTACATTATGTCCCCCCTTGTGCCGACACGGCTCGCGACGCCGTATTCCCGGTCTCGGCGACCCGCGCATCCACCCCGCCCCCGGCGTAGGGTCGACGTGTGGCAACGACGCAGACTCCGCCCTTCACGCACCGCATCGGGCGCATCCCGATCCGCCAGTTGAGCCCGCAACAGCCCGAGAACCGCTGGCCGAGCACGGCGTTCGTCGGCGAGGTCGTGCCGTTCGCCGCCACGGTCTTCCGCGAGGGGCACGACCTGATCGGCGCCGAAGCCGTGATCACGCTGCCCGATGGCACCGTCGAGCGGCACGTGCTCGAGCAGCGCGTGGCGGGCACCGACCGGTGGCACGCCGAGGTGCAGCTCGTGCAGGCCGGCACGCATCGCTGGCACGTCGAGGCCTACGCCGACGACTGGGCCACCTGGCTGCACGCCGCCACCGTCAAGATCGCGGCCGGCGTGGATGTCGAGCTCATGCTGCTCGAAGGCGCGCAGCTGCTCGAGCGCGCCGCCGCGCTCGCCGGAGCCGTCACCGCCGCGGCCCCGGCCGCCGCCGTGCTGACGGATGCGCGCACGGCGATGCGCAAGATGACGCTCACCCCCGCGGCCCGGCTTGCCGTGGCAACCGACGCCCGCGTCGTCGCGGTGCTCGCCGCCCACCCCCTGCGCAGCCTGCTGACACGCAGCGAGCAGCTCGAGCTGCGGGTGGAGCGCACCCGGGCCGCCGTGGGCAGCTGGTACGAGTTCTTCCCCCGCTCCGAAGGGGCCAAGCAGCGCAAAGACGGCTCGTGGCAGAGCGGCACCTTCGCCACGGCGACCAAGCGGCTGCCCGCCATCGCGAGCATGGGGTTCGACGTCGTCTACCTGCCGCCGATCCACCCCATCGGCCGGCTCAACCGCAAGGGGCCCAACAACACCCTCACCCCGGGCCCGCACGACCCCGGCAGCCCCTGGGCGATCGGCTCGAGCGAGGGCGGGCACGATGCCGTGCATCCCGACCTCGGCACCGTCGCCGACTTCGAGTCCTTCGTCGCGGCCGCGGCTCAGAACGGCATCGAGGTGGCCATCGACCTGGCCCTGCAGTGCGCGCCCGACCACCCGTGGGTGGCCGAGCATCCCGAATGGTTCACGACGCTGCCCGACGGCTCGATCCGCTACGCGGAGAACCCGCCGAAGAAGTATCAAGACATCTACCCGCTCAACTTCGACAACGACTACGAGGGGCTCAGCCGCGAAGTGCTGCGGATCGTGCGCCTGTGGATCGATCGGGGCGTGCGCATCTTCCGCGTCGACAACCCGCACACCAAGCCGCTGCACTTCTGGGAGTGGCTGCTGCACGAGGTCAATACCGAGCACCCCGACGTCGTGTTCCTCGCTGAGGCCTTCACGCGCCCGCCCATGATGCAGGCGCTCGCCGGCGCCGGATACCAGCAGTCGTACACCTACTTCACCTGGCGCAACACCAAGACCGAGCTCGAGGACTACCTGACTGAGCTCAGCCACGAGACGAGCGCCTTCCTGCGCCCGAACCTGTTCGTCAACACCCCCGACATCCTCACCGAGTACCTGCAGTTCGGCGGCGTGCCCGCCTACAAGGTGCGCGCGGCGATCGCGGCGACGGCCAGCCCGAGCTGGGGCGTCTACAGCGGCTACGAGCTCATCGAGAACGTGGCGCGGCCCGGCAGCGAAGAGAACATCGACAACGAGAAGTACGAGTACAAGCCGCGCGACTGGGCCGCCGCCGAGAAGGCGGGCCGGTCGATCGCGCCGTACCTCACGCGCCTGAACCGCATCCGCGCCGAGCACCCCGCGCTGCGGCAGCTGCGCAACCTGGCGGTGCACGCGAGCGACGACGAGGCGATCCTCGTCTACTCGAAAGTGCTGCCCGGCCGATTCGTGCGGAGCGGCCGCAGCGACGGCATCATCGTCGTCGCCAACGTCGACCCGCACTCGGCTCGCCAGACGACCGTTCACCTCGATCTCGCCGCCCTGGGGCTCGACCCCGGCGCGACGTTCGACGTGAAAGACCTCATCACGGGCGAGAAGTACCGCTGGGGTGCGGACAACTTCGTGCGGCTCGACGCCTTCGTCGAGCCCGTGCACATCCTGCGCATCGAGTACCCGAAGGGCATCTGATGACCGAGCGACAGCCCCGACGCACCGCAGGGCCGCAGGGCGATGCGGCGCCCGCGCCGAGCACTCCCCCGCCCCCCGCCCCTCCGGCCCTCCACCCCGACCACCGCCGGGCGATCGTCGAGGGTCGGCACCCTCGGCCGCACGACGCGCTCGGCCAGCACTGGATCGACGGCTCGGGCTGGGTGGTGCGCGTGCTGCGGCCCCTCGCCGAGAGCGTCTCGATCGTGCGCGCCGACGGCACGACGCACCCCCTCGCGCACGACGCCGACGGGCTCTGGCACGGCCTGCTGCCGGGCGCGATCGACGAGGGCCAGGCCTACACGGTTCTCACCACCTACGACGGCGGCCCCGACTGGCATGCGGACGACCCCTACCGCTTCGTGCCCAGCGTGGGCGACGTCGACCTCTACCTGTGGGGCGAGGGGCGCCACGAGCAGCTGTGGCAGGTGCTCGGCGCCCACCATCGTCCGCATGAAGACGTCGACGGAACGAGCTTCAGCGTCTGGGCCCCGCACGCGCAGGCGGTGCGCGTCGTCGGCGACTTCAACAGCTGGAACGGTGTCGGCCACACCCTGCGCCGCCTCGACGACAACGGTGTCTGGGAGCTCTTCGTGCCCGGCCTCGGCCCCGGCTCCACCTACAAGTTCGAGCTGCTCACCCCCGAGGGCGCGTGGGTGACCCGGGCCGACCCGATGGCGCGCTACACCGAGACGCCCCCGGCCACCGCCTCCGTCGTCGGTGACTCGCACTACGCCTGGGGCGATGGCGACTGGATGGCGAGCCGT